>CAZIUC010000002.1:0-252665 GCA_964542455.1 uncultured Thiobacillus sp. | reverse complement strand
TTTAGCGACGTTTGCCTGGGCCGCCGCCTCAGAAATCCCCCCTAGCCCCCCTTTGAAAAAGGGGGGAACCGCCGCGCCAACCGCATCACCAATTAATGAGAAAAGCGCCTTTAAAAAGGCTGTTTTACCGTTACCTGGTGATGCCACAGAAAACGCCCGAGGGAGTGACCTCCCCCTTTATCAAAGGGGGACCGAGGGGGATTTAGCGACGTTTGCCTGTGCAGCCGTCTCAGAAATCCTCCCTGGCCCCCCTTTGATAAAGGGGGGAATCACCGCAGCAACCGCATCACCAGTTAACAGTAAAAGAGCCTCTAAAAAAGGGGGCGTCGAGCCATGAGCCAGATCTTCGAAACCCTCCTCACCACCGCCACCCAGGACGGCGCCACCCACATCGCCCCGCTCGGCTTCCGGCGCGAAGGGGAATTCATCGTCCTGGCGCCGTTCCATCCCTCGCGCACCCTGGACAACCTGCGCGCCAGCGGCGTTGCCGCCCTCAGCCACAGCGACGACGTGCGCGTCTTCGCCGGCAGCCTCACCGGCCGCCGCGACTGGCCGCTCACACCCTGCGAGCGCATCGCCTGTGGCCGTCTGGCCAACGCCTTGAGCCATGTCGAACTGGAAGTCGCGCGCATCGAGGAAGACTCCGTGCGGCCCCGTTTCCTCTGCCGCGAAGTCGCCAGTTACAACCACGCGCCTTTCCCCGGCCACAACCGCGCCCAGGCCGCCGTCATCGAAGCCTGCATCCTGGTCAGCCGCCTCGGCATGCTGCCGGCCGACAAGGTCGATAGTGAAATGGCCTATCTCGCCATCGCCATCGACAAGACCGCCGGCCCGCGCGAGCTGGAAGCCTGGGGCTGGCTGAAGGAAAAAATCGCCGCGCACCGGGCCAGCCTGGAGCGGGCGGCATGAGCGCCTGGCTCGCCAGCGTCACCGACGCCGCCGAAGCGCGTCAGGTGCTGGCCGCCGGTGCCGCCATCGTCGACGCCAAGAACCCGCATGCCGGCGCCCTCGGTGCGCTGCCGCATGAAATCGTGCGCGCCATCGTCGCCGCCGTGGACGGACTCGCCCCGGTCAGCGCCACCATCGGCGATTTCCCCGACATGCCCGCGCGGGAAGTCGCGCGCGCCGTCGCCGAGATGGCCGCTACCGGCGTCGATTTCGTCAAGATCGGCCTGTTTCCCGCCGCCAGCCTGATGGCCTGTCTGGCCGCGCTCGCGCCCCTCGCCGCCCGCCATCGTCTGGTCGCGGTGCTGTTCGCCGACCGCGAACCCGATTTCCAACTGCTGCCGCATCTGGCCAGGCACGGCTTCGCCGGCGTCATGCTCGACACCGCCAACAAGACCGGCGGCAGTCTGTTGCGGCATCAACCGCCGCCGCGCCTGGCGGAATTCGTCGCGCAAGCCAAAAACCTCGGCCTCCTCACCGGCCTAGCCGGCTCGCTCAAACTGGCCGACATCCCCACCCTCGCGCCTATCAACCCCGACTACCTCGGCTTTCGCGGCGCCCTCTGCCACAAACATGCCCGCACTCAGGCGCTGGACCCGGACGCCCTGGCGGCGCTCAGCGAAGCAATGGGGCGGGAGATGGCGCTGGCGGTGTGACACATCGTATGGACATGGCGATGGCCTCAAGTCCGTAGTTCTGGCTGGCCGGTTGTCGGCCCTATGTAGCGCAGGCGTCCCGTTTGCTTCGTGGGCCTGATCAGAAGGACAAAGCAGGCGGGACGCCTGCGCTACATGCCTTCTTCGGCTAATGAATGATCTCGGATCAACCCACAAGACCACGCTCCTCCACACTTTCATGTCGTGCTCAACGATGGACGTGAAGCTTGGGTTGCCATCGCCACGCTGGAAATCCTGCATGGCAAAGTGGCCGCGCGCGAGATTACCGATGTACTGGCCTGGGCCAGGACCAACCAAACCATGCTGGCTGAGAAATTCGAGGAACTGCAACAAAGCGCAAAGAGCATTTTCAACTGACCGCCGTGACGCCCCAGTCGGACCACCGGCCGCGCCTGATTTACGCGGATGGACAAATGTTCGAGGTCGATCTCGGCGAGTGGATCGCCACTTCACCCATCCCACGGCCCCTCAAGGAAGCTGCGCTGTTCGCCCAGGCAAGGCATCTCGCGCCGAATGTTGATCTATTACCGTGACGGCGAGAAACCGATTCCCCGCTCGATCTGGCTGGCGTCTCTGGGCTGGGAGGCGGTGCGCCCGAACGATGACAGCCTACCGCGGCATATTCCCACCGCGCGGGAATATGTCGCGATGCATGGGTTTTAATAGGCGTCTGAAAGTCGATGCGGGGAAGATAACCTCGTCGGTGGATGCGGTGACCGTACTCATCTTGCTTGGCCAAACCGGCCGTTGATAATTGTCCACTTCATGGCCTATGGTACGACCCGTCGGGAGCGGCTCTGCCAAACTTGACTCAACTTTGTGCATATATGCTCGCACTGCCCTATTCATAGAAAATTCGGCGTCTGAGACCCGCCCTGGCGGGAGACACAAATAGTGGGAGATTGAAGATGGGCCAGCCATCAAATAAGGGGGTGGAAGGCGAGATTCGCGTTGCACTGGATATTGCGACACTCGATCGCACCAAATATCACGCGGTGCACAACGTCACCGTCATGCTCGACGATGGCACCACACAAATCGACCATGTCGTAATCTCCAAGTACGGCATCTTTGTTGTTGAGACGAAGAACTACTTCGGCTGGATATTCGGCAAGGAACGTGAGCCCAAGTGGACCCGAAGTGCGAATGGTCGAACAGACAAATTCCAGAACCCTATCAGGCAGAACGTTCGGCACATCAAGTCTCTGTCTGAGTTGCTAAGCGTGGAGGAGTACCTGTTCCATTCGGTCATCGCGTTCTGTGGTGACTCGGAGTTCAAGACCCCCATGCCGGCCAACGTTCTGAACACCGGCTACGCCGACTACATTCGCAGCAAGAAGATTGCTCTGTTTTCCGAGATCGAGGCCTCCACGCTGGCTGAGAAATTGAAGTCATCGATGCTGGAGCGTAGCGATGAAACAGACCGAATCCATTTGGAATCATTGCGTCAACGACATGCCAACAAGGAAACGATCAACGCAACTATCAGCGGCATGGGGCTTCAAGGGAAGAAGGGAAAAGGGGCCGCGACTCACCGCCCACGTTTGCCGGTCGCAGTACGTGATCGCTCTGCGGCGCGACACGGATTCAGTTTACCGGCCAAGAAACAACGCCACCCTGGCGATCGACTTAAGAAGAACCTCGCAGCAGGAGTCGTTCTGGTTGTGGTGTTGCTCTTCGCCGCAAACAGTTTTATCAAAGAAATGGGGGACCTGGTCACCAACATGGTCACTCGCCATCAAGTTACAGCGAACATGGACATCCCTGAGAGAGGCATGGATTCCGCCACTGCGGAACGTCCGGAACCACGTTCGAACGCATCATTGGTGCCTGTCCGAAGTGATGCGTCCGCTGTCTCGCGTGACTCGGCCAAAGATAAGGAGGAGCGGTGGGGACGCTGGTATTCGCCACCACCAGAATGCGAAATCCTGACTGACCGCAACATGGTCGAGTGCGGCAACAAACACATACGAGCGAGGCGGGAGTTCGAGCGTTTGTACGCGCAAGGTAAGCTTCGCTAAGTTGTCGATGTCATAGCCAAGAGTCAAATTTGGCCTAGTACCCGACACCGATGTTGGAAGCACGGATGGATAGTTCCAAACCGTGGTGACGTCGTTATTCCCTTACGTTCCCCGCCATCAACCAGGGCGTTGAGCCAGCGCGTCAATTGCTGACGCTGGCTTCCACCGATTCATTCCTCTTGCGCCATGACCACGCCCAAGCGCAGCCCAAGCACGCCGAGGATGCGGTCCATTGTCTGAACGGTGCCTGGGCTGCGGCCTAGTTCGATGTCCTGCACGGTGCGGTAAGACACGCCGGCCAGCTTGGCCAGGTCCGCCGTGGTCAGCCGCAGGCTTTTCTTGAGATGGCATACCGATTCCCGCAATGACCATTCCTGGTGCGCCAGCAGGTCGGCTATGGCCTGCTGGCGCAGTTGCATTTGCTGGGAAAGCGAAATCGGTTTGTAGCGTTTGTCCATGTCGCCTCCTCAGTGCAGCAGTTCCAGCGCGCGCGCCTGGGCATGGATGCCGGGAAGCAGGTATTCCTGGACCTCCGGCTCCAGTCCGAACGCGTCAGCTTCGCGCGCGACGTCCAGTAGTGGCTGAACCATGGCCCGCAGTCCCGCCACGAGGGGTTCCTTTGGTAGATCACAGGCTTCGCATACCTCCTCCAGAATGGCGTTCCAGTCAGGGGTTTCTTGCTCCTTGCCTTGCCAGCGGATACGCCTCGCGATGCCGTCCGGATGCAGGTACATGGGCGCGAAATCAAACACCGGGGTCAACTGGATGGCGCCATCGAAATCCCGTTGTATGGCGGTGTTTCCGGCGTGATTGTCTTTGTTGCCCAAGGCGAGGTTGGCAACATCCCGGCGCAGGTATTCAAGCACCTCCCGCGCCGGGTGGCCGCATGTGCGAGCGAGCTTCACACAGGCCTCGTCATGGCTGGGGGCAACACCAAATCCGGCGCGTCCGGTCAGCGCCGCCAGGCTCTCCTGGCCAAGCCGAACAAGCCGGCCAGCGACTTGCACACGATCAAAACGCGGGATGAACAAGGCCTGCTCACGCAAGGTCAGGGGCGCGTGCACACGCAGTCCCAAGTGTTTGGCAATGGTCATGTAGGGGGCTTCATGCCGAAGAATCGCGGCCAGTCGTTCATTGGCGCCCCGGCCGAATTTGACGATGAAGTGCTCCACCCCTTCATCGTCCGGGAGGGTGTGGTCGAGATAGAGCAAACCGTCCCTGGCCCGCGTCAGCAGCACTTTTGGCCATTCGCCTTGCACGCCGCTGGAACCCGCCACGAACAGGCCATGCAGGCTGAGGTAGTGCATGAAGTCTTCCGAGCGCGCGGCCACTTCCTCGTCGCTGAAGCCCCGGACGGGGCCGCTGCGTTCCGCCACCCATTGCGCGGCTTCCTTCACCCGCAGATTGCCGATGGGGTTGCCCGCGCCCGCAAGCAGCAAGAGCCAATCCGCCGTGGCCTCCATGGTTTCCGGCAGCCCCAGTTGCCGGAGCAGTTCGCCACGGCCATAGCCCTGAGGCAGCATGTCGATGAGGAAGACTGGCCAATGGCCGAATTTCAGTGGCACCAGAGATACCGGGAATTGGCTGCCCAGTGCCCAGGCGTCCCGAGCGCCCGCGTGCTCCAGTGCCCATTCCGTGGCGTAGCCCGTATAAGTCGGCGTGCGCCAGCCCAATTCCGCCTGCCCGAACAGCGTGGTATTGGCAACGTCGTGCCAGCGGTCTGACGCGTAGAGTTGGATTGTGCATTCTTCAGTCATATGCACATAAATATATACAGAGTATTGCTGTTAATCAATTCATATGGTGTATAAAACTGTGCATATGTGTAGGCGCTTTGTTATTGGACGGGGCGCGCGACAGCCGGCTTCGTCCAGCTGATCAGGCCCACGAAGCCGGCGAGACGCCGGCGCTACATTCCGGCTCAATGCGGGGGGGCGTGACCCTACGGCGTATGGGCCGCCGGCCAGTCCACCGGTTTCCCGCGCCTCACATCTCGCATGGCAGTTGTTCCACCGCGAACACCGGAAAGAGGGTGCGGGTCAGCCAGGCACTCAGGGCGGCGGGGTCGTCGTGGGACAGGATGCTGACCGGTTTGCCGAAGCGCGCGGTGAATTCGGGAAAGTGACTGTCCACCCGGCCGCTATCGACCAGCGCCTGGATGTCCGTCGCGTCGTTCTTACCGTACTTGACCAATGCCAGCGCTTCGGCGCCCAGGTGATGGGCCAGCCAGGCGGCCAGACTGTCGGAGGTGACCGACCAGTTCTCCGGCACATCCCGCACGCCGCGGCACATGGCCGAGGGCAGCCAGACCGGGGTGAGGCCGCGCGCGACGATTTCCGTGATGGCCTGCGGGGAGGCGGCGGGTCGCAGGCCGGGGTTGAGGTCGCACAGCAACAGCCCGTACTGTTCCATCGCCAGCAGCGCCATGCGGTGTGCCGTGGCGTCGGAGAAATCCAGCCGGCCCTGCGCGGCGCGCACGGTGTCGGCGAAGGGGCCGCCGCCGGGCACCAGGACGATGCGCCCACCGGCGCGCGCCAGCGCATCCAGCCAATCATGCAGTAGCGGCGAGTCATGCAGGCTGCCGCCCAGTTTCACGACGCGGAGCATTGCGCGCCCTCCTGTTCCCGTTCACCACCACACTCGCGCATCAGCCTGAGCATGGCGGCGGCCTTGTCCATGCACTCCTGATATTCCTCGTTCGCCTTCGAGTCGGCCACCAGGCCGCCGCCCGCCCAGAAGCGCATTTCGTTGTTCGAACTGACCAGGGTGCGGATGGCGATGTTGCTGTCCATGTCGCCGTTGAAGCCGAGCCAGCCGACGCTGCCGCAATAGACGCCGCGTCGGTTCGGTTCCAGTTCCTCGATGATCTGCATGGCGCGCAGTTTCGGCGCGCCGGTGATTGAACCGCCGGGGAATGACGCGCGCAGCAGGGCCACCGCATCCAGCCCCTCGGCCAGACGCCCGGTCACGGTACTGACCAGGTGATGCACGGTGGCGAAGCTTTCCAGCTTGAACAGTTTGGGCACCGCAACGGAGCCGGGCGCGCAGACCTTGCCCAGATCGTTGCGCAGCAGGTCCACGATCATCAGGTTTTCCGCCCGGTCCTTGCCGCTTTCGCACAGCTCGCGGGCCAGCGCGGAATCCGCCTCGGGCGCGGCGGCGCGCGGCCGGGTGCCCTTGATCGGCTTGGTTTCCACGCGGCCCTGTTTCACTTCCAGGAAGCGTTCCGGCGACGAGGACATGATGCGCGCGGCGGGGTGGTTCAGATAGGCGGAATAGGGCGCCGGGTTGAGCCGGCGCAGGGCCTGGTAGCCCAACCAGTGGTCGCCCGTCACCGGCGCGGAAAACCGTTGCGCCAGGTTGACCTGATAACAGTCGCCGGCGGTGATGTAGCTTTGAATCCGGGCAAAGGCGCGCTGGTAGGCGGCCTGATCGAAGTTGGAGGCCACCGGGCCGGTCACCTGGAATGGGCGGCGCGGCGGGAACGCCGAACCGAGCGGCGGCGGATCGGAAAACAGGGCGATCAGTTTGTCCCAGGCCGCTGCGCTACGCGGATCGCGACCGGCACAGACCAGCCAGCTCTGCCGGGCCTCGTGATCCACCACCACCGCCCAGTCGTAGATGCCCACCGCCATCTCGGGAATGGCTTCCGCGTCGCGCGCCTGTGCCGGCAAGTGTTCGAGACGCCGCGCCAAATCATAGGAAAAGTAGCCGATGGCGCCGCCGGCAAAGGGCAGGGGGCTGGGGCGTCCGTCCGCCGCCAGGGTTTGCCGCAGCAGATCGAAGGGGTCGGCGGGAGACAGCGTGACTTCGCTCAGGGCCGATTTCCCGGAATGGCGGATCTCGGTCATGCCGCCACGGGTCACCAGGGTGGCGTAGGGGCGCGCCGCGAGAATGTCCAGGCGCCCGGCGGTGGAGCGGGGGCGTCCGCTATCGAGGAAGACCGCCCAGGGTTCGTCGGCGATGGCCTCGAACAGCTCGGCGCTGTCCGGGCGGTAGGGGAGGGGGCTCAGCCCGCGGGCCGCGAGTGGCGTCGTCGGGTTCATGATTTTTCCTTCCTCAGTAGCCAGCCCACCGCGATGGCCGGCGCGCACCAGGTGGCGCCTTGCCGATTCGCGTCCGCGCCCAGCAAGCTGGAAAAATCCAGCGCTGTCCGGCCCAGGCGGGCCGCCAGGCGTTCGCCGAGAAAGGCGCCGCTGCCCGCCGTCACCACCGGCGCGGTCGGGGGCAACAGGCCTCGGGACAGAACCTGGCGGGCGGCGCGGGCGATTTTGTCCAACTGGGCATCGACGAACCAGGCCGCCAGTTCGTCCCAGGCGGCATCCGCCATCTCGCCGGCATCGCGTCCCACCATGCGCGCCAGGCGGATACGGCTGGCCGCCGCCGTCTTGGCGCCGCCATCGGCGCTGTCGTGCAGGTCCGCCGCTTCCGGCAACCAGCCCAGCACGCGATAAACGTCGGCGGTGGTGGCGAAATGCTCGGCCATCAGCGGTGTCCAGCGTCCCTTCACCGGGGCCATGTCCGCCAGGGCCATGAGCGGCGTGCGCACGACGCCGCTGTAGACCAGTTCACCCGAGGCCAGACGGTCGCTGTCGCTGCCGCTGGCGCTGGACACGCGCCGGCCACGCACCGGAATGAGGTCGCAGGTGGTGCTGCCGATGTCCACCAGCAGGGCGTCACCCAGGCACGCGGCGACCATCGCCGCCGTGGCATGCCAGTTGGCCGAGGCCACCGGTTGCGGCCGCAGGCGGGTGGACCCGGCGTTCATCCAGCCGTCGGCGCCGGCATAAAACCGCACCCGGTCGGCGCCGCCCAGTTGATCGCATAACCGGTCCACCAGCGCATGTACGCCGTTGTCACGGTTCTCGAACAAGTCGGTCATTTCTCCGGTCATGGTGACCGCGTGCCGAGTCGGAGTGCCGGGTAGCTCGCCGAGTATGCCGCCCAGTGCGTTGTCAAGATGCTCCATGCCGCGCCACAGCGGGCAGTATTTCTGCCAGATGCCGGAAAGGCGCCCATCGGCTTCAAGGCGGGCCGCCTTCAGGTGGGCGCCGCCCACGTCCCAACCCATCACGGTTTCAGTGGACATGTGCCTTCTCCAGTTGCGCCGAGTGTCCGCGGCGTGGCGGTGTGAACGACGGCAGGTCAAGCAGCCGCCGCGCCAGGTTGCATCCCAGGGTGGCGCTCAGGCCCGCATAGGATACGGTGGGGCGTGGATTCACTTCGACGACAATCGGGCCCTGACGGGTTTCGATGAAGTCGACGCCGACATGGCCCCACAAACCAGGCATGGTTTCGGCGATGCGTCTGGCCAGATCGGCATAGCGGCCATCCGCGTCCACCCGATCGTCGACGGAGACGCCATGGAATTCGAGACGGCCGTCTTTGGGGCTGACATGCTGGCGGTTCACGGCCAGCAACTGGGCATGGCCTTCGCAACATAACAGCGACAGGGAACGCGCCATGCCCGCGACATACGGTTGGAATACCTGGCCGTCGGTCGTATGCGCCAGCGTCCATTCCTCGGCCGCTTCCAGGCTGGCGAACAGATGGGTGTCCTGGCAGCCCGCGCCATCATCCGGCTTCATGACCACGGGGCTTTCCCGCGCCATCAGATAGGGGGAGGTATAAGTCGGGATGGTCGCCACGCCATGCGCCTGCAGGCATTCGGCGGTGGCGAGCTTGCTGGCGGCGATACGCACGGCCTCGGGGCGCGAGCCGAGAAGCCGCTTGCCGGCCAGCAGTACGCCCCGGTTGAGGGATTCGAGGACGCCGCCGCTCTCCGGCGCCACGGTCAACACCGCGTCGGACAGATCGAGGCAGCGGCGGAAATCCTCGGTGAAGGTGGCGGCGCGGGTGGTGAAGATATGCGCGCCCGGCAAGGGGTTTGACGGCAGTCGATCGTCGCGCAGGGTGATGACTTCCACGCCGGGGATGGCGGTAAGATCGTCCACCAGCGCCCGCCACATCAATTCGCCATCCGCCAGAAACGCGGGCAGTGGCTGGCCGGCGCAGCCCCCGCCCGTGACATATTCATAAACGAAAATCTTCATGTCCATTCCTTTACGGCTCATTCCCGTGCTCGATCTGATGGCCGGCCAGGTGGTGCATGCTCGGGAAGGGCGGCGCGACGACTACCGCCCGCTGGTTTCCGCCTTGTGTCCATCGAGTCGTCCGGCCGACGTGCTGGACGGGCTGTTGCGCCTGTATCCGTTCCAGCACTGCTACATCGCCGATCTGGATGCGATCCTGCGGCGCGGCGACCATCGCCGCGAGATCGCCGCGCTTCGCGTCACCCATCCGCAACTCGAATTCTGGGTGGACAGCGGCCTGCGCGATGCCGGGCAGATTGCCGCCTGGCCGCTTGAACTGGGCCGGCCGGTGCTGGGCAGCGAATGTCTGGGCACCACGGCGGCGGCGAAAGCGGCGACTGACGGCATCCTCTCCCTGGATTTTCGTGACGAGGCATTTCTCGGGCCGGCTGACTTGCTTGAGCAGGCCACATCCTGGCCCGACGACCTCATCGTGATGACCCTGGAACGCGTGGGTAGCGGCCAGGGCCCTGATCTGGCGCGTCTGTCGGCCTTGCGGGCGCGCGCTCCGGAAAAGCGCTTTTACGCGGCGGGTGGTGTGCGCGAGTCCGCCGACCTGGCCGCGCTGGCCCAGGCCGGCGCGGCCGGCGTGCTGCTGGCGTCCGCCCTGCATGATGGCCGGCTCAGCCCGACAGACCTTGCCGCTTGCCATGATCCCAGGCCTGGGGACGCAAGGAATCCCGCCAGGGCGACTGGCCCAGGGTGGGATCGGTAAACCGCTTCAGCAGCGGCTGGGAACCCTGGATCTGCCAGGTTTCCAGGTCGGGTCCGGTATAGCGGCACCAGGACTGCGGCGTCTCGTACAGCGTGAGTTCCGCCAGCCCCGGCAGGAAATCGATGATCTGCTCCCAGATGTAGACGCTGAGCAGTTCGGTGGTGGAGCGCCAGGCCAGTTCCGGCCCGGCGTAGTTCAGGGTGTGATGGTCGAAACGCTCCACCACTTGCGCATTCACCACCCGCTTGAGATAGCCGTAATCCAGCACGCAGCCGGTCACCGGGTCGATCTGGCCACGCACCTTCACATGCAGCACGTAGCGCCCGCCATGCAGGTTGCTGCACTTGGCCGGATGGTCGGTGAGGAAATGGGCGGAATCGAACACCACTTCCTTGCTCACCGTGACTTCCGGGGTATCCGGGTGAAAACGTGCCCACACGTCGGGCATGGCTTCCAGTTCCGGGCGCAGGGCGTCGAGCAGGCGCTCGGCATCGGCGCGGGTGAGGGTGCGCAGCAATGGGGTGCCGGCCTCCAGGCGCCGGGTGGCGACACCCAGCTCCTGTTGCAAGAATTGGGCTGCCGCTTCGGCCTCGTCAGACGAGACGAAGGGCAGGAATAAAAATCCGGCATGCCGTTCGGCGGCATGGGCCAGATAACAGGCATACCGCAAACGTTGTTCCGGAGGTGGCACCCTGGCGGGAAGCCAGGGGCCGACCAGATTGCGCTTCTGGGTGGACAGGCGATTCTTTGCCACCACCCGATGCGTGCCGGGGGCGTAGTGGTACTCCTGCCGGAAGTGGAAGCCGTAAGGCGACAGCCTGGCCATATCCCAGAACAGCAGATCGAGCCAGACCACTTCGCCTTCCACATGACACAGATTGCCGACGTCATGGACCTTGCCGGCCATGCGCAAACCCGCCAGGACCGCCCGCGCTGCTTCGTCGGGAACCGTGCCCGCCAGTAAAGGCGGGTCGGCTTCCAACTCCCCGATCCTGTCCGCCGTGAGCAACAGATCGAGGGGCAGCGCATGGCGAAGGGCGTATTCCTGGAGGGTCAGCCCGCTGCAGGCGAGCAGATGCCCGGTATCCAGCGTCGCCAATTCCGCGTTGCACTCCCGACAATGCACCATTACGTCACCTCAGCAATCAGATGTGAGCGGCAAACGGGTGGCCGGCCGTGCCTTTCTGGGCAACCACTTCAGCGGCCGTGGGCGTGCCGGCGACGGCACGCTTGATCGACTGCTTGGTGGCTTCGTAGTTGTAGTCCTGGATCTTGGTGTCGTCCTCGGCCTGCCAGTGGATGAACACGCCCACGCAGATGAACAGGTTGTCAGCCTCGGCCATCGGAATGGTGCCGTCTTCCACGCAATCCGCCACGGCCATGGCCACGCCACGCTGAGCCGGCCCGAACATCTGCACCGCCTGCTTGGCACCCTTGATGGTCACCTTGTTGAACATCAGGGTGTTGGGCTTGCAGGGCAGGTTCGGTGCCACCACAGCCAGCAGGCTGGTGAAACCGTCCTTGTTGTTGACCAGGCCGTTGCAGAACGCGGTCTCGGCCGCGCTACCACGTGGGCCGATGATCAGATCGATGTGGGCCACTTCATTACCGTCACCCACCAGGGACTCACCCACCATTACACGATCAATTTTCGCCATGACAAACTCCTTGAATTGAAGAAAAAGATGGCTCGGCTTGCCTCAAATCGCGTTCCGGCGCCGAGCCTTCAACCGGTACACGCTGTAAATCGAAATCGGCCAGCAACAGGCGCTCCGCCAGGCAGGCCGCCACGGTCAGATCGGCGCTGGTGCCGGGGTTGATGTGGGCCGCTTTGAAGCTGCCATCCAGTTGTTCCAGATGGCCGCGCGCCGCTTCCCAGTCCTGGCAATGCGCCAGTTCGACCTGACAGGCCGCGGCCTGGATCAGCACCTCTTCCGCCGAGGCCGGCCCGTATTTGCGCCAGACATGGCTGTCCGGGAAGGCGCTCAGGAAACTCATGTAAGTGGCGGTCACCGCCCGTTCCTCGTTGCCCCAGCGCGTGCGACCGTCGCGCAGGCGGGACAGCCCGGTTTCATAGATGTCGTTGTATCCATTGCTGTACTGGCGGGCGATGCGATCCCGCGTGGCGGCCTCATGCATGGCCGTCAACAGCGTGACGCGGGGCGACTCCGCCACGTCGTGATGGGTGCTTTTGCCCAGCCCGCCGGGGTTGGCCAGACGGATGGCGCGGTATACCCACTCGGCATCGTCCCGGGTCAGTCCGGCCAGGGTGCGGTTGAGTCGCTGCTTCAGCGATTCACCCTGCTGACGTTGCTGGGCGGCGTGGATCAGCGGCGCGGCCAGCAGCAGAATGCCCAGGTTGGTGTTGCAGCCCACCACATCCCAGGTCGCTTCCATCGCCCAGTACACCCGCTCGCCGACGCTCAGTTCCGGATCGCAGACAAGCGGCGCGGCGGCTCTGGCACTGACGCGGAAATCCTCGGCGGTCATGCCGTGGCCGGGCGAATGGACGCTGACATTGCCGGGCTTCAGCGCCAGCACGTCCAATTCGCAGGCGGCCAGGAAGGCGTTGGCGCAGGCGTTCATGCCCGCAACTCCCGGCGTTGCCGCAACACATGCCGGTCCAGCAGATCGTCCGCGAGCACCTGGGCGATGTCGCTTTCAACAACGCTCTGCAAGCCGCGCCAGGCGGGAATACTGTTGACCTCCAACACCGTCAGACGGCCATCGCGGTCGCGCATCAGATCCACCCCGGCGTAGTCCATGTCCAGGGCCAGCGCGGCGGCTTCGGCCAAGTGATACAACTCGGGATCATCCGGCGCCGGGGCGCAGTCGGCGCCCTGTGCCACATTGTTGATCCAGGAAGCGCCACGTCGGGTCATGGCGGCGCGGCTGCTTCCGCCCACCACCAGCACCCGGTAGTCCTCCCACAGCGCCGCCGCGCCGCTCGGGCCGACGTAGCGTTGCAGGTAATACGCGCCCTGGCAGTCCGCGACCGGGGGCAACTCGGCCGGGGCCGCCAGGCGGCGCAGACCCTTGCCCTGGGAGCCGAACAACGGTTTCAGCACCAGCTCGTTGCCCCGCGCCGTTTCGCGAATCAGGATGGCGCGCGCCTGGGCCTCGGATTCCGTGACCCAGGTGGCGGGGGTCGGGACACCGGCGATTTTCAGAAGCAGGCTGGTCATCGCCTTGTCCACGCTTTTCTCGATGGCGCGGGCCGGGTTGTAGACCGGCACTCCGAGGGCGGGCAGGACGTGCAGGAAATCCAGGCGCAACACCACCTGTTCCAACGTGCCGCCCGACACACCGCGCACGAAAGCGGCATCCGGCGGACGATCCTCGAAACCGGGCAGGATCACCCCGCCCGCGTCCAGGTCCACCCGGCAATCAGCCAGGGCGACGTAGCTTGCCTCGAAGCCACGTCGGGCGAAGGCGGCGCGCAGACGCTTGCCGTGCCAGCCCGGATCATCGGTGAAGATGGCGATACGGCCGATCATGGGATAAGGGCTCCAGGCAGACCGCTAAATCCCCCCCAGCCTCCCTTTAGTAAAGGGGGGAGTGAGCGCATCGCGCAAACGTAGCGTCCCCCCCTTTCGCAAAGGGGGGCTAGGGGGGATTTTCGGACGCTTGAACTAGCAAAACCCTTGGAGAAATCCCCCTCAGTCCCCCTTTGGAAAAGGGGGAAGCCACCTTCCCATCGGCTTTCGCGCATATCACCAGCTAACGAGAAAAGAGCCTTTGGAAAAGGGGGGAGTGAGCGCAGCGCGAATATGTAGCGTCCCCCCCTTTCCCAAAGGGCGGCTAGGGGGGATTTCTCCACGCCGATACAAGGCCACCGGTCGTCGAACAAGCCGTTTTCGCGTTTCATTCGAACGACCTCGTGAGCAGTTCGCCATCAAGCTGCCCGGCGCGGAAGCTGCGTCCGGAGTCCAGACAGGTGACGATCACCTGGGCCGGCGCGAACAGCAGGGGGTCGATCTTGTAGAAGTCGTAAGCCGCCGCCTTGAATATCCCGGCGAAGGGCTGGCCGTAGTCGGCGGAGGCCGAGCTGGGCAGGCGCCGGGCCAGGTCTTCGGCGGCGGCTTCCGCGCCGGATACGAACAGCTGCACGCGGCCGCCGAACAGGATGGCGTCGTTGGTGCGGCCCATGGCGGTGAGGAAATCCGGCGAAGGCGGGCAGACCGGCGCCGTGCCCATGCCATCGACGATGTGCTTCAGCTCGAATCCGAGGAAATGCGCCTTGTGCAGCGCCACTTCCAGCACCCGCGCCACCACCTGCACCGACCCCGCCAGGCTGGAGGTAGGGGTGAGGATCAGGGTCAGATTTTCCGGGGCGACGCCGCACTGGTCGGCGATTTTGTCGAGCAGGGCCAGCGGCGGAATCTTGTCGGTTTCCAGCACCAGACAGGTGCTGTCCGCGGCGTCCTTGTAGCCCAGTTCGGCGAACAGTTCCTCCTTGCCTGCCAGTGCGCGGCCGGGGCCGGAACCGAGGGCGAAGAAGCCGCCCTTGCCCTCGCCGTGGGCCAGGCTCCAGCCGGCGTACTGGCTGCCCAGACAGGCCAGTACCGGTTGCGCGGTGGAGACAGACAGTTCCCAGGGCCAGTTGGTGAAGGTGCCGGCGGGGGTGAGGTTGACGCGGCCCAGTCCGCCCAGGCAGATTTCGGCGATGCGCCGACCGGCCTCGATGCCACCGGCCACTGTGATGCCGGCATCGACGATGCGCACGCCGTTGTCCTGGCGGGAAACGCCGAGGCGCAGTTCGTCCGCGCGTGCAACCAGGTCCTCCAGCAAGGACGTGGCGAGTCGATTGATGCTGATGGGGGTGTCGAGGTTCATGGCGTTCTCATGCCCAGGCCGGTTTGCCGGCGGGTGGTGGCAACAGCGGTGGCAACAGCGGTGGCAACGACGGCGCCCGCGCGCCGTCGCGTAGCGGTAATTCACAAGGTTGCAAACGGCTCAAGCGGCGCAGGACGCTCTGGCGCAATTCGCCCGCCCAGTGTTCGGATACGAAGCGGTTTTCACCGGCCGCCAGCACCGTGCAAATCGGTTCTCCCGCCGCGATCACGCTGCCGTCTTCCGGGAGGTCGGAACACCAGTCCGGCCAGAAGAAGCCGTCGGGAATGCGCAGTGTTTCGCCGCTGTAAACCACGGCCGAGGTGAGACCACCGCGCAACTTGGGCAGGCTGGCCGGCAGGCGCCCGCGGCAAGCCTGGATGTGCAGCCGGAACAGCGAAGGCATCGGCACCACATCCCACAATTCCACGGTGGCTGTGGGGCGTGGGTTCAATTCCAGTAGCCACCAGTCGTTGCCATTCACCACGAAATCAATGCCGTTGAGCCCCTTGAGCCCGAGCGCCCGGGTCAGGGCAAGTGCGGCGTCGAGCAGGCCGCCAGGACAAGCCGAGCTTTCGCCGGCCAACCTGCTCGCGCCGGAATACGCCCAGGCGCTGGGCGCTTCCGGCGCTGCCGGCAGGGCACGGTTGCAGCCGACCGGACGAATTTCGCGGCCGTTGGCGAGAAACAGCAGGGAACCGGCCTGGCCTTCGACCTGGCGCTGGAAATATCGCCCAGGGCGGGTGCCGCTGACGGATGCCGGCAGGATGTGGCCGCCGCCGCAGGCGCCGGCCTGCTTGGATAGCCAGTTGAACGAGCGCGGCGGACGGGTGAGGCTGACTTCCGGGTGGGGAATGCCGAGTTGCCGCAACAGCGGGAAGAAGCGGGCGGGGTCGCCGGTTTGCGCCAGGACTTCGGGCGCGTTGCCGACCAGGCGGCGATCCTTGGCCAATTGCGTCAGCAATTCCGGGCGTGACTCGAAGCCGGAGCCGTAGACCAGGCCCAGGCAGCGATCTGGTGGGCAGAGCCGCGCGGCGGCATTTAGCAAGGCGCCGGATTCCAGGCTGTAATCCCCGGTCGGCGGCACCCGCGCCCAATCGCGGCTCAGGCCGCGCGTGTCACGGTCGGCGTAGGCGTCGATTCCCCGAGTCGGCCGGCCGGCGCGCGCCGCAGCCTTGGCCAGGCCGCGCCCGGACAGGGAGACGATCAGCCAGGAGCGGGCGTTTTTCTCAGGCGACACGACGACGCGCCTCGATGAAAGCCTCGGCGAAACCGAGATAGAGCGGCTTGTCGCTGGCCAGCATGGCTTGCAACAAAGCCTGCTGCACCTGGTATTTGATATTGCCGATGGCAAGCGGGCCGATGCCCACGGCATGGCCGGATGCGGCCATGAGGGTGGCGGCATCGTCCATCACGCCGATGCCGGCGATGCCTGATGGCGGCACCGCGTTGATGTCCGCCGCCACCCGCAGTTGCGCTGCCTGGGTGAGATGCGCGGCGGTCAGAACTTGTACCCCCGCCTTGGCGGTCGCCAGCGCGATTTCCGTTTCCGCCAGCAGCGCCAGCTTGTCGGTTTCGCCGCCGCCGTCGATGGCGCGCACCTGGAGCCCGAAGCGCGTGTTGATCAGATCGGCGGCGGCCTGGGCGCGCGCCAGCCCGTCGTGGCCGGGGAGGGTCACTTTGGCGCCGGCCTCCGCCGCCAGCACCGCCGCCACCATGCCGACCGGGCCGGTGCCGCCGAAGATCGCCACGCGGCGGCCCGTGAGCGTCTGGCCATGATGTTTGGCCAGCGCCTGTTCCACCTTGGCGATCATCGCGGCGGCGGTGGTAAAGGCGCCGCTGGGATCGGCGAATACGGAGACCTCGAACGGCGGCACCATGGCCTTGCGGGCACGCTTCAGCATATCGCTGGCCAGCACCGCGTCACGGCCACCGATGAAAATGCCGGTGCGCTTCGCGCCTTTCGGGCCACGCGAAAATATCGCGTCCTGGGTGAAGTCGGCGATCTCATCGAGGCCGACGCCGGCATAGGGGATGACCGCGTTCCAGCCGGCGTCATAGGCCATGTTCACGTCGAATGGGCTGACGCGGTTACCCGGCGTGGCGAAGTGCAGCAAATAAGGCTTTTCCATGTGAGCTTCCTGTGGGTTGTCTTTATCCGGCGCAAGCGCGCGCGGAACGCCTCTCGGCGCTGATCTCCGCGCCACGGTTACGGGCGGCGCAGACCATGAATTCCAGGTTCTCGGCGGCGAATGCCTGACGCGCGCCACGGGCCAGGCCGTGCGCCGACATCTCGGAATCCGCCAGGGCGAAACCGGTCGGGCCCCATGAGCTTTGCCCGATGCCGGCGCCGCCGTGGTCGCGCAGCCAGGTCAGCGCGCGGGTGACCCGAGGGCTGGCGTAGCGGCCACCCTGGGCGGGGGCGAAATGGTCACCGATGACTTCCTGGATGGCGGTCAGGGCGGCGCCGAATCCTTGAATATCGCGTTCCACCAACGCCGGCAGCGCGCCCATCAAGGCCAGGCGGCAGAGATAGCCGGCGCGTTCTTCCGGGAAGTGGGGGAGGGCGGAAAAAGCCTGTTTTTCCTGTTCTCCGTGCAGCCCCTGGAACGCGCGATCGAACACCAGCACGAAACGCCAGGCCGCCGGGAAATTCATATGGGCGATGACCGTGGGCGGCGCGTCCTGACCGCCGCGGCCGCCATCGACCAGGAAACCACCGCGGTCGAACAGGCCCAGGCCGATGCCCGAGCGGCCGCCCCGGCCCAGGCTTTTGGCGATGTCGGCGGGCGACCATTCGATATCGTGCAGGCGGGCCAAAGCCGTGCCCACCGCCAGGGCCAGTTGCGTTCCCGAGCCGAGGCCGGCGTGATCGGGAATCGCCTGCTCCACTTCCACCAGGGCGCCGTGTCCGATGCCCAGGGCGGACAGGGCGCGCCGCGCATAGTCCGCCGCCCGTTCCGCCTGAGGGCCTTGCGCGCTGACATTTTCCGCGGCCCGCACCCGCACCTGAACCGCCAAGCCTTCCAATGCCAGGCCAAGACTGCCGTAGCGTCGGCCCAGGCTGCCATTGAGGTCGAGGAACCCCATATGCAGCCGTGCCGGGGCACGGACGGTGACGCTTGGATGAATGGCGAGAGGCATGGCGTTTTGCGCTGAAAGGGCTGGTTCAGAACCCGTTAGCAAAGCCCGTGCCATGAAAAAATCACTGTTCAATCAAGCTGATAGCGTTTTTGCGGGGGAAGTAAGGCGTGACAGAGTGTCACGCCCCATGCGCCATGGCCGTGACAAACGACCAAGGTCGATAGGGCGTGATGGGTTTTGGAAGGCCTTGATTTGCAAGGGGCCTGTACGCGCGAAGGAGATGGCACGATCCCTGCTTGGCTGACCGCTCATACCTTGCCGAGTTGTCATGGCCGTGATCGATAAAACTGTTGTGTGTCCCTTTTGCGGGTTGCTTTGCGACGATCTGTCTCTCGCCGTGCAAGGCGGTCGCGCCCGCCTTGAAGCGGGTGGCTGCCCGCGCGCCGAGGCCTTGTTCGACGTGCCGGAGCAGGGGGTTGCCCTGCTGGACGGTCAGCCCGTCGCGCTGCCGGACGCTTATCGAGCCGCCGCCCGGCTGCTGGCGTCATCGCGCCGGCCGCTGATCGGTGGGCTGGCCTGCGATGTCACCGGGCATCGCGCCGCCATCGCGCTGGCCGAGCGCCTGGGTGGCGTGCTGGATCACATGGACAGCCGCGCCCAGTTCCGCAACACCCTGGCATTCCAGGATGGCGGCTGGATGACCACCACGCTTTCCGAAGTACGCAACCGTGCCGACCTGATTGTGCTGGCCGGTACCGATCTCGCGTCCTTCCCCCGCTTCTTCGAGCGCTGTCTGGCGCCCGAGTCCCAGTTTGGCGAGCCGCGTCGTCGGGTCGTTGCCTTGGCTGGCTTCCTCTCCTCCGGGTCGGGGCAAACTCACGGCGCGGATCTCGCCATCCCCTGTCAACCCGAGCGATTGGGTGAAGTCTTCGCCGCCCTGCGTGTCCGCCTGGCCGGCCACCGCTTGAATACAGCCGAAGTGGCCGGCATCCCTGTCGCGCGGATCGACGCCCTGTTGGACGACATGCGGGCGGCGCGCTACGGTGTGCTGGTCTGGAATGCGGCGGAACTGGATTTCCCCCAGGCCGACCTGACCGTGCAAGCCATGGTGGACCTGGTCAAGGATCTCAACCGCGCGACGCGCTGGTCCGGGCTGCCGCTGGGCGGTGGCAACGGTGGTGTCTCCGCCGCCCAGGTCTGCACCTGGCAGACTGGTTATCCCTTGCGTACCGCCTTCGATGCGGCTGGCCCGCGCTACGAACCACTGGGCTACGCCGAATCGACACTGCTGGAGAACGAGGCGGTGGATGCGTTGTTGTGGATTTCCACTTTCGACCCCGCGCGTGTCCCGCCGGCCGCGCCATGCCCGACCATCGTCCTCGGTCGCGCCGACATGGTGTTCGCGCGGCCGCCGGCGGTGTTCATTCCTGTCGCCGTGCCGGGGGTGCAGCAGGTCGGCTTCCTGCACCGCATGGACGCCGTGGTGGCGCTCCCGCTGTCGGCGCCGGTCGCCACGGAATTGCCCGGTGTCGCCCAGGTCCTGGCGGCGATTCAACAGGAGATGAAGCATGCTGCGGCTTAAAGGCGGACGCCTCTACGATCCCGCCCATGGCATCGACGGCCTGGCGCGCGATCTTTACATTCAGGATGGCCATATCGTTGCCGACCCCGGCCCGGATGCGGTGATCGATTCGGAAATCGATCTCACCGGTCGCGTGGTGATGGCTGGCGCCATCGATCTGCATACCCACATCGGCGGCGGCAAGATCAACATCGCCCGCGCCCTGCTGCCGGAAGACCACCGCATCGACAGCGTGCCGGCGCGGCATCTGGGCGCCGGAGGCGACATGCATGCCGGCTGCGGCCACGCCGCGCCGTCGACCTGGACAACCGGCTACCGCTATGCCGAGATGGGTTACACCGCCTGTTTCGAGCCGGCCATGCAGCCGGTCAACGCGCGCCACACGCACCTGGAACTGGGCGACACGCCGATGGTGGACAAGGGCGCCTACGCCATGCTGGGCAGCGACGATTTCTTCCTGCGCCTGCTCTCCAGCGGCGCCGAGCAGCGCCTGATCAACGACTATGTCGGCTGGACGCTGGATGCCAGCCAGGCCATGGCGATCAAGGTGGTGAACCCGGGCGGCATCTCCGCCTTCAAGTTCAACGCCCGCAACCTGGACCTGGACGAAACGCATCCCTATTACGGCGTCACCCCGCGCCAGGTGATCCAGGCCCTGGCGCGCGCCGTGCATGAACTGGGGGTGGCGCATCCGCTGCATGTGCATGCCAGCAACCTGGGCATTCCCGGCAACGCCGATACCACGCTGGCCACCATGGCGGCGGCGGAAGGGCTGCCCATCCACCTGACCCACATCCAGTTCCACAGCTACGGCACCGAGGGCGAGCGCAAGTTTTCCTCGGAAGCGGAGCGCATCGCCGACGCCATCAACCGCATGAGCAACGTGTCGGCCGACGTCGGCCAGATCCTGTTCGGCCAGACCGTCACCGCCTCGGGCGACACCATGAAGCAATATGGCAACCACCGTCACGCCAGCCCGGACAAGTGGGTGGTGATGGACATCGAGTGCGACTCGGGCTGCGGCGTGGTGCCGTTCAAATACCGCGACAAGAACTTCGTCAACGCACTGCAATGGGCCATCGGCCTGGAATTGTTCCTGCGGGTCACGGACCCCTGGCGCATCTTCCTCACCACCGACCACCCCAACGGCGCGCCCTTCACCAGCTACCCGCACCTGATCCGACTGCTGATGGACCGCGGCTTCCGCAATGCCAAGCTGGACGAGATCAACGCCGAAGCGGCGGCGCACAGCCAGTTGCGCGGCATGGAGCGGGAATACAGCCTGTACGAGATCGCCATCATGACCCGCGCGGCACCAGCCCGTTCACTCGGGCTGTCCGATCGCGGCCACCTGGGCGAGGGCGCCGCCGCCGACATCGTGGTCTATCGCGACGACGCCAATCGCGAGGCCATGTTCGAAAAGCCGGAATACGTGTTCAAGGACGGCCAGCTCATCGTCCGCGATGGCCGCGTGGTGCAAGTGGTCAACGGCGCCCTTCATGTGGTGAAGACCGAGTACGACAAGGGCATCGAGAAGCACCTGAAAGACTATTTCGATCGCTACATGACCATGAAGATGGAGAACATCCGGGTCAGCGACGACGAGATCTGCGCCTGCGGCGCCAGCAAGCTGATTGCGCACCCGTGCAAGGGGAGGGCGGCATGATGGGGCGGGTGAAAAATTCGCGTTTGGCGTGGTGTCGGCGTGGGGTAAATCCTCCTAGCCCCCCTTTGAATAAGGGGGGAACCACCGCACCAACCGCATCACCAGTTAACGGAATAAGAGCCTTTAAAAAAGGAGGGAACCCTTCGATAAGCGGCGGTCCCTGCTCCCCCCTTTCTCAAAGGGGGGCTGGGGGGGATTTCTCCAACCGCGACACTCCCTACAACCTCATCCAGGGAACTCCGCGGCCATGATCATCAACGGCGTCCTGATCGACGACACCTACGCCGAGGCCTTCGGCATGAAGGCGACCCGCATCATCATCACGGCGGATTCCCTGACCTGGGCGAAACACGCCGCCAATGCGGCCTTCGGTTTCGCCACCTCGGTCATCGCCTGCGGTTGCGAGGCGGGTATCGAGCGGGAGCTGTCTCCCGAGGAAACGCCGGACGGCCGTCCCGGCATCGCCGGCCTGCTGTTTTCGGTTTCCACCAAGGAACTGGCCAAGCAACTGGAACGCCGCGTCGGCCAGTGCGTGCTGACCTGCCCCTCCACCGCCGTGTTCGCCGGTTGCGATGGCGAGGAATCCCTGCCCCTGGGCAAGAACCTGCGTTATTTCGGCGACGGCTGGCAGATGTCCAAGCTCATGGCCGGACGGCGTTACTGGCGCATCCCGGTGATGGACGGCGAGTTCCTGGCCGAGGAAAGCACGGGGCTGCTGCGTTCCATCGGTGGCGGCAATTTCCTGGTGCTGGCGCGTTCCCATGTCCAGGGGCTGGCCGCCTGCGAAGCGGCGGTGGCGGCCATCGCCGAGGTGGCGGGCGTCATCACCCCGTTCCCCGGTGGCGTGGTGCGCTCCGGCTCCAAGATCGGCTCCAAATACAAGGCCCTGCCGGCGTCCACCAATGATGCTTTCTGTCCCACCCTGCGCGGTGTCGCCCAATCCGAGCTGAGCGACGAGGTGGAAGCGGTGCTGGAGATCGTCATTGACGCCGTCGACGACGACGCCATGCGTCTGGCCATGAAGGCCGGCCTCGACGCGGTCTGCGCGGTGGGCGCCGCGGGCGGCATCGTGCGTCTGTCGGCCGGGAATTACGGCGGCAAGCTGGGCAAATTCCACTATCACCTGCGGGAGATCCTGGCATGAGTGCTGCTGTGACCCTGAGCTTGCGCGCCGGCTACGACGGCCGCATCGACATGAGCGGCGTGCTGCCCGAGACCCTGGCCGGCAGATCGACTTCCGAGATCGCGGCCACCATGCTGTTGCTGGATGGCCATCCCACCGCCCTGGGCGAATTGTTCGCGGTGGCGCCCTGTTCGGGCGATACCCTGGTGATTCAGGGCGACGCTCGCCATCTCGACTACCTGGGCAAGGACATGACGGTCGGGGTGCTGCGTGTGGAAGGATCAGCCGGCCATTACGCCGGCCAGGGCCTGAGCGGCGGCGAACTGGTCATCGCCGGCAATTGCGGCGACTTTGCCGCCAATGGCATGCGTGACGGACTGCTGCGGATACACGGCAACGCCGGTGACTGGCTTGGCGCCGCCCTGATCGGCGACCGCGCCGGCATGGCCGGTGGCGTGGTGGCGGTGGCGGGCGATGCCGGCGACCGGCTCGGCGACCGCATGCGCCGGGGGCTGATCCTGGTGCGCGGCCGCGCCGGCGATGCCTGCGGCGCGCGCATGCTGGCCGGCACCCTGGTCATTGCCGAAGGTTGCGCCGGCGCGCCCGGATTCGGTTTGCGTCGCGGCAGTCTGATCCTGGGCAAGGCGCCGGAAAGCCTGTCGGCCACGTTCAACGATTCCGGCGTGGTCGAACTGTCCTGGCTCAACTTGCTGCGTCGCCACGCCGATGCTTTCTTGCCCGGCGTGGTGCCTGAGACATCGCGCGCGCGGCGCCACATGGGCGATCTGGCCTTCGGCGGCAAGGGCGAAGTGCTGGTCCCCGCATGAAGCTCATCTTCATTCGCCACGGCGAGTCCGAATACAACCTGAGCGGCCTGTGCAATGCCGATCCCGCCGCGCGTGTGAGCCTGACCGAGTTGGGCCGCCAGCAGGCCGGCGCGGCCCGCGAGCGACTACGCCAGGAGCCGATACGCCGGGTCTATGTCTCGCGCCTGCAACGTGCCCAGGAGACCGCCGCCATTCTCTGTGGCGGCCACTGCGCCGACGTCCGGGTGGATGCCCGCCTGGATGACCGCAACACGGGCTTCGAGGGACGGCCGGTGGTGGACTACATGGCGGCCATGCAGGCCGCGCCGGACCCCTTCCAGTGGAAAGTGCCCGGCGGCGAGTCCTACCTGGAAATGGTGGCGCGGGTTCATGACTTCATCGCCGAACTGACCACGCTTGAAGTGCCGGGGGTGGTGCTGGTGGTGACCCATCACGAGGTCTTGCAGGCCGTGGCCGGGCACTTTCAGAGTCTGGAGCCGGCGCGGATGTGGCGGGTCTGGGTGGGCAACTGCGAAACCCTCGAATTCGAGGTGGCCTGAATGTTTCACTGCGGCCGCTTCCGCTTCACTCTGGATCGCCCGCTGGTGATGGGCATCGTCAATGTGACGCCCGACTCCTTTTCCGACGGCGGCCGCCACGCTTCCGCCGAAGCGGCCATCGAACACGGCCTGCGGCTGCGCGCCGAGGGCGCGGACATCCTCGACATCGGCGGCGAATCGACCCGGCCCGGCGCCACACCGGTGCCGCAGCAAGAGGAACTGGATCGGGTGCTGCCGGTGTTGGCCGGATTGCGCGATTGCGGCGCCGCCCTGTCCATCGACACCATGAAGCCGGAGGTGATGGCCGCCGCCCTGGCGGCCGGCGTCGACATGGTCAACGACGTCAATGCGTTGCGCGCGCCCGGTGCGCTCGAAATCGTGGCCGCGTCCGCTTGCGGCATCTGCCTGATGCACATGCGGGGCACGCCGCAAACGATGCAGATCGCTCCCGAGTACGACGACGTGGTCGGCGAAGTCGAGGCCTTCCTGATCGAGCGCCTGGAGGCGGCTCTCAGGGCCGGCATCGCGCCGGAGCGGGTGATGCTCGATCCGGGTTTCGGATTCGGCAAGACCACGGCGCAGAACATCGCCCTGTTCCGCGCCCTGGCGCGTTTCACGCCGCACGCGCCGCTGTTGATCGGCGTCTCGCGCAAATCCCTGTTCGGCAAGCTCATCGGCCGCGCGACAGCGGATCGCTCGATCGCCAGCGTCGCGGCGGCCCTGCTCGCGGTGGCGCGCGGCGCGGCGATCGTGCGCGCGCATGACGTCGCGGCGACGGTCGATGCCTTGAAAGTCCAGGAAGTTCTGGGCGACCTGAATTTCCATTTAAAGGAATAACAACATGCAAATTCGTACTGGTCTATTGCTCGCCGCCCTGTCGCTCTCGGTCCTGGCCCAGGCCGCCGAAGTCAGGGTTGAGGGCGCCTGGGTGCGCCCAGCCGTGCCCGGCCAGAAAGTGGTCGGCGCCTTCATGAAGCTCACCGCCGATGCCGACATGACCCTGGTAAAAGCGGCCTCGCCCGCCGCGCGCGTGGTGGAACTGCATTTCATGCGCATGGCGGACGGCATGATGGAAATGCGCGAACTGGAGAAGATCGACCTGCCCGGGGGCACCCCGGTCAGCCTGGAACCGGGTGGCATGCACGTCATGCTGATCGGCCTCAAGGCGCCGATCAAAGCCGGTGACAAGGTGCCGCTGACGCTGACCGTCAAAAACGCGAAAGGTGGCGGGCAAACCATTCCCGTGCTTCTGGAAGCGCGGGCGTCCGGAGACTGAGAAGGCCACTTCGGCCGCGACAATTTGCCGCATCGTGTCCGTTAGGCTTTTTCTCTAAATTGCGCACTCGCGCGCGCGACCAGTACCGCGCCGCTCCCGCCGCCGCTCCGCCCAGGGGTGGCTACCGCCCGGCGATCCCGTTCGGGTGGACCGCACCAACAAGGACGCGATAGGAGAAGTCATGACACCCCCATCCAGGCATGGTCTGGCGTTTTTTGCGCTGTGCGCCTGCGCCACTCCCCTTCATGCCGAAACCGCCACGCTGGGCGAAATCACGGTCACCGGCACCCGTGAAGGCCAGTCCCTGGCGGAAACCCCCGCCAGCATCGGCATCATCAACGGCGACAGCCTGAGCCAGGGCAAGCCCAGCCATCCCGCACAGGTCATGAGCCAGGTGCCCGGCGTCTGGGTCAACGTCACGGGGGGGGAGGGCCATATGACCGCCATTCGCCAACCCTTGACCACCAACCCGGTGTATCTCTTTTTGGAGGACGGCATTCCCACCCGCTCCACCGGCTTCTTCAACCACAACGCGCTGTATGAGATCAATCTGCCCGGTGCCGGCGGCATCGAGGTCAACAAGGGGCCGGGTACCGCCTTGTATGGTTCCGACGCCATCGCCGGCGTGGTCAATGTGCTTACCCGCACTCCGCCGGCCAAAGCCGAAATCAGCGCCAGCGGTGAACTGGGCGATCACGGTTGGTGGCGCGCGTTGCTGGGTGGCGGCAACAGCTGGGGCGAGAACGCGGCGCGGGCCGATCTCAATTTCACCCATAGCGACGGCTGGCGCGACGCCACCGGCTACGATCGGCAGGGTGCCACCCTGCGCTGGGACCGGGCCATGGGTGACGACGCCCTGCTGAAGACCGTGCTGGGCTATTCCCACATCGACCAGCAGACCGCGGGGAGTTCGGCCATCGTCGACAACGATTACCGCAACAATCCCACCCGCAACTACACCCCCATTTCCTACCGCAAGGTGGATGCCCTGCGCCTGTCCAGCGCCTGGGAGAAGGAAAGCGGCGACACCCTGGTGTCGATCACTCCCTTCCTGCGCGACAACAGCATGGAACTGCTGGCCAACTGGTCCTTGAGCTACGACCCGACGGTCTACACCAGCGCCAACCAGTCTTTCGGCGTGTTGGCCAAATGGCGGCGCGATTTCCCACGGATGCGGGCGCGCCTGATCGCCGGCATGGACATAGATATCAGCCCCGGCAGCCGCGAGGAAAACCGCCTGGCGACGCTGACCACCAGCGGCGCCGGCGCTTCCAAGGTCTACAGCGGCTATAGCGTCGGCACTCGGGTGTACGACTACGACGTCACCTTCATGGGCGCTTCGCCTTATGTGCACGGCGAGTTCTCACCCAGCGACAAGCTGCGGCTCAACGCCGGCCTGCGTTACGACAACCTGCGCTATCGCTTCGACAACAATATCGCCGCCACCTCGGTGGCCGCCAGCACCAGCGAAAACGGCGGCGCGGCGGTGACGAGGTATTACGGCCAGGCGGCCGATACCACCGTGAGCTTCACCCATCTGAGCCCGAAACTGGGCGCCACCTACGCCGTGGACAAGAACCTGCATCTGTTTGCGTCCTACAACCACGCTTTCCGGGCGCCTTCCGAAGGCCAGCTGTTCCGCTCATCCCCCGGCACAACGGCACTCATCGCACAGGGCAACGCACAGGCCACCCTGGGCCTGAAGCCGGTTAAAGCGGATCAATATGAGATCGGCCTGAAAGGCAAAGCCGGCGGGCTCGGTTATGAGGTATCGCTGTACGACCTGGCCAAGCACGATGACATTCTCAGTTACCGGGATACCACCACCAATGTGACTCAGGTGGTGAATGCCGGTGAGACCCGGCACCGTGGTCTGGAAGTGGGCCTGGGTATTCCCATGGGTAAACAATTCCATCTCGACCTGTCCGCTTCCTACGCCAAGCACACCTACGAGGAATGGGTGATCCCCGCCACCGCGAACTACAGCGGCAACGAGATGGAGACCGCGCCCCGCGCCATCGCCAATACCCGCTTGTCGTGGCTGCCGACGCCGGGAACTCGGGTGCAACTGGAATGGATCCATCTCGGCGGTTACTGGATGAATCAGGCCAACACCGCCAAATATGCCGGCCATGACCTGTTCAACCTGCGCGGCAACTGGGCTTTGGGCAATGACATTTCGTTGTTCGGCAGCGTTCAGAATCTGACCGATAAGCGCTTCGCCGAAAGCGCCTCCATCTCCTCCAATACCCAGGTCTTTTCTCCCGGCTTGCCGCGTACCCTGACCCTGGGGCTGGAGGCGAAATGGTGAGGCTGGCCCTGATCTTTTTCCTGCTTGTACCCGCCGCCTGGGCCACGCCCGGCGGCATGTGGGCGGCACGGATGCAGGTGGAGAAGCCGCTGGCGGTGTCCGCCAGTTTCGATGATCAGGGACGTCTCTGGCTGGCGCGGGTGGAGCGGCGCCATGTCTGGGTGGCAAGATCCGACGACGGCGGTGTCAGCTTCGGCGCGGCGAGCCAGGTCAATACCGAGCCCGAGGCCATTGCCGCCGATGGTGAGAACCGTCCGAAAATCGCCGTGGCGCCTGACGGCGTGGTGCATGTGAGCTGGACGGTCAGCCTGCCCAAGCCCTACACCGGCCATGTCCGCTACAGTCGTTCCATTGATGGCGGCAAGAGCTATGCGGCGCCCGTGACCATCAACGACGATAGCGGTGAAGTCAGCCACCGTTTCGAGAGCCTGCTGGTGCGTGGTAATCGGGTGGTGCTGGCCTGGCTGGACGGGCGCGAGCGCAAGGCGGCCGAGGCGGTGGGCGGCAAGACGCCAGGCATTTCGCTGTACTACGCGGTTTCCGAAGATGCCGGCGCGCACTTCGCGCCCAACCGGCGCGCGGTGGAAAGCACCTGCGAATGCTGCCGCGTCGCCCTGGCCTGGCAAGGTGAACAGCCTTTGGTGCTATGGCGCCACGTCTATCCGGGCAACATCCGTGACTTCGCCTTGACCTCGCTGGATGCCGCCGCGCCACCGCGCCGGGTGAGCGACGACCAGTGGCAGCTGGCCGGCTGTCCACACCACGGCGGCGCGCTGGCGGCGGATGAGCGGGGAAGGATGCATCTGGTCTGGTACACCCAGGGCAAGACCCGCCAGGGTCTGTTCTACCGCTACCTGGACGGCGATGCGCTGAGCGAGCCGGTCAAGTTTGGTGACGACGACGCCCAGGCCGGCCATCCCGCCGTCCTCGCCGGCGGCAACACGGTGGTGCTCGCCTGGCGGGAATTCGATGGCAAGGCCTACAGCGTCTGGATCCGGCGTTCAGAAGACGCCGGTCAGACCTGGGCCGCCCCGCGCCGCCTGCTTGGTAGCGATGGCCCTTCCGATTACCCACTCCTCATCGCCCGCCACGGAGAACCCTGGCTGGTCTGGAACAGCGAACGGGAAGGGCTGCGAGCCCTGCCTTTGCCGGAGGGAAAAATATGAATATCGGCGGGTTCTTGTTGGCGCTTCCCGCAATTGTTGATGACGCCAACATGCGAGGTTCCCCCCTTTCCCAAAGGGGGGCGAGGGGGGATTTGCCGACGCGAGCACATGCGCCACCCTTGGAACAATCTGATGAAGCCCCTACCCTTCGGTACCCCTCAATCCCCCTTTGGAAAAGGGGGAGGGCACTCGCTCAGGCGTTTCCACTCTTATCCTCGGCATTCAAGAGAAGCGCCTTTTTGCTGTGCCTGGTCTTGCTGGCAATACCATGCCGCGCGGCCGGCCTGCCGCGGCCTTTCGACGCCACCACGCCCGCCGCGCTGGCCCAGCGTTACGCGGGCAAGCCCTACATCCTGGCGTTCTGGTCCCTGGAGTGCAGTCATTGCCAGGCGGAATTGAGCAGCTTCGCGCGCCAGATCAAGGCGAACCCCGCGCTGCCCCTGGTGCTGGTGGCGACCGATGCGCCGGAACTCGCCCCGGCGGTGGCCGCTCGTCTGGCCGAAATTGGTCTGGACCCCGCCAGCCAGTGGAGCTTCGCCGACACCATGCCGGAACGGGTGCGCTTCGCCGTGGATCGTAGATGGCGCGGCGAACTGCCGCGTACCTATTTCTTCGACGCCGCGCATCGCTCGCGCGCTGTGGCCGGCATGGTGGGTGAAGCCCTGCTCGCCACGTGGATGACAGAAAACCTGAAATAACCCTGAACAAAGGAACCCCATGGACGCCATGAAAGCAGTCGTGGAATACGGTGTCATCGGCCTGCTGCTGGCTTTGTCGATCTGGGCGGTGGCGGTGGCGCTGGGCCGCTACGGCCACTATCGCCAAGTGCGGGTGGCCGACTTCACCACCCGGGTGGAGCTGGAAACCGATCTGACCCGAGGCCTCACGGTCATCGGCACGGTGGCCGCCAACGCCCCCTACATCGGCCTGCTGGGCACGGTGCTGGGCATCATGTTGACGTTCCAGAGCATGGGTGCCAGCGGCGATATGGACGTGAAAAGCATCATGACCGGCCTGGCCCTGGCCTTGAAGGCCACCGCCGCCGGCCTGCTGGTGGCGATTCCCTGCGTCGCCCTGAACAACGCCCTGCGCCGTCGGGTAAGGGAAAAACTGGCGGAATTCGACGCGGCCAGGGAGCGCGCCCAGCATGGATGAGGACATCGACTCCATCAACGTCGTGCCGCTGGTGGACGTGATGCTGGTGCTGCTCACCATCGTGCTCACTACCGCCACCTTCATCGCCACCGGCCGCATTCCGGTCGATCTGGCCCGCGCCCACCATGCCGCGCCGCGCCAGGAGACGGCGGTGATCCTGACCCTGACCCTGCACCGGCTCGTTTATCTCAACGACCAGCCGGTCACTGATCTGGCTGCCGCGCTGGCCGGAACCGGGCGCCAGGTGCCGGTGGTGGTGCGTGCCGATGGCGGCCTGGCGCTGCGCGAATTCATCAGCCTGGTGGATCGGGTCAAAAACCTGGGCTTCACCCAGGTGAGCCTGGAAGTTGCCCGGAAATAGGCGGGTAGCCGCATGACTAAACCCAACTGGGCGCTCTCACTGGCCATCCACTGCCTGCTGCTGGCGTTCCTGTTCGCGCTCACCGCGCCGGCTGCCCAGCAGGCGGCGCCGATGCGCTGGGAAGTCGCCTTGCTCCCCCCTCCGCCGCTGGAACGGGCCGCGCCGGCGCCGCCACCGGTCGCTACCGCGCCACCACCGCGGGCGGTCGCCGCTTCGTTACCGGCTCGCGTACCCACGCCGCAGCCCGCACCGGCACCGGTACCGGTGCCTACACCTGCCGCCCCGGTTGCCGCGCCGGAGCCGGTGGTTCCAGTCGCGGCCGCGAGTCCCGCTCCCGTCTCGGTGCCCACCGTGGCCGCAACGGCCACGCCCATTCCCGAGATTCGCCATGTCGCCGCCGCGCCGCCGGCTCCGGTCGTGGAAGCGGCGCCGCCCAAACCCGCGCAGGCCCCGCCCCCTCGTGTCGATGCCGAGGTTCAGCGCCGCTGGTATGCCGCCCTTACCGCCAAGTTGACGGAACTCAAACGCTATCCGCTGGTTGCGCGACGCATGGGCCAGGAAGGGGTGGTGTTGCTGGAGGCGCTGATCCACCCGAATGGACAGGCTGAGGCCGAGATCAAACAGGGCAGTGGCCACTCCGCTCTGGATCGCGCCGCGCTGGCGCTGTTCCAGGAAGCGATTCTGGCCTTGCCGGAAAATCTCTCGCCTCCCCAGGCAAGCCGGCTGGCCGTACCGATTGCCTACCGGCTGGAGCATTGAACCCACATTGTCCATTAACCATGGCAGGCATGTAGCGCAGGCGTCTCGCCTGCTTCGTGGGCCTGATCAGAAGGACAAAGCAGGCGAGACGCCTGCGCTACATGCGGGCCTCCGGCGTCGCCATGGTTAATGGACAATCTGGGTTCAATCATCAATCAAGGATGTTTCGTGGAATTGCATACTGATCTAAGCCGCCATGTGGCGTTGGACACTAGGCAACTCGCCTGGGGCGATGGCACGGCCGGCGCCACCTCCCATAAGCCACTCGCCCGTAGCGGCGGCGAACAGCCCACATCCACCGAGGTCGTTCGCTACCCGGCCGGCGCGCAAATCTGGGAGGGCGATCCCGGCGGTGCCGAGATACTGGTATTGGAAGGCGGCCTGGGAACCTCCCCGGACGATTTTCCGCCGGGCAGTTACCTCAAGCTGCCTCCCGGCTGGAGCGGCCAACTAAGCAGCGCTACTGATTGCACTCTGTTCCTCAAGCGTGGTCACCTGGCCCGGCACGATCTGCAACATAGTGTGCTGCGCCCGCGTGATCGCGTCTGGAACCCCGGCCTGGTGCCCGGCCTGCGGGTGCTGTCCCTGGGGGAGTATGAGGGGGCGCATACGGCCTTGGTGAATTGGGACCCCGGCACCCGCTTCCAGTACCACCGGCATTACGGCGGCGAAGAGATTTTCGTGTTGGAGGGGATCTTCCAGGATGAGCACGGCGACTACCCGGCCGGTACCTGGCTGCGCTCGCCGCACCTGAGCGCACATGTCCCCTTCAGCGAACCCGGCTGCCTGATCTTCGTAAAGGTCGGCCATCTGCCGCTGACCACCTGATCGGGCACTGCCGTCCTTGGCTGGCTGTGGCCTCGGAATAACGGCATTCCGGCGCGACCGGCCTGGTGTAACTCCACCCATACCTCCGGAAATACCCGCTATCAGCCCGTATCAATACGGTATTGCCCGCGTATTGGCACCAATTTACGCACTTCCCCTTGACCTCTGTAATGACTCCTCGGCGCTTTCGCTTGCAGTGGGGCGCTGGAAACCAACCCATCGCTTCGAGGAGTCGCCATGTACAAGTCCATCTTTATCCCTACGCTGCTGTGCGCATTGCTGGCAGCTTCCACCGGCCTGGCTCAGGCCGGCAATCTGGATGTCAGCCTGGGTCTGGTCAATGTCATCCCGGACATCGATTCGCCGGTCGTTGGGGCGAGTGCCAGCACGGAAACCAACCCGATCCTGAATCTGACTTATTACCTGAACGACAACCTGGCCCTGAATACGGCGGCGGGCATCACGCGGCATACCTTCAAGGCTGGCGGGGCAACCCTGGGCAAGGCCAGCATGGCGCCGTTCCACCTGATGTTGCAGTACCACTTCATGCCCAAATCGACGTTCAGCCCTTATGTCGGTGCCGGCATTCATCACACGATCTTTTTCGACAAGGACGGCCCGGTGTTCAACACCCTGCGCGACTTCCCGGCGGATACCGGGGGCGTGCTCCAGGTAGGTTTCGATTACGCGGTCAACAAGGACTACTTCGTTAATTTCGATGTGAAGAAGTTCTACTTGAAGACCGATGTACTGCCGGGTGCCGGTGGCGCCAAGATCGAGACGCTGGCGCTCGACCCGTTGCTGGTCGGGTTGGCGGTGGGGCGGCATTTCTGACCGCATGAACCGACCCCCGGCCTCCTCCGAAAGGGGGAGGCCGGGCCGTGTTTAGAACAAGGGAACCAGTTTGTAATCCTGAGTCTGCCAGCCGATCAGGGAGATGAAGCCGTCTCCCACCAGCGAGAGGCCGGGTAACAGGCTTTCGTCGGCGACCTTGAACACGCGCGTCGCAACGGCGCAGACTTCCTGCCGCACCCCCAGTTGATGCAGTTCCGAGACGCGCTCGGCGATTTCCTTGAGAGCTTCGCTGTTTTCGATTTCCAGATCACTGTCCGGGGTGCTGGAAAGGAAACGCACCGTGGGCCCGATATAGACGATGACAAAGTTGGGTTTGACGCCTTGTCGTATCAGGCCAGCGTGGGTGCCTTTGATGATTTCCAGGTAGAACGCGGTTTTCTTGGCATCGTTGAAGTCGATCAGGAACACGCTCTTGCCTTCGTGTACACCCCGCAAGGCGGCGGCGTCGTTGATCGGTGGGGTGGTCTGTGCCAGGGCGCTGAAATGCGGCAGGAACAACACCAGAACGAGCATCAGCAAACGTTGGATGGTCATTTCAAAACTCCTGATTTGTGAGTGAAAGGGAGTGGGCGGATTCAGGCTTCGACGGCCGTGTTCGCGCAGTGACAGGGGGAGGGCGCCAGTTCAACCAGGCTGCAACTGGTCTTGCGGCTGGCCAGGCAGCCCTCCGTGCCGGGGGCGTGCTCCAGGGCGCAGGTCATGTGTTGCAGGACGGCCCAGTCGGCCTCGGCGTAGGCATACGGCGGCAGATTGGGTGGGTAGAGCACACAGCCGAAGCAATATTGCTCGGTCAGCGCGGTGATGTCGTAACGCATGGCTTGGCTTCCTGATGATTGGGTGGGAAGGACGTGTTCCGGTGAACGATGAAGGTCACGCGATTAGAACGAATGGTCGTTCTAATCGGGGTAATAAAAAAGCGCCGCCGGCGCGGGCAAACCGAGGCCATGGTCAAGGTGTCTCGGCGGCAACCGCGCGCCAGGCACAGCCCCAGACGGCATCCAGGTAAGTCGGCAACGGCTGTTCCACCACGCCATCCAGGCGCCCGGTGATCATGCGCAAAGGGCCGCCGAACAGACAGGTGGAGGCGACCATGGCGTCCATCGGGCGGATTTCTCCGCGCTCCATGCCGCGACTGACCATCTCGCGCATCAGCTCGAAAGGGCGCGAGGAGCAGACCGGGCCGTGGTTGGGAAGGAACTCCCGATGCTTGGCATAGAGCATGAACTCCATCGCGCGCGGCTCGGATTCGGTCAGGAGAAATAACCGGGAAACCAGTTCGCGCGCCTGGTCGTGGGTGCTTTCGTGGCGCCGGACGATCTCGCCGATCAAGCTCTCCATGCGGCTGCTGAGCTGGGAAAACAGCGCGCCGGCAATGCCTTCCTTGTCGCCGAAGTGGTGATAGATGGAGCCGATGCTCACCTCCGCCGCGCGGCCGATGTCATGCACCGAGGTACTGAAGTAGCCACGCTCGGTAAACAGCGTCAGCGCGCTATCGAGAACCAGGTAGCGTGTGTCTGGGCGAGGGGAGAGGACGCTGCTCATGGGGAAGTTGGGTTAAATAGAATGTTCGTTCTAATGTAAGGGCAAAGGTGGGGGGCGTCAAGACGCGTGCCAGGTTTCCCGACTGCGTTGCCGCCTTCTCCATGACTTCGATTACACGTTTCAACGGCAGTGAAGAGTGCTTGGCTTCGTCCTTCCCGGCCGTATCGGTGTTTACTGCCGCCAGAGAATTCTCACCATGCGATCTGTATGCCGTGCCCAGCGAAGAATAACAATCCGACATCGTTATCTGGCAGTGCGCGCTTCAGTGCCCGGTCCATATTGGTAACCGTGCAGTCGAGTTACTTGATCACCGAGAAGCCGCGGGTTTCTAGCTTGGCTGCAATATCTTCTGCGTCGTTCGCGGGGGTCTCAAGTTCACCAGCATCTTCGTATGCGCCGTTGCCGATGACGAGGGCGGCCAGGCGGCGACTCATTCGGTCGCCGCCTGAAATGCGGCCTGTACGACGCGTACCAAGGAGGGATGGAGCGTGCCCAACTTGGGCGTTTGCCCATGGGGCGCCGCTGGCGGCACAGAGAACCACTCGGTGGTATAGGGCAGGTCGATGGCCTGCTTCAAGTCGAACTTGGTGTCGTAGCTCAGCCCGGCCGCCTCGTATGCGGCACGGTTGCGATTCTGAAGGATGGAGAACTCACCACTGTGTAGCGTTGTCGTTCGCTGGCTGGTGCCGTAGGCAACGCGCACCTCAAAGTGTGGCGCGTCGTCATCAAAGACCACTACGATCAGAGCGAGTCGCGGTTTCGGTCGCGGAGTGATGTTGTCAGGGAAATGGCACCAGACGATCTCGCCGGCGGTAGGTTCTCCCCACCACTGGTGAGTCACGCCGTCTCCGCTTCAAACAAGCTTGAATGCATCGAGCGTTTGCTGCCCTGTGGAACGCGTTTCTTGATCTGGCACACCTGGGCGGCAGTTAGCGGGCCATCGTCGGCTTCGTATTGCGGCAGTACCTTGATGGCCAGTTCGTGCAGCGCTTGATGGATCACCTGGGTTTCATCCACCCCCAGGAATTCCGCCAGGTGTTTGGCGGTTTCGCGTGTGACGCCGGTGGAACTGTCAACCGTGCGGTAGCGAAAGGCGATTTGATTGGCGGTACGGCGGGCGGGCATGGCGGCCTCCTCTATGTGGATATATTAAAGATATCCATAGACGCCTTGCCAGTCAAGGCTGAAAACAGCCACAGGAACGATGGACGCTTTCGCATGCACTGCTCAAAATGGGCGCCTGCGTGACTCATTCCCGCTAAAGAAAAATCCCGATAGCCTTCTGTCCAGGGGTGAAAGAAATCAACCTACGCTTCTACGGCTTCAACTGCTGGATTTTGGATCAAGCAGCATGCCCGGTCGGCTAGTGACCGCTGTAGAGGGCGATGCGCTACGGCCGAATTTAGCCGGGTCCGTTCTGATGCTCGCGTTCCCCCTGGCCGACATTCACACGACCAAACCGCACGATCTCGGTCGTCTTGAGGTCGATCCCGAAACAGCCGCTTTCCTCCCTCCAGCGGTAACCCGCGCCGTGCCGGGCTTCGTATTCGCGCCGAGAACGTGGCGCGAGCAGGTGTTACTACCTGGTCCGACGGGGGGCGATACGGATTTTCCGGGGCAAGGCCGTTGCGTATAAAGGCACGACTATCCGGCGGGATGTCTTCATGCGAAGGAGGGCCCCGCGGCGTCCGGGTAAGCCTCGGGGCAGCGATGCTCCGGACCACGTGGACATGAAAGGAGTAACAACATGCTGCAAGCGGCATTGGCGAGGGACACGCAGTCGCGTCCCTTCGAGAAGAGCATCAAGCAGTTCGGTGAAGTGGTGATGAACGAACCGTCGTTGCTGTCCAGGCTGGACGAATCGCCGGACAAGGAGAGTTTTATCCAGCTCTACCGGCAGCTTGCGGGGGAGCGAGGCATCCATTTCTCGCGTGACGAGTTGCTGATCGTCGTTCAGGAACAGAAGCAGGGCAGTAATTGGGTCATCCCCAAGGCCGTGCTGCGCCTGATCGCCGAACGTTTCTGAGGGGGGAACGAAAATGGACGAGATCAAGACCAATAGTGGCAGGACCGTGGGCAGTTGGAACGGCGACAAGGTGCGCGATCTGATGGCGGAAATTGCCCGGATCAAGCAGGTGCTGCAAAGCGAGGGCGCCTCAGATTCCCTGGAGTCACGCGTGATGCCACACCGCGAGCAACTGCACGGTGATTTGCTGCAATTCAAGGCCTATCACTTGTGGGGCTGTGACAAACACGGCGAGTGTCTGGTGGGAACCGCCGCGAACCGGGTCGAAAGCATCGAGAAGGTGCTTTCGTTTTCCCTGGTCGATCATCACTGATTCCGCCATGCCCGCCGCCAAAGCGTAAGTTGCTGGCGGCGGGCATGGCGGGTGCAGGCGCCCGTCGTCGCGAAGCATTCGGCGGCGGCATTGAGGAGATTCCATGCAGGCACTATCCTCGGCCGGTCTACCACCCGCCCCGGCCAACGACATGCCCCGGAAAGATTTTGCGGCCCTCCTGCTCAAGGCGCAGGAGATCGCCAAGGATGTCGTCGCGCCGAGCGCGGTTGACATCGACGCCCAGGCGCACTGGCCTGAACCCGGCATTCGCGCGTTGCAACACGAGGGGCTGGCGGGATTGGTGGTGCCCACCGCCTATGGCGGCCAGGGCCATGGTCTGCTGGCGCTGGCCAGGGTGTGCGAGACGCTGGGCCAGGAATGTGCCTCCACCGCCATCTGTTATGGCATGCATTGCGTCGGCGCCTCGGTGATCGCAGCCAATGCCACGCCGGATCAGCAAGCCCGCCTGCTGGCGCCGATCTGTGAGGGTCGCCATATCACCACGCTGTCGCTCAGCGAAGCCGGTACCGGCGCCCATTTCTATCTGCCGCAGACCGCGCTGGAGGCGACCTCCGCGGATGAATTCCGCCTCACCGGCAGCAAGACTTTCGTCACCAATGGCGGCCATGCCGATTCCTACGTGGTCTCGGCGGTGGCGGCCTCGCCGGAAGCGCCCATCGGCCAGTTTTCCTGCGTCGTCGTGCCTGCCGATGCCGAGAATCTCCACTGGGGGAGCGACTGGGATGGTCTCGGCATGCGTGGCAATTCCTCCCGCACCATGGAGCTGCGGGGAGTGCGCGTGCCGCGCGGCAATCTGCTGGGCAAGGAGGGCGACCAGATCTGGTACATCTTCAACGTGGTGACACCGTATTTCCTGATGGCCATGGCCGGCACCTTTCTAGGCGTTGCCACCACCGCGCTGGATGAGGCCAGGAAACACCTGATCCGGCGCTATCACACCCACACCGGCTCCAGCCTGGCGCAGGCTTCCGTGCTGCAGCACCGTCTCGGCTCGTTGTGGGCGGTGCTGGAGCGCACGCGTCGGCTGACTTATCACGCCGCCAGCAGCTTCGATGCCGGCGAGCCCGACGCGCTGACCGCGATCATGGCGGCCAAGGTGGAAGTGGCCGACTGCGTGGTGAGCGTGGTCAACGAGGCGATGACGCTGTGCGGCGGCATTGGTTACCGCAACGGTTCGCGCCTGCACCGCCTGCTGCGTGACGCGCGCGCCGCCCACCTGATGTCGCCCACCACCGACATCCTGCGCGTCTGGATCGGCCGCGCCTTGCTGGGGCAGCCGCTGCTCTCCGACTGAGCCGCGCGCGCTGACTGTGCCCTTCATCCCGAGCAGCTTTGAAAACGGTGTCCTGCATCTGGTCGGCGTGGCGCCGACGCTGATGGCGTTGTTGCGTCAGGAACTGGGCTCGGCGTTGAGCATCGAGGTGATGGCGGATCAGGAAGCCCTCTATGCCCGTTTCCAGGAGGGCCACCGCCCGGCCGACACGGTGCTGCTGGGTATCGAGATCGAGGAGCCGGTACGCATCGCCCAGCGCATTCATACCTACGACAAGCACATCCCCATCCTGATCCTGAGTCCGCCGGCGCGTTGTGCCCAGCTCAAGCGCACGCTGATGTTCAGCCCCTTCCTCGGCAACGAGGTGGTGCCCTGGTCGGCCAGCGAGGTGGAGGAATTGCCTGCCGCCATCCGTGACGCGGTAGGGCGCCGCCAGCAGCGCACGCGTTACCTCAATACCATCTCCAGCGCCCAGATTCGCCTGGAGAAATTGCCGCTGCTACAGCCGGAAGCCACGCATTACCTCGATCAGTTGCTGGATCACGCGCCGATCGGTGTGCTTACTGTCGACCTGGCCGGCGCCATCCTGACCCTCAACCGGCTGGCCACCGAGATTCTTGGCGTCAGCGAGCGCGCGGCGCTGGGGCGGCCACTGTGGGAGCAGTTCCCTCCGCGCGAGCAGGCGCGTCTGCGCGAGATGCTGCAACGCGGCTGCGTGGACAAGGGCCGATTGGCGCCGGAGATACTGGAAATCGACGCCCCCGGCCAGGCCCCGCGCTTTCTCGAAATCACCCTGGCGCCGCTGGCGTATCGCACCGGCCAGCGTGGCTGCATGCTGATCCTGCAGGATGTCAGCGACCGGGTGGCGGCGGAGCGCCAGCGCCGGCGCGCGGAGGAGGAACTGCGTTTGCATGCCACGGTGCTGCGTGCCTTCCACGAAATCAGTTCGGCGCCGGAACTGAGTCTGGAGGAGAAACTGCACCGGCTGTTGCGGCTCGGCTGCGCGCAATTCAGCCTGCCCATCGCCATCCTGGCGCGCATCGATGGCCAGTGTTTCAGCATCGAGGACGCGGTCGGTGACGATCCCGAATATTTCATTGGCACCACCAAGGATCTGGACCAGACCTATTGCAGCGCCACGGTGTTCACCACCGAGCCGGTGGCGTTCGAACACGCGGCGCTCAGCGAGTGGCGCGAGCATCCGAGTTATCGCAAGCATCCGATGGAGGCTTATATCGGCGTGCGCGTGGTGGTCGATGGCGGGCTCTACGGCACGCTGTGCTTCGCCAGTCCGTCACCCCGGCCGTCACCGTTCAGTTCCGCCGATCGCGAAACCCTGAAATTGATGGCGCAATGGGTCGGCAGTGAATTGCAGCGGGAACGCGCCGAGGCGCACATGCGCAAGTTGTCCAGCGCGCTGGAGCAGGCGGCGGATTCGGTGATCATCACCGACCGCGAGCGGCGCATCGAATACGTCAACCCGGCGTTCGAGCGGTTGACCGGCTATGAGCGCGAAGAAGTGGTCGGCCACAAGACCTACTTTCTGCGATCCGGCGTGCATGACGAGGTGTTCTATCAGGATCTCTGGCGGGTGATTGGCGATGGCGGCGTTTATCGCGGCGTCATGGTCAATCGCAAGAAGAACGGCAGCATTTTCCACGAGCAGAAGACCATCAGTCCGCTCAAGGACAGCCAGGGCGTGATTACCCATTTCATTTCCACCGGCCACGACATCACCGAACTGGTGAGGGCCGAGGAACAGGACCGCGTGCACAAGGCGGAACTGGCGCATGTCGGCCGCCTGAGCATCCTCGGTGAAATGACCTCCGGCCTCGCCCACGAATTGAACCAGCCGCTGTGCGCCATCACCACCTACGCCCAGACCTGTCTGCGCATCATCCAGGCCGGTGACTGCAAGCCGGAGGAAGTCCGTTACGGGCTGGAACAGGTGGTGCGCCAGGCCGAACTTGGCGGCGCGATCTTTCGCCGCTTGCGCAACTTCGCGCGCAAGGGCGATCTACACCCGCAGCGCGTCAATCCGCGCGACGTGATCGACGAGGTCGCCAGCTTCATCCGCGCCGAAGCGCGGCAAAACGAGGTGCAACTGAAAGTGGAGATCGCGCGTCAATTGCCCGCCGTGATGGCCGATCCGATCCAGATCGAACAGGTGCTGCTGAATCTGGCGCGTAACAGCATGGATGCGATGTCCGGCGGCAACACGGCGCGGCGTCGGATCGTCATCCAGGCCACGCGCCAACAGCGCCATCTGGTCCGCGTCTGTATCGGCGACAGCGGCCCCGGCTGTCCGCCGGATGCGCTGGACCGCCTGTTCGAGCCTTTCTTCACCACCAAATCGACGGGTCTTGGCATCGGCCTGGTCATCAGCCAGAACATCATCGATGCGCATGGCGGCCGGCTCTGGCTGGAAGCCAATTCCAGCGCCGGCGCCACTTTCTGTTTCACCTTGCCCCGCGCCGGGAGCGGCCATGCAAAATCGCCCTGAAAAAACCACCGTCTTTATCGTCGACGACAACCCGGCGGTGCGCGACGCCATCCGCTGGCTGGCGCAGCAGGTCGGCCTCGATGCGAAAACCTATGCCTCGGCGCAAGAGTTCCTCGCCGCCTTCAAGCCCGGCATGCGCGGTTGCCTGGTGCTGGATATCCGCATGCCGGGCCTGAGCGGGCTGGATCTGCAGGACAAGCTGGTCCAGGCCGGCATCCAGTTGCCGGTGATCATCGTCACCGGCCATGGCGATGTGCCGATCACCGTGCGGGCGATGAAGGCGGGCGCCTTCGAATTTCTCCAGAAACCCTTCAACGACCAGGCCCTGCTCGACGCCATTCAGGCCGCGCTGGAGAAATACGAAACGCTTTGGCGACAGGAGGACAAACGCAGCCGGGCCAGCCAGACCCTGTCCGCGTTGACCCCGCGTGAACGGGAAGTGCTCGACCTGCTGCGCCACGGCAAGCCGAACAAGGTCATCGCCGCGCAACTGGATCTCTCGGTGCGCACCGTGGAAGGCCATCGCGCCAACATCATGGACAAGATGGGCGTGCGGTCGCTGGGCCAGTTGATCGAGCTGGCGGTGAAGTCCGATCCGGAGGGGTGACCCGGCCCGGTTTCTTTCTCTTTGAAAAGGGGGGAAGCCTTGCTCCAACCGCATCGCCGGCCGACGCGATAAGCGCCTTTGAGCGCATGCCGTGTGTATGGCGGGCGTTGGGCGGGCGTTGGGCGACAACCTTGGACGCCCCCGTAATTCCACGCATATTCCCGTAATTTTCCGGATTTTTACCGCTGACACGGGCACGTATAAATCACCTCAGACGGTGCGTTTCGTGTTCCGGCCACCCCCTCCTTCGCTGGTCTGGACGTGGGACACACCGTCATCCATCACCCCACGATTTGAGGAACAAAGGAGCCACATCATGCGTAGTCTCGTCTTTGGACATCTGGTTTATCTGTACACGCCACTCGGCATCCTCGCCTGCCTGCTCGGCATTCTCATGGGCGGCGATTGGGTCTGGGTCGGCATGGGGATATTCGGCTTCAACATCGTCATGGATACCCTCACTTCCGCTTTCCATACCAAGGGCGCGGCCACCAACAAATCAGGCCAGCCGGTGGGTTCCGGTCCGCTGCTCAACCTGATGATGTACTTCCAGTTGATCAGCTTCGTCGCGCTCCAGATCGCGCTGGCCTGGCGGGTCTATCAGTACGTCGCCGGCGTGCCGATCGAAACCATGATGTGGAACGGCTACGAGTATGAGAACGGCATTACCGGCCTGGGCTTGATCATCGCCACCATCGGCGCCGGTATGCATCAAGGCCTGGGCATCATGTTCGGTCACGAACTGGCGCATACCAAGGGTGTCGGCTTCCTGATCTCACGCATGATGATGGCGCTGTCGGGCACCGCGCACTTCTGCTTCGCCCATGTCTACAACCATCACCTGGAGCTGGGTCGCGCCTGGATGGGCCCGGAAGGCAACAAGATGGGCGACGATACCGATCCGGCCACCGCGCCGCGCGGCCGCAGCCTGTACATGCACTTCCTGGTCTCGCACATCGGCCAGTCCTACTTCGGCATCTTGACCGAGAAAAAGCGTCTGAAGCGTCAGGGCAAGTCCTTCTTCTCCCTGTCCAACCGCTGGATACGCGGCTACCTGATGAGCATTCCGACGGTCGCCCTGTTCACCGGCGCCGGCTATCTCGCCGGTGGTACGGATGGCGTCCTGGTGGGCCTCGCGGCGATGCTGGTGGTGTGGGTGATTTCCAACTTCGAACTTGAAGCCCTGAACTACATGGAGCATTACGGCCTGATCCGGGTGAAGAACCAGCCCATCGAGTTTCGTCATTCCTGGGACAACGACAACGCCTTCACCAGTTGGGCATTCATCGAGATCGGTCGCCAGGCCGACCACCACGATCGCGGCGAAACCCACTTCTGGGAACTGTCCAGCGTCGGTACCCAGTCTTCGCCCTCGGGCGCGCCGAACGCGATGATCGGTTACTACACCGAGTTCGTCCTGGCCCTGATGCCGCCCCTGTGGCACGCGGTCTACAAGAAGAAGCTGGCGATCTGGGACCGCGATTTCGCCAGCCCCGAGGAGCGCAAGATCGCCCAGGAAATCAACCGCAAGGTGGGCTACGAAGTCGATCTGGATGCCATCCGCGGCAAGAAGCTGGAAGTCAACTACGCAATGTAATTCGCGCAGTCCGGCGTCGCCCAACGGGGCGACGCCAAACCCAATCACAGGAGCAAGACCATGAACGCACCCACTGAAGCCATCGTGCAAAACGCCACGCTCTACGCCCGCCTGGGCGGCCGCCCAGGGATCGAGGCCATCGCCTCCGATATCTGGGACAACCACTGCAAGAACCCGATCATCAACAATCGCTATGCCGCCAGCGATCCAGTGAACGTCAAGCGTCTGGTCACCGAACTGTGCTGCGCCGGTTTCGGCGGACCCGAAACCTATAGCGGCAAGGACATGATCAGCGCGCACAAGGGCATGAACATCAACGAGGCCGAGTTCATCGCGGTCTGCGATGACGTGCTCAAGGCGCTGGACATGAACAAGGCCGGCCAGCGGGAAAAGGATGAGGTGTTGTGCATCCTGTATTCCATGAAGGATCAGGTCGTCCATCTGTAATCGCAACGGGCGTCGCCAGGCGACGCCCGTTCGCCCCGCACAAGGAGTCCGCCGTGTTCGGTTTTTTCTCCCGCAAGGGCCCCAATAGCGCGCGCATCTCGCCGAGTGGCACGACCATCGAGGTCGCGCCCGGCGACAACCTGCTCAAGGCCGCGCTCAACCAGGGTCTGGCCTGGCCGCACAACTGCCGTGTAGGCAGTTGCGGACAATGCAGGTGCCGCCTGGTCAGTGGCAAGATCAAGCCGCTCAACGACTTCAGCTATGTCCTCAGCGGCGAGGAAATGGACGCCGGCATGATCCTGGCCTGCCAGAGCAGCTTGCGCGGCGATGTCGAAATCGAGGTCGCCCTGGATCAACCCGCGACCGCGCTGTCGCAACCCAAGACCGTGACCGGGATGATCGCCCAGGCCCGTCCGCTTACACACGACATCCTGGAAGTTCGCATCCGCCTGGATGAAGCGCTGCCCGCCTACCTGGCCGGGCAATACGCCGAGTTGTCCGTACCCGGCTTGATCGAAAACCCCCGTTCCTATTCCTTTGCCAGCGCGCCGGAAAATGAAGAACCTGGACACGTCAGTTTCTACATCCGTCATGTGCCCGACGGCGAGATGACGACCTGGCTGCATGGCGCCAAGCGAGAAGGCGAACGGGTCGGCGTCAGCGGTCCCTATGGTTCGTTCTGGCTGCGCGAATCGACGGCGCCGATGCTGTGCATCGCCGGCGGCAGCGGCATGGCGCCGATCAAGTCGTTGCTGGAACAGGTGTCGCGACAAGGCTTTCAGCGTCAGGTCACCTATGTGTTCGGCGCGCGTACCCGTGAAGATCTTTACTGCCTGGAAGAAATGAAGCAGATCAAGGCGCGCGGCAATGGTCACTTCAACTTCATCCCGGTGTTGTCGCGCGAACCGGATGGCAGCGACTGGAAGGGCCCGCGTGGCCACTGCACGGACGTCCTGGCGACGCAAACCCTGGATATGCCCAACAGCCATGCCTATCTGTGCGGGCCGCCGGCGATGATCGACAGCGCCATCGAATGCCTGACCCGCGCCGGAGTGAGCCATGAAAACATCTTCTACGACAAGTTCCTCGACGCCTCGCACATGCGGGGCGGGCGGCGCTAGCGGCAATCGCGCGGGCATGTAGCGCCGGCTCCTTTCGTCAACGGGACGAAGTGTCACACCCGACGTGTGTCAGTCTGGTGACAGCGTCCGCGCGCTTCCCGTCACGTAACCGCGCTATGCCGGGCTTGCCGTTGCGGGTGCGTTTCTTGCTGGTGAGAGACGTCGAAGAAATTTCTTCTTCCCGCTCCGGAGACGTCATTGCCTTTCGCTTCCTTCTTGCCCGCCTGGGCGTTGTTGTTGCCGACACTCGGCCTGATGGCGGCCGTGCTGGCTTATGTCATCCGCCTCAACCTGCGTCTGGGCCAATCCAAACGGGTACTGGAAGGGGAGATCGGCGAGCGGCGCCGGGCCGAGGAGAAGTTGGCGGAAAACGAGAACCACCTGCGCCAGATCATCGCTTCCGAGCCGGAATGCGTGAAATTGCAGAGCCTGGACGGCATCCTGCTGGAGATGAACCCGGCCGGACTCAATCTGGTGGAGGCCAGCGAGCCCGGCGAGATCATCGGCACCTCGGTCTACAACATCATCGCGCCGGAGTTTCGCGGTGATTACCGTGCCTTGTCCGAACGCGTGTTCGTTGGTGAATCCGGGGTCATGGAGTTTCAGATCATCAGCCTGAAAGGCCGCCGGCGCTGGATGGAAACCCATGTCGGGCCGCTGCGAGACGGCCGCGACAAGGTGGTCGCGCTGCTTGCCATCACGCGCGATATCACCGCGCGCAAGCATGCCGAGGACGAGGTACGCCTGCATTACCGCGAACTGGCGCATGCCTCGCGGGTGACCACCATGGGCGAGATGGCTTCCGGGCTGGCGCACGAACTCAATCAACCCCTGGCCGCCATCGCCAACTATTCGCGCGGTTGCCTGCGCCGCATTCGCGCCGGCAACGATTCCCCCGGCGAACTTGCCCAGGCCATGGAGCACGTGTGCGGCCAGGCGGAGCGGGCCGGCGACATCATCCGCGGCCTGCGCAAGTTCGTGCGCAAGGACGAACACCGACCCCGTCCCGTGGATTTGCGCGTTGTTTTGCGCGAGGCCATGGTGATCGCGGAACCGGAGGCCCGCCAGCATCAGGTGCGGGTGGAACTGGAAGTGGTTGCCGGCCTGCCGCTGGTCATGGGCGATGCCATCCAGATCGAGCAGGTCATCCTGAATCTGGCGCGCAACGCGGTGGAGGCGATGGACGAGGTGGCGCCGGAGCGGCGCCATCTCAGTATCCGCGCGTTCCCGGATGAACGTGGCGTGGCCAACCTGGAAATCCGCGATGCCGGGCCGGAAGTGCCACGGGAAACGTTCAACCAGATTTACGAACCCTTTTACACAACCAAGGCCAACGGCATGGGCATGGGGTTGCCGATCTGCCGCTCCATCGTCGAAGCGCATGGCGGCAGCCTGCTGGCTTTCTACAACGAGCCCGGCCCGGGGCTCACGTTCCGTTTCGACCTGCCGGGCATCGAGGAGAACCTGAGACATGACTGAGCAAGAAACCGTATTCGTGGTGGACGACGACGAGGCGGCGCGGGAATCCCTGCGCTGGCTGCTGGAATCTGTGGGGCACAAGGTGCGCTGCTACGCCTCGGCGCGTGAATTCACGGCGGCCTGCGACCGCACCGTGCCCGGTTGTCTGGTGCTGGACGTGCGCATGCCCGGCATGAGCGGCATGGAGTTGCAGGAGCATCTGAAAGCGCAGGACTGGTGCTTGCCGGTGATCATCGTCACCGGGCATGGCGACATCCCCATGGCGGTGCGTGCCATACGCGGCGGCGCGGTGGACTTTCTGCAAAAACCCTACAACGACCAGACGATGCTGGATCGCATCCAGCATGCCCTGGAAATGTGCCGGCAACGGCGTCGGGAACACGTTCAACTCGCCCGTATCCAGGCCGCTTATCGACAACTTACGCCGCGTGAGGGGGAGGTGGCGGCACTGGTGGTGACCGGCAAGGCCAACAAGGTCATCGCCATCGAGTTGGGACTGAGCCACAAGACCGTCGAATCACATCGCGCCAACGTCATGGAAAAGATGCGCGCCAGTTCACTTTCCGAGTTGGTGCGCATGTTCGTTCGCCTCGGCCTGGTTACTGACGAAGACAGCCTGGGGGCCGAGAAAGCGGCCGGCCAGGCGGCCTATACGAGAACTAGTCCGGGCACGAGATAGGGTAATTCCCCCCTCGGGCACCGATTCGTCCGAATGTTTTTCCCACGTCCACAAGCCTTTAATTCTCCTCAGCGGAGCCGGACATTGCCGGCCCGCTCCACCGTGTCAACGAGGAGACAGGCCATGTCACAAGAATCCGTAAAAGCCGCCCTGATGCAGTCCATCGCGGGCATCCAGGACAACACCGCTGCCGCCAAAGTCGTGTTTCGCGCCGACACTCAGCTCGAAGAGGACGTGCGTTGCAGCGCCAAAGTGCGCGACTTTCCCACTATCTTCGTTGATGAACCGCCCGAACTGGGTGGTGCCGATAGCGCCGCCAATCCGGTGGAACTGCTGCTGGTGGCGCTGGGTGCCTGCCAGGAAATCATGTACAGCGCCTACGCCTCGGTGATGGGCGTGCAACTCAACAGCGTCAAGGTCAACCTGCGCGGCTATCTCGACCTGCGCGGCCTGTTCGGCATGGATGCCGCCATTCCCCCCGGCTATCAGAAGATAATTTTCGAGACCGAGGTGGACAGCCCGGCCGACACCGAAACCCTGATGAAGCTGGTGCGGACCGTGGAAAGCCACTGCCCGGTGATGGATACCCTGGTGCGCGCGATCGAGGTAAGCGGCAGTGTCACCATCAACGGCCAACTCATGGAACTGGAAGCCGTGCCGGCCTGATGCCGTTTCGCGTGTGGCAACGGCCGCCAGTCGGCGCCACACGCGGCGCGGATTACCCCGCTTACCAGGAGTTTCCCATGAGCAAACATATCGCCATTCTCGGCGGCGGCCCCGCCGGCTACGTCGCGGCCTCACACGCCGCCGCCCTGGGTGCCCGGGTCACCCTCATCGATCCGCATCCCCTGGGCGGCACTTGCCTGCATCGCGGCTGCATCCCCACCAAGACACTGGTGGAGGTGTGCAACCTGCTCGACAAAATACGTCGCGCCGATTCCTACGGTCTTTCCATCGCCGGCCCGATCGAGGCGGATTGGCCGCGGCTGCGCGACAAGGCCAGTCGGGTGATCGATATGTTGGGTCGTGGCATCGACGGCCTGATGGCCGACCGCAAGGTCGAACACATTCAGGGGTTCGGCCGCATCGTCAATGGCAGAACCGTGAGCGTGGAAGGGGCCGGGCCGATCCACGCCGACGCGGTGTTGATTTCGACCGGCTCCTCGCCCATCCGTCCGGCCAGCATGGCGGTGGACGGCAACCGTATCGTGACCAGCGACGATCTGCTGCGTTGGGATGATCTGCCGCGTTCGCTGCTCATCGTCGGAGATGGCGTGGTTGCTTGCGAATTCGCCTTCATCATGCAAACCCTGGGGGTGGAAGTCACCCTGGCCGCCATGGGCGACCGGCCGCTGCCTTTCCTCGATCATGAGATCGCCAACGTGGTGGCGCGGGAGATGCGCAAGCGCGGCATCGAATTCCTCGACAGTTCCGCGGTGGAGCGCCTGGAAATCGGCGCGGAAGGCGTCACCGCCTATGTCGAAGGACGCCCGCACGCCAGCGCCGAGCGGGCGTTGGTCGCGGTCGGACGGCGCGCCAACAGCGCGGGCATGGGGCTGGAAGAAGCCGGTGTGCGTCTGGGTGGGCGCGGCGAGATCGTCACCGACGCCACCATGCGCACCAATCTCGATGGCTTGTACGCCGTCGGTGACGTCAACGGACGTCTTGCCCTGGCCCATGCCGCTTCGGCCCAGGCGCGCCTGGCGGTGGATCATGCCCTCGGGCTGGAGCCCGAGCCGCTCAACGAAGAGATCATCCCGTGGGCGGTGTTCACCATGCCGGAAATCGGCTCGGTCGGACTCAGCGAGCAGGCCGCCCGCGCCCAGGGCCATGCCGTCAGTTGCGGCCGCTTCGATCTGCGCGGCCTGGGCAAGGCGCAGGCCATGGGCGAATTGACCGGCATGGCCAAAGTCGTCGCTGATCGCATCAGCGGCCGCCTCCTCGGGCTCCACTTGATCGGCGCCCACGCCTCCGACATGGTGCACGAGGGGGCGGTACTCCTGCGCCAGGGCGCCACCATCCACGCCATCACCCATACCGTGCACGCCCACCCCACCTTGTCCGAAGCCATTTTGGAAGCCGCCGAGGATTGCCTCGGCCAGGCCGTGCATAAACCCATGAAACGCGAGGAGGTTCAGCATGTCAGCCAACTACCCTGATGATCGCCTTTATCACCGCGAGGCCCTCTGGCTGAAGCTGCTGGAAAACGGCGAGGCCCTGGTCGGCGTCAATCACCATGCCCAGAAACAACTCGGCAAGATCATGTTCGTCGATCTGCCCAGGGTCGGCGCCAGCATCAAACGCGATACCCCACTCGGTACCATCGAGTCCAGCAAGGCGGTCTCCGACATGATCGCGCCCGCCAACGGCAAGGTACTGGAGGTCAATCCCAACCTCCGCCGCACGCCGGGCCTGGTCAACCAGGACCCCAACGGCGACGCCTGGATGCTGCGTGTGAGCCTGTCCAGCCAAGAGGAAGACAGCCAGCGCCTCTATGGCGCGCCTGACTACATGGCGCTCATGGGCCTGACCGAGTAGCGCTTTTCTCGGTTCAACCAAACTTCCTGAAGGAATACCCATGGCACACATCGTCATTCTGGGCGCCGGTATCAGCGGTCTGCCCATGGCCCTGGAAATGCGTATCGCCGCCCGGCCAGCGGACCGGATAACGGTTATTTCCAACGCCGCCAACTTTCAATTCGTGCCCTCCAATCCACGGGTGGCGATGAATCTGAACAAGCGTGGCGACACCGAGTTGCCGCTTGTCCCGCTGCTGCATGAAAAGGGTATTGCATTCATGCAGGTGGGCGCCCGGCAGGTTCACCCGAAACGCAACAACATCGAACTGCTCGACGGCCGCAGGGTTAACTACGACTATCTGGTCATCGCCACCGGCCCCAAAGCCGCGCCCGAGGAAATCCCCGGAACCGGGCCGGGCGGCTATGTTCAGTCCATTTGCGGCATCGATGACGCAACCCTGTCAGGCCTGGAGTGGGACGATTTCACCGTCGATCCCGGCCCCATCGTCATCGGCGTGGTGCAGCGCGCCTCCCTGTTCCTCCCCGCCTACGAGTTCGCGCTACTCGCGGATGCCGATCTGCGCCGACGCGGGTTGCGTGACCAAGCGCCGATCACCTTCGTCACGCCCGAACCCTACCTCGGCCATCTGGGTATGGGCGGAGTGGGAGACTCGCGCGAGTTCATTGGATCCGCGTTCAAGGATCACGGCATCCAGTGGCTGTGCAACGCGCGCGTTACGGAGGTGACAAAGGGAATCATGCGGGTCATGGAAATGGACGCGCATGGCCGGGAAAAGAAACCACATGAACTCCCGTTCAGTTTTTCCATGCTGCTGCCCGCCTTCCGGGGTGTGGATGCGGTCTCCGACATCGACGGACTCTCCAACCCGAGAGGCTTCGTCATCGTCGATACCCACCAGCGCAACCCCACCTACCCGAACATATTTGCCGTCGGCGCCAGCATCGCCTGTCCAGCCATGGAAACCACGCCCGTGCCGCTCGGCACGCCCAAGTCCGGCTTCATGATCGAACCCATGATCGCCACCGCCGCCGGCAATATCCGCGCCCTGCTGGAAGGCCGCGCGCCCGACCAGGAAACCGCCTGGCACGCAAGCAGCCTCACGGATTTCGCGGAAGTAGGCGCCGCCTTCATGAGCTTGCGAGACAAGGGGCTGCGCGAAACCAGCATCTTGTACGCAGATCCCGTCAAGGCGGCAGAGTAGGGCGGAATAACGCAGCGGCTTTGCGCCACTCCATCCAGGCCGGCAGAGTGGATCGTTGGCTGGCCAGTGAGCCGGCCAGCATTCGGACCGCTTCGTGGGCAGTCGTTGGCGTGTGTTTCAGAGTTCTCCGTTGGCGCCGGCTTTCATGATGCTTTCCATCTTGTCGCGAAGCTCTTTGGCGCCCTTGGCCAGTTCCGGGGTGATTTTCAGCTGGTCGTTATAGCCGGCTACCCAGTCCATGTTCCAGTCCAGCATCAGAACCCACATGTTCTTGTCGCCGTCTTCCATGATGACGATACGGCAGGGCAGGAAAACCACAAATTCCGGGCTGATCTTGAGGAGCTCGCGCCCGACGGCGATGTCGCAGTAGCTGTGCACTTCGATGCGGGGGGCGTCCATGTCGCCCAGTACTGCGCGGAAGTCCTTGTACATCAGGTTTTCGCCGACGTGTTTGAAGTTGAGCTGGTTGGCGCGCAGGTTCATGGATTCCAGCACGTCTTCAAAGGACAGCCCCGGCTTGACCTTGATCTTGTGGGCGAACCAGTTCATCGCGTCGGGCATGGTCATGCGCATCATGTTGGTCATCATGGGCATCATCATCTGCATCATCTGCCGTTTGACCTCCTGGGGGATGGCCGGACGCATGGTGTAGGGCTTGGTCGGCGTCGGCATGAGGGTGCCGATCAGGGGAAGGTTGATGCCGCGCAGGTCGGGAATGACGAACGGGGGAAAGCCGGATGGCTGTACCGGCAGGGGCTGCGGCAGGTATTGCGTGTAGGGGTTCGCTATCGGTGTGGTGGTCTGTGCCTGGGTGGAGAGCGCGGACAGGCAGATCACGAGTACGGCGAGTTTTTTGCGAGCTTGTGCATGCATGATGCTTGCTCCTGCGCAGGTTGAACATGGTGTAGACGAGCAGAACCGTATCCCGAATGGCGCCATCCGGACGCCGCGCTGAGTGGTATTCAGCTGGAAATGCAGGGGAAGGCCAAACTTAACCGAGGATGGGGAAGAACAAAAACAAATCGAGAAAGAAACATGATCACGCTCAATTTGTCTGACTCGCTCAACGGCATCAAGCCCGTCTGGGTGCCCGCGCCACCCGGCTTCAGGAAGTCGGTGCGACAAACCAGCAAGTTGACGTGGAACTACCGTGCCGCCGTGATGGGTTGCATGCCCGGCACGGGCGCCGTATATCGGTAAACAGCGCGCGGATATGTCGCGTGTCTTGTCAGTCCACTGACTGTTGGCAACGTAAATCAAGGAGCGCCGGATGAAGATCTCTACTTACAACTGCCATGTCGCGCCGCAGCTAAGCGCCCTTGTCGCCGATCCCAAGCAGCAGATCGCGCTTTCTCCCGAGATCGCGGCGGCGCTGGGCCTTGCTCCACGCGACCCTATTCCGTTGCCGGGCGGCCTGGTGTTGCATGCGCTGGCGCATACCCCGGTGGCCGGTGATACACATTCCGTGGCGCCCAAGGATGTCCTCGATATGACCGGGCATGTCACCAAGATTGGCGCGCTTACACTTGATTTCGCCAAATCCCAGTTTCCCGGGATCAGCCCCCAATTGGGCGGTGCCATCGAAGGCGTCCAGGTTGCGCTCCTCGGAATAGCCGCCGCGAAGGCGTGGTCGGAAGTGGACGAAAAGGGTTACACCAAGGCCATGCTGACAACCTCCTCGGCGGCCCTCGAAATGCTCAAGCTGGTAAAGGATGCCATTCCGGGCTTCGAAAGGCTTGGCCCTGCCCTTGCAATGGTGTCTTTTCTGGTCAAAGTCGGCGACGAAATCTGTCAGGTCAACATGGACATCGCGGCGATGAAAGACCCGTCTGCAAAGTAACTCCGGGGCATTTCCAGGCATGGCCTCGTATCGTGGAATCGGTTTGAGGCCGTCTCGATTTCTTGCGTCTTATCAAAGCGCCACTCGAATTGGAACGTTTGTTCGGCGAGTGATCAGTAGACTGCCGCTCATCCCAATACTTCAAGGAAATGATGATGAAAAACGTCCTGGCCGCCTTACTGGCGTCGATCGCCTGTTTGGTTGTTGCTTATCCCGTTCAGGCGGGGCCAATTGCCGAGATCAAGTCCACTCTCGCCACAACGCGGCAACACACCATGGCCATGATGAGCGAAGACGACCGCACCGTCCTGGACATGCGCTATGACGAGGCGCTCAAGTCGAGCAAGGATCTGGACGGCCTCCTTGCCGCCGCCTTGAAGAACCCATCATTGCGTACCGCCCAGCCGACTTTGGCGCAATTCAAGGTGGTTTGGGAGGCATTCAAGAAGACCCGTGACGATGAAGTCATCCCGACACTGCTGTCCGGTAGCCATATCAAGGCCCGCGCCATGGCTTTCACTGTGCAGGCGCCACGCTTCAAGAAGATGAACGAGTTGCTGGAATCCTTGCCGCAATAAAACCGAACATGGTGTTGCCGGGTTGCCATCGGATTCACTTTGATTGTGCGTGGTGTTAGCGGCAATCCCTTCGTGGTACGCGGTGGGGAACAGCGCCAGCCCGGCCAGCGCCCATTTCCCGGTGCGGTCGAGGGGATGGGGGCGGCCGCCTTGGCGCCGAATCCCACCGCGAACTGGCCTAGTAGTCAGTCACGCTGAAACGGAGATAAATGAAATGGATGGGTTTTTTCGTCAGGCGAGGCGCGGCCGCGCCGCCATATCGGGTATACGGCAAGTGGCCGCAACGATGCATGGCGGGAAAAGGCGCCGTTTCATGTCTGCGTTTCAGCGTGACTGACTACTAGGAACATGGGCTCTTTCACTGGGTCAAGGCGTGGCCCAGACGCAGCACTTCCCGCACCAGCAGTTCGAAATCCTCGTCGCGGCTGCGGTAGTTGACGATGGCGGCGCGCAGGCAGCGCCGGCCTTCGAGCAGAGTGTCGGATAGGGCGGCGGTACCTTCTTCCTGCAGGCGGACCATAATTTCCCGGTTGAGCCGATTCAGCGCGGCATCGTCCAGGCCGTCGGGGTGGTAGCGGAAGCAGACGATGTTGAGGCTGACCGGGGCGAGCAGTTCCAGTCGCGCTTCGGCTTCCACCCGGGCGCCCAGGGCGCGGGCTTGTTCGACGTTGCGGGCGATGAGGCGGCCGAAGCGGTCGAGGCCGTGTTCCTTGATCGTCATCCACACCTTGAGGGCGCGGAACTGGCGTGAGGTCTGCACGCCGTATTCGTGGAAGCCGGCCTGATTGCCGGCCAGCCCGCGTTCGCACGGTTCCAGGTATTCGGCGGCCATGGCAAAGGCGTGGTGGTGGGCGCCGGCGTCGCGCACCAGCACGCAGCCGGCCTCGAACGGCATGTGCATCCACTTGTGCAAATCCAGGGCGATGGAATCGGCCCGCTCCATGCCGGCCAGGCGTGGTTTGACGCTATCCGCCAATACGGCCACCGCGCCGATGGCGCCATCGACGTGAAACCACAGGCCTTCACGCCGGCACAGTTCGGCCAGGGCGGCGAGGTCGTCGATGGCGCCAGTGTTGACCGTGCCGGCGCTGCCGATGACGCAGAGCGGGCGCCGTCCCGCCGCCCGGTCGGCGGCGATCGCGACCCGTAGCGCGTCAATATCCATCGTGAAATCCGGCCGCGCCGGGATGCGGCGCAGGCCGGCGCGTCCGAGGCCGAGCAGTTCCAGGGCGCGGCCATTGCTGCTGTGGGCCTCGCTGCCGGCATAGGCCACCAGGGGTTGCGGCGCGGCGGACATGCCGGCTTCGCGCACGTCGAAACCAGCCATTGCATCGCGCGCCACCGCCAGGCCGATAAGGTTGGCCATGGAGGCGCCGCTGGTGAGCAGGCCGCTGGCCTCGGTGGGGAAACCGAGCATGGTCTTGATCCAGTCGATGACCTGGCGTTCCACCAGAATGGCGGCATGGTTTCCGCCGCCCGCATTGCTGTTCATCACCGCCGCCAGGAATTCCGCCAGGGCTCCCGTCATGCCGCCATTGCCCATCACCCAGGCCCAGAAGCGGGGGTGGATGTTGCCCATGGGGTAGGGCAAAACGGTCTCGACGAATTGTCGGTACACCGCCTCCGCGCCTTCCGGTGAGCGTGGCGGCGGCGTCTGGAACAGGGGCTTGAGTGGCTCCGGCATGGCCCGCCAGACCGGGCGTTCGCGCACGTCGCGCAGGTAGGCGAAAGCGTCGTCCAGCATGCGCCGGGCGAGGCCATGCAAATCGTCCCAGTTTTCGGGATCGAGGCTTTCCTGGGGGGCTTCGGGAGCGGAGGAGGGAGGCGGGCTGTTCATCGGGAGCACAAGGAAGGCGCCTGAACTTGCCGGCGCGATGTTGGTCGGGTGCCGACTTTATCGCGTGGAAAAAAAAGGCGGACCGGGAAATAGCAAGTCCACCCAAGGAGGAGAGGTGAGTCCGGGCTGCTATTCGATACTCAGCGCCTTGCCCGGGCAGGCGGCGACGACTTGCCGGACCTGTTCCGCGCCGGCGTTTTCCGGCTGGATCAGGAATTGGCCGTCTTCCACCTTGAATACCTGGGGTAGGGTTTTTACACAGTTGCCGCTGTGGCAGCAGGCTTTGTCATTCCATACGACTTTCATGATGTCTTCCTCACTTTCTGGCTGATGGTTGGTTCCCGTTTGCGAGGGGATACCGGGAACCATTGTTGAGCTTCACGGCGCGTAAACCTATTGGGGGAAACACGTCCGAATCCAGGGAGTTATACGTATGCGCTCAGCTCGCAGGGTCCAGGGTCGTACCAGCGTCCCGTGTTCGATAACGACCTGATTGGTGCCTTCCCAGGCGGCATCTGCTCCGGCATGAAAAGTGAATAACAGCGCCAAGAGAAGAGAGAACGGAAGTCGTCGGGGCATGATGAAACGCCGCCTGTGGACGTTCTTGCCGACTTACTTGCCCGCCTTGGGCTGGGCGGCGGGAAGCGTGAGCGGCACGAAGCTGAGGTTGTCCTGGCGTTTGACCAGGAGTGGAAGGGTCAGGTCGTCGCCGAGGCCGGCGGCGAGTTCGAGCAGTTGGGTGCTGTTTTCCAGCGGCTGACGGCCGAGTTTCAGCAGGATGTCTCCCGCTTGTATGCCCGCGCTGGCGGCGGGTCCGGGGGCGACTTCCTCGACCAGCACGCCGCCGTGAATGCCGAGTACCTGTTTTGTCGCGTCATTCAGATCCGAGACCAGCATGCCGAGGCGCGCGACCTCTTGCCGGGGCGAGCCCGGTTTGTCGGCCGCGCCCAGTTCGCTGAACAGGACCTTGATCTGGCTCACCTGGCCTTCGCGCAGGACGGTCAGCAGATGCTCGCTGCCTGGCGCGCTGGCGCCGATTATTGGGGGCAGGTCGGCGCTGTCGATTATGGTCACGCCGTCGAGCGCCAGGACGATGTCGCCACTACGCAGGCCGGCTTTGTCCGCCGGTCCCCCGGGACTGATTTCCGTCAGCAGGGCGCCGTGCGGCAGTTCCAGTCCATAGGCGTGAGCCAGTTCCTGGCTGAGTTCCTGGGCGCTCACGCCCAGCCAGCCGTGCGTCGCATGGCCCTGGGAGAGTATCTGTTTGGCTACCGCGACGGCGGTATTGATCGGGATGGCGAATGACAAACCCATGTAGCCACCGGTATGGGTGACGATCTGGGAATTGATGCCGACCACTCGCCCCCGCAAATCGAACAGCGGGCCGCCGGAATTGCCGGGGTTGATAGGCACATCGGTCTGGATGAACGGTACATAACTGTCGCTGGGCAGCGAGCGGCCGAGCGCGCTGATGATGCCCTGGGTCGCGGTGCGCTCCAGGCCGAGGGGGGCGCCGATGGCCAATACCCACTGGCCGACCTCCAGTTGAGTGGAGTCTCCCAGCGTGGCGGTGGCCAGATGGTCGGCCTCCACTTTGAGCACGGCGACGTCGGTCAGCGGGTCGACACCGAGTACCCGTGCCGGCAGTTCGCGCTTGTCGGCGAAGCGGACGCTGATCTTGTCGGCATCCAGGACGACGTGCCGGTTGGTCAGAATGATGCCGTTTGGCGCGACCACGAAACCCGATCCCACGCCCGATTCGCGCGGGACAGTCGCGGTCGCGCTGGCCTGTGGCTTGTCCGCGGGCGCGGCACGGAAGACGTGGATATTGACGACCACCGGCCCCTGGTTGCGCACCAGAGCGGCGAAGTCCGGCAGAACCACGCCGAGGCCTGGCGCAACGGCATCCGTGCGCGGCGCCACCGGCGTTGTCGCCTGGACGCTGGTGGCGGTCAGCAAGATGAACGCGAACAGGGTTCGCGAGGTTAGGCGTGGTTTCATGATGTGCGGCCTCGGGTGGTCAGGGCGTGATGAACTGCCCGCGTTCTTTCCGGCTGTCCGGCCCGATCAGGTAGAGCAGATGCGCCGCCATGTCTTCGCAGGTGGGCAGGTGGCTCTTCACCTCGCCGGGGTGGGTTTTCATGCGTTGCGGGGAATGCACCGGGCCGGGCGTGAACAGGTTGATGCGCATGGGCGCATCCGACCACTCGTCGGCCTGCACCTTGAAATAGGCTTCCAGCGCGGCTTTCGAGACGGCGAAGCCGCCCCAGTAGGCGGTCGGCGCATGGCCGTGGGTTTCGCCGATCAGAATCACCGAGGCTTCGGCGGCCACCAGGAGCGACGTGCAACCGCGGTTGATGGCGGCGGGGGCGGCGGCGTTGACCTTGAACATGTGTACCCAATCCGCCAGGCATTCCTGGTCCAGCGGCGTGAGATTCTCGAATTCCGTCGCGCAATGCAGGATGCCGTCGAGGCGGCCGAGTTGATAGCCGATGGCCCCGGCGATGGCTTCGTAATCCGAGTCGGTGGCGGCGGACATGTCCACCGGAAAGATGGCGGGTTGCGCGCCGCCTGCTTCCACGATCTCGTCGTACACCTTCTCCAGCTTGGCCACCGTGCGGCCCAGCAGGATCACCGTGGCGCCATGCCGGGCAAAGGCCAGCGCCGCCGCGCGGCCGATGCCGCTCCCCGCGCCGGTGACGAGAATGACGCGGTCTTTCAGGAGGTCAAGTGCGGGGGAATAGGGCATGGGGAAATTAGGCGTGTTGTGGGTTGAAAGTGGAATTCGGCGTCGCGGCCAGGATCAGGTGGGCGCATTTTACGCCGCTCCGCACCGCGCCTTCGAGGGTGGCGGGGTAGGCGTCGGTTGCGTCCGCGCCGGCGGTGTAATCGCCGGCCAGGTACAGGCCGGGCAGGGGTGTGCGGTTGTCGGGGCGGGGCAGGGCGGGGGTGCAACTCCAGGTGGCGCGCTTTTCCGTGATGATTTTCCAGTCCAGCAAGGCCGGCAGCGGGCCGACTGACTGTGCCAGCAGGTCCAGATAGTCATCGCGCAAGCGATCCGCCGGCAGCTGGATGTGCGGCCCGTCGGCGCTCATGACGATGGCGACCAGTCCGGGCGCCAGGTCGTTGCGCTCGAAGGCCCAGGGCGCATGGCCATCGCCCAGACCCAGCATGGGGAAGGAAAACGCGGGCGGCGCGGCGAAACGTAGCCAGAGGGTGAGGATGGGTTGCCAGCTGAAGCCCGCCACGGCCTTGCCGATGTCGGCCATTTCCGGCAAATCGGCGAGCAGCGCGGGCAGGCGGCCGGGGTGAACGGCGAGGACCACCTGTCCGGCAGCCTGTTCCGGGCCGGCCAGATGAAAGCCGCTCGCGCTTCGCGCGATGCCCGTGACTTTCTCGCCCAGTTTGATGCGCGGCCCGAGTTCGGCCAGCGCGGCATCGCCGACCAGACTTCCGAGATCGGCGCGGTTCAGCAACAGATCGCTATCCGCGCGGCTGCCGGCCAGGCTGTCGCGCAATACGTTGCAGAACACCTGCGCGGACGCGGTTTCGACCGGCGTGTTGAGGGCGGCAATGCAGATCGGCGCCCAGAGTTTGGCGATCAGGTCCGGGGGCTGCCGATGCCGCCGCAACAGGGAGGAGGCGGGGAGGTCTTCCGGCAGGCGATAGTGGATAGCCTTCAGCGCTTGCATGAAACGCGCGGCGGCCCATTTTTCCGCCAGGCTGAGCCCGCGCGCCAGCAACAGGCCGCTCGCCAGGTGCAGCGGGGCGGGCAGCCTGGGCAAGGCCAGGCGGAAACCGGGTACCTGCAATCGCAGGGGTTGCCGTTCCAGCAGGTGCGCCGTGCCCAGGCGACGCAGCAGACGCAGGGTGGCGCCATAGGCGCCGATCATCAGATGCTGGCCGTTGTCGATGCGGATGTCGTTCCAGTCGACGCCACGGGCACGGCCGCCGAGTTGTTTCGCGGCTTCGTAGAGTGTCACCGCGCGGCCGGCATCGGCCAGTTCCACGGCACAGGCGATCCCCGCCCAGCCGCCCCCGATGATGGCGATGGGGGACATGCGTTTACCTAGCGCCGGATGCCGTGGGATGTAGGTCAGGTTGCGGCTTCATCGCTACCTGACACTTCGGAGTGTCAGGTAGCCGCTGTGCGCCAACCTGACCTACGGCGCTTTCGAATGGGTTCAATTCTTCACCCACGTCTTCCATGCCAGCCAAAGTTTGCGCAGCGGTGTGAGCGAGGTGCGCCGGTCGAGTACCTGGAAGCCGTCCGCGCGGATTTCCTGGAGCAGGGCGCGGTAGATGGCGGCCATGATCAGGCCGGGGCGTTGTGCTTTGCGGTCGCTGGCGGGAAGCAGGGCCAGCGCTTCCTCGTAGGTCTGTTCCGCGCGCTGGTACTGAAACTCCATGAGGCGGCGGAAACTATCACTCATCCGGGCTTGCAGCAGGTCCGCTTCACTGACGCCGAACTCGGCCAGTTCGTCCCGCGGCAGGTAGATGCGGCCACGCCGTGCATCTTCGCCGACATCGCGGATGATGTTGGTGAGCTGGAACGCCAGGCCCAGCCGGTTCGCATACCTGAGGGTGGTATGGTCGCTGACGCCGAAGATCAGCGCCGCCACTTCGCCGACCACGCCGGCAACCCGGTGGCAGTAAAGGCGCAGCGCCTTGAAATCGGCGTAGCGCACGCGCCCGAGGTCCATTTCCATGCCGTCGATAATCTGCTCGAAGGCTTCCTGGGGCAGCTTGAAGGGTTCCACGGATTCGCGCAGGGCGAGCGTGACCGGGTGCGAGGGCGCGCCGACATACAAACGAGCCACCTCGTCACGCCACCAGGCCAGCTTGGACAGGGCGACCGTCGCGTCGTGGCATTCGTCGGCGATGTCGTCCACCTCGCGGCAGAACGCATAGAAAGCGGTAATCGCGCGGCGCCGTTCGGGGCTCAGGAAACGGAAGCTGTAATAAAAGCTGGAGCCGCTGGCGGCGGCTTTTTCCTGGCAATAGGCGTGGGGATCGGTGGCGGGCATCAGTATTCGTCCAACCTCGGCGGGCGGGGTGTGCTCCCCTTTGTTACAGGGGAATAGGGAGATTCAGCAACGCTCGCAACTGCGCAATCCTTGTAGAAATCCCTGATGAAGCCCCTACCCTTCGGTACCCCGGACCCCCTTTGCAAAAGGGGGGTGCCCGCGTATTGAAACGTTTCGGGATGTTGCACGGCGGTTCAACGATGCGTCCCGCAAGTACCGGAACTGCATCCTCCCGCCGACTTGCGTTTGCACGGGAATGCCGCCTGCCAGAGCAGGCCGGGCCAATCGCGCCAGGTCAGCACCGGGCGTTGCTGGAAGACGTCGCCCTGGGCATCGTGCAGTTTTTCCAGGATGCGCGAGCCGCCCAGGATGATCAGGCGCATCTCGAAGCCGATGCGGCCTTTCAATGCGCGACCCAATGGCGCGCCGGCCTGCAACATGCGGCGGGCGCGTTCGATCTGGGTTTTCATGAATATCCGCCAGAGGCCATCGCTACGCCCCTCGGCGATCTGCCGCTCGGTAATGCCGTATTTCGCCATTTCGTCCTGGGGCAGGTAGACGCGGCCTTTCGCCCAGTCTTGTGCCACATCCTGGAGGAAATTGATCAGTTGCAACGCCGAGCAGATGCCATCCGACCAGGCCTGGTGCTTCTCGTCGCGGTCACCGTAGAGATGCAGCAGCAGGCGGCCGATGGGATTGGCGGAACGCTTGCAGTAGTCCATCACCTCGCCGAAGTGAGCGTAACGGGTCTTCACCACATCCTGCTCGAAGGCCGAAAGCAGGTCGTGGAACAGGCCGTAGGGCAGGGCGTATGCGCGGATGTGGGGCGCGAGCGCCTGAAAAATCGGGTGATCGACCGGCTCGCCGCGTTCCAGCGCGTTCAGATGCGCGTGGTATTCGGCCAGGCGCGCCAGGCGCTCCTCGGCCGGCGCGTCACCTTCGTCGGCGAAGTCGTCCGCCGCGCGGGCGAAGGCGTAGATCGCCCGCACCGGCGCGCGCAGCCGGCGCGGCATGATGATCGAGGCCACCGGGAAGTTCTCGTAGTGGCCGGCGTTCACCAGGTTGGGGCTGGAGTTCAATTACATCGCTCCATTACAGATCGCCATTCGCCCCGGCCACCATGATTTCTTCCATCTTGTTGCGGATGTCGATGGCGCCTTTGGACAGTTCCGGGGTGACGCCCATCTGGCTTTCGTAACCGGCGACCCAGTCCAGGTTCCAGTCGAGCATCATGACCCAGATTTCCTTGTTGGAATCTTCCATGATGCCGATGCGGCACGGCAGGAAGACCAGAAACTCCGGGCTGAGCTTGAGCAGATCGCGGCCGACAGCGATGTCGCAGAAGCTGTGCACTTCGATGCGAGGCGCATCCATATCACCCAGCACGGCCTGGAAATCCTTGTACATCAGGTTGCTGCCGACATATTTGAAGTTGAGCTTGTTGGCGCGCAGCTTCATGGATTCCACCACTTCGTCGAAGGAGACTCCCTTCTTGACTTTGACCTTGTGCGCGAACCAGCTCATCGCATCCGGCATCGACATGCGCATCACGTTGCTCATGATCGGCATCATCATCTGCATCATCTGCCGCTTGGTTTGCTGCGGAATGCCGGGGCGCATGGTGTAGGGCTTGGTCGGCGTCGCCTGCAATGTGCCGACGAAGGGAATCGGCATGCCGGCGAGCGGCAGATTGTTGCTCAAGGCGCTGAGGTCCGGCAGGGTCAGAACCGGCAGGGTGGGAAGCGGCAGGAATTGCAGGTAGGGATTCGGCGCAACAGGCGCGACGACCTGGGCCTGGGCCGGCAGCATGAACAGGCAGGCCAGGATGGAAAGCAGACTGCGGAATAGGGGCTTGTGCATGGGTTTCTCCTCCAAACGATGAAAGCGTGTCGCGGATTGGCCCCCTTGTTTCACGTCGCGGCATGAAGGGGGGGCCGTAGGGTAACCGAACTCATGGCCCGGCTGTTGCCGGAAAGCGCTGTCGAAAGCATGCGCTGAACTGTGGAGCCCAGGCCGAGACATTTGCCGCCTGTTTTTTTCCGCACTGCAGCAAGCTAATATCCCGACCCTGAACATCCCCCGAGGAGGCCACATGAGCAACCTGAATCAGAAAGCCCTGGATTACCACGAGTTTCCCCGTCCCGGAAAAATCTCCGTGGAATCCTCCAAGCCCTGCGCCACCCAATATGACCTCTCCCTCGCCTACACCCCCGGCGTGGCCGAGCCGGTGCGGCAGATCGCCCTAGACCCGGAAAATGCCTACCGCTACACCAACAAGGGCAACCTGGTCGCGGTGATTACCGATGGCACCGCCATTCTCGGCCTCGGCAACCTCGGGCCGCTGGCTTCCAAGCCGGTGATGGAAGGCAAGGGCATCCTGTTCAAGCGTTTCGCCGGCATCGACGTGTTCGACATCGAGGTCGATGCCCCCAGCGTGGCCAGCTTCATCGAAACCGTGGTCAACATCGCCCCCACCTTTGGCGGCATCAACCTGGAAGACATCGCCGCGCCGCACTGTTTCGAGATCGAGGAAGCCCTGAAGGCGCGCCTCGACATCCCGGTATTCCACGATGACCAGCATGGCACCGCCATCGTCATGTGCGCCGGTCTGCTCAACGCGCTCGAAGTGCAGGGCAAAAAGCTCGACGACATCAAGCTGGTTTGTCTCGGTGCCGGCGCCGCCGGCCTCTCCTGCATGCGCCTGCTGATCGCCATGGGCGGCAACAAGGCCAACATGACCCTGGTGGACAGCAAAGGCGTCATCCATAGCGGCCGAACCGATCTCAACGCCCATAAACAGGAATTCGCCAAGGAGACCGATCAGCGCAGCCTGGCCGACGCCATGGTCGGCGCCGACGTGTTCATCGGCGTCTCCGGCCCCAACCTGGTCAGCGCCGAGATGGTGCAAAGCATGGCGGGCAAACCCATCCTGTTCGCCATGGCCAACCCCGACCCGGAAATCACGCCCGCCCAGGTCCACGCCGCCCGCGACGACGCGCTCATGGCCACCGGCCGCTCCGACTATCCCAACCAGGTCAACAACGTCCTCGGCTTCCCCTACATCTTCCGGGGCACTTTCGACGCTAGAGCCCGTGCCATCACGCAGCCCATGATGATCGCCGCCGCGCGCGCGCTGGCCGCCCTGGCGCGCGAGCCGGTGCCACAGGAAGTGCTCGACGCTTACCAGCTGGACAAGCTCGAATTCGGCCGTGACTACATCATCCCGAAACCGTTCGACCCGCGCCTGATCGACCGCATCCCGCCGGCGGTGGCGGCGGCGAGTTCGGCCACATAACCCAAGGCCGCGCGTTCAATCGCCGGGCGACACGAAGCGCGCGAGAAACGCGCCTGTGTAGCCCGGCGGCAGGGCCATCCTGATCTTGTGGCCATTGCCCGGCGCCACCGGCATGTCTTTGCCTGCCGGGTTGCTCATACGCTCGATGACAATTTCGAGGTTGCCGCCGGGGTGGATGACCTCGATGCGGTCGCCGACCGAGAACTTGTTCTTCACCTCGATCTCCGCCAGGCCGTCTTCGCCGTAACCCAGCACGTCACCGACATAGAGGCTGCGGCCGGATTCGGAATGGCCAGTCAGGTAATTCTGGTAGTCGCGGTCCGGGTGACGCTCGAAGAAGCCGCCGGTGTAGCCGCGGTTGGCCAGGCCGTCGAGTTCGCCGACCAGGCGCGGGTCGAGCGGGCGGCCGGCGACGGCGTCATCGATCGCCTGGCGATAGGTCTGGCAAGTGCGGGCGACGTAGTAGGGCGACTTGGTGCGGCCTTCGATCTTGAGTGAATCGATGCCCATTTCCACCAGCCGCTGCACGTGTTCGATGGCGCGTAAATCCTTGGAGTTGAGGATGTAGGTGCCGTGCTCGTCTTCTTCGATGGGCATGTAGCTGCCCTGGCGCTTCTCGCGTTCCTCGATCAGGAACACGTCGCCGCCGGGGGCGACCTCGGCGTTGTGCACCTTGAAGTCCCAGCGGCAGGAGTTGGTGCAGGTGCCCTGGTTGGGGTCGCGATGGTTGAAGTAGCCGGACAGCAGGCAGCGGCCGGAATAGGCGACGCACAGGGCGCCATGCACGAACACTTCCAGTTCCATGTCCGGGCATTCCTGGCGGATTTCCGCGACCTGGTCGAGCGAGAGTTCGCGCGAGAGGATCACCCGGCTCAGCCCCAGCTTCTTCCAGAAGCGCACCGCCGCGTAATTGACCGTGTTGGCCTGCACCGAGAGGTGAACCGGCATCTCCGGCCAGGTCTCGCGGACCAGATCGATGAGGCCGGGGTCGGCCATGATCAGGGCATCCGGCTTCAGCGCGATGACCGGCGCCATGTCGGCCAGATAGGTCTTCACCTTGGCGCTGTGCGGATAAATGTTGCTGACCACGTAGAACTGTTTGCCGCGCGCGTGGGCGGTTTCAATGCCGATCCCCAGGGCGACCTCGTCACGAAAACTGTTGTTGCGCGCGCGCAGGCTGTAGCGCGGCTGACCGGCATAGACCGCGTCGGCGCCGAAGCGAAAAGCGGTTTCCAGCATGGCTTGCGAGCCGGCGGGGGCGAGGAGTTCGGGGTGGGGCATGGTTACAGGCGGTAGGTCAGGTTGCCGGAGGCTACCTGACGCTTGGGAACGTCAGGTAGTGGCGTAGGTTGGGCAAAGCGAAGCGTGCCCAACAAACTGCCGCGATGTTGGGTACGCTTTGCTTTGCCCAACCTACTTGTCTACCTGGGCTTATGGAATATCTGTCCCTCGTGGAAGCCGTAAACGCCCGTCTTGCGGTCGCTGTAATAGCGTTCCAGGGTGTGTTGGATGGTGCGGAAGGCCATGTCTTCCCAGGGGATTTCGGCTTCGCTGAACAGCCGCGCTTCCAGGCTCTCCTCGCCGTGCTCAAAATCCAGATGCAATAACCTGGCGCGAAATACCAGGTAGACCTGGTTGATGTCGGGCAGGCTGATCATGGAGTACAGGCCCAACATTTCCACCCGCGCGCCGGCTTCTTCCAGGGTCTCGCGGGCGGCACCTTCCGCCGTGGTCTCGCCGTTTTCCATGAAGCCGGCGGGCAGGGTCCAGAGGCCATACTTCGGTTCGATGGCGCGCCGACACAGCAGAATCTTGTCTTCCCATTCCGGAATGCAGCCCACCACCATTTTCGGGTTCTGGTAGTGGATGGCGCCGCAACTCGGGCAGACATGGCGCGGGCGGTTGTCGCCGTCGGGGATTTCTATGCGCAGTGTGGTGGCGCACTGGGAGCAGAAGTTCATGGCTGGGTGGCTCAAGGTGGCGGCTCAGAGGAAACGCATGGACAGGTCCACCGCGCGCAGGCTTTTGGTGAGGCCGCCGATGGAAATGCGGTCCACCCCGGTCTCGGCGATTGCGCGCACGTTTTCCAGGGTGATGCCGCCGGAAGCTTCCAGTTGCGCACGCCCCGCACTGACCTGGACGGCCACGCGCATGCCGGCGAGGTCGAAGTTGTCGAGCAGGATCAGCTTCGCGCCCGCAGTCAGGGCTGTATTTAGTTGTTCCAGTGTTTCCACTTCGATTTGCACGCTGACCTTGCCGGCAGCCAGCGCGTGGGCGGCTCTCAGCGCCGGCTCGATTCCTCCCGCCGCCGCGATGTGGTTTTCCTTGATCAGGATGCCGTCATACAGCCCAATCCGCTGATTCTCGCCGCCGCCACATTTCACCGCGTATTTCAGTGCCAGGCGCAGGCCGGGCAGGGTCTTGCGGGTGTCGTAGATGCGCGCGCGGGTGTCGGCGATGGCGTCCACATAACGCCGCGTCTCGCTCGCCACGCCGGACAGGGTTTGCAGAAAGTTCAAGGCCGGCCGCTCGGCGGTGAGCAGCGCGCGCGCCGGGCCGCTGATTTCGCACAGTGTTTGCCCCGCCGCGACGCGCTCGCCGTCGCGCGCCCGCCAGTCGATGCGTATCGCTGTATCGATCTCATTAAAGCAGGTGTCGAACCACTTCGTGCCACACAGCACCGCCATGTCTCGGGTAATGACGCGCGCCCTGGCCTGGCTGGAGCCGGGTATGAGCTGGGCGGTGAGATCACCCGTGCCGACATCTTCCTCGAGTGCGGCGCGGACATTGATGGCGATGTTATCAGGCAGTGTCATGGTGTCAGTGATGGATACAGGCCGGGCTTACTGGCTACGGCCTGGCCCAGGACGCGTTCCAGACGGCAATCTTCGTGCGGGCATTAAACAGGCACACAGCCAATAAGGTTAAACATCTGCGGCAACGAACTGTCCCGAGTTTACCGGCAGGTGCTTGACCCGTGCAGCCGGTGGCAAGAAGCGCGCAAGTTCTGTTTATCGTTATCAATTGATATTAATGATAAACGTCAGAGCTTGCTGTCGTCGAAGAGAAGTCGCTTCATTTGGCTTCGAAGACTGCTCTTGAAAGGTCAAATATTACTGTGACACAGACTGTGTGGGGACTAGCGAGATAACACAAGATTGGTATGAATTACTGTCGGTAAATTTTACACTTCATCTTCGCCGCAAGAATAAATTCCATTGTTAATCAATGTGTTGCGTGATTGGCACGATTAATGCTTGAAAGGGAATGTAACAATTTTCGTTAAGTGACGCTCTGATTAACATTGGTGGCGAATGGGTTTGAATCTGTGTTGTGATCTACGCTCGGTGTCGATTGAAAGAATCCGAAGACACAAGGCTACTGGGTGTCCATGAGCAATCTTGCTCTTGTTATTTTTTACTTATTTTTTTGATGACTTGAATTGTTTAGGGTGCGCATAATAAAAAATACTGTTTATTGCAAGTGTAGTGAAACAATAAAAATGCATGTGGGGTCAGGGGCTTGTGGATCGAAACGTCGATACGCTGTTTTTCGTGTGGCGCTGTTGCTCAGCGTTTCATCGATGCGTAATATATTTCAATATATTACGGAGTCCTGTAAATTAGATAATCCTTGACCGGAATTTGTCTTTTTTTGCATATCAACCAAGACATAATACCATTATGCGAATATTAAGTGTTTTCGGGACGCGTCCCGAGGCCATAAAAATGGCACCTCTTGTTAGCGCACTTTCGGCAAATGCTGATTTTGATTCCCGCGTGTGTGTCACGGCCCAGCACAGGCAAATGCTTGATCAAGTGCTGGATTTGTTTTCCATTCGGCCCGACTACGACCTGGATCTCATGCGCGCCGGACAAAGCCTTACCAGCATCACCTGTGGTGTACTTGCAGGCATGGAAAACGTATTGGCAAGTTTTAAACCCGAGTTGGTGCTTGTGCATGGTGATACTACGACGGCTTTTGCGGCCGCACTTGCCGCCTTTTATCAGAAAATCCCAGTGGGCCATGTTGAGGCTGGTTTAAGGTCCGGCAAGATTCATTCACCGTGGCCCGAAGAGATCAACCGGCGTTTTACGGATGCCATGAGCGACTGGTATTTTGCCCCCACCGAAATCTCTCGCGCTAATCTTTTGGCCGAAGGGGTGAGTAGCGAACGAATTGTTATCACCGGGAATACCGTCATTGATGCGCTGTTGCAAGTAACGCAGCGAATTAAGGATGATTCGTCTATAAATTCAGCATTGTTATCCCGCTTTGGTTTTCTTGACCCCAAGCGCCGCCTCATCCTTGTGACGGGCCACCGGCGCGAGAATTTCGGAACCGGCTTCAAAAGTCTATGTGTTGCGCTCAAACGCGTAGCTGAATCCAGGCCAGACACGGAGATTGTCTATCCGGTGCACTTGAATCCCAATGTGCAAAAGCCTGTCAAGGCCATGCTATCTAATGTGCCAAATATTCACCTGATCGACCCGCTTGATTACCTGCCATTCGTCTACCTCATGCAGCGTGCCTATTTGATTGTGTCTGATTCAGGTGGCATACAGGAAGAAGCGCCCAGTCTTGGCAAGCCTGTGCTTGTCACACGTGACACGACAGAGCGTCCCGAGGCGGTAGCGGCAGGCACGGTCAAGTTGGTTGGTGTTGATACGAACTTGATCGTGAAGGAGATTATTCATTTGTTGGATGATGCCATTGCATACGCGCGTATGGCCCACGCCTACAACCCATACGGCGACGGCAATGCGGTATCTCGCATCATCGAGACCCTCAATATGACTTACGCCGGAAAGCGCCCACTGCTTGATAAGACCTCTGCGGCTCTACACAGCCAACCCGTACCTACGAAGCTTCAGCAACCAGTTATTGCCAACTGGATCGTAGCTAGTACCACTTGATACGACTGACTTGAAAATATTGCAAGGCAAAGCTTGCGGCTGTTTATTTAAGATTACTTTTACTGGAGAACGCATCATGTACCGTTTATGCCGAACGATAATGCAGCAGTTTTTAGCCGTTTTTATCCTGCTTTCCTCAGCGTCATCCGTATATGCCGCGGATTCCGACACACTGATGCTGCTGCTGCCCGATGGCATGGCAATTACCGATCAGCGTGTGATCGCCTGGAAAGATACCGCGCGCGAGGAAGGAGTACAACTCAAGATCATTCGCGACACTGAATTTCAAGTCCTTGGCTCCGCCGCTTTGAAATATCGTGGTTTGGTATTGCCTGACGGAATTCATGTCAACGCGTCTGACGATATAATTGCCGCCATCAATGCTTATGTTAAAGCCGGTGGTAACGTCATGTTGATCTATGATTTCGGCGCGCTGACAGAAAATGGCTTCTATGCTGTGCCCAAATCCCGTCTTTCTGCGCTGGCTGGTGTCGATTACGTTCTCTATGACAAGCTGCGGGAAAATACTGTGGGCCTTGGCCATGTCACGGGTATGGAATCAGCGCTATGGAAGCTGGGCGTCCCGCCCGGCAAGTCCATGCCATATAACACTTTGGCCATCGCCAACACGGCCGACCCCGTTGCCGCAAGTCTGGCTGCTCAAGTCGCCACGGAAACGCTGTCTGACGAAGGTGACTACCTATATTCGAATGCCCAGGACCCGGGTGGCCTGAAAGGTTATGATCACGGCCGTTTCTTTCGCAGTAAACGTGGCGATGCCATGAAGCGTCTACGCATGAATCAATTTGGCGATTACGATCGCTATATGAACTCAAAAGTATTTCGTGGGAAAAAGAAGTGGCAAAGGTTCGGGCGCGGCAAACCTCGTTTCGTACCCGCCACTCCGACCGACGAAATTCAGGGTATCTCCGGCTATGTTTATGGTTTCCTGACTTATCCTAGTTTTGTTGCAGAGGATCTCACGGATTCTGCAGGCAACATAATACCTTTTGCTGGTGAAGTTGTTCTTGACTCACCCAATTATGGCATGGTGGCCGGTGTCAATCAGGTGGGCAAGGGGAAAGTACTGTTCGTTAACTTGCCTTTGACTTATCTCAAGGGCCAAACTGACGGCATGCTCATGCATGGTTTCGTACGCTATTTCGCGGCCGATATGTTGAAAATGCCCGTTCTCGCCAAGATGCCGGATGCCAAGGGTGGGCTGGTTCTGAACTGGCATGTGGATGACGCCCAGGCAATTGATGCCATCGCCTCCCTGGATAAATATGGTGTGTGGAAAGAAGGACCCTTCTCGATGCATTTTACAGCCGGCCCGGATGTTGATGTTGTTGGCGACGGCCTGGGTATGGATTTGCCGAATAATAAAACAGCCCAGAATTGGATGAAGTATCTGGACAAAAAGGGCCACCAGATTGCCGCACATGGCGGTTGGATACATAACTATTACGGACTTAATGCCAACGAAACCAACGAAAGCGATTTCATGAAGTATCTTGTGTGGAATCGCGATGCCGTGGTTAATGTTATTCGCCGGCCTTTGACCGAATATTCCGCACCACAGGGCAATAATCCGAGCTGGTCGCTCGACTGGCTGGAATCGCAAGGCATTCTTGGTTATTACACTGGCGGTGATACCGGCATGTCATTCACTCGTCTTTACAAGTATGTCGGCGACAATATGGAAATTCCAAACCCCAAAATGTGGGCTTTCCCAGTGACGCCTTTTGGTCCTGTTGCCACCTTTGAAGAATTTATGGATCTCGGATGGACCGATGCTCAGATTCTGCCCTGGTACCAGAAAATCGCTGATTTCTCGGCGGTAAACCGCAGCAGCTTCCTGATCTACATGCACCCACCCGGCGCGATTAACTACCCCACTACCGTAGTAGGTTTGCTGAACCGCGGCAAGCAACTCGCGTCTAATATCGGCTTCAATTGGTACACCATTACCGATCTGTCGCGTTTTGCCCAGCGTCATCTGGATACTGTCTGGGATACCAGTCAGTCATCCGACGGTACCGTTACTTTCACAGCGACCCATCCCGATGATCTTTCTGACATGACCTGGCTTTTACCCATAGACGTTTACTCCAAGCCGAGAATTATCAAGGGCAAAGGCAGTGTTACTCAGGATGGAAATAATTACGTGGTGACGGCAACTAAAGGCAATACGTTGGTATTTTCCGCAAAGTCGGCATTTTGACCACGTAATACGATGTTTGGAGGTGCCCATCAGTTGATGACTGACTTGCTTTACGCAAGCAGCAACTGATGGGATGCCGGTTCAGCACTTCCCCGCCTTAGCGCGGGGAAATTCATTTATACGTCCTCATCAATCGCGAATGAGCATGCGTGGCAACTTACTTGGAATAATAAAAACCCTCAATGAGCATCAGCATGGTTAACTATCGGCTATTTACAATATTTCCGCTGTTGGCCCCTTTGCCCGCCTATGCATCTGAAGGCGGGGGGGCGGGTATTCTGCTTGGCTTGCTGGTTACCATTGCCGTCATAATGCTGCTTTACACTGCGCGCCATTACTGGTTTACGCTAAACCGTCTATTCGGTGTCCAGCGTCACCCTTACATCGATATTGACATGGCCGACTGGCCCCATATCACTGTGCTGGTAGCGGCCCACAACGAAGAAGCCGTTATTGCCGGCGCGTTGCAGGCTTTGCTTGGAGTGGATTATCCGGCTGGGCGCATGGACATCACGCCGGTGAATGACCGTTCCAGCGACCGCACCCGAGAAATTATCGATGCCATCACGGCAGAGGCCAATGGCCGGATCAAGCCGTTTCACCGCAGCAGCGGAAAACCGGGGAAAGCCGCGGCCCTCAAGGAGGTCACCGCGACGCTCGATTCAGAGATCATCGTCGTTTTTGATGCTGATTATTTGCCGGCAAAAGGGTTGATCAAACAACTCGTTGCGCCGTTTTTTGATCCGGAAGTAGGCGCCACCATGGGCCGGGTGGTTCCTCAAAATGTGGGGGTCAATTTGCTCACCCGCATGCTTGACCTGGAACGTTCCGGAGGCTATCAGGTTGACCAGCAAGCACGCATGAATTTACGAATGGTGCCCCAGTATGGTGGTACCTGCGGCGCCATACGCATGGCCGCGCTGGACAGCATCGGTGGCTGGCATGACGATGTTCTGGCGGAAGACACCGACCTGACTTATCGCCTGCTGCTGAAAAACTGGAAGACGATCTATCAGAATCGTTCCGAATGTTACGAAGAGGTGCCTGAAACATGGAGCGTGCGCATACGGCAGATCATGCGCTGGGCAAAGGGCCACAATCAAGCAATGTGGCGCCATATGTTTCCCCTGTTTCCTATCAAAGGGTTATCTCGCGCCGAAAAATTCGACGGTGCTGCCCTGCTCGGTGTATACCTGATGGCACCCATGCTGATAGTCGGATGGTTTATTGCAGTGTTGTTGTTCTTCATCCACCCCACTCCGTTTTTATCCGGGGTGATTGTGTTGTTTTCCCTGGTCTCCTTCAGTTCACTGGGTAATTTTGCAGCTTTTTTTCAGATTGCCGCAGCTTCTTACCTCGATGGCTCCAGGCAACGAATTCGGTTGCTGCCCCTGAATTATCTGGGCTTTCTGGTAAGCGCCATATCGATCACCCGCGCCACGCTTAACCAGATACTTGATAATTATCTGAAGCGGGAGCTCATATGGGACAAGACTGTGCGCTACCGTAAACCGGCTTCTTCATGACCATATTCTGGGGCGCGGCTCTCTTCCTCTTGACTGGACTAATTTTTCTATTGCCGCTTTTGCCTGCACTCGTCGAGCTGAAGCGGCGGCAAGACATTACACCGCTGAAAATTGAACAAAGCCATGACGGCAATGCACGTTATTTTGCTGAAAATTTTCGTGGCTTTATTCTGGATGCTCTGGCACACAACAGTACATCAGAGGAGTTTCTGATATTGGAAGAGGGCGATCTTGTTGCTATGAATCGCCATCTACCGCCCGGAAACAGGATTCAGCGCGTTGTAGTCGCCCAGACTGATCTTCATGTTCCTGATGGCCTGATTTTCGAGCGTGAAATGTATGGCAGAAGCGATGTTGCCGGTGGGCATGGCAACCAGTACCGGGCATTGCTGGCAGAGGGGGAGTTAAGCCTCGGTGAAAACAGTGTCGTACTTCGATGGGCTCACGCGCGCCGGATTATCGCAGGGGCGGGTTCCGCACTGTTTGGCCGTATTACTGCAATGGAATTGATCGAGCTCCACGGCCCGACAACGTTTATGCGACTGAATGCGCCGCTCATACGATTTGGCACTGCCAGTGGCAGCAACATTCCTTTGGCGCCAGATAAAACTAAGTTTTCCCGTCGCGTGATCAACGGCAACTATCGTACGCAAGTGGGCGAACAGGTAAGCGACAGCGTTGTGGTGAATGGTTTTGCCAGCATCAGCAAAGATACTGTGATCACAGGTAGCTTGAAAGGTGTAACCGGGGTGAGGGTCGAATCTGGTGCGGTCGTGAACGGAAGTCTGGTAAGTGGAAATGACGCCGAGATTCTTGGGCCGTGCCACATCGTAGGTCCCGTCATCGTTGAAGGTGAAGTCTTTATCGGACGCGGTGCCGTCATTGGCAGCCCGGACATGCCGACCACCGTTACCGCCGCGGTAATCCGAGTTCAGCCAGGCGCTTGCGTCCATGGCAGCGTAAGTGCCAAAGAACGCGGTTGGGTGGAAGCCAGATGAGATTGACACGCTACCTGTACGCATGCGGATCATTATGTTGCCATGGCATCGGTCTGCTTGTGCTCTGCGCGTGCTGTTGTGGAACAGCGCGAGCGGTTGCCCTGGATTTATCCGCTTTTCAGTACCCGGATAAGGCCATTACCGTTCATCGTAAAGACGCAGACTCCCCGCCCGTTGTTGATCCCTATTTTGCGGGAAAAGCCCTCATCGCCGCGCTGGAACTGGGACTTGATGTTTCCGTCCCGGCTCACTCGTGGATTGCCTGGATGCTTCCTCATCAACGCCCGGACGGACGCCTTGACCGCTGGTGCGTCAGTGACAATACCTACGTCCAGTGCGCACAGGCGGATGCCGATGATGCATCGCTCGCGGTATGGACGGAATTGATCTTCCGTTTGTATCCTGCCAGTCCAGTGCCGGTTACCTGGCAGGTCAGCCTGAATAATGCAGACCAATATCTTGCAGGCCTGATAGCCCCCGCCGGTTATTACAATGTCTCAAAAGAACTCAAAGTTGGGCTGCTCATGGACAACGCCGAAGTCTATTCGGCGCTTATGGCGGCAATGCGACATGCCCAGGCTGTAGGTGACACTTCTGAAGCAAGGCGAAAAATGCGGCAGGCGGAACAACTAGCGAGTTCGGTCAAGAATACGTTTTGGGTACGGCGCAATGGGCGCTATCGTCCGTCAACACAATTTATCAAACCAGGCAGTTTCTATCCTGAAGCCGCTGCCCAACTCTACCCACTCCTGGCTGAGATGCCGCACCCTGAAGGGGGCGCACCTGAATGGTCGTCATGGCTTAGCGCCTGGCGTAATAGACACTTTTCCGCCTGGCTAGACAATGCGCACCACGACTACCCATGGGGTTTGATTGCGCTGGCTGCATGGAAGGCCGGTGACAACAACATGGCAGCCTGCTGGCTGGCGCGGGCGAAAGTTCATCGCAACACTGAGCGCTGGAATGTGCTGGAAGAGGCGATTTACCAAGGACTCTATGCCAAGCTGGGTGACATGCGCTGCGCAAAGGAAGCTGCCTGATGCGCATCAGGCGACAATGGCCTGCTGTTTTCATGCTGCTGATTTTGACGGGCGTACTCTGGTGGTCCCTGCATGAAGGCCCGGAACCGCCACGGTTGGTGGCGTTGCTGCTGCCAAACGATGTAGACACGCAACACCCAGTAGTTGTCGCATGGCGCCAAGCTGCGCTGATAAGGGGGGTACCGCTGGCCGTCATCAGTGACAATGATTTTTTGCGCCCTACCTTGAAAAAATCAGCCCGTTTTGCTGGCGTGATTTTGCCGGATACTCTGCACCGTGCGGTAAGCAGCGTCTTGATTGGCAGGCTCCAGACCTACGTCGAAAATGGCGGCAGACTCATGGTGGTCTATGACGCTGCCACGCTGTCGCCGCCAGGCCATCTCGTTGTAGTTCGTAATTCATATCTCTCGAAGCTTGTCGGTATCGATTATTCTACTTATGGGCAACCGAGCGACCCGGCGAGTCTGGCTCTACCCGCAGACCATTCGCACATACCGTCCCAGCTCTTGCTGGCTTGGCTGGAAAGCTCCGCCAGGCGTGCTGATCTGACCTCGTTGTCCATTCTTCCCATTGCCCAGACAGAAAAAAAATACACACACTTAGGCACCAAAGGAGCGTATCTCGGGCTACCTCTGCTTATGGGCAGCGACGGAAGTCTGATCGCGGGTCTGCATCAGTCAGGAAAGGGACAGGTTGCCTTCGTCAACCTTGAACTGGGCAGACTTGGCGCGGAATCCGATAATGTGCCGCTGCACCATTTTCTACGCTGGTTTGGTACAGATGTTTGTGGACTTCCGCTGTTATTGTCAAACGGCGGGCGTGCGGAAGAAAATGCCCACCTGAAATCATCTAGTCCATTTGCAAATATGAAATCGCTGAGAATATTAAACCATGACCGGGGCTCGCCACTGGAATGACAGATTTTTGTAATGGAATCATTCATATGAGAAACGGAAAATATATCTGCCAAGCTCTCTGCACCGAGGATAAAAATATGAGAAACATGCGAAAAATTACGATGATTCTATGTCTGCTTCCCGCCCTGGCCTGGGCCGAGCCGGATCCGCTCAAACCTGATCAGATTTCTGGTTTTGTGGAGCTTGGGATGTCTTATGCAGATCTGACATCTTCGCTGGCTTCCTGGAAAGATATGTATCTAAAAAGCCATATACAGTTGACACCGACAGATAGTATCCAGGGTGAAATATCGAGCCAGAATCATTTTGACGATAGCGGCACTTTCTTTGGTGCGGGCTGGACCCATATATACAATGATGACTGGTATGGTTCCTTGAGTCTGGGGTCATCCGATAGCGGCTTCTTTCTGCCTAAGCTTCGTATGGATGCGGCGCTTTACCGTAAATGGCTACCGCAGCGTAATCTCGTGACAGGCGCCACACTGGGCTACAATCGTGCCAAGGACAGTCATTATGACCGTAGCATGGTGTTGAATGCCGTCTATTATTTCGATGGACCCTGGATTGCCGAAGGTGGTATGCGTATTAATGAAAGTAATCCCGGCGGGGTAACAACGTCTCGAGGCTTTGCTGCAATTACCTGGGGGCGCAACAAAGATCGCTATCTTGTGTTGCGCCACGAGTCAGGACGAGAAGGCTACCAACTCATTACAGCCGGAACGGCCGTGGTCGATTTCTCCAGCAAGGAAACCACACTTATATGGCGAGAATGGCTCTCCCCCAAGAGTGGTTTCAACCTTTCTGCCGCCCATTACTCCAACCCGTACTACCAGCGCAACGGCTTGACAGTTGGGTTTTTCCGCGAATTCTGAAAAATTCTAGCAAATCCTGTTTCGTGGACGGATGAATGACAAGACCCGAATACACCAGCGATATTCCCTCCAGAGTTGTTGAGCTCAAGGGCTTTTCAGATTTGGCTGCCTTGAACATGTCTGGACAAGTTATTTCGAGACACCGCTCACTCTACCGGCTCACATTCCCTATACAACGCCTTGCATCCGTCCTGTTGATTCCCCTGGTTTTCAACTTGTTAATTTGGTGGCTCCAACCTGCGCTCGCTTATTTCTTTTCATGGCTGTTCAAAAACTGGTTGCCACTTCTTGGGTTGTCAGCCGATGTTTCATTGGACACCATGGGTAACTCATTGCCAGGTTGGATTTCTCCCGTTGTATCGCTGCCCTCGCAAGCCCCTGGGCCGGTAACCTGGAGCGTTTCTGTTGTAGCTGTCGTGTTTTTACTTATTGCGTCGCGATACGCGCCAGATCGCTATTTACCCTTCGCCTACCTGGTACGATTCATGGTATTCATCCACAGCTCCGCACTGATCTACTTTGCGATATATCCAGCATCGTTTCCATACGATTTGCCGACTTATCTGGCAAGTAGTTTTCAGACTGTCATATGGTTCATGATGGTATTGCCTTGGGTGCTTGGTCTTGTCTACAACGTGTTCGATTTTTCTGTATGGCACAAAATCGCGCTGCCCCTGCTGTGTACGATGTTTCTGGGCCTGGCCATGCCGTTCCAGCTTCTCACGCATGCTTACATTCTTTCGCTGGGGACTTTGCTGTTCTTGCCGGTGCTTTATTTGCTGTTCGGCATTCTGCCGCTCACCCTTGGCTGCGTCGGGATTTACGGGCTTGGGATGAGTTGGGTTAATTCGCCGAAAAACCAAGTTAATACCTCCATAGTTCCCTGAGTTTACTGAGCAATAATTGACCAGCAACAGCGGCTGATAATATATCAAGATGAGCAACGGAGAAATTATATTTAATGGGGTGTGCTCTTTATGTTCAGGCTGCTTTACTCACGGCTTGCCGTGTATTTATGGATACCTATAATTGCGGCTATTTCCATTCGGCTGTGACCGACATTCGTCAGTACTTCTGGCTTTGGAGTAAGAAAAAGCATAGCAACTACAATAGCTTTTCTACTATCAGACTGTTTGAGATGTGTTCGCGGTTGTACTAACCAAATACAATATGGAAGCAATGTGTTTATAAGATCGTTGCAATATCTGCTGCTGGTCACGGGTATGCTTTTTATATTGATGCAGGTCTTTTCGTTGAATGCCACGGCGGACAGCGGGGGTAACTTGATCGTTTTGATCCCGGATGATTTTTCCGTCAAGGGTGACTCCAGGGCTGATGCCTGGGTCGATGCGGCGCGCGAAGAAGGGTTTGGGTTGGTGTTCATGCATGACTCTGATTTTATGGCTTTAGGCGCAAAGGCGCTTAATCACAGTGCATTTATCATGCCCGATCAGATTCACAAAAAAGCCAGTGATAAACTGATTGCGGCACTTAAAAAATATGTATCTCGGGGCGGCAATCTTATGCTTGTCTACGATGCCGGTTCCCTGACGGCAACGGGTGTCTACCCGACTAATCCAGATAACGCTTCACCGATAAAATACTCATCGCGATTTGGTGAACTGGCCGGGGTGGATTATCTCTTTTATGAAGAATTTTATGAAGCAGGTATGATCAACAATCTGGTAGGTATCGGCCCGGTTCTGGGTATCGAAAAAATGCTCTGGGAGCTTCAGGTGCAACCGGGTAAATCCATCCCATATACCGGGCCTCCAGCGGTAAATGCTCCGACCTATGTGTCTTTCAAAGGGATCGAACCAGACGATCTGAATCAATTAAAGTTTGAACACAATGTGGGCGCCCGGCTTGACGTTGGAAACAAAATTCTTACTAAGAAACAAGCAGTTCCCATGCCGAGTGCGGCCTCGACTAAAGTGTACCAAATTAGCGCGTATGCCCATGAAGTCAGTAACTATAGGAGTTTTGTGACCCGAAATCGGGGTGGTCAATATGCTGGAGAGGTGCTGCTGTCCTCGCCTTACCACGGCGTGGTAGCTGGCTTGAATAGTTTTGGTGCGGGCAAGGTACTGTTCGTCAATCTGTCGCTGAGCTATCTAAAAGGTCAAACTGACGGTATGCTCATGCATGGTTTTCTGCACTATTTTGGTGACACTATATTAGGGTTGCCACGGTTGGCTAATGTGCCAAAAGGCACCGGTGGTCTGGTGTTCAACTGGCATTTTGATGATCTCAAGGCGGTCGAAGTGTCTGCGGGGTTGCTTGATAAACAAGGTGTGTGGGATCGAGGCCACTACTCAATGCACTTTACCGCTGGCCCTGATGTCAACTATGCGGGCGATGGCTTGGGTATGGATATTGCCAATAGCTATAAGGCGCAGGAGTGGTTACGCTACTTTGCTAAGAAGGGCCATCAGGTGGCCAGCCATGGCGGCTGGATTCATAATTATTATGGGCTAAATGGTGTTGAAGGAAAGGGCGCTGAATTCGAGAAATACCTAGTTCTTAATCATGAAGCGATTGATGGCGTTCTCGGGCACAAAGCAACAGAGTATTCCGCGCCACTCGGGAATAATCCACTCTGGGCTATGGAGTGGCTACAGCGTTATGGCATTCTGGGCTATTACTCATCCGGTCACACAGGTATGGGCCCGACTCGAGCTTATCGAGATGGTAAACCTGTGAGTCGCAGCATGTGGGCGTTTCCTGTTAGCCCATTGGGTCAGTATGCAACGTTCGAAGAGTTTTCAAGGTATGGCGTCCCCAATGCGGAGGTCACGCATTGGTATGACGCACTAATGGATTTCGTGGTACACAATCATACCAGCCGTCTGATCTACGCCCATCCAGCAGGCGCGGTCAGATACGCCGATATTATGAAGGCTTTGCTGGATCGAGCGGATGCCTATATGAATAGCGGATCTTTTGAATGGTATACGATGACAGAGTTGGCCAAATTCATGACCAACCGGGATCAGGTGTCATGGCAAGTGACAGAAGACAGGAGTGGCCTACATAGTTTCAAGGCCGACCATCCTGTATCGCTGAAAGATCAGGCATGGATATTACCCAAGTGCTCTTACGGCCATCCCAAAGTGGTGTTTGGCAAGGCCAAGGTGTCTGAGGATAAATTGAACTGGATTGTGACCGCCGAAGAGGCGACTAGTCTGCAGTTTGTGGCGAAAAGAAACCCTCTCCAACAGCCGGCTCACTGAAAAAGAAATCCCGTAAGTGTGTTGCTTCCAGAACATCTTCCCTACTAGAATGCGCCCCGACCTTAGGCGCGTAGCTCAGCTGGTTAGAGCACCACCTTGACATGGTGGGGGTCGTTGGTTCGAGTCCAATCGCGCCTACCAACACAGCAGAAGCCCTCTCCAGGGGGGGCTTTGAAGAAAGCCCCTTCGAGGGCTTTTTTCGTTTCCGAAGGTGGCTGATATGCCTGTGATTCGTCTTCCCGATGGTTCCGAACGTGTTTTCGACGCGCCCGTGACGGTGGCCGAGGTGGCCGCCAGTATCGGCGCCGGCCTGGCGCGCGCGGCGCTGGCCGGCAAGGTGGACGGTCAACTGGTCGATACCTCGTACCGTATCGACAGGGACGTCAATCTCGCCATCGTCACCGACAAGGATGCCGACGGCGTCGACCTGATCCGCCATTCCACCGCGCACCTGCTGGCCTTCGCGGTGAAGGAGTTGTTCCCGGATGCCCAGGTGACCATCGGCCCGGTGATCGAGGACGGTTTTTATTACGACTTCTCCTATAAGCGCCCCTTCACCCTGGAAGATCTGGCGGCAATAGAGAAGCGCATGGGCGAGATCGCCAAGAAAGACATTCCGGTGACGCGCGAGGAATGGGATCGTGACGTGGCGGTGGCTTTTTTCAAGTCCATCGGCGAGCACTACAAGGCCGAGATCATTTCTTCGATACCCGCCGGGCAGACCATTTCCCTGTACCGCGAGGGTGATTTCGTCGACCTCTGCCGCGGCCCGCACGTGCCGTCCACCGGCAAGCTCAAGGTATTCAAGTTGATGAAGTTGGCCGGCGCTTACTGGCGTGGCGACTCCAGGAACGAGATGTTGCAGCGCGTTTATGGTACCGCCTGGGGCCACAAGGACGATTTGGCCGCCTACCTGCACCGTCTGGAAGAAGCGGAGAAACGCGATCATCGCCGCCTGGGCAAGCAACTCGACCTGTTCCATCTGCAAGAGGAATCGCCCGGCATGGTGTTCTGGCATCCGCATGGCTGGGTGATGTGGCAGGAAATCGAGCAGTACATGCGCCGCAAATTTATCGAGCACGGCTACCAGGAAGTGAAGACCCCGACGATCATGGACAAATCGCTGTGGGAGAAATCCGGCCACTGGGAAAACTATCGGGAGCAGATGTTCACCACCGCCTCGGAAAACCGTGATTACGCGGTGAAGCCGATGAACTGCCCGGGCAGTGTGCAGATTTTCAACCACGGTCTGCATTCCTATCGCGATCTGCCGCTGCGCCTGGCCGAGTTCGGCTCCTGCCATCGCAACGAGCCTTCCGGCGCGCTGCATGGTTTGATGCGGGTGCGCGCCTTTACCCAGGACGACGCTCACATCTTCTGTACCGAAGGCCAGATCCAGCCTGAGGTGTCGGATTTCATCAAGATGCTGCAAGCGGTGTATGCCGATTTCGGCTTCAGCGATGTGCTGGTGAAACTTTCCACCCGCCCGGACAAGCGCGTCGGTTCCGACGAATCCTGGGACAAGGCGGAGGCCGCTCTGGCCGCGGCCCTGGAGCAGAATGGCCTGGCTTTCGACCTGCAACCGGGTGAGGGCGCCTTCTACGGACCCAAGATCGAATTCACGCTGAAGGATTCGATCGGACGCCTGTGGCAGGTCGGCACCATCCAGCTCGACTTCAACCTGCCGGTACGCCTGGGCGCCGAGTTTGTCGACGAAGACAACACGCGCAAGCCGCCGGTGATGTTGCATCGCGCGATTCTCGGTTCGATGGAGCGTTTCATCGGCATCCTGATCGAGCATTACGCCGGCAACTTCCCGGTATGGCTCTCTCCGGTGCAGGTGGTGGTCATGAACATCACCGACAACCAGGCGGAATATGCCGCTGAAATCGTGCAAAACCTTAAAAAACAAGGCGTCCGTGCGGTTTCCGACTTGAGAAACGAGAAGATCACCTATAAAATCCGCGAGCACTCCATGCAGCGCGTCCCCTACCAGATCATCGTTGGCGATAAAGAACGCCAGGAAAACAAGGTGGCGGTACGTAAACGCGGTGGTGAGGATCTCGGTCAGATGGATCTGGAATCCTTCCTCGGCAAGCTGCGCACAGATGTGTGAATGGTGTGAGTGAATAACCTGAGGAGCCGATGCAACTGATCGGCTCCTCGCTTTTTTAAAGGGGCTTGAAATAGCACAGGACAAAGAACCCCGGATCAACGGCGAAATTGATGTGTCGCCGATCCGATTGGTGGGTGTGGAGAGCGAGCAGCTGGGTATCGTCAGTCTGCGTGAAGCGTTGGCAATGGCCGAAACGGCCGAGCTGGATCTGGTGGAGATCGCGCCGCAAGCGCAGCCTCCGGTTTGCCGAATCATGGATTACGGCAAATTCAAGTACCAGGAAAGCAAGAAGCAGCATGAGGCCAAGCTCAAGCAGAAGCAGGTACAGATCAAGGAAGTGAAGTTTCGTCCGGCAACCGACGACAACGACTATCAGGTCAAGCTGCGCAACCTGATTCGCTTCCTCGGCGAGGGCGACAAAGCCAAGGTCACGCTGCGTTTCCGAGGTCGTGAAATGGCCCACCAGGAGTTCGGTCTTGATTTGCTCAAGCGTGTGGAAGCCGACCTGACCGAGCATGCCGTGGTCGAGCAGTTTCCCAAGATGGAAGGGCGCCAGATGGTTATGGTGCTGTCTCCCAAGAAGAAGTGATTTTGTTGTAACGAGGCGGGTACGGGCCTCGTAAATCCACTGTACCGACAAGTGCTGTTCGGCTGTTCAAGTGCTCCCGGTGGGGGCCGCCAGATGGCATCGAATAAATGGAGCAATCATGCCCAAAATGAAGTCCAAGAGCGGGGCCGCCAAGCGTTTCCGCGTGCGGGGCAACGGCACTCTCAAGCGCTCGTCCGCCTATATGCGCCACATCCTGACCAAGAAAACCACCAAGCGTAAGCGTCAATTGCGTGGCATGTCCGATGTCAATGCCTCGGACGTTGGTCACGTTCGCGCCATGTTGCCCTACGCGTAAGGAGATAGAGCATGCCAAGAGTCAAACGTGGTGTAACCGCACACGCCAGTCACAAGAAGGTCCTGGAAGCCGCCAAAGGCTACCGCGGCCGCCGCAAGAACGTATTCCGCGTCGCCAACGAAGCAGTGATGAAGGCCGGTCAATATGCCTACCGTGACCGTCGTCAGAAAAAGCGCCAGTTCCGCGCCTTGTGGGTTGCCCGGATCAACGCCGCCGTGCGTAGTCTCGGAATGGACATGAATTACAGTGTGTTCATGCACGGTCTGAAGAAAGCCGCGATCGAGATCGACCGCAAGGTTCTCGCCGACATGGCTGTTTTCGACCAGCCGGCGTTTGCCAAGATTGCCGAGCAGGCCAAGGCCAGCCTGGGGGCGTAAGTTATTTTGTCCCCAGAATGAGGGGAGGCCTGAAAAGGCCTCCCTTTTTCTTTTTTATCAAGTGGTTCGCGCATGAATCTCGACGAAATTCTTGTAGATGCCGAGCGGGAGTTCGCCGCCGCCGGTAGCTTGCCCATCCTCGACCAGGTCAAAGCCCGTTACCTGGGCAAAAGCGGCGCCATTACCGCGCGGATGAAAACCTTGGGTGCACTGTCCGCCGAGGAACGCAAGGCTGCCGGCGCCCGCATCAATCAGGTCAAGGATCAGGTCGAAACCCTCTTGCGCGCGCGCCGCGACGCCATCCAGAGCGCTGAGCTGGAGCGGCAACTAACCGCCGAATCCATCGATGTGACGTTGCCCGGACGCGGCGTCGCCGTCGCCGGCCTGCACCCGGTCACCCGCACCATGGCGCGTATCGAAGCGTTGTTCGCCTCGATCGGTTTCGAGGTGGCAGACGGCCCGGAAATCGAGACCGACTTCTACAATTTCACCGCGCTCAACATTCCGGAAAACCATCCGGCGCGTGCGATGCACGACACCTTCTATCTGGAAGGCGGCAATCTGCTGCGCACCCACACCTCGCCGGTGCAGGTGCATTACATGCAGAACCAGCAGCCGCCGATCCGCATCATCGCGCCGGGCCGTGTCTACCGCTGCGACTCCGACGTAACCCACACCCCCATGTTTCATCAGGTGGAAGGTCTCTGGGTGGACGAGTCGGTCTCGTTCGCCGACCTCAAAGGGATATTGGCCGACTTCATGGCGCGCTTCTTCGAACGCGACAACCTGGCGGTGCGCTTTCGTCCTTCCTTCTTCCCGTTCACCGAGCCCTCGGCGGAAATGGACATCGGTTGCGTGATTTGCAACGGCGCCGGCTGCCGCGTCTGCTCGCATACCGGCTGGCTGGAAGTGCTCGGCTGCGGCATGGTGCATCCCAACGTATTCGGCCATGTCGGCATCGATGGCGAACGCTATCAGGGCTTCGCCTTCGGCCTTGGCGTCGAGCGCCTGGCCATGCTGCGCTATGGCGTCGACGACCTCCGCTTGTTCTTCGAGAACGACGTGCGTTTCCTCAAACAATTCGCCTGACACCATGCAATTCTCCGAAGCCTGGCTGCGTAGCCTCGTCAATCCCGCCCTGAACACCCAGGAACTCGGCCATCTGCTGACCATGGCCGGCCTGGAAGTGGAAGCACTCGAGCCCGTCGCGCCCGCGTTCGATCAGGTCGTGGTCGCGGAAATCCTCAGCGCCGAAAAACACCCCAACGCCGACCGTCTCCAGGTCTGCCAGGTGAATGTCGGTGAGGCGCAACCATTGACCATCGTCTGTGGCGCGCCCAATGCCCGCGCCGGGCTGAAGACCGCCTGCGCTCTGGTCGGCGCGGTGCTTCCGGGTGATTTCCAGATCAAGCAGGCCAAGGTGCGTGACGTGGCATCATTCGGCATGCTCTGTTCCAGCAAGGAACTAGGCATCCCCGGCGACGCCGCCGGCATCATGGAATTGCCCGCCGACGCGCCGGTCGGCCAATCGTTACGGCAATGGCTGAACCTGGATGACCACCTGATCACCCTCAAACTCACCCCCAACCGGGGCGATTGCCTATCGTTGGCAGGTATCGCCCGCGAAGTGGCGGCGCTGGCGGCAGTGCCTTTTACCCCGGTGGATTGCGCGCCGGTCGCCGCCGCCAGCGACGCCACTTACCCGGTTGGTATCGCCGCCGAGGCCGCCTGCCCGCGCTATTGCGGTCGCGTGATACGCGGCATCGATGCCGGCGCCGTGAGTCCCGCCTGGATGGTCGAGCGACTGGAACGCTCCGGCCTGCGCGCCATTCATCCGGTGGTGGACGTGACCAATTACGTGCTGCTGGAACTGGGCCAACCCATGCACGGCTTCGATCTCGCCAGGCTGCGAGGCGGTATCCAGGTGCGCATGGGAAGGGCGGGGGAGCCGCTCGCGCTGCTCAACGAGCAGAGCATCACTTTGTCGGAAGACATTCTGGTCATCGCCGATGACTCCGGCGCGCTGGCCCTGGCCGGCATCATGGGCGGCGCTTCCAGCGCGGTGTCCGAGTCCAGCACGGACATCTTCCTGGAAGCCGCGCATTTCGATCCCGACGCCATCGCCGGCCGCGCTCGCCGCCACGGCCTCTCCACCGATTCCTCGCACCGTTTCGAGCGCGGTGTCGATCCCGAACTGCCGCGCCTGGCGATGGAGCGCGCCACCCGTTTGATTCTGGACATCTGCGGCGGCGAGTGCGGCCCGATCAGCGAGGCCGGCCCCGGCGTGGCGGCGCGCGCGCCCATCGCCTTCCGTCCGGCACGGGTGCGCCGTCTGCTTGGTTTTGACCTGGCCGATGCCACCATGCGCGACATCCTGCAACGCCTGGATTTGCGCGTCGCGGGTGAAGGCGAGACCTGGACTGTCACGGCGCCCAGCCACCGTTTCGACATCACCGGCGAAGTCGATCTGATTGAGGAAATCGCCCGTGTCCACGGCTACGACGCGATTCCCGTGGTGGCGCCGCGCGGCCAGGCCAGCCTATTGCCGGCGGAGGAGGGCAAGCGTTCTCCGCTCGATCTGAAAAAACTCATGGTGGCCAGGGGTTACCAGGAAATCATCACCTACAGCTTCATTTCCGAAGAGCTGGACCGGGACTTCCGCGCCTCCGGTACAACGCTGCCCCTGCTCAACCCCATCGCCAGCCAGATGGGGGTGATGCGCGGCAGCCTTATGGGCGGCCTCATGCAGGCGCTCAAGCACAACCTCAACCACGGCCAGGAGCGTCTGCGCCTGTTCGAAATCGGCCGTGCTTTCCTCAGCGCCGAGGCCGACGCGCAACCCCGCCATGCAGCCGGCCTGGCCTATGGCGCCGCGCACGCCGAGCAATGGGGCGAGCCGACTCGTGGCGTCGATTTTTTCGATATCAAGGCCGATGTCGAAGCCCTGGCGCACCCGCAGCCGGTGGCTTTCACGCCCGCCGAACACCCCGCTCTACACCCCGGCCAGTGTGCGCGCATCAGTCTCGAAGGTGTGGCGGTCGGCTGGCTCGGCACCCTGCATCCGCGTCTGGCACTAAGCCACGGCCTCGCCAAGGCGCCGGTCCTGTTTGAACTGGACCTTTCCGCGTTGCTCTCGGGCGAGGCGCCGCGCTATCAAGGCGTGCCGCGTCTGCCGGCGGTGCGCCGCGATATCGCCGTCGTAGTGGACGAAACACAGCCGCTCGCGGCCATGTTGAAAACTGTTCGCGCCGCCATGCCGGCCCTGGTTTCAGATTTTTCCTTGTTCGACGTATACCAGGGGCAGGGTGTCGAGCAAGGCAAAAAGAGCCTTGCTTTCAAGATGTTGTTACAACATACTCAGAAAACGCTTACAGAATCCGAGATCGAATCGGCCGTGCAGGAAGTCGTCGGCATCTTGAGTAATCAATTCAATGCCAGCCTGCGCAGGTGACGGAGACAACCCGCATGACCCTCACAAAAGCTGAACTTGCCAACCTGCTGTTCGAAAAAGTCGGCCTCAATAAACGCGAGGCCAAGGAAATGGTGGAAACCTTCTTCGAGGAAGTCCGTACCGCCCTGGAGAAGGGTGACAGCGTCAAACTTTCCGGCTTCGGCAACTTCCAGTTGCGCGAAAAGCCGCAGCGCCCAGGGCGCAATCCCAAGACCGGCGAAGAAATGCCGATCACGGCTCGGCGTGTGGTGACTTTTCACGCCAGCCAGAAGCTGAAAGCGATGGTGGAGGAGGCCGCGGCCCATGTCGGAACATCTGCCCAGTTCTGAACTGCCGCCCATCCCATCTAAGCGCTACTTCACCATCGGCGAGGTAAGCGAGTTGTGCGGCGTCAAGCCGCATGTCCTGCGCTACTGGGAGCAGGAGTTCAGCCAGTTGAAGCCGGTCAAGCGGCGCGGCAATCGGCGCTATTACCAGCACCACGAAGTCATGCTGATTCGCCATATTCGCGAATTGCTCTACGAGCAGGGCTTCACCATCAGTGGCGCGCGCAATCGCCTGGGTAACGAGGAAGAGGCTGAAGTCATCGTGGTCGGTGACGCCCCGGAACCCCGCGAGAGCGTGGATTTAGGCGCCATCAAACGCGAGCTGTCCGAGATCATCGAACTGCTGCGCCGCTGAGATGCTCACCGGCCACTGACATCCGCGCGCCATGGGCCAGGAAATCGCACGCTCCCACTTCAGCGCGGCCGATTTCCAGCGCTTTCATGGCCAACTCAAGGACGAAACCGATGCGCTGGCACGCGACACCGCGGCTGGCCGCTTTTCCGATCCACGATTTATCATCGGTTTCGAGCTGGAAGCCTGGTTGCTCGACCACGCAGGCTTCCCCAACCCTGTCAACACCACCTTGCTGGAGCGCCTGGACGACCACCTGGTGGTGCCCGAACTATCCCGCTTCAATATCGAGCTGAACGGCCCACCCGCGCCGATGGGTTCTGGAGTGTTGAACGCGCTCGAACAAGGACTCACCCGCACCTGGAACAAATGCCAGGCAACGGCGCACGGCATGGATGCCACGCTGGTCATGATCGGCATCCTGCCCAATATCCGCGCTGGTGACCTGACCCTGGCCAATATGTCGGCCATGAAACGCTACCGTGTGCTCAACGAGCAGGTACTCAAGCAGCGCCAGGGCGCCCCGCTGCACATACACATCCAGGGCGAGGAAAGCCTGGAAAGCCATCTGCCGGATGTGATGCTGGAAGCGGCGACCACGTCGTTCCAGATTCACCTGCAAGTCCCGTTCGCGCGCGCCGCGCGCTACTACAATGCCGCGCTCATCGCCTGCGCGCCGCTGATGGCCGCAAGCGGCAATTCCCCCCTGCTCTTCGGAAAACGGCTCTGGCAAGAGACCCGCATCCCCTTGTTTGAACAGTCCGTGGAATTGGGCGGCTATGGCGGGCTCGCCGATGCCGGCGTGCGCCGGGTCGGTTTCGGCCAGGGCTATGTCCGCGACAGCTTGCTGGAATTGTTCCGCGAGAACCTGGATCTGTTTCCCGTCCTCCTGCCCATGCCTCTGGAAGAGCCGGCCGAACGCTATCCGCACTTGCGCCAGCAGAATGGTTCCATCTGGCGCTGGGTGCGGCCGCTGGTCGGCTTCGACGAGGCTGGCCAGGCGCATGTGCGACTGGAACAGCGCATCTTTCCGAGCGGGCCGACGCTGCCGGACATGGTCGCCAACTGCGCCTGCCATTTCGGCCTGAGTCGGGCACTGGCTGAAGCGCCTGTGACGCCGGAAGCCCGCCTGCCCTTCACCGCAGCCCGCGCCAATTTCTATGCCGCCGCCCGCGATGGCCTGGCTGCCAACCTGCTCTGGCTGGATGGCGAACACTATTCGGCCAAGGATTTCTGGCTGCGCATCGGTTTGCCCCTGGCGCAACAAGGGCTCTTCGATTTCGGCCTGGAGACGGCCGAGATCGAGCGTTATCTTGGCGTTGTCGAAGCGCGCATACGTAGCGGCCAGACTGGTGCGGCGTGGCAACTGGCCCACCTGGACAAACAGGGTGGCGAGGCAAGCGAGGCAGCCGTTGCCGAGATGTTGGCCGACTACCTGGAAAACCAGCGTTCCGGCGCGCCGGTACATGAATGGAGCGTGTGATGTTGAAGGTATACGAGCAACTTCCCGATGGCCTGCTCGAACTTGGTGCCGATCGTCTGCATGAAATCCTGTCCGGTCCCTCTCTGATTCACCTGCCCGGTCGCCGCCCGGCGCCCCTGTTTGTTTCCGTCCTGCTGCATGGAAACGAAGAAACCGGCTGGCTGGCGGCGCGGGAAGTGCTGCGGAAATATGCCCGCTCCGGTTTGCCGCGCGCGCTCTCCCTGTTCATCGGCAACATCGCAGCCGCGCGCCACGGCCTGCGGGTGCTCGACGGACAACCCGACTACAACCGCATCTGGCCTGGCGGCGACGCTTCGGACAGGCCCGAATACGCCATGGCCAGCCAGGTGGTTGAAGCGATGCGCACGCGCAATGTGTTCGCCAGCATCGACATCCACAACAACACCGGACTCAATCCCCATTACGGCTGCGTCAACCGCCTGAAACCCGCCTGGCTGCATCTGGCTACCCTGTTTTCGCGCACCGTCGTCTACTTCACCTATCCGCGCGGCGTGCAGTCCGCCGCCTTCGCCGAGCTTTGCCCCGCCGTTACCCTGGAATGCGGCAAGCCCGGAACGCCGCAAGGCGTGGAGCACGCCGCCTCTTACATGGATGCCTGTCTGCATCTTTCGGAGTTCCCCGCGCATTCGGTCCAGCCGCAGGATATCGATCTGTTTCATACGATAGCCACGGTCAAGGTGCCGGAAGACGTACGTTTCGGCTTTTCCGACGCGAGCTGCGATATCGAATTCGCCCCCGACCTCGATCATCTGAATTTCCGGGAACTCCAGCCCGGTGCCCAATTCGGTCGTATCCACGGGAGGCGCGACCTCTGTCTTCAGGCGCTGGACGATGCAGGCAAGGAGATGGGCGACCAGGTCTTCGATTGCAGCGACGGGCATATCCGCCTACGTCGGTCGCTGATGCCCGCCATGCTCACCCGCGATGCCCGCGTCATCCGCCAGGATTGCCTGTGCTACCTCATGGAAAGACTACCGCTACCAGCGTGATGGCCTTCATCTTGCCAGCACTGCCGCATGGCTGAAAAAAACCGTAATAGCCGGTGTTCCTCTGTTTACCGCCCCCACCAATACCCCTATAATGCGCCGCTTGTCGTCGGGGCGTAGCGCAGCCTGGTAGCGCACCTGCATGGGGTGCAGGGGGTCGGAAGTTCGAGTCTTCTCGCCCCGACCAATATTTTTTAAGACTTGAAAAAGTCAGAAAGCAAAAAAGCCAGCTAACTACTGGCTTTTTTGCTTTCTGACGCCAGTCCACAGGCGAGGTGAGGAGGGTGGCTTCCCTGACCCCGGCCGAGCTATTCCGCCTCCCGCAAGCGCAACTGTCGCTCCCGTTCTTCAACGAGGGCATCGTCGATTTCCCTGATTACGCTGTGCAGGTCCACCGGTTTCGTGCTCTCCGCGAAATGGCCGGTGAGTAGCGTGTCTGGTTGCAGGTCGCCGTGTTCGTATAACGCCCAGATTTCCTTGCCGTAGCGCGTGGTCAGCAATTCCGGCGCGAAACGGCCGAAATAGCCGGCCAGGTTGGCGACATCGCGTTCCAGCATGGCGCGGGCGTGGTTGTTTCCGGCGGCATCCACGGCTTGCGGCAGGTCGATGATGACCGGGCCATCTTCGCCGACCAAAATGTTGTATTCCGACAGGTCGCCGTGGATGATGCCGGCGCTCAGCATCAGCACGACTTGCTTGAGCAGCGTCTGGAAATGTGTGCGCGCTTCTTCGGGTGTGAAGGTCAGATCATTCAGTCGCGGCGCCGCGTTGCCGTCGGCGTCGGCGACCAGCTCCATCAGCAACACGCCGGCATGGAAGTTGTAAGGCTTGGGCACGCGCACGCCAGCTCTGGCCAGGCGATACAAGGCGTCGACCTCGGCGCTTTGCCAGGCTTCCTCCTGGGCTTCCCGGCCAAAGCGCGTGCCTTTCGCCATGGCGCGCGCCTGGCGACTGTTCTTCACCTTGCGGTTTTCCGTGTAATCGACACTCTGGCGGAAGGCGCGTTTGTTCGCCTCTTTGTAAACCTTGGCGCAACGCACCTCCTCGCCGCAACGGACGACGAAGACCATCGCCTCCTTGCCGCTCATGAGCTGGCGGATCACGTCGTCGATCAGGCCGTCTTCGAGTAGCGGTTGCAGTCTTTTCGGGATTTTCATGGGCGCCCTCCGCGCGGTGTGTTCAACGGTAAACGATCAAACCCGTAGCGCCACGATTTTCAGCGGCGGCTTGCCGTCCGGGCTGGGGAAATCCGCCTCCGGCGCGATCCACTCCGCCTCATGAATCTGGCGACCGGCTTTGATGGCGCTGCGACGTAACTGGTCGAGCCAGGCATCCGGCTCCACTTCCGCCACATTGTTGGTGCAGATCAGCATGCCGCCTTCGGTCGTGGCCAGCAGCGCCGGCTTGAATAGGGCGGGATAGTCGTTGACCAGGTCCACCACGCCGAACGGGCTCTTGGCGTAGCGGGGCGGGTCGAGGAACACCATGTCGAACTGATGTGGTTCCAGTTTCGGGAACGGCGGCAGGCGCTTGCCGCGCACCATTTGCGCCTGGCCCAGGCCGGCGTATTGGCGCAGGGCGGGAAAGACATCGCTGTGCACCCTGCGCGGCCGGGTCGACAGCTCGTTCAGGTGGGCGCTTTCCTTGCCCACCCGCAGGCTCGACTCGGCAAAATCCACGTTCACCACAAGACGCGCCCCGGCCTTGGCGGCGGCGATGCCGACCCCGCAGGTATAGGCGAACAGATTGAGCAGCGACTTGCCCGCCACCTCAGCCATCACCCGCCGCCGCCCGGCGCGCAGGTCGAGGAACAGCCACGGGTCCTGGCCCTCATGTCGAGCCTGGATGCGGTAGTTCACGCCCAATTCGCTGCACTGGCGCGGCAGATGGGCCGCGACCTTCTGCCCGGGCGTGAGCGGATTGCGGATGCGCGAATTGGGCTGGCTGCGGTCGTTGTAGATCGGAATCAGACCCGGCAGGGCGTCGCCATAAAAAGCTTCCAGCGCGGCCAGGTCGTCCGGGGCCAGACTGTGGTGAAAACTTTGCACCAGCAGCAGGTCACCATACCGATCCACCGTCAGGCCGGATACCCCCTCCACGCTGCCGTGGAACAGGCGGTAAGCATCGGTTTGCTCGCCGTGCAGGCGAGTCAGCAGATCGGCCCGCGCATCAAGCGCGGCGGCCAACTGGCCGGCAAGAGAATCGGACATGGGGCGTTACAGGCAATCAAAGGAGGGTGCGATTCTACAGGCGCGGTCAAGCCCCCCCGTGCTCCTTCTCGTGTCGTTGGTTTTCGCTGAAACCGTGTTTCGCTCCCGACAGGCTGCCAGGCCGGGAAGGCTATCGGGTTTCCCGTTCCTGCAACACGTTGCGCAGGGCGATGAGCAGGCCCAGGCCGATGAAGGCGCCGGGAGGGAGGATGGCGATAAGAAGGCCGTGGTAATCAGGTATCACGGGGATGACCCAGCCCTTTGCCATCGGTCCCAGTGCCAGGTCGATACCGGAAAACAGGGTGCCCTTGCCGACGATCTCGCGCATCGCGCCCAGGGTCACCAGCACGCCGGTGAGGCCGAGGCCCATCGCGGTGGCGTCGAGCATGGAGTGGCCGGTGGAACGCTTCGAGGCGAAGGCTTCGACTCGTGCCAGGACGATGCAGTTGGTGGTGATGAGGGGCAGGAATACGCCCAGTACCACATACAGGGCATGCACCCAGGCGTGCATGGCCAACTGCACTACAGTGACCAGCGCGGCGATGATGAGCACGAAGGCCGGGATGCGGATTTCATGTGGGATGACGTTGCGGATCACCGCCACCGAACCGCTGGCCACCGCCATCACCAGGGTGGTGGCGAGGCCCAGGGAGAGAGCGTTGACCACGTTGCTGCTGATCGCCAGCAGGGGGCAGAGGCCAAGCAACTGGATGATGCCGGGATTCTGCTTCCACAGGCCGTTGTAGATGATGTCGCGGGTTTCCTGGCTGAACATCATGGTGCTCCTCCACGCAGGATGTGGTTACCGAAGGGTAGGGGCTTCATCAGAGCGAAGCAAACCGCATCGTCATCGGTGGCGTGGGTGATGCGGTTCGTTACCTCACCGCATCCTACGTCCTGGTTCATGGCTGGCCTCCAAGAAGTTCGCCTCGGTGCGCGGCGAAGTACTGGAGTGCCTTGTGCGTGGCCTTGACCACGGCGCGCGGGGTGATGGTGGCGCCAGCCATGGAGTCGAAGCGGCCGCCGTCCTTGCGCACTTTCCATTGCTCTGCCGGGGTGTCGGCGAGGCTGTGGCCATCGAACTGGGTGATCCATCGGTTCTTGGCGATTTCGATGTAGTCGCCCAGGCCGGGCGTTTCCCGGTGCGCGGTGACGCGCACGCCGGCGATGCGGCCATCGGCGTGGATGCCCACCAGCAGGCGGATTTCGCCGGCATAGCCGTCGGGGGCGGCGGCTTCCAGCACCACCGCGGTCGCCTTGCCCGCTTTCCGCGCGACATAGGCCAGACCCGGCCGTTTCAGGCCGAGCAACGCGTCGACCGGCAGGGGGCGGGCTTCACCAACCAGATCGTTGTCGAAACTGCCGGGCGGCAGGGTTTGCGAAATCAGGGCCAGTTTTTCCGCCAGTTCGCTGGCTTCGATGGCCGGACGGGTGAGGGTAAAGGCGCCGGACAGCAGGCCGGCGCCGACCACGGAAAATACCAGCAGGGTCAGCGCGGTGGAGAGCGTTTCGCGGATCGCCGGAGTCATGGCCGGGTCCTCATGCCTGCCCCCGCTTGCCGCCGCGTTTGTGGCCGAACACGCGGGGTTGCGTGTAGGCGTCGATGAACGGCACGGCCACGTTCATCAGCAGGATGGCGAAGGCGACGCCATCGGGATAGCCGCCAAAGGTGCGGATGATGACCGTCAGGAAGCCGGCCAGGCTGGCGTAGATCAATTTGCCCAGCGGTGTGCTGGCGGCGGTGACCGGGTCGGTGGCGATGAAGAAGGCGCCCAGCATGGCGCCGCCGGAAAGCAGGTGGAACAGCGGGTCGGCATGGTGCGACGGGTCGAGCAGATGCAGCGCGCCGGCGGTGATCGCCATGCCCGACAGGAAGGCGAAGGGGGTATGCCATGTGGTGAGGCGGTTGGCGACCAGCAGCAGCCCACCGGCCAGGTACATCGAGGCGACGATTTCCTGCCCGCGCCCGCCGGCCCAGCCGAAGATGGGCTGGCCCAGGATGTCGGCGGCGTCCTTGCCCAGGCGTGCCTGGGTCTTCCAGGTGTCCAGCACGGTGGCGGAGGTATAGGCATCGGGGCTGATCGAACCGGCGCCGGCGAATACCAGATCGAAGGCTTCCCACAGATTCGGGATGGCGTGGGCGACGCCGATGGGCGCGGCCCATTGCGTCATGTAGACCGGGAAACTGACGATCAGCACGGCATAACCCACCATCGCCGGGTTGAACAGATTCTGTCCCAGGCCGCCGTAGAGGTGTTTGGCCACCACCACAGCGAAGAACACGCCGACCAGGTACAGCCACCAGGGTGCCAGAGTGGGCAGGGCCAGGGCCAGCAGGCAGGCGGTGACCAGCACCGAGCCGTCAGTCAGGAAAGGCTTCAGGGGCATGCCGCGCATCAGCAGGACAAACGTCTCGAAGCCGATGGCGAAGGCGCTGCACAGCAACAGGCTGACCACGATGCCGGGGCCGAAGAACCAGACATGGGCGATCACGCCGGGAATCAGCGCGGCCAGCACCTTCAGCATCACCACGGTGACGGAGTTGTTTTCGCTCAGGATGTAGGGGGAGCCGTTCATGATTCCGGTTTCGTGTTGCCAGCTTGTGGGCTCTCGGCGCCGGTGCGGCGCGCCTCGATCTCCGCGATCTGTTGTTCCACCGTCGGTGGCAGGTTCTCGGTGTTCCGCGGCGCAATGCCTTCCTTGGCTTTTTTCGCGCGCTCCAGGGCGGCTTGCAGAATGGCTTTCTTGCGTTCGGCTTCCGGGTCGGCGGCGGTTTCCGCGATGCCAGCCGCCGTGGCGGCATCCCTGGCCTTGTTTTCGGCGACCTTGGCGGCGAGTTTTTCCGCTTTCTCCTTCTTATCCCGCTCCAGGCGGAATTCCTTGAACTCATGGCGGGCACGGGCCTGATCGGCATCGTGTTTGTGGCGCTCGCGCTCCCAGATTTCGCTCTTGGCGAAGCGGAAAAAATCCACCAGCGGGATGTGGCTGGGGCAAACGAAGGAACAGCAGCCGCACTCGATGCAGTCAAACAGATCGTAACTCTGCGCCTTGCCGAAGTCCTTGGCGCGCGCGAACCAGTACATCTCGAACGGTTGCAGATCGGCAGGACAGGCACGCGCGCAGGCGCCGCAGCGGATGCAGGGCAGGGCGGAGGGCTTGGCCGGAAACAGGTCGGGGTGTTTGACGATGATGCAGTTCACCGCCTTGGTCAAGGGCGCCGCGTTATCTTCCAGATCGAAACCCATCATCGGGCCGCCCACCAGTTTGCCGACCGAGCCGGGCAGGGCGCCGCCCGCCGCCTGCAACAGATCCGCCACCGGTGTGCCCAGGCGCGCTTCGTAATTGCCGGGCGTGGCGACGTGGCCGGTCACGGTGACCACCCGCGACAGCATCGGCTCGCCCAGGGCCACGGCGCGGTAAAGGGCATAGGCGGTGCCGATGTTGAATACCTGCACGCCGACATCGGTGGAACGGCCGCCGGTGGGTGTTTCGCGGCCGGTGAGGATATAAGTGAGCTGCTTGCCGCCGCCGGTCGGGTACAGGGTGGGCACGGCGATCACTTCCGCATCGCCTCCGGCGGCCGCCCGCATGGCGGCGATGGCTTCCGGCTTGTTGTCCTCGATGCCGATCAGCACCCCGCGGGCACCCAGCATGTGGCGCATGACCGCCACTCCTTGCAGGATTTCGCTCGCGCGTTCTCGCATCAAACGGTCGTCGCAGGTGATCCAGGGCTCGCACTCGGCGCCGTTGAGAATCAGGGTGTCGATGCCGCCGCCTTCCGGATTCAGCTTGATGAAGCTGGGGAATACCGCGCCGCCGAGGCCGGCCAGACCCAGGTCGCGAATGCGGTTGCGCAGCGCGGAAGGATCAAGATTGCGCCAATCCAGGGGCTGGAATTCGACCGCTTGATCGAGTCCATCCGACTCGATCACCACGCACAGATCGGCCAGGCCGGAGGGATGCGGCACCTCATGCGGTTCCACCGCCAGCACGCGGCCGGAAGTGGGCGCGTGGATGGCGGTGGAAACATATCCTTCCGCCGCGCCGATCATCTGGCCGCGCAGCACCAAATCGCCCACTTGTACCAGCGCCCGCGCCGGCGTGCCGATGTGCTGCCGCAGCGGCACCACATAGCGTGACAACAGCGGCAGGCTGGCGATTGAAGTGGCGTTGGAGGCATTCTTGTGCCCTTCGGGGTGGACGCCGCCATTGAAGGTGAAGAGTTTGCGATTCATTCCACTTGCTTGATCATGTGGATCGGGTAACGCCATTTCCAGGTGGCTACATCTTCCTTGATGACTTCCATATGGATGCAGTCGACCGGGCATGGGGGCAAACAGAGTTCGCAGCCGGTGCACTGGTCGGCGACGATGACGTGCATCTGCTTGGCGGCGCCGACAATGGCATCCACCGGGCAGGCCTGGATGCACAGGGTGCAGCCGATGCAGGTGTTTTCATCGATCACCGCCACGGATTTCGGCTTCGTCGCCAGGCCCTCGCCCAGCGGTTTCGGCTCGACGCCGAGCAGTTCCGCCAGATGTTTGACGCCTTCCTCGCCACCCGGCGGACACTTGTTGATGTCCGCCTCGCCCTTGGCGATGGCTTCCGCGTAGGGTTTGCAACCGGGAAAGCCGCACTGGCCGCACTGGGTCTGCGGCAGGACGGCGTCGATCTTCTCCACCAGAGGGTCGTCTTCCACCCGGAATTTGATCGACGCCCAGCCGAGCACGCCGCCCAGCACCAGGCCGATGCCCGCCATCACCAGGATCGCGGACAACATCAGGCGTCATGCCGGCGCAAGCCGGCATCCAGAAACATGTGCTGGATCCCGGCTTTCGCCGGGATGACCCTGCGTTGCAGGCGGCAACGCAGGGTCACTTGATCAACCCCGCGAACCCCATGAACGCCAGACTCATCAGGCCGGCCGTGACCATGGCGATGGAGACGCCCTTGAACGGCTTCGGCACCTCCGCCGCCTCCAGACGCTCGCGCATCGCGGCGAACAGGATCAGCACCATGGTGAAACCGAGCGCGCCTCCCAGGCCGAAGAACAGCGATTCCATGAAATTGTGCTGTTCTTGCACATTCAGCAGCGGAATGCCGAGCACCGCGCAGTTGGTGGTAATTAATGGAAGGTAGATGCCCAGCACGCGGAACAGCACCGGCGAGGTCTTCTTGATGAACATTTCGGTGAAGCCGACGATGCCGGCGATCACCACGATGAACGACAAGGTGCGCAGATAAGCGAGATCGTGGCCGAGCAGGTAGGTGTCGATCAGATAACTGGCGCCGGAAGCCAGGGTCAGCACGAAGGTGGTGGCCGCGCCCATGCCGATCGCGGTTTCCAGCTTGCGCGACACGCCCATGAATGGGCACAGGCCCAAAATTTTGGACATCACGATGTTGTTCACGAACACCGTGGCGATGAGGATGAGCAGGTAGTTTTCCATTTAGGGGGGTGCGTGCGGCGGGCGCGATTATCGCTCCCCGCCTGGCTTCGCAACAACCCTGCCTGCCATACAGCCATCGCGCGACCCAACGACGGCAGAGAATCATCTGGCGGCGGTTCATGGCGGCACGGCTTGTCTGTTCGACCGCGCCGGCCATTTCCTGGCCCGATCCGGATCGGCGGCGGCCTCGCTGATCTTCCGGATTCGCGCTGTGGAAACCTTGGCGGCGGCGATTCCGCGCCAGGCCCTGGCGAATATCCTGGATGACCAGCGCGGCGTGCGGATCGAGGAAGGCCAGGTCGTGGCCTTCGCGCCGATGGGTGTGCGCGCCCTGGCCGATATGGAGCAGCGCCACATTCAGCGCGTAATGGAACACTGCCAGGGCAACAAGACCAAGGCGGCGGGTTTGCTCGGCATCACCCGCCAGACCCTGCGCAACAAACTCAAACAGTACGGCCTGGCGGAATTGCTGGATGAACAGGAACAGGCTGGAGAAACGCGGGATTGATCAGGCCATGCGTGTCGGATGGCCGAACCCCGACCCTCGATGGCGGGCTCAAATCACGGGGGCGACCGCTCCTCGCTGCCGCATGAGGAAGATGAAGGCAATCGCGCTGAGGTTCATCAACAACGCATAAATCACCGAGGCGATGGTCATGCCAGGCGCATGCAGGACACTGGCGGCGATGTAGATGCCCAGGGCGGCATTCTGCAAACCGCATTCGCTGGTGATGGCGATGCGGTCACGCCACTTCAGACCGGCCAGCGCGGCCAGACCGAAGCCTCCCGCCATGACGCTCAGATTCAGTGCCAAGGCGACTGGACCGATACTGGCCAGATGGCTGCTCAGCGCTTGGTGTTGACTGACAAAAGTGGCGATCACGATAAGCACGAACAAGCTGGTGGCCAGCCTGGCGGCGCCCGCTTCCCAACGGGCGACTCGCAGTGGCTGCAAATGGCGCAGCAACATCCCCATGGCCACTGGCAGCGTGGTGAGAAAAAACACACCGCGCACAAGCTTGGCCATCGGCAGTTCCACGGCAACGCCGGCGCCGGTGAAATGACGCATCGCGAACTCGATCACCAAAGGTACGCTAAGCACGGCCGCAACGCTGGAAAGCGCGGTGAGACTGATCGACAAAGCGGTTTCTCCACCGGCCAGGTGGGTGATCAAACCGGAGCTGACGCCCCCCGGGCAGGCCGCCAATATCATCAACCCCAAAGCCAGGTCGGCAGGCAAGCCAGCCAGATTGACGATGGCAAAGGCCAGGACCGGAACCAGCACAATCTGGCCGAACAAACCGACCAGCACCGCGCGGGGATGTGCGAAAACACGCAGGAAATCGCGTGGCGTCAGACTCAGGCCCAGAGATAGCATGATGAAACCCAGCGCCGCGGGCAGCAGCATGTCGATCACAGGTTGATTCACAACAACACCCCCACACTCAACAGCAGACCAAAGACGAAACAAGCTTGCGCGGTATCCGCCAGCACCGCGTTCAACGCCGCGCCTTCGCTCTGGCGCAGGGCACGGTTCAAGCTCAGACAGAGCGGTAGTGCCAACAGGGCCAGCAGAGCCCCGGGACGTTTGGGTTCGCTGACGGACAACAGAGGCGCCAGAAGAAACGGGGCCAAGACCATGGCTGCGTACACCTGTCGCGCACGCACAGGGCCAAGCAAAGCCGCCAAGGTACGACGACCGGCGGCGCAATCGTCGATCCGGTCGCGAATGTTGTTCACCAGCAGCACAGCCGCCGCCAACATGCCCAGGGCCGCGCCAGTCGCAAGCGCCGAAGTCGCCAGCCTGCCGCTTTGCAGATAGTGACTGCCAGCGACCGCGACCACACCGAAAAACAACCACACGAACAGTTCACCGAAGGGCGTATGGGAAACCGGGCGCGGCCCGCCGGAATAAGACCAGCCAGCCAGCAGGGAGGCCATGCCGACGAGCAGAATCGGCCAACCGCCCACGCCGACCAGATAGGCCCCCAGCGCCAGTGCAATGGTAAAAGCTACCGCCGCCGCGCGTCGCACCGCCTCGGGCCGCGCCCAACCTGCCGCCGTGACTCTCGGCGGGCCAACCCGCTCCGCCCGATCATTACCCGCCGCAAAATCCGCCACGTCGTTATGCAGATTGACGCCAACCTGGATCGACATGGCGCTGCACAAGGCGGCCAGGGCAGGTAGCCAAAGCAGCGGCGCCCCCTCGCTCCAGGCCAGCGCACTGCCGGTCAGCACCGGGATCGCGGCCAGGCTGAGCGTGCGCGGCCGCGCCGCAATCCACCATACGCGCCAGCCACGCGGGGCGGCAGCCAGTGAAATTGGTGAGGACATGTAAGGCGTGATGGAGTTGGTGGAGGCCGCATGTTATTCGATGGGCGGTGAACTGGCCTTGATCCCTTTTCCTCTTGCGCACATGAACCCATGTCGGCTTTGGCTAAATGGATGAATCGGTACGGTGGCCGGCAACAAGGCCGCTATCCGTCAAACCTTGAGGCGTCGGCGTCACGAGCCGGTACCGGTAGTTGGACGATGGGTGCGGCGGGTGGTGAGCGGTTATCTGAACTACCACGCGATGCCTGGCAATCTGCATCGTCTGAACGGTTTCCGCAGCCAGCGCCACCGTCTCCCATGGCCACGATACACACGCCTGGTTCGCCTCTATGTGCCGAGTTTGCGCAACCTGCATCCCTGCCCGGAAGAACGCTTCTTCGCGTCACGACCTTAGGCAGAAACCGTATGCGGTAATGCCGCACGTACGGATCTGTGCGGTAGGGACGACAGGTAACTGTCGTCCCTACCGCAACCCATTTTTCGCCGGCTTCTTGCCCCATGGTTCGACTATGAAGCGGCGAAGCCAGCAAAACAGGCCTCGCCAAGCCTCTTTTCACTATTGACGACCAAAGTCCGACAGACTACTAGCCGTAGCCGCGGATTATCCGGTTTGGCCAAGCGCATAGCGATGAGCATCACCGACAACGGCAGCCGTAAGTCTGAAGTCGTCAATTCCTGGCTGTTTAAATACGGCATTGCCGTATTGTCTAAGCCATGCACACCGTTGCTGAAACTGAAGTCTTCATACGCTACGCGCCATCGATCTGGTCGGATGTCTAGCGCGTCGCTTTTATCGACTGGATTGCGGCAAATCCATGTCGGGTGATGTGATTCCGGGCTCGGGTGGTTGCCGTAAGGTGCGCTGGGGCCGTGCCGGCACGGGCAAGCATGGCGGTGTGCGTGTTATCTATTTCAATGGGGAAGATGGCCGAATCTGCTTGCTGATCGCTTATGCCAAGGTGAAGTTCGACAATTTGCCCGCTGGTTTTCTCGCCAAGTTGAAACATGAGGTAGAGCATGGATAAGGAAATGGAGCAATTCCAGAACGATTTACTGGAGTCGATACGCCAGATGAAAAAGGGGCAGATGGGGCGAGAAACACGGGTGGCTGTGTCGCCTATTGCGGCGGCGCGCAACGCTTCCGGCCTTTCGCAGGCTGGATTCGCCGCGCTTTTGGGGGCGTCGCTTCGTGCCCCGCGGGACTGGGAGCAGGGGCGACGTCAACCAAGCGGCGCCGCGAAGACCCTGTTGCGAGTGGCTGAACTGCACCCTGAGGTGCTGCGCGAACTGGCGACGTAACCTTGCTTTGTCGCTGTTTATTGCCTCTTAGGAGACATCCAGCGGCGGCGTATGCAATGCCGTGAGTGTCAGGCCGCCAGCCGACGCGGCACGAAATGCTCGTCCAGCATTCGCTCGATGCGGCTGAATACGTCGAAGCGTGTGAACGGTTTTTTCATGAAGCCATCGGCACCGATGCGCATGACGTAGAACTGTTCGCTGGCTTGTTCGTTGCCGCTCATCATGATCACAGGCAGATGCTTCACGGCGGAGTCGCGGCGGATATGTCGCAGGGCGGCGAATCCATTCATGCCAGGCATGATCACATCGAGCACGACCAAATCCGGACGTTCGTTGCGCGCCATTTCCAGACCGTGCTCGGCATCGGGCGCGGTCAGGGCGACATAGCCCGCCGAGGTAAACATTTTTTTCATGAAGGCCAGGACGGTGGGCGAATCGTCGACGATCAATACTCGGGTGCCTTTGCGCGCATCGATACGAGGGTTTTTTCGCCGCTCCAGCGGAGGCGTTTGCCGGACCACCTCCGGTGTGTTTTCAGGTGTGGCGGGTGCCTTGAAGAACGCCGATTTCAATCGATCGAGTAAGCGCATTTCCATTCCCATTTTATTTTGGTCACGACGCGGCGTTAGGCGCTACCGGCGTGCCGCGCAAGCATAGCCAGTTTCGCGTTTATTGAGCAAATGCTTGCCTGTCATGTGATGGCAAAGCACGCCTCTTGTGACGCGCTACGGTAACGATAGTGATTGAGTCGCGACGGCGATCACCATGCTTTCGGCTATGGCTTCCATGGATATCACCTCTGATTCCCTGGCAATCTGGCCGGTTTTTCGCGCTGTTTCACACGAGTGGGCCAGCGCGAAAAGCCACACGGGCCCCACTTCTATCTACGTTAGCCGCTCTCGCGCCCTCCCGGCTTCGCCAATCGCATGGCATTGAGCACCACCAGCAGTGACGACAACGACATGCCGATACCGGCCAGCCAGGGGGTGACGTAGCCGAGGGCGGCGGCGGGGATGGCGATGGCGTTGTATATCACTGACCAGGCGAGGTTCTGGCGGATGATGGTCTGGGTCTTGCGCGCCAGTTGGACGCCGTCGGCGAGACGGCCGATTTCCGAGGAGAGCAGGACCATGTCGGCGGCGGCCTGGGCGGCTTCTGCGCCCTGGTCGACGGCGATGGAAACCTGCGCCTGTGCCAGCACCGGGGCGTCGTTGACGCCGTCGCCGGTCATGGCGACGATTCTGCCTTCCTGTTGCATGGCTTTCACGGCTTCCAGCTTGTCCCGCGGCAGCATGCCGCCACGCGCGTCGTCGATACCAAGCTCTCGCGCCAGGGCGGCGACGTTTTCCGGACGGTCTCCCGAGTAGAGGTGTAGACGCACGCCCAGGGCTTTCAGGTCTGTGATCAGTTGTTTTGCCTGTGGGCGCGCGGCATCGCCGAGCGCGAACCAGGCCAGGATGCCATCTGCGTCGGCCAGACCGATCAGGGTGGCGCCGGCCGGAAGTTGCTCGATGGGCGGGGTGGCGGCGACAAAGTCGGGCGCGCCCAGGCGATAGACCTGGCCCTTGATCGTGCCTTCCACACCCCGGCCGGGGTGGTAATGCAAGTCTTCCGCATTGAGAGCCGTGTCGCCGGCGGCTTCACGCAGCGCCGCCGCCACCGGGTGGGTGGCGCCTTGTTCCAGGGCGCGGGCGAATGACAGGGCCTGATCGCGGCTGCCGCGCACGACGCTCATATCCAGCAGGCTGAATTCGCCGGTGGTGAGGGTGCCGGTTTTGTCGAACACGAAGTCGGTAGCGCGGGCCAGGGTTTCCAGTGCATGGCCGCGTGTGGACAACAGGCCGACGCGGGTAAGGCGGCCGAGGGCGGCGGTGAGGGCGGCGGGGGTGGCCAGGGCGAGCGCGCAGGGGCAGGAGACGACCAGGACCGAGACGGTGATCCAGAAGGCACGCGAGGCGTCCACGAAAGACCAGATGATGGCCACGCTGGCGGCAACGATAAGCAGGGCGAGCACGAACCAACTGGCGACGTGGTCGGCAACCATGGCCAGACGAGGTTTTTCCGCAAGCGCGCGATCAAGCAGGCGAACGATGCCGGAGAGCACGGTGTCGGCGCCCACCTTTTCCACTTTCATCACCAGGGGGCTGTCGAGGTTGAGGGTGCCGCCGATGATGGGGCTGCCGGCATGTTTGGCGACCGGGTGCGATTCGCCGGTGAGCAGGGATTCGTCGACGCTGGCATTGCCTTCCGCCACGGCGCCATCGGCTGGGAAGCTCGCGCCCGGTCCGACCAGCACGAAATCGCCCGGCAGCAGTCTGGCGGCGGCGATGTTCTCCTCCTCGCGCGAGGCCGGAAAGCCCGGCAGTTTCACGGCGGCGGCGGGAATCAGCTTGATCAGGCTTTCCGCCGCTTCCGCCGAGTGTTTGCGCGCATTCATCTCCAGGAAGCGGCCGGTGAGCAGGAAGAATACGAACATGGTCACCGAGTCGAAATAGACGTGTTCCGCGCCGATGAAAGTGCCATAGACACTGGCGGCATAGGCGGCGCCCACGCCCAGGGCCACCGGCACGTCCATGCCGGCGCGCTTGAGCTTCAGGTCGCGCCAGGCGCCCTGGAAGAAGGGCCAGGCCGAGTAGAACACCACAGGTGTGGTGAGGATGAGACTGGCCATGCGCATCAGAGCCTCGATGTCCGTGGCCATGGTGTCTTCGTGCGCCAGGTAGACCGGCACGGCGTACATCATCACCTGCATCATCCCCAGGCCGGCGATGGCCAGGCGGCGGATGGCGGTGTTGCGCTCCTTGCGAAACAGATCTTCCTGGCGGCTGCTGTCGAACGGATAGGCCAGGTAGCCGATGTGCTGGATGCTGGCGAGGATGTCGGACAGGTGGATGCGGCTGTCATCCCAACGTATCCGCGCGCGCCGCGTGGAGAAGTTGATGTCGGCCGCGAGCACGCCGGGCAGGCTGTGCAGATGCCGCTCGTTGAGCCAGACGCAGGCGCCGCAGACGATGCCTTCCAGGATCAGGTGGGCTTCGCGCAGGTCGCCGTCGTTTTTTACGAAGCTCTGCTGGACTTCCGGCAGATCGTAGAGCTTGAGGTTCTTGAGTTCTTCCAGCGCCGCTTCCGCGGTCTTCGGCAGATCGGTGCGGAGGCGGTAATAGTCGGCATTGCCGGAGCCGATGATGGTCTGTGCCACCGCCTGACAGCCCAGGCAGCAGGTGGGTTCAACGCGTTCCTGATAATGGATCGGATAGTGGGCACCGTCAGGTACTGGTTCGCCGCAATGAAAACAGTGTTCGGGGGTGTCGTTCATGGCGCGGCATTCTATTACAGGCTGCTATCGCGGGCCGTCGCGTCACCGGCTCAGCCGTTTCTCAATTGCCTAACTCGGCGAGAATCTGATCGAACAATTCCCAGGCCAGACGGGCGTCAGTTTCGCTTACTTTCTGGATGGCATTGCCCAGGCTGATCATGACGTAGTCGCCGACCAGGGGCGGGTCATCCTGCAGCAAATAGAGGGAGACATCACGCAACACGCCCTTCGCTTCACAACGCGCGCTTAAACCGTCGATGGATTGAATCCGCATGGGGATGGCGAGGCACATGGACGTGAGTGTATCGGCTAGTGAAGGAGTCTGGATAGCGTGCCTCCACATGCGGCGTTCACCCTGGCGGGCGGCGGTGGTTCGCGCCGCAAGCGGACGCTCCTACGTGGGCTTCTTGGGCAGCCGGATCGAAGCGCGCAAGTAACCGTTTTCTTGGGTTGCCCCGCCTCCGGCGCCTCCGGATAATGGCTTCATCCTTATTCCGCAGAGAGCCCGATGGATCAGCCCGTAGCCCTTGATTTCGATCTTCCCGCCACCGGTGGCAAGAACATCAGACTCAGTGATTTCAAAGGGCGCGGTGTCGTCCTTTATTTTTATCCCAAGGACAACACGTCCGGCTGCACCACGGAAGGTCAGGATTTCCGTGATCTTCATGCCCTGTTCCAGGCTCTGGGCTGGGAAGTTTTCGGTATCTCGCGTGACAGTGTGAAGTCGCACGAGGGCTTCAAGGCCAAGGAGGCGTTTACCTTCGATCTCCTTTCCGACCCTGATGAGCGGGCTTGTGAAGCGTTCGGCGTCATGAAACTGAAAAACATGTATGGCAAACAGGTGCGCGGCATCGAACGCAGCACCTTCGTGATCGCGCCGGACGGCAAGGTCGCGAAAGCATGGCGTGGCGTGAAAGTGCCCGGCCATGCTCAGGAAGTGCTGGAATTCGTTCGTACCCTGTAATTTCCCAACGGCTAACTGGAGAGACCCTGATGGTGAGCAAGACCGGCACAACGAAGCAAACGCGCAAGCCCGCCACGAGTAAAAAAGCGGCCAAGCAAGCGACCAAGTTGTTCGTTCTCGATACCAATGTGCTGTTGCATGACCCCACCTGCCTCTACCGCTTCCAGGAACACGACATTTATCTGCCGATGGCGACCCTGGAGGAACTCGACCACAACAAGAAGGGCATGACCGAAGTCGCGCGCAATGCCCGCCAGGTCACCCGTTTCCTGGAAGAAATCGTCAGCCCCGCCGAACTCAACATCCAGGACGGCATTTCCCTCGCCGAGCATAGCCACAAGGCCGCCACCGGCCGCCTGTTCCTGCAGACTCACCCGATCACCAGCGATGTCACCGCCGTATTGCCTTTCAGCAAGGTGGACAACCAGATACTCGGGGTGGTGGCGCATCTGCAGGAAGCTCAGCCGGAGCGTCAGGTCATTCTGGTGTCGAAAGACATCAACATGCGCATCAAGGCGCGCGCGCTGGCCATTCCGGCGGAGGACTACTTCAACGACAAGGTGCTGGAAGACAGCGACCTGCTCTACAGCGGCGTGATCGAACTGCCGGCCGACTTCTGGGACAAGCACGGCAAGGGCATGGAATCCTGGCAGAAGGACGGCCGCTCCTACTACCGCCTGAGCGGCCCGCTGGTGCCCACCTTCCTGGTCAATGAGTTCGTCTGGCAGGAGGGCCCCAACCCGTTCCAGGCAAAGATCATCGAAGTGGCCGGCAAGACCGCCGTGCTGGAAACCGTGAAGGATTATTCCCACCACAAGAACAACGTCTGGGGCATCACCGCGCGCAACCGCGAGCAGAACTTCGCCCTTAACGTGCTGATGGACCCGGAGATCGACTTCGTTTCCCTGCTCGGCCAGGCCGGAACCGGCAAGACCCTGCTCACCCTCGCCGCCGGCCTCACCCAGATACTCGAAGCCAAGACCTACAGCGAAATCATCATGACCCGCGTGACCATCCCGGTGGGCGAGGACATCGGTTTCCTGCCCGGCACCGAGGAGGAAAAAATGACTCCCTGGATGGGCGCCCTGGAAGACAACCTGGACGTGCTCAACAAGCCTGACGAGGAAGCCGGCGAGTGGGGCAGGGCGGCGACTCAGGATCTGGTGCGCAGCCGAATCAAGGTGAAATCGCTCAACTTCATGCGCGGCCGCACCTTTATGAACAAGTTTTTGATCATCGACGAAGCGCAGAACCTCACCTCGAAGCAGATGAAGACCCTGATCACCCGCGCCGGTCCCGGCACCAAGGTGGTCTGCCTGGGCAACATTTCGCAGATCGACACACCCTACCTGACCGAAGGCAGTTCCGGCATCACCTACGTGGTGGACCGCTTCAAGGGTTGGCGGCACGGCGGCCACATCACCCTGGCGCGTGGCGAACGGTCGCGATTGGCGGACTACGCGGCGGGGATACTCTGAGCACACTATGTAGCGCCGGCATCCTTGCCGGCTCATCTTTGCCAAGCAAAAAACGCAGGCAAGGATGCCTGCGCTACATCTTTTGACCTTGTTCCGTTTCCTCCACGCCGCCGACACGCATATCGACAGTCCGCTCGAAGGGCTGGATGCCTACGACGGCGCGCCGGTCGCCGCCTTGCGCGGAGCGACGCGGGCGGCATTCGAGAATCTGGTGTGTCTGGCGCTGGATGAAAAGGTGGATTTCCTCCTCCTGGCCGGCGATGTCTACGATGGCGACTGGAAGGATTTCAGCACCGGCCTGTTTTTTACCCGGCTGATGGCGCGCCTGAAGGCGGCGGAGATCCCGGTCTACCTTATCGCCGGCAACCACGATGCCGCCTCGGTGCTGACCCGGCGCCTCACCCTGCCGGATAACGTTCACGTATTTTCCACGCGCGCGGCGGACAGCAAGGAAGTGCCCGGCCTGCCCGTGGCCATCCACGGGCGCGGTTTCCCGCAGCGCGCCGTGCCGGAGAACCTGGCCCTCGAATACCCGGCGCCGCTGGCGGGCCGCTTCAATATCGGCCTGCTGCACACCAGCCTCACCGGCGCCCCCGGTCACGACGACTACGCGCCCTGTTCCCTCGCCGATCTGGCCGCCAAGGGCTACAAGTACTGGGCGTTGGGCCATGTGCATCAACCCCGGGTGCTGGCTCGTGCGCCGTGGGTGGTCTATCCCGGCAACACCCAGGGCCGCCACATCCGCGAACCCGGCGCGCGGGGCTGCCGGTTGGTTACGGTGGGCGACGACCTGGAAGTGCTGGACGCCGAATTCCGCGCCCTCGACGTGTTGCGCTGGGGGCGTCTGGAAGTGGACGTGTCGGATGACACCGCACTCGCCGATGTCTACATACGCATCGGCGCCGCCCTGGTCGAGGCCGCCGCTGCTGCGGAAGGGCGGTTGCTCGCCGCGCGTGTCGTTCTAATCGGCGCCACGGACCTGCACAACTTCCTCAAGCGCGACCTGCCCGGCCTGCGCGCCGAGTGTGTCAATCAGGCGCAGAGCGTGCCGGACGGCATCTGGATCGAGAAAGTGGAAGTGCGCACCACGCCGCGCCAGAACCTGGCCGAACTGGCCGCGCGCGACGATCTCGCCCGCATCGTCCTGGAAACCCTGGATCAGGCCGCCGCCGGCGAATTGGCCATGCCCGACGAAGTGCGCGATCTGCTGAAAATGCTGCCTTCGGAATTGCGCGAGAGCGTCGCCGCCGAACTGGCCCAGGAACAGCGCGCCGACCTGCTCGACGACGTGCGCGGCATCCTGCTCTCCGCGCTGGAACGGGGCGAGGGCTGAAAACATGAGGTTTCGCCGCCTCACCATCCCCGCCTACGGCCCGTTCACCGATCTGGCGCTGGAATTTCCCGACAGCAAGGCCGATTTCCACCTGATCTACGGTCGCAACGAAGCCGGCAAAAGCTCGCTCCTGCGCGCCATCCGCGACCTGCTCTACGGCATCCACGCCCAGACGGCGGATAATTTCCTTCACGATTACAAAGACCTGCGCATCAGCGCCGAAATCGAGAACCGGGCCGGCCAGCATCTTTCCGTGCAGCGGCGCAAGGGCAATCGCAACACCCTGCTCGACGCGGACGGCAATGCCCTGGACGAAGCCGCCCTGGCCCCCTTCCTCGGCTCGGTGGACCGCGAATTCTTCACCACCATGTTCGGCCTTGGTTCCGATGAACTGCGCCAGGGCGCCCACGACCTGCTGCAAGGCAAGGGCGACCTGGGCCAGGCGCTGTTTTCCGCCAGCCTGGCCGGCACACCCGTCCATCACGTACTGGAAGTGCTTGATGGTGAAGCGCGAACCTTGTTCAACGGCCGCGCCCGGGTCGGCGTCAGTCTGCGCCCCGCAGTGGACGCCTACGAGGAAGCGCTGCGCGCCAGCAAGCAGGCCCAGGTCAAGGCGGAAACCTGGGAAGACACCCTGCGCGAACTCGATGCCGCGCTTCACGACAAGCGCGAACTCGAAGCCGGCCTGCACAGCCTGCGCGCGCGCCAGGATTGGCTGCGCCGCTGCCTGGACGCGCTGCCCACGCTGGGGCGACTGCGCGAAACCCAGGCTCTGCTGAACGACTTGCCGGCGTTACCTGTCTTGCCCGCGGGTTTTGCCGAAGCGGCGGAAACCGCGCAACAGCACCTGGCCCAGGCGGAACAGACCCTGAGCGACCTGCGGCAACGCATCGGCGACCTGGTCGCCCGTCGCGACAGCTTGGCGCCGCGCGCCGAGGTGCTCGGCCACGCCGCCGAAATCGACGCCCTGGCGCACGGCCTCGCCGTATACCGGCAGGGCAGGGACGCGCTCTCGGCGGACAAGGCCGAGGTGGAACAACGCGAAGCCGGCTTGCGTGCCGGCCTGCTTAGCCTGGGTTTGAGCGCGGAACCGGGCAACGTGGCCGATCTGCGCATTCCTCTTGCCGAGGAACTGGCCCTGCGTGAGGCGGCCGTTGACCTGGTGGCGGCTGAACGCGCAGGCGAGGAACTGCGGCGTGAAGCTGAGCGCCTCGCCGCCGAGCGGGAAAAAACAGGTGCTCGTCTCGCCCTGTTGCCGCACAGCGAAGCCGTCGCCCTGCGCGACGCCCAGGCCGCCAGCGCGCCCGCCGCCACAGGCGCGCTGGCCCTCTCCGACAAGGTGGCCGCCCTGGAAAATCTGTCCAGGCGCCTGGCGAGCCAACAGCAACTGTTGCCCGACGCCCCCGCTGACGCGGCGGCCATCTACGCGTTGCCACTCCCCGCCGCCGCCCGGCTGCGCGAGTTTGAGGCCGCCGCCGTCGATCTGGCAACCCGCGCGCGGCAACTGGATGAAGCGATAGGAAAAACAGCGAAAAGCCTGCGCGAACTGAAGGCCAAGCTGGAGCGCCTGGAACAACGGGGTGCCCTGCCTTCGCATGACGATCTCAGCCAGGCCCGCGCGCACCGCGATGACGGCTGGCGACAGGTGCTCGCCTGCTGGCTCGAAGGCGCCCCGGAGCAAAGCTGGGACGGCACCCCTCTAGCCGAGTCCTATCCGGTCGCCGTGCTGCAAGCCGACGCCTTGGCCGACCGCCTGCGCGAAGAGGCCGATGCCGTAGCCCAGGCGGAAGAACTGCGCTGGAAAATCCGGGAAGGCGAAGCCACCCGCCAGGAACAACAGGCAGAACAGCAGCGCCTGGACCAGGCTCGCCAGACTTGGCAGAGCGCCTGGAACGCACTCTGGCAAGCCACCGGCCTGGACGCCTCCAGCCCCGCGGAAATGCTGGAATGGCGCGAACAATGGCTGGAATTCCGCAGCCGCCACGAAGCCTGGCGCGAGCTGCGCGACGAAGTCGACGCCGTCCGGCAAGACATCATCGCGGCCGAAGCCCTGCTGCGTCCCCTGCTGGACGGCGCCAACGGCGGCTTGCTGGAACTGCGCGAACTGGCGGAACACCGCTTGCGCACCGCCGATCAGGTGCTGGGCGAGCGCCGCGTGCTGGAGGCACGCCTGGCTGAACTGGGCGGTGAAGACGAAGCGCTGGCACGGCAACGGATCGTGCTCTACGCCTCGCTGGCCCAAGCGCGAACGCGCTGGCGGGGCAACCGGCACGGTGGCGAACTCCGCCCGGAATCCGCCCTGCGCTTGCTGGATGCGCGCCTTGAACTGGTCACGCAATATGATGCCTGGACCCGTCTCAGCGCCGCGCTGGCGGAAAAGAAGAACGCACAGGCGGCCTACGCGCGCCAGGCTCAGGTGCTCGCCCGCGAACTAAGCCTCTCCCCAGCGCATGGCGATTCCCCCGTAGGTCAGGTTGGCGCGCGGCGACTACCTGACGATCGTCAGTCTGGCTTGATGTATGAGGGTGGTTCGCCAGGTAGCCTTTGGCAACCTGACCTACGAGCTGAGACGGCCACTCAGGCAAACGCTGCTAAATCCCCCCCAGCCCCCCTTTGCAAAAGGGGGGAGCCAAGTACCCTCACAGCCGTCAGCGCCGAAGTCCAGGTCAATGTGCTGCGCGAAGCGCTTGCCCAAGCCCGCGCCCTGCAAATCCGGCGCAACCAGACCGAAGAAGACCTGGAGCAACTGACAGCCAGCCTGTCCCGCGCGGAACAGGGCGCGGAAACAGCGTGCCGCGACCTGGCGGCACTGCTGGCCCAGGCCGGAGTCGCGGATCTGGCCGCCCTGCAAGGCCTGTTGGCCGACCTCGCCATTCGGCAACGGCTGATTTCCGATCAGGACAACCTGCGCGCCGCCCTGCATGTGCAAGCGCGCGGCGAAGCCCTGGACGGTTTCATCGAGCGAGTGCGTGGCGAAGATGGCGAAACCCTGGCCACGGAACTGGAAGACCTGGCCGACCGGCTCAAGGAACAGGAAGCGCGACGCGAGCAGGCCATCCAGAACCTGGCCCGCGCCGAGGACGCCAAAGTTCTCCTGGAAGCCAGCGGCGCCGATGCCGCCGAATACCTGCAAACCGCCCACCACGCCGCCGCCCGGATACGCCAGGATGCCGCCCGCTACTTGCGCCTGCGCCTCGCCACCCGGTTCCTTAAAACCCAGATAGAGGCCTTCCGTGAGCGCAATCAAGGCCCGCTGCTGGCCAAAGCGGGCGAGTTATTCCGGCGGATGACCGGTGCCAGCTTCAGCGGCCTCGGCGCCGACTACGCGGAGGACGATACCGCCACCCTGGTCGGCCAGAAGTATGGTGTGAACGTGCCGGTGGCGGGCATGAGTGAGGGCACCCGCGATCAGCTCTACCTTGCCCTGCGCTTCGCCGCCATCGAACTGCATCAGCTTAACCACGAGCCGATGCCGCTCATCCTCGACGATCTCCTGATCACCTTCGACGACGACCGTACCCGCGCCATCCTGCCCCTGCTAAGCAAGCTCGCCGGGACCACCCAGGTGCTGTTGTTCACCCACCACCAGCACCTGCTCGATCTGGCCCGTGAAACCCTGCCCGTCGAAGACGTGTGTCTGCATGAACTCAAGGGGGCATTCGCGTAGCCGGTATCGCGAAGATGCTCGCGCTGTAGCGCCGGCGTCTCGCCGGCTTCGTCCTTCTGATTAGGCCCACGATGCCGGCGAGACGCCGGCGCTACTTGAGTACCTTTGAGTGATGGGTTGTTTAAATTAAATCAATGCGTTGCGTTTTTATGCTAAAGCATTAAATGCGATTAAAGCCCGCTCTCACTCTTCCCGGCGCAACTGCGGGAACAGGATCACGTCGCGGATGCTGGGGGAGTCGGTGAGCAGCATGATGAGGCGGTCGATGCCGATGCCTTCTCCGGCGGTGGGCGGCAAGCCATGTTCCAGGGCGCGGATGTAGTCGCGGTCCTTGAACATGGCTTCCTCGTCGCCGGCTTCCTTGGCGGCCACCTGGGCGTCGAAGCGGGCTTCCTGGTCTTCCGGGTCGTTCAACTCGGAGAAGCCGTTGGCGATTTCACGGCCGACCATGAACAGCTCGAAGCGGTCGGTGATGTCCGGGTTGAGGTCGTTGCGGCGCGCCAGCGGCGAGGTTTCCGCCGGATAGTCGATGATGAAGGTCGGCTGGATCAGCAGGTGTTCGGTGGTTTCCTCGAACAACGTCAATTGCAGGCCGCCGAGGCCGTCTTTCGGACGGAAACCGATCTTGCGGCGCTTCAGTTCCTCGACCACGAAAGCCTGGTCGTCCAGCGGCGCGTCGCGCAGTTCCGGGTGGTAGTGGCGCACGGCGTCGAGCGCGGTCATGCGGGCGAAGGGTTTGCCCAGGTCGATCTCGTGGCCCTGGTAGGGCACGGTCGTGGCGCCCAGCACCTTTTGCGCGATGTCGCGGAACATGGCTTCGGTGAAGTCCATCAGATAGCGGTAATCCCGGTAGGCCTCGTAGAACTCGACCATGGTGAATTCCGGGTTGTGCCGAGTGGAGATGCCTTCGTTGCGGAAGTTGCGGTTGATTTCAAAGACTTTTTCCAGGCCGCCGACCACTAGTCGCTTGAGGTACAGCTCCGGCGCGATGCGCAGGTACAACTGCATGTCGAGCGCGTTGTGGTGGGTGAGAAAAGGCTTGGCATTCGCGCCGCCGGGGATGGGATGCATCATCGGCGTTTCCACTTCCAGGTAGCCGCGCGCGGTGAAAAACTCGCGCATGACCTGGATGACTTTGGAACGGATGATGAAGGTGCGGCGGGAATCCTCGTTGGTGATCAGATCAAGATAACGCTGGCGGTACTTCTGTTCCTGGTCGGTGAGGCCGTGGAATTTCTCCGGCAGCGGCCGCAGCGCCTTGGTGAGCAGGCGCACCGAGGTGGCGTGAATGGTCAGTTCATCGGTTTTGGTGCGGAACAGGGTGCCGGCCACGCCGAGGATGTCCCCCAGATCCATGCGCTTGAAGGCGTCATAGGCTGCTTCGCCCACGGCTTCGCGCGAGATGTAGATCTGCATGCGTCCGCTCATGTCCTGCAAGGTGGCGAAACTGGCCTTGCCCATGACCCGTTTCAACATCATGCGGCCGGCCAGTTGCACGGCGATCGGGTTGGCTTCCAGATCCTCCTTGCTGGTGATCGAGGTGGAGGCATGCAGGTCGGCGGCGTAGTCGCGGCGCTCGAAGTCGTTGGGGAAGGCGATCCCCTGGGCGCGGATGCCGGCGAGCTTTTCGCGACGCTCGGCGATGATCTGGTTTTCTTCTTGGGCGGGTGCGGGGGCGGTGGATTCGGTCATGATTTGATTAGAAAAAAGGTAAAAACGGAAAAGCCGAGTGCTTGGGCGGCCGCGGCCTGATTCTTGTCGGCGGTGGCGAACGATTTGGCACCAAAGTGGCGGGCATACGCCAGATGCAATGCATCCAGCGCGCGCAAGGGAGCTTCCGGAACCAGGTCGATGAGGTTGCGCGCCTCACTGAAAAGCTGCCCGGTTTCCGGGTAGACGCGCCAGGTATCGCCAAGCACGTCGCGGTCGAACTCGGCCAATGCGCCACGTTCGAGTTGAACATCGATTTGCCCGGCGCGGCGCCGACGCGCCAGCAGGCAACGAAACTCAAGCAGCGTCAATGGACTGGTGCTCAATTCCTCCCGCGCCTCCGCCCAGTCAAGCACATCCAGCGAATTGGCTTCGCGGATGTAGCACTTGGCGAGTGCACTGGTGTCGATATAAGCGCTCAACAGCGATCCTCGCGCTCTTCGGCCAGGATGTCTTCGCTAGGGACCGTCTGCATGGGCTGGCTGGCCAGGAATGCTTTGAGCGAGCGCACTTTGCGCTTCGGGGTGACAGGAAGAATCCGCGCCACCGGCTCGCCCCGGCGTACCACCAGAACTTCCTCGGCATCGGCGAACATGATTTCCGGGTGCGACAAGCCTTCGCGCGCTTCGCGGATGGTGAGTTCTTTCATGGGGAGGCTCCGAATGATGTGTCACAAGTATAAAGATTGTGACACATGCTCGGTGAGTGGCTCAGGCCCAGTACTTCGCCGTCTCCGGCAACACCCAGCGCACGCCGCCGCGCGGGTCCGCCTTGTCGCCCTGGTAGCGGGGAATCAGGTGGATATGCAGATGGGGAACGGATTGCCCACCGGCGGGGCCGTGGTTGATGCCGATGTTGTAACCGTCGGGATGATGGCGCTCGTCGAGGATGGCCTTGGCCTGGTCGAGGGCCGCGAGCAGGGCGAGGCGTTCTTCCCGGGTGGCGTCGAACAGGGTGGGAAAGTGGCGCTTCGGGATGATGACGGTATGGCCCGGCGAGACCGGAAAACCGTCCTTGTAGACCACGGTGAGTTCGTCATCGGCGAGGATGCGTGCGGGGTCGAGAACGCAGAAAGGGCAGGGTTTGCTCATGAAGGGCTCCGATTTTTGGCGCGGAAGTTTACCCGCGGGAGCGGGCTTGCCCACGATGATTGACTGTAGCGCCGGCGTCCCGCCGGTCTCGTTCTTTTGATCAGGCCTATGAAGCCGGCGAGACGCCGGCGCTACAACACCCGCACCTTCAGCTTGCCCTTGCCCAAGTGGGTTTTCAGCAACTTGTAGGTGTCGAGGTCGAAGGGGATGTTATTGCCCTGTTCCAGCAGTTCATGGATTTCCGCCTGGTTGTGCGCGGTGCCGAGATAGCGCCAGCCACTCAGGACATGCACGTCTTCCACGGCGCGGAAGTCGTCGCGTTCGATCAGGCCCACCGGGCCGGGCCAGGGCCAGGGTTTGACCTTCATCTTGGCCAGCGCGGTCATCAGGCGGGCGCTGTGCAGATCACGCGGTTCCTTGCCGATGCAGGCGCCCTTGCATTGCCCCACTTGGTAGGCGAGGTTGACAGCCCCCACGCTTCGCTGCCCCCCGAGGGGGCGCAATTCCCGCTTTGGGACGGCCCGGCAGCGGGAACACGGGCGCTCTGTCTTGTTGGGTTTTTCCAGGCCGAGCAGGATGGGGCAGAGTTTGTAGGCCTCGGCGATCTTGCGCAGGGTGTTGTTCGCTTCGCGTTTCGAGTTGAACGGGCCGTAGAGGTCTTCGGCGACGCCCAGGTCGACGTCCTCGGCGAACACCAGGCGTGGCCGGAAGTCGCCCGGCTCGACCTCTTCCAGGCGCCATGCGCAGATTTCCGGATGTTCGCGCAGACGGCGGTTGTGCAGCGGTTTGAGTTGCTTCACCAGACGCGATTCCAGCAGCAAGGCGCCGACTTCACCGACGGTTTCGGTCCAGTCCAGGCGGCGTACCTGCTGGGTGAGGTTCATCTCCTTGTATTCGCGGCTGCTGTTGCCAACCTCGGCGGCGAAGTGGGAGAAAATCCGTTGGCGCAGGTTGATGCTCTTGCCGGCGTAGAGGCAGATGTCGCCCTCGCCGTAGATCAGATAGACGCCGGGCGCTTCCGGCAGATCGTCGAGCACGGCGGGGTCGAGGTGGGGCGGCAGGGCGGGGCGCTTGAGTTGCGGTTGCAGCGCGCTCAGGAAGACTTCATCCGGTTGGCCCACCCTTGCCTGTTGCCAGAACTGCCAGATCAATTCCGCGTCGGCCAGCGCCCGGTGGCGGTCATCGGCATGCAGGCCGTGGCGGACGATCAGGCTGTCCAGGTTGTGCTTGTGGTGCTCGGGAAACAACTTGCGCGACAGACGCACGGTGCACAGCACGTCGGACTGGAAGCGCTGGCCCAGGCGCTTGAATTCGTTCTTGACGAAGCCGTAGTCGAAGCGCGCGTTGTGGGCGATGAACAGCTTGCCGCGCAGGCGCGCCCGCAACTCCTCGGCAACCTCTGCGAAGGTGGGGGCGTCGGCCACCATCTCGTCGCGGATGCCGGTGAGATGCTGGATGAAGGCGGGAATGGCGCGCTCTGGATTGACCAGGGTGCTCCAGCGCGTGGTTTCGCCATCCACCACTTCGATCAGGCCGATTTCGGTGATGCGGTCGATGACCGGATTGGCGCCGGTGGTTTCCAGGTCGATGAAGACGAGTCGGTCGGGGATCGTCGCTTCGGCGTTCATCCTTTAGCCGCCGCCTGATTCATCCGCATCAACCTGCCGGCCAGGCTTCCGACAATGCGGCGAGCCAACGGGGCGGAGTAGCGCATCAGTTCTTCCAGCATTTCCGGCGGCAACACCAGGGCGGTGACATCGCTTTCCGCGCGCACCGTGGCGGTGCGGGGCTCATTCAGCAGATAGGCCATTTCTCCGAACAGCTCGCCTTCAGCCAGTTCGCCCAGGCGTTTTTCCTGGCCGCCGATTTCCTTGAACAGGCCCACCTGGCCGGCATAGAGGAAGAAGGCCTCCTTCGAGGTGTCGCCTTCGCGGATCAGCATGTCACCCGCCGCGAAGGTGCGGCCATATTTGGCCAGCAGCCGGTTGGAGCGGCCGAAGACGATGCCGTCCAGCTTGTTGGCGCCCTGGCCTTCGCCGCGGAGAAACAGTTTTTCCAGGGCGGCCACATCCACTTTGGTCAGGGCGTAGAGAAACTGCGCCCAGAAATAGAAGGCCATGCAGGCGAGATAGGCGCCGATCAGGATGAACACGACGCCGCCCAGGGCGCCGTAGACCGCCTGGTATTTCTCGATATGGAAGAAATGGCCGAAGCCCAGATACAGCAGGCTCAGGGTGAGTGTGGCGAGGCCGCTGACGATAAAGGTGGAGCGACGGGGAGGGTGCCGCAACGGCATCCGGTGCATCACCACGTAGAGCAAGCCCCACACCAGGGCAACGCGGACGAACAGGTTCAATCCGTTGAACAGATAGATGCGTCCCGCGCCGAGCACTTCGACATTGGCGAGGAAGTTGATGACGGCCTGGGTGGCCACGGTCAAGCCGACCAGCGCGAAGGCCACGGGAATGATGATCAGCGGCAGCACCCACTTGAACACGAAATTGCGTTTCGCCTCGTCCGGGAAGATCACCCGGAAGGCGCTTTGCAGGGCATTGACCAGGCCGCGCGAGGACAGCAACAGGGTCAGCAGACCGACACCGCCGGCGGCGATGGCGGTCTTTTGTGGAATCAAGCCCAGCGTGGCGAGTTCCTCCAGGTGAAATTGCTGATACAGCGCCGCCAGCAACATGCTGGCCAGGGCGGAGGTTTCCGCCAGTTGCGCGAGGTATTGCGTGCCGTAGGTGAGCAACAACACCAGCGGAGCGGCGGAGAGGAGAAAGTAGTAGGTGGTGGCGGCGGCGTGGTTGATCAGTTCGTTCTTCACGAACAGGCGCCAGGCGGTATAGGCCGTCTGCAACAACCAATCCAGGCTGTTCTTTTGGGTTTCTTGCAGCCGGATGACAGACATGGGAGGCGGGAAGTCGGGACGGGACGCTAAAATGCACCTTTTTCAAGGCCAGGAAAACCCCATGACGCTTGTTCGTGCCTCGCTTGTTCGTCCCTTCGCCGCTCTGCGTCCCGCCCCCGGACGCGCCCCGGAAGTGATGGCGCCGCCCTATGACGTGCTCAACACCGAGGAGGCGCGGGCGCTCGCCGAAGGCCGGCCGTGGAGCTTTCTGCACATTTCCAAGCCGGAAATCGACCTGCCGCCCGGCACCGACCCCTACGCGCCGGAGGTGTACGCCAAGGCGGCGGAAAACCTGAAGAAGATGGTGGCAGCCGGGGTGCTGAAGCAGGATGAGCAAGCCTGTTACTACGCCTATCGCCTGATCATGGGCGAGCACGTCCAGGTGGGCCTGGTCGCCGCCGCCAGCGTGGCCGATTACGACACCAACCGCATCCGCAAACACGAGTTCACCCGGCCCGACAAGGAAGACGACCGCGTGCGCCAGATCGAGGCGCTCGATGCCCAGACCGGCCCGGTGCTGCTGGCCTACCCGCATGCGCCGGAAGTGGACGCCATCCTAGCCGCCGCCACCCAGGGCGCGCCGGATTCCGACGGCATCGGCGAAGGCGTGGCCGGCGGCGGCGTGCGCCATACCCTCTGGGTGATACGCGACGTCGGCGCCATCGCGCGCCTGACAGAATTGTTCGACGCCATGCCGGCGCTCTATATCGCCGACGGCCACCACCGTTCCGCTTCCGCCAGCCGCATTTGCGCGACGCGCAAGGCCGAAAGTCTGGCAAATGGCGGCTCGCATACCGGCGCGGAGCCCTACAACTACTTCCTCTCGGTGATCTTCCCGCATCACCAGATGCGCATCTTCGATTACAACCGGGTGATCAAGGACATGAATGGCCTCACCGAGGCGGCGTTCATGGAAAAGGTCGCGGAATACTTCATGATCGAAATGTGGGGCGAGGCGGTGAAGCCTTCCACGCCCGGCGAGTTCGGCCTGTATCTCAACGGCCGCTGGATGAAACTCACCATCCGCCCCGATCTGATTCCCGCCGATCCGGTCGGCCGTCTCGACGTCAGCCTGCTACAGAACAACCTGATCGCCCCCATCCTCGGCATTGACGACCCGCGCCGCGACAAGCGCATCGACTTCGTCGGCGGCATCCGCGGTCTTGGCGGCCTGGAAAAGCGCGTCGACTCCGGCGAAATGGCCCTGGCCTTCTCGCTGCACGCCACCCGCATGGAAGACCTGATGGCCGTGGCCGACGCCAATGAAGTCATGCCGCCCAAATCCACCTGGTTCGAGCCCAAACTGGCCGACGGGCTGGCTTCGCATCTGCTGTGAAAGCGTTGCGCACGGATGCTTTTCCCCCCTTTGTCAAAGGGGGGCAGGGGGGATTTCTCCACGGGTTGTGCGTGCGCGGGCCTCGCAAAATCCCCCCTAACCCCCCTTTTTCAAAGGGGGGGACTGGGTTACGGCTTGCCCACCCTATTAACTGGCTCGCCCCTACCGCGCGTTTGCAAAGGGGGGAACTGTGAAGCTCCTCGCCTTCGACACCGCCAGCGAATGGTGCTCCGCCGCCCTGCTGATCGACGGCGCGGTGCGTTTCCGCGCCGTGCATGCCGGCCAGAAGCATTCCGAATTGCTCACCCCGATGTTGGGCGAACTCCTGGCCGAAGCCGGCCTGAGCTATCGCCAGCTCGACGGCCTTGCCTACGGCATGGGGCCGGGTTCCTTCACCGGGCTACGCATCGCCTGCGGCGTGGCGCAGGGGCTGGCGCTGGGCGCCGACCTGCCGGTACTCGGTGTTTCCACCCTGGAAGCCTTGGCCGAGGAAGCCGGGGAGGGCGCCGATGAAGTATTGGCCTGCCTCGATGCGCGCATGAACGAGGTTTACGCCGCGCTCTACCGGCGCGAAGGATCGGCCTGGCGCGCCCTGGTCGGGCCGGTCGTCTGCCCGCCGCAAGCCGCGCCACTGCCGCAAAGCCCCGGCTGCATCGGCGCCGGCCCCGGCTTCGCCGCCTATCCGGCCCTGCGCGAGCGGCTGGCGGGCCGTCTCGCGCATGTCGTCAGCGACACCATCCCGCACGCCCGCGCCATCGTCAGGCTGGCCGCGCCGCGCTTTGCCGCCGGTGAGTTCGGCGCCCCGGAAACGGCGGAACCGCTCTATGTGCGCAACAAGGTGGCGCTCAAGGTGAGCGAGCGATGAATGCTCTGTTGAAGCCGCTGGAAATGGCGTTTCGGCCGATGCGGTCGGAAGACCTGGACGCGCTGATCAAGATCGAACGCGCTTCCTATCCCTACCCCTGGACCCTGATCAATTTTCGCGATTGCCTGGATTCCGGCTACTCCTGCTGGGTGGGGGAAATCGAAGGCGCGCTGGCCGGCTACTGGATACTGATGATGGCGGTCGGCGAGGGGCACATCCTCAACTGCTGCATCGCCCCCGCCTGGCAGGGGCGCGGCTTTGGCCGCTCGCTGGTGGAAAACCTCATCGACACCGCCCGCTACCACGGCACCGAAACGCTTTACCTGGAAGTGCGCCCCTCCAACACCCGCGCCGTGAATCTGTATCAACGCATCGGCTTCGAGAGCATCGCCCTGCGCCGCAACTACTACCCGGCCGACCATGGCCGTGAAGACGCCCTGGTCATGCGGATGGCCCTGTGATGCTCTCGCGCGAGGATGGCTTCAAGGAGCTTGGCCTGCTGCCGCGCTGGCGGCTGAAGGATGTAGCCAATGTAGCGCAGGCGTCCTCGCCTGCGTCCGCCATTCCACCGCCGAAGGATCGCGCCCACCTGACCCAGGGCATCCACACCAGGGGCTATCTGCCCCACGTCAAAGCCGAAGGCGCAACCTACTTCGTCACCTTCCGCCTGGCCGACAGCCTGCCCCAGGACGTGCTGGACAGTTGGCGCGATCTGCCGGAGATCGAACGGGCGCGGGAAGCCGAGCGTTACCTTGACCGGGGCGCCGGTGAATGCCTGCTTGTCCGCCCCGAACTGGCCGAGTGGGTGATTCAGGCCCTGCATCACCATGAAGACCGCTACACCCTGCATGAATACGTGGTCATGCCGAACCATGTGCATCTGCTGCTGACGCCGCTGGGTGAGTATGCCTTGAGCGACATCCTGCACAGCATCAAGTCGTGGACCGCCCATCGGATCAACCAGCAACTGGATCGCGGCGGCGCGATCTGGCAGAGAGAAAGTTTCGACCGGGTGGTTCGCGACGACGACGAGATGCGCGCGCTCGCGGCTTACATCCGGAGGAACCCGGTGAAGGCGAGGTTGTGCACGGAGGAAGACGGTTTCCGCTTCAGTAGCGCCTGGAAAAACGCAGGCGGGGACGCCTGCGCTACATCGGGCGAGCCGCCAGATGCCACCCCTGTAGCGCAGGCGTCCTCGCCTGCGTCCCCCGCCGCCTGGAAAAACGCAGGCGGGGACGCCTGCGCTACATTGGGCGAGCCGCCAGATGCCATCCCTGTAGCGCAGGCGTCCTCGCCTGCGTCCTTCCAAAGCATGGACTGGCCCGCTCTCAACGCCGCCATCAAAACCTGCACCCGGTGCGCCCTGCACAAGACCCGCACCCAGGGGGTGCCCGGCGTCGGCGACATCCACGCCGACTGGCTGTTCATCGGCGAGGCGCCTGGGGCGGATGAAGACCGCCAGGGCGAGCCTTTCGTCGGCCAGGCCGGCAAGTTGCTCGACGCCATGCTGGGCGCGCTGCGGTTGAAGCGCGGCGAGAATGTCTACATCGCCAACGTGCTGAAATCGCGCCCGCCCGGAAATCGTGACCCGAGTCCGCTGGAAGTGGCGGCCTGTCTGCCCTATCTGGAGCGGCAGATCGACCTGATCCAGCCGAAAATCATCGTCGCTGTCGGGCGCATCGCCGCGCAAAATCTGCTGGCGACCGATACCCCCATCGGCAAGTTGCGCGGGCGTGTCCACGAATATCGTGGCGTGCCCCTGGTGGTGACCTATCACCCCGCTTATCTGCTGCGCAGCCCGGCGGACAAAGCCAAAGCCTGGGAAGACCTGGTGCTGGCGATGAATACCATGAAGCGTTTGCAATATTAGGCGTAGTCCCAACCTACAATGCTCGCCGGCGGACCTGATCTACAGGTTCATGTATTAATAGAGGAAACCATGCGTAACTTATTGATGTCTCTCTTTTTGTTGCTGACCCTAAGCGGCCTTTCCGGTTGCGGTTACAACACCCTGCAAACTCAGGACGAAGCCGTCAAGGCGGGCTGGTCCGAGGTGTTGAACCAATACCAGCGGCGTGCCGACCTGGTGCCCAATCTGGTCAACACGGTGAAAGGCTATGCCGCGCATGAGGCCAAGGTGTTGACCGACGTGACAGAAGCGCGCGCCAGAATCGGACAGATCAGCGCCAGCCCGGAACTGATCAACGATCCCGCCGCCCTGGAGAAATTCCAGGCCGCCCAGGGACAACTCTCCGGCGCGCTTTCGCGCCTGCTGGTGGTTTCGGAAAACTATCCCCAACTCAAGGCCGATGCCGGCTTCCGCGATCTGCAGGCGCAACTGGAAGGCACCGAGAACCGTATCACCGTCGCCCGCAATCGCTACATCAAGACCGTGCAGGAATACAACGTGACGGTGCGTTCCTTCCCCAGCAACCTCACCGCGATGATGTTCGGCCATAAAACCAAGGCGAACTTTACGGTGGAGAACGAGAAGGCGCTGGCCAAACCGCCCACGGTGGATTTTGGTGGCGGCAAGTAAGCAGCGTCTGACCATTCGTAACGACTACGACTTCTCCAACGCAAGAAAGAACCCCTGCGCTTCCCAGTTGAAGAAGCGGATCACCATTCGCCTGGATGAAGAATCAATCAACTATTTCAAGTCCATCTCCGAGGAAGTGGGGATTCCCTACCAGAGCCTTATCAACCTCTATTTGCGCGACTGCGCCGCGTCGCACCGCAAACTGGACCTCAACTGGAAATAGGAAAAACATATGAACCCAGATTGTCCATTAGCCGGAGGCCCACATGTAGCGCAGGCGTCCCGCCTGCTTCGTCCTTCCGGTCAGGCCTACAAAGCAGGCGGGACGCCTGCGCTACAGGCCTACTTTGGCTAATGGACAATCTCGGATGAAAGCACTGGGTCAATAAGCCAGTGCCCATGAAAAAAGCCGGCGTGAGCCGGCTTTTTTCATGGGGTTGGAGCTATCAGCCCAGCAACTGCTTCAACACATAGGGCAGGATGCCGCCGGCCTGGAAATACTCGATCTCGATCGGGGTATCCAGGCGCAGTTTCACCGAGACGTTCTGGCTGGAGCCATCCGCGCGCTTGATCACCAGGGTCACGTCCTGCTGCGGGGTGATGCCGTTCTCCAGGCCGACCAGGTCGAAGCTTTCGGAGCCGTCGAGGTTGAAGTCGGCGGCGCCCTGGCCGTCCTTGAACTGGATCGGCAACACGCCCATGCCGGCCAGGTTGGCGCGGTGGATGCGCTCGAAGGACTTGGCGACGACCGCCTTCACGCCGAGCAACTGGGTGCCCTTGGCGGCCCAGTCGCGGCTGGAGCCGGTGCCGTATTCCTCGCCGGCCAGGATCACCAGCGGGGTGCCCTCGGCCTGGTAGGCCATGGCGGCGTCGTAGATCGAAGTCTGCTCGCCGCCGTTTTTGCCAAAGTGCAAGGTCACGCCGCCTTCCGAGCCGGGAATCATCAGGTTCTTGATGCGCACGTTGGCGAAGGTGCCGCGCATCATCACTTCATGGTTGCCGCGACGGGCGCCGAAGCTGTTGAAGTTCTTCTGCTCGACACCGTGCGCGACCAGATACTTGCCGGCGGGGCCGGCGGCCTTGATGCCGCCGGCCGGGCTGATGTGGTCGGTGGTCACCGAGTCGCCGAAGATCGCCAGGGCGCGGGCGCCGCGGATCACCGGGTCGGGTTTCGTGGTGTTCTGGAAGAACGGCGGCTCCTGGATGTAGGTGGAAGCCTCGTCCCAGGTGTAGGTCTGGCCGGTCGGCGCGGGCACGGCGTCCCACAACGGGTTGTCGGCGCCGACATCCTTGTAGATGCGATAGGCGCCGGGGTCGGCCGCGTGTTGCAGAAGGGCGGCGACTTCCTCGTGGCTGGGCCAGATGTCCTTCAGATAGACCGGGCCGTCGCGGCCCTCACCGATGGGCTGCGTCGCCATGTCGAGATCGACGCGGCCGGCCAGGGCGAAGGCCACCACCAGCGGCGGGCTCATCAGAAAGTTGGCTTTCACGTTCTGGTGCACGCGCGCCTCGAAGTTGCGGTTGCCGGAGAGCACCGAACAGGCCACCAGGTCATGTTCCAGGATGGCTTTTTCCACCTGTTCCGGCAGCGGGCCGGAGTTGCCGATGCAGGTGGTGCAGCCGTAGCCGACCACGCCGAAGCCGAGCTTATCCAGGTAGTCCAGCAGGCCGGCGGCTTTCAGGTACTCACTCACCGCGCGTGAGCCGGGGCCCATCGAAGTCTTCACATGGCTGGGCATGGCCATGCCTTTTTCCACCGCTTTTTTCGCCAGCAGGCCGGCGGCCAGCATGACGCCGGGGTTGGAGGTGTTGGTACAGGAAGTGATCGCGGCGATGACCACATCACCGTGGCCCAGCTGGGTCTTGCCATCCGTCAGGGTGTACTTCACCGGCAGATCGGCATCCGTCTTGCCATAACCACCCTGATCCTTGGGCAACGAGAACAGGGTCTCGAAGCTTTCCTTGAGGGCGTAGAGGTTGATCCGGTCCTGCGGCCGCTTCGGCCCGGCGACGGAAGGCTTCACGCCGCCCAGATCGAGTTCCAGGGTCTGGCTGTATTCAATGTCGCCGAGCTGGGGGATACCGAACAGGTTTTGCGCCTTGAAGTAGTTACGCAGCGCGTCGACCTGGGCGGCGTCGCGTCCGGTGGCCAGGTAGTACTGGCAGGTGGCCTCGTCGACCGGGAAGAAACCCATGGTGGCGCCGTATTCCGGCGCCATGTTGGCGATGGTCGCGCGGTCGGTCACCGGCAGCGCCTCGGCGCCCTCGCCGAAGAATTCCACGAACTTGCCCACCACCTTGGCGCGCCGCAGCATTTCCGTGATGGTCAGGACGATGTCGGTGGCGGTCACGCCCGGCGCGGCGGTGCCGGTCAATTGCACGCCCACCACGTCGGGGGTAAGGAAGTACACCGGCTGGCCCAGCATGCCGGCTTCCGCCTCGATGCCGCCGACGCCCCAGGCGACCACGCCGAGGCCGTTGATCATGGTGGTGTGGGAGTCGGTGCCGACCAGGGTGTCGGGGTAATAGACCCCATCCTTCTCCATCACGCCACGCGCCAGATACTCCAGGTTGACCTGGTGGACGATGCCCACGCCCGGCGGAACAACCTTAAATGTTTCAAAGGCTTGCATGCCCCACTTGAGAAACTGGTAACGCTCGATATTGCGCTCGAACTCGATCTTCATGTTCTGTTCAAGGGCGTCGGGGCGACCGGATACGTCCACCTGCACCGAGTGATCCACCACCATTTCCACTGGCGCCAGCGGCTCCACCTTGCTGGCATCCTTGCCCGCGCGCTCGGCGGCGGAACGCATCGCGGCCAGATCGGCCAGCAGCGGCACGCCGGTAAAGTCCTGCAACAGGATGCGCGCGACGACAAAGGGGATTTCCTCCGTGCGCGTCGCATTCGGCTGCCAGTTGGCCAACTCGCGCACATGCTGCTCGGTGATCTTGAGGCCATCGAAATTACGCAGCACCGACTCCAGCACGACGCGAATCGACACCGGCAAACGCGAGACGGCGCCGATGCCGGCCTTTTCCAGTTGCGGCAGCGAATAGTAGGAAGCGGATTTGCCGTTGCCGGCGTCGAAGGTCTGGCGAGTGTCGAAGAGGCTGTGCATGGCGAGGGAAGATGGGTTGAGAAAGCCGCGATTTTAGCCGCTACGCGCAGGCCGGGTATCCAGGATGTTCAGCCCGGTCAGGATTTCACCAACCATGCCGCCGCCTCACCTCGCCGGGTGGTCAGCTCGGCGTCCACGTTTTGCATGGGTTTTTTATAGTGGCGAGAGAGATAGATGCCGTAGCAATAAGTCAGCCTCCGTTCAGGCATTCCGCCGATTGATCAGATTCACTACCACGCGGGTCAGCACGTCCTTCTCGTCCGGCCGGCTCTCAGCTATCAGCAAGGTCATCGCCACCAGGGCATTGTCGGCGATGCGCTTGCCGCCATCGGCCCGGTACAGCGCCCGGTTCTTCTCCAGGAACCACAGGAACAAGGCCGCCGCAATGCGCTTGTTGCCATCCACGAAGTGATGGTTCTTGACCAGGAAATACAGCAGGTGAGCCGCTTTCTCTTCCAGGCTGGGATAGACCTCGTTACCACCAAAGGTCTGCATCACGGCGGAAAGCGAGCCCTCCAGCCCGGCATCCTTCTCCCGGCCGAACAGACCGGTGGCACCGAAGCGCTCGCCCATGCGGACTATGATCTGGCGCGCCTCATCCAGCGAAAGCGCCGCCACCGGTCCAGGGGACACCTCGCCCAGACGCACCCGCTGGTGGTCATAGTCGTCCAGCACCTCCAGGGCATAGGCGTAGTCGCCCACCACGTTGAGCAAGGCGGTCGCCTCGTCGCCACTTAACACACGGCGCTGCGCCACGTCAGCGATCAGGCGCACGGCTTGATTGAGTTCCTTCAACCGGCGCTCGTGCACGGTATAGCCCTTCACCAGATGCTGGCGCAGGACGTTGGTGGCCCAGATGCGGAACTGGGTGCCGCGTTGGGATTTGACTCGGTAGCCGACGGAGATGATCACGTCGAGGTTGTAGTAACACACCTTGCGGCGCACTTGCCGGCCACCCTCTGTTTGAACTACCGAGGATTCCTCGGTAGTTGGTCCCGGTTCCAATTCACCCTCTTTGAACACATTTCGAATGTGCAAGCCGACCGTGTCCGAGTCTTTATCGAATAGCTCGGCCATCTGCCTTTGATTCAACCACACCGTTTCCCGCTCCAACCGCACATCCAGCGCGGCCACGCCATCGGCGGACTGGTAAAGCAGCACTTCTCCCTGTGATTTATCCATTTTGTTTCCCTCCGCTGTGTTTCGAGCAACGCTTGCAAGCTTACATCGGACTATCCCGCATCCATTCCATGCGGAAGAGGGCTGGGTTCATCGGCCCCGAGCACTCCACCAGGCAACGCGAAAAGCACCTTATCAAACGGCATGCAGCTTGCCGCCAGCAGGAACTACCTTCATGCTCCGCCCTAAATAAAAAACGGCAATGATCAGATCAAACCGCATTCTCCTACCAAGGGAGGTAGTCAAATGCAGGGCGGGATATTCGCGTATTGGGGCAAGGCGGATGCGAACTATGCGGGGGAGCCGAAATGGCATCCGCTGGTTTATCACTGTTTGGATGTGGCTGCGGTGGGGTTGGTCTGGTTGGAGACCAACCCAGCCTTGCGGGGCGCTTTCCAGGCCGCATTCGCGCGGTCGGAAGCCGACTTCACGCTGACGCGCGGCTGGTTGCCGTTTTTTTTGGCGCTTCACGACATCGGCAAATTCGACATTCGCTTCCAGCTCAAGGCGCCGGATGCGCTGCGCTTGTGTTGGCCGGCGTTCGACCCCGAAGACGCCGACCACCGGGATGCCAAGGGCTATGACCACGGCCGACAAGGGCTGAACTGGGCCTGTCAGGAATGCGGCGATTGGGTGGACGATCCCGCCGCCAGCCCGCGCTGCCAGGATGTGTGGCTACCCTGGCTTCAGGCGGTCACCGGGCATCATGGCGAGTGGTCGCGGCCTGACCTGGCGGCGTTGGAGGCGGAGGAGTACGTCATCGAACATGACCGCCTCGCTCGCCGGGAGTGGGTCCTAAGCCTGGCCGAACTGTTCCTGTCGCCTCTCGGCCTGACTCTGACCGACACACCGCCGGCCTGTTCGACCGGCGCACAGCACTTTCTCGCCGGATTCTGCTCGGTGTGTGACTGGATCGGCTCCAACACCGCGATTTCCCCCTATGCGCGGATCGCGCCAGGCGCCACCCTGGAAAGCTATTTGGCCGCGCGACGCAAAGAGATTTTGGACAAGCGTTGGCTGGCCCGTCTGGGCTTGCTTCGCGAGGTAAAGCCCTACGAGACGGTGGCCTCGCTGTTGCGGTCCGGCGAGCGCCCGCGCGGGGTGCAGACCCGAGTAAACGAGCTTTCCGTCGAACCTGGTTTGACGCTGATCGAGGCGCCCACCGGCAGCGGCAAGACCGAAGCGGCTCTGGCTTATGCCTGGCGGCTGCTGGAAGCCGGCCATGCCGACTCCATCGTTTTCGCCCTGCCTACCCAGGCTTCCGCCAACGCCATGCTGGCGCGGGCGGAAGCCTTCGCCGCCAAGGCCTATGGCGGCGCCCCCGCCAACCTGGTCCTCGCGCATGGCAAGCGGGCGTTCAACCATAACTTTGAACGTCTGGTGGAAGCCGGCCGGCGCGCGACCGCGCAGGGGCGAGAGGAGGCGGGCGCGCAGTGCGCGGAATGGTTGGCGCAGAGCCGCAAGCGGGTGTTTCTCGGGCAGATCGGCATCTGCACGGTGGACCAGACCTTGCTGTCCGTCCTGCCGGTGCGGCACAAATTCGTGCGCGGCTTCGGCCTCAACAAATCGCTGCTCATCGTCGATGAAATCCATGCTTACGACGCCTACATGTACGGCCTGTTGGGCGAAGTCCTGCGGCGGCAGCGGGCGACCGGCGGCAGCGCGATATTGCTATCCGCCACCCTGCCATCGGGCGTGCGCAACAAGCTGATGGCCGCCTGGGGTGTGGTCACCGAAAAAGTGGACGACTACCCCGCCATCTGGTGCGCGCCTTCCCGCCTGGGCGGCGATATGTCCCAACAGATCATCTGCCCGGAACCCATCACGCTTGCCGAGGAACAGCAGCCCCGTGAACGCCGGGTGGGCATTGAGTTATTGCGCCTGCCCGACGCGCTGCCGGATGAAGCCTTGCTCGATCGCATCGTCGCGGCGGCCGAAGCCGGCGCGCGGGTGGCTGTGATCCTCAACCTGGTCGACGCGGCCCAGGCCAGCGCGCGGCGGTTGCGGGAAAAGACTGAGTTGCCGGTCGATATTTTTCATGCCCGTTACCGCTTTCTGGACCGGCGCGAAAAAGAAGCGGCGGTGTCGCGGGAATACGGCCGCGATGCCGAGCGGACAGGCGGCCGCATCCTGGTCGCCACCCAGGTGGTGGAACAAAGCCTGGACCTGGATTTCGACTGGATGGTCACGCAAATCTGCCCGGTGGATTTGCTGTTCCAGCGTCTCGGCCGCCTGCACCGGCACGAATGGCGCAAAGACCGCGCGCCCGGCTTCACGGCGCCGTCATGTACCGTGGTGAGCGTGGAGGGCGAAGACTACGGCGTGCTCGAACTGATTTATGGCAACGCGCGAATCTTGTGGCGCACGGACCGGCTTCTGGCGGTGAACGAGCACGGTGGAATCGTGTTTCCGGCGGCCTATCGGACATGGCTCGAATCCGTCTACGGCGAAGAGGACTGGCCCGACGAGCCGGCGGCCATCACCAGGAACTTCGACGACTGGTGGGGGAAACAACGCGCCGCCATCCAGGATGCCCAAGCCATGATCACCACGCCCAGGCTGCGCCAGTTCGACGACGACCCCGCCATCACCCTCAAGACCCGCGACGGCGAAATGAGCCTGAACGTGCTGCCCCTACGGGAAGACGGGCGTCTCCTGGATGGCACGGACCTGAGCACCCTGGATGAACACCAGCAGGCCGAAACCCTCGACCTCAACCTCGTGCCCGTGCCCGCCAGTTGGCGAAATTTCCTCCGCGACAGTGCATTCACAATGGATGAAAACGGCCACTTCCCGCTGCCACTCAGGGCGCAAGGCATGGATCACGTGGTGAGCCTCAGTGGGAGGAAAATACTGCGCTATACGACTGACTTTGGATTGGAAAGGGTGGAATCCTCGGCAGAGACTTCTGCCGAGGAAAGCCCCACAGAGGTGGGGAACTAAACCGAGCTAGCTGAGCGTAGAGCCCTTATCACGGTTCATCCCTGCTGCTGCAAGGAATGCAGGTAGGTTAAAGTGATTGTGTAGTCGCTGTAAAGCACGTATCACTTGTAATTACATTTTTTTCTTCTAAACTCCTGCCCCATCAAGTGGGAAAGGAGTTGCTATGAGCGAAGTGATCAATGCCATCAGAGGATTGCTTGACTCGTTGTCCAAGGTAGGGCCGATGGGAGTGGCGGCTTTGGCGCTACTTGTCGCGTTGGTGGCGATCTTGATACCTGGAGGGAGGTAATGTGGACTTATTAAAATCGAACTGGATTCCCACCCGCGCGAATCACGGCGCGGGCGCTTTTCGCCTGCTCACCCTGGAGGAACTCCTCTGCGCCGAGGGCGACTGGCGCGTGAGCCTGCCGCGTGACGACCTGGAACTGGCCTGCATTCAGCTTCTGGTGAGCATGGCGCAGGTCATGTTCCTGCCGGAAGACCCGGCGCGCTTGCGGCAACTGGCGGGCACGCCGCTCAAGCCCGAGCAACTGGCCGACGCCACCAAGCCGTTTGCCGACTGGTTCGACCTGGCGCATCCCAGCCAGCCCTTCATGCAAACCCGCTGCGTCAAGGCGGCGGAGGACACACCCATCCAGAAACTGTTGATCGGCCTGCCGGAAGGCAACAACCATGCCTTCTTCAACGAAGTCGGTGAGGTGGCCCGGCTGGGCGCGCCGGTGGCTGCTATCGCTTTGTTCAACCAGGCAGTGAACAGCCCGAGTTTCGGCGGTGGTTTCAAGGGCGGCCTGCGTGGCGGCGCGCCGATCACCACCCTGGTCAGCGGCCCCAATCTGCGCGCCACCCTTTGGCGCAACGTGGTGACCCTGCCCAACATCCTGAGTTATCTGCCGGGCTATTTACCTGATTTCGCCAAGGACCGGCCCACCTGGGTCGACCCCATTCGCGAGAAGCAAACCTTCCATGCCCATGACATCGGCCTGGCGCGTGGGCTGTTCTGGCAGCCGGCCCATGTCGAACTGGTAAGCGCGGACGCGGAGGCTCCCTGTGATGTGCTGGGCGGCGAGCCCGGCCCAAGCTACGCCGGTTTTCGCAAGGAGAAATTCAACTTCACCGTCGAAGGCATCTGGCCGCACCCACATGGCGCGCGGCTGATGCTGAAGAAGGCCGGCGCGCTGGAAGAGAAATTCGCGTCGTTTACCACCACCGCGCCGGGCTGGACCCACCTGACCGCGTTCGTGGTGCCGCAACCGATGATCGAGGGCGCGGCGGAAGGGTCGAGCCCCGCCGCGCCTGTTCATTACGCGAGCGTGAATTTCCCCGGCCAGCGCCTGCATCTGCTGGTGGGCGGCTATCGCACCAAGCAGGCCTCGGTGCTGGAGCGGCGCCATGAATTCTTCAACCTGGCCGAGGGCTGGGAAGAGGAGGGGCGCGACCGGGTGCGCCAGTTGGTGCAACTCGGGCTCGATGTGAAAAAAATCTTGCGGGGCAGGCTGTACTACGCCGTACAGGGAGACAGCAAAAAAGGCATGAAGGGCCTCGGTGTGCCGCTGCACGAGACCGGCGACAAGCTCTTCTACGCCCAGACAGAAACGTATTTCCACGAAACACTGCGCGAAAAACTGTCGTTCAAGGAATGGAAAGCGGGCAAGGCGGAGTTCACCCGCCGCCTCGCCGATACCTGCAAAGCCATCTACGAAGATTTGACGGCTCCCTACACCCACAAGCCGGAACTCATCCCCATCATCGCCTGGGCTGGTCGCAGCCTGAACAGCGAGCTGGCCAAACTCACGGAGGGAACATGACCACAGAAACGCCGGATTTCGCCCATTTGCGGCGCGCCTTCGACCACCTCAAGCCCGGCCAGCAGGCGGAATTGCGACGGGTATCTGAGCCGGAGGAGTTGCGCGACTACGCCACCGTCTATCGTCTGTTCCCCGGCCAGCCGCTCGATGACCGCCATCTCCGCCTGGCCTTCCTGTTGCCCTGGTGCGAGCAGGCGGACCACGCGTCCGGCCTGGCGAAGCAATGGCTCAAGGAAGGCATCGCCGAGGCCCGCGTGTTGCAGATTGCCCGCGCCGACGCGCCCAGCGACCTCAAGCAGTTCCGGCGCCTGGCCATGCAAGTCAAGCCGCGCGTGAACTGGGCCGAGTTCGGGAAAACCCTCTGGTATTGGGGGCCGAACGCCAAACGCAAGCTCGTTGAACAGTATTACCTCGCCAAATTCGAACCCGCCAAAGGAGGCAGCAAATGAACACCGCCAAGAATTTCGTCAACTTCCACGTTCTCATCTCCCACAGCCCCTCCTGCCTCAACCGGGACGACATGAACATGCAGAAGACCGCCATCTTCGGCGGCGTCAAGCGGGTGCGGATTTCCAGCCAGTCGCTGAAGCGGGCCATGCGGACCAGTGCCTATTACGCGGCCCATGTTGGTAAGCCTTCCATGCGGACGCGAGAACTTGAAATGCTGATTCCGGTGTTTGTCGAGCAACTGAAGGAAGAATTCGACCCGGCCATCGTCGCGAGGACGATGGAGCTATTCGTCAGAGCCAAGGCGACAGATGACGAGCCCGAGGAGGCGGAAGGCGACGATTCCGGCCCCGCTACCGAAAACAAAAAGCTCGCTGTGGCGCCCTGGGCGCTGGAGGAGATTCGAGTTTTGTGTGGAATTGTTGGCGGTGTCGCACTGACGGAAGAAGAAACCGAAAAGGCCAAGGCGAACGCAGCCAAACAGAAAGGTAAAAAGAAAAAAACAGAACAGGATTTCATTGACGATGTTTTGACGAAAAAGCGAGTCAAGGCCGTAGAGGCAAATATCAAGCTGGTGCGGAAAGCCATTGCCTCAGCACCGGACATTGCTTTGTCCGGCCGCATGGCGACGTCCGGCTTGATGACTTCCATTGATGGCGCGCTGGCGCTGGCACATGCCATTACCACTCACGCGGTCGAGCCCCAGGACGTGGATTGGTTTTCCGCGGTCGATGATTTGGTGGTGGATGCGGGGGGAACAGGGTCGGGGCACTTGGATACCCAGGAATTCTCCGCCGGCGTCTTCTACCGCTATGCCAGCCTCAACCTGAAACAGTTGCAGGTGAACCTGGGCTTGATCGACGACATCCACAGCCCGGAAAGCGCCGAATCGCGCGCCCAGGCGCTGGAAATCGCCAAGCACCTGCTGCACTTGTTGGCTACCGTCGTGCCCAGCGCCAAGCGCCAGCCCTTCGCGGCGGACAACCTGGCGGAGTTTGCCATCGTCAGTTTTTCCGATGTGCCCGTGTCGCTGGCCAATGCTTTCGAGAAGCCGGTGAAGCGCGCCAACAGCGGCGGCGGTTACCTGGCGCCGTCGCAACGGCTCATGGCCGGCTATTGGGAAAAACTCAACCGGGCCTACGGCCTCGACGAGCAGGCGGCGGCATTCCGCTTCGATGACGCGCCCTGGACCGAAGAAACCAAGGGAGCGAACGCGATCTCCTGGCCCGAAAAATTGGCCACGCTTGATACGCTGCCCGCGCTGGAAAACTGGATCGCCGCCGACGGCCAGGCTTGAGGAGCGGCCATGCCCCGCTATCTCATCCTCAAACTCGACGGCCCCATGCAGGCCTGGGGCGGGCACACCTTCGAGGACTTCCGGCCCAGCCATTTGTTTCCCACCAGAAGTGGCCTCCTCGGGCTGATCGGCGCCTGCATGGGCATCGACCGGCAAGACGGCGCCGCCTTGGCGAGCCTGGCGGAAAGCCTGGAATTCACGGTGCGCGCCGACCAGTTCGGAATTTGCGATGCCCGGAACGAATTTCCGCACAAGGCGCCGCTCAAACTGCCCGATTTCCACACCGTGCTGGCCGCCCGCAAGGTGGATGGCTCCGCCAACAAGAACCCGGTCGTTTCCCGTCGCGAATACCTGTTCGACGCCGTATTCACCGTGGCGCTGGGTGAACGGGCGGGCGGGGCGGTCAACCTGGATACGGTCGCGGTCGCCATCAAACAACCCAGCTACACGCCGACACTGGGCCGCCGTTCCTGCCCGCTTTCGCGCCCCTTGTACGAAGGCTGGGCCGAGGCGGAGAACGCCAAGGCGGCGCTGCAACAATTGGCCGGCTGCGGCGTGATCTACGCGGAAGGCGAAGCTCTCGCCAACAACCGCCCCCTGCAAATCCGGGATGTCCCCATGCACACCAGAAAACGCCAGTTCGGCACTCGGCAGGTTTATGTCCACACCGAAGGCGGGGAGGGCTGACATGTATCTATCCCGTGTCGAAATTCCCTGGCAACTCGCTCGCAACCCCTACGACGTGCATCGCCGCCTGTGGAACCTGTTTCCCGGCCAGGCACGCGAGGCCCGGCAAGACGCGGAATCGCCGCGCCAGGGATTTCTCTATCGCTTCGAGGAAAATAGCCCCGGCAAGCCGGTCCGGGTGCTGCTCCAGTCGAGACTGGCGCCGCAAGCGGTGGCCGATGCGTCCTTGCTGGGGTGCCGGGAAATCCACCCCAAGCCGGAGTCAGATCAGGTTCTGGCCTTCCTGCTCACGGCCAACCCCATCAAGACCATCGTCGATGCCGAGAAAGCGGCCAAACCCGGCAAGGTTTCGGATAAGTGCCGAGTGCCCTTGCTCCAGGAAGAAGAACAACTCGCCTGGCTCGCCCGCAAGCTGGCGGATGCCGCCACGCTGGAAACCGCCACAGTCCAGCCGCATGAGCCCCTGCATTTCCGCAAAGGCAATCGCGCCGGCAAATTGGCGATGGCGACCTTCGAGGGCCTGCTCCGCGTGCAAGACCCGGATGCCCTGCTCAAGCACCTGGAAAACGGCATCGGCCCCGCCAAATCCTTCGGCTGCGGCCTGTTGCTGGTGCGGCGCGTCGCCTGACATACAATATGTGTGTATGAACGTTACACACCAGGAGAATGTAATGGCGCATCGCATCAACATCATGCTCGACGATGAGGTTTGGGAGCAGTTCCAGGCGATTCCCGGTGGGGAGCGCAGCCGTTTCGTCAATGAAGTGGTTTCGTTGGAGCTGCTCAAGCGGCGGCAGCGCGATGCCTGGGAAGGCATTCAGGCCTTGCGCCAGACCTTGCAACCCAGCCCCGGCCATAGTGAAGACTGGGTGCGCGAAGACCGGGACGCACACTGATGAGCACTGTCGTGGTCGATGCCTCGACCCTGCTCAAATGGGTGCTGCCGGAATCCGGGGAGGAATATCTTGCCCAGGCCAATGCCATCGCCGCATCCGCGCTGTCCGGTAGATTGCGCTTGCTGGTGCCTTCGCTCTGGTACTTCGAGGCCGGCAACATCCTGGCGCGGAAAATTCCCGATCAGGCCGGCGCGGCAATGGATCATCTGGTGTCCCTGCTGACACCCTGGACACGGCCGCCCACGCCCGATACCCAGGCCCTGGCCTTGGAGTTGGTTCGCCGCCATGGTGTGACTTTTTACGATGCCAGCTACCACGCCCTCGCCATCATCGGCGGCGGGATGCTGGTCACCGCCGATGCGCGTTATGTCCGCAAGGTGGGCGCGAGTGAAAATCTCATGGCCCTGGCTGATTGGACATTGGCATGAACTCACCTTGTCTAGTGGTCACTATGATCCTGATCCTTTTTCGGCGCAATAGGCATCCGCCTTGCCAAATCCTTCGGCCGCGGCTTGTTGCTGGTGCGACGTAGCGGCTAAAGTGTGCCCCTATGTGTGGGTATAAAAGGAGTTGAACATGCAAACCTTCACCATCCGCGACCTGCGTGACCGCACCGGCGAACTGGTGCGTGATGCCGAGGCGGGCAAGCTTTCCATCATCACCAAGCACGGTCAGCCGGTGTTCGTCGCGGTGCCGTTTGACGAGAACCTGCTCAAGAACGGTGTCGGCCTGGCTTTGGCGGTGCGGTTGTTCGACGAGGAATCCATCTCTCTGGGCAAAGCCGCGCGGCTGGCGGGTTTGAGCGTGGTGGCGTTCATGGATCACTTGGCGCAACTGCATATCCCGGTGGCGCGGCCGCGCCCCGGTGAACTGGAGAGTGAGCTTGCCTCGTTCGACTGACCTGATCGTCGCCGATACGGGGCCGCTGATCGCGCTCTCCCGGGTGATGCCCCTGTCTGTTTTGCCGGCCATCTTCGGGCAGGTCTGGCTGACACAAACGGTATTGGCTGAATGCACCGCGCGGCCGGATCGGCCCGAAGGCGCGGCGATCCTTGCCGCAGTCGCGGAAGGCAGCTTGCGGATTCGGCCAGACATGCCGGATAGCCTCGATTGGGATCTGGACCCCGGCGAGGCCAGCGCCATCGCGGCGGCGCTGGAGTTACAGGCCAGGGTGTTGATAGACGACCGGGCCGGGCGGCGGGTGGCGGTTGATCTTGGTCTGCGTGTCATCGGCGCATTGGGGGTGTTGGTACGCGCCAGGCAACTCGGCAAGTTGGAACGCATTCGCCCTCTGGTGGAGCACCTGTTGGCAACCGGCTATTTCCTGTCCGACAAGGTCATTGAAGCGGCCTTGAAAGCGGTGGACGAATGAACGCGCATCCTCATGTCTGACCTCCTCCCGCCCCTGCGCCCCATCCCCATCAAGGAGCGCCTTTCCATTCTCTACATCGAGCACGGCCAGTTGGATGTGCTCGATGGCGCCTTCGTGGTGGTCGACAAGAACGGCGTGCGCACCCACATACCGGTCGGCGGCGTCGCCTGCCTGATGCTGGAACCGGGCACCCGCGTCTCGCACGCCGCCTGCGCCCTGGCCGCACGGGTCGGCACCCTGTTGGTGTGGATCGGCGAAGCCGGGGTGCGCCTGTATTCGGCCGGCCAGCCCGGCGGCGCGCGTGCCGACCGCCTGCTCTATCAGGCCAAGCTGGCGCTGGACGACGACTTGCGCTTGAGGGTCGTGCGCAAGATGTACGCCCTGCGTTTCGGCGAGGAGCCGCCGCAACGCCGTTCCGTCGAGCAACTGCGCGGCATCGAAGGCGCCCGAGTGCGAGAGACCTATAAACGTCTCGCCAAGAAATACGGCGTCGAATGGCGCGCGCGCAATTACGACCCGAGCGAATGGGACGTCTCAGACCTGCCCAACCGCTGTCTTTCCTCGGCCACCGCCTCCTTGTATGGCGTCACCGAAGCGGCGGTGCTGGCGGCCGGCTATGCCCCTGCGGTGGGCTTCATCCACACCGGCAAGCCGCTTTCCTTCGTCTACGACGTCGCCGACATCTACAAATTCGAGACCGTGGTGCCCATCGCCTTCCAGGTCGCGGCCCGGCCGACAGCCAACCCCGAGAGGGAAGTCCGCCTGCGCTGCCGCGACATCTTCCGCGAGACGAAACTGCTGGAACGCATTATTCCCGGCATCGAGGACATGCTTTCGGCCGGCGGCATAGACCCGCCCCAGGCCGCGCCGGAACAAGTCGGCCCGGCCATCATCGACGAAAAGCCTCTGGGCGATGCTGGTCATCGTTCTTGAAAACGCGTCGCCCCGACTGCGCGGCCGCCTCGCCGTCTGGCTGCTGGAAATCCGCGCTGGCGTGTATGTGGGCAATTACTCCAGCAAGGTGCGCAACCACATCTGGAGCCAGGTCGAAGCCGGCATCGGCGAAGGCAACGCCGTCATGGCATGGCGCGCCAACAACGAAGCCGGTTTCGACTTCATCACCCTCGGAACAAACCGCCGCATCCCCGTCGAACTGGACGGCGCCCAGCTCGTTTCCTTCCTGCCATTGCCGGCCGATAACGCGGGCGGCGAGGGCGCCTGAGCGCGGTAGAATTCCCGCGTGTCTGAAAGCTCTTTAACAACAGACACTTGCTGTAAGTCCGTTCCCCGCGCTCGCGGGGATGAACCGTGGCCATGTCTTTGCACATATTCACGCCCGCACCGTTCCCCGCGCTCGCGGGGATGAACCGTAGGCATCTGCCTACTTGATTTGTCCTGATCACCGTTCCCCGCGCTCGCGGGGATGAACCGGTCGCGCGGGTCAGCGGACAATGATTTGCAGGCCGTTCCCCGCGCTCGCGGGGATGAACCGACATGGCCACGTTCCCGCCGCATATTGATGGCCCGTTCCCCGCGCTCGCGGGGATGAACCGGGCACGGTGGAAGACATGCTCGCCAGCATCGCCCGTTCCCCGCGCTCGCGGGGATGAACCGATGCGCGCCATGAGCTGCTCCACACGATAACCCCGTTCCCCGCGCTCGCGGGGATGAACCGTTCCAAAGGATAGGCGCGCTGATCTATTACCGCCGTTCCCCGCGCTCGCGGGGATGAACCGTCTTCAAGGTTGATCACTGCGTCGGCCATCCCCCGTTCCCCGCGCTCGCGGGGATGAACCGCATATTCGCGGATGGCTACGCCGCCATCATGCCCGTTCCCCGCGCTCGCGGGGATGAACCTAATGCGGCACTAGCTTGGGCAGGTGGCCTAGCCCGTTCCCCGCGCTCGCGGGGATGAACCGGATGGGCAAGATCGCTACACCACGGAAATTAACCGTTCCCCGCGCTCGCGGGGATGAACCGCAGCAGTTGTTGGCGATGGGCGACACGGCCGCCCGTTCCCCGCGCTCGCGGGGATGAACCGCAGACACTAAGCGCATGTTGGCCCAGGCAGACCCGTTCCCCGCGCTCGCGGGGATGAACCGCGGTCGCGGATAGCTGTTTCAAGCGCGATCTGCCGTTCCCCGCGCTCGCGGGGATGAACCGCACCGCACCTTGCCGAGTTCCAGCCGACCTTCCCGTTCCCCGCGCTCGCGGGGATGAACCGCTCTCGTGGATGTAGGGGCAGAGCGCATCGCCCCGTTCCCCGCGCTCGCGGGGATGAACCGGAGCAAAAGCCCGACTGGCGTACCGGTCGCATCCGTTCCCCGCGCTCGCGGGGATGAACCGTACGCGGCCAGCAACAACGGCGGCATCGCGTCCCCGTTCCCCGCGATCGCGCTTCCTGCTGGAGGTCAGGCATGCGGCGATCCGTTCCTTAGCTTCTGGTGGGATTCATCCACACCGACATTTTTCCGGTTCACTGGCGGAATGCCGACTCCTGGTCAGCCCAGGGGGTGCGTAACCCGCCTTCTGGAACAATGCCGTGTTTATCGCAACCGGTTACAGCGCTGACATGAACCCCATCGACACCCCGCACGGCCCCTACACCCCGCGCATTCCCAGCCCGGATGAAATGATTCGTGCCGCCGGGGTGCTGAGCGACGCGATGGAAGCCATCGCCGAAGTCAATCATGACGTCTGGGCCAGCAAACGTATCGCTGAAGGTTGGGCATTACGTTCCACGACGCGACGACGGCAGCAAGCTTCACCCGGATCTGGTTGCCTATGAGCATCTGACGGAAGTGGAAAAGGCCTACGACCGCGAGACCGCGCAGGTGGTGGTGGCGGAGTTGCTCCGGCGTGGCCTGATAGATGCAGACCCGGCCTAGCGACTCCAGATCGGCGCCATTACTCGCCGACGCGGTGGGTGGTGAATTCCAGCGGTGGATGATGGGAGTAGCCGCCGCTGCTTTCCAGGGTGAAGTGGATGGTCTTGGCCTTCTCCTCGCTCTGATAGCGGTCAGGATGGATCTCACGCTGTCCGCTACTCGGGCCGACGTCATTCATCGCGCCGTGCCGCGGTTGCATCGTCTGTCGCCGTGCCGAACAACGCCGCCAGCACTTCACTGGCCTTGGCTCCGTCCAGGTGCCCGGCATCCAGCCAGACGAAGCATGCGGCTGCGGCTCCGGCGAGGTCTGCTTCGGCGGCATCTCGCGCGGTATCGGCGTCGTGCAGCAGTACCACGTGACGCAGGTGGGGCGCGGCGGCCAACACGCGCAGCTCGAAGCGGCAGCCCTGGTTTTCCGGCTTGAAGCCGCGCAAGTCCATGAGCACCACGTCGCTCGATTCGACCAGGGCGCGCAAGGCGGGCTGCCAGGTGGTGTCGAAGCAATAGAACTCGTTGACCCGGTAACGGCCGTCCGGGTCGGGGCGTAGATCCAGTTCCGCCACGCGGCGGGGAATTTCATCGGCGCTTGCGATGAAGCGGCGAGCCAGTTGGCCGTTGAGGAAGGTGAACAGGTCGTCCGGCTCCAGGGTGCGGCTGATCAGGTCGCTGCCGGCGATCAGCAAGGTGTTGCCGCTGAGCCGCCAGCGCTCCACGACACGGTCGAACAGAACTTCCACCTGGGTGTCGCGCTGGAACACGCGTAGCACCAGCAGGGTGGGGGGCTGTCCCGAGGGGGCCAGCCAGCCCGGCAACACGCGCCAGGCGAGGGGAATCCAGAGCCAGGGCAGCAACTGGGTCAGCCCCGCCAGTCCGGCGCCTTCCATGGCTGGCAGGGCACTGGCGGTGAGGACGACGAACCAGTAGGCGGCAAACAGATAAGCGAGGTCCGAGAAGCGCTTCTCTCGGTAGGACCGCGCCAGCCGGCGGCCCAGGGCATACACCGGCCAGGCCAGTAGAAGCCAGGGCGCCAGGGTGAACAGCAGCAGGGTGCCCCAGTCGCCCAATGCGGCGACCAGGCCAGTCAGCCAGTCAGGCTGATAGTCCACGGTGGCGGCCAGGAACTGCGTGCCGAAGACGGAAGCGGCGGACAACAGGAGAAAGGGTGGCAGCAGATAAGGCGCCACGGCGCGAATGCGGCCGCTGGCGCTGATGGCCAGGGTCACCAGCATCGGCAGCGTCACCACGCCGCCGAGCCAGGCGACTCCCGTCAGGGTCTGGGCCGTGTCGGACGTTAGCAACACCAGCCCGGCCATGATGGTCAGCATGTGGAGGGCGATACCGCCCAGCACCCGGCCCCAGGACCAGCGCCGCGCCAGGCCCCAGGCCATGACCATGGGCCAGGCATAGACGGCACCCAACACTAGCAGCCGGTTTAGGGAGAAGCCGTCGTCTTCGTAGACGATGAGCAGGGCCAGCCAGGACTGAGTAAGGCCGATCAGGAGACTGAGCCCGGAGAGGGCCAGCAGGAAACGGAACGCGGCGCGTCGGTTAGCCGCCAGGTCCAGCCGGGGTGGCTGGTGCCGCGCCTGCAGGGTGACGCTATACGCCCGCGCCGGATTGTCCGCGTCCGGTGCCCGGCCACCGCGCATCTGCGCCACCATACGCCGCCGGTACAGTTCCGCCACGCCCCAGGCCACCGCCGCGGCAAGCAGCGGGGCGAAGAGGATGGCGCCGGTCTGGTGATCCATGTCGCGAGACTACGTCGGTCAGATCCCGATATGGTTAGCCATAAACCACGAACCCTCCCGCCGGCACGGTGATCCGTATCGCCCGGCCATTGCGTGCTTCGATGGTCGTGCTGGCGCCGATCTGCGCGGGGTCGCTGGAGTAGAGGCAGGTAAGCGCCGCGGTGTCGGCGTGCAGGGTGACGTCGATGGTTACCCAGGCCGCCCGCGGGATCGATGCGTCGGTGTTGATGGCCAGCAGGATTTCCTCATTGGCGAACAGGCGCGACCAGGGCACCAGCGAGCGAATCTGGCCGCCGATCATGTGGGGTAGGCCGAAACTGCCCGGCTCGCCCGAGTCGGAGATTTCGCGCAGGTACTGGCGGCCTCGGCGCAGGGGCAGGTGTCGGCTACGCAGCGCCATGACGTCGGCAATGAAGCGATAGATTTCGTGGTCTTCATTGAAAAAGTGGCGGTCGGTGCTTTTCAGTGAACCGAAGCGGCCGCCGAACATGCATTCGCGCAGATAGCGGTCGTTGTCGCCTGCGCCGTCGAATGCCTGCTCGCTGCCGTAATAGAGGCAGGGTATGCCCATGGAGGTGAGATTGAGGCCGAGCACGGCCTTGAGGTGACTGTATCCGTCGTTGGCCTTGTCGCCGCAGAAGCGGGCCTTGTTGTTGCCCTTGCTCACCTGGTCGTGGTCGTCGAACAGGGTCACCACGTGCTTGCCGAACCAGACGTGGGACGACTTGCGCTCCAGGGCCGAGTTGCGAAACAGGCCGAAGTAGTCCGCCGGCTCGCGCCAGCCCTTGGCCAGGTAATCCAGCTTGTCGGGGATGTCGTCTATGCCGAGCGCCGCGTCCAGTCCGGTCAGCTCCAGCATTTTCCAGGCATGGTCACGGCCGCCGGTGATTTCGCCCACCAGAAAGAAGTTCTCCTTGCCCAGCACCTGTGCAAACTCCTTGATCACCGAGGCGAAGTAGCGGGTTGCGCCCGGCTCCATGTGCTTGACCGTGTCGATGCGAAAACCGTCCACGTCGGCCAGGGCGATCCAGAACTTGTAGATATCGCACAAGGCGGCGAGAGCGGACGAAGGGTGAAATGCATCGACGATGCGTTCGCTGCCGACATAGTCGTGGTGGCCGTGGTGGATGTCCTTCAGGGTGACGAAGTCACCCTCATAGAACTCCGGGTCGTAGTCCCAACTATTGATGCGGCCCTTGGCGGTGTAGTTCTCGGCCGCCTGCATCTCCACCGGCCAGACCGCGTCGTTGGGCCAGGCGTGGGGATGGCTGGCAAGATTGATGGGGCCGAAGGGGATGTTGGCCTCGCCGTAGGCATTGTGCCAGCCCGATACCGGGTAGGTTCCGCCATCCCAACGCGGGTCCATGCAGGCATCGCCCTCGGCGTCCCGGGCGGGATAGCGCTCCGGGTTGTAGCGGTATCCGAACACGTCGCCGGCGTGGTTGAGGATGATGTCCAGGATGACGCGGATACCATGGGAATGGGCGGTGTTCACCAGATCGATGAGGTCCTGGCGGCTGCCGAAGTGGGGGTCCACGTCCAGGAAGTTCTGGATGCCGTAGCCGTGGTAGGAGTGGGTATCCGCGGCCGCCTGTTTGAATACCGGGCTGACCCAGAGTGTGGTCACTCCCAGGCGCTTGAGGTAACCGATCTTGCTCTCCAGTCCCTTCAGTGTGCCGCCCAGCCATTCGTCACCGGCGTCGGCCCAGGTGGTCTGATCCGCGATGTAGGCGTCGTCGGGAAAACGAAAAGGCGCTGTCTCTCCAGTGGCGACCGGGTTGCCGGCGTTGTCCCGATAGCCTTTTTCCTTGCCGTCGGAAAAACGGTCGAGCATCAGGAAGTAGAGTGCCTGGTCTTCCCAGGCGGCCGGTGAAGGGGTGTATTCAGACCGGCGCAGGGCGGCCCAGTCGATTTCCTTGATGCTGCGTTCCAGTTGGTCGTGGCTGGTGGGGTCGATGGCCATGGCATTCGTCTCCTTGCTCGACGTTGTAATAGTAGTTTGGGGACGCCGCGCTTTGCCCAAGCCACGATGCCTGCCGGCGGAAGGCGTAATGAGTAGACGCGGGTGGGCGTGGTTGCATTTTTCGCACTTTACGCGCCTGACGGCCGGTCGAACACGGCAAGCCGAATCCGCGGATAAATACAAATAGTGGCTGCGTCAGGAGGGCTGGCGGAAGGGCATGGGCGTGTGTTTTCAACACCCGGTTATTCATTCTTTCCCTGTGACTACTTTCGCCAGAACGGCTTGATTTTGGCCAGGTCGCGCGCTATCCGTCGCCGCGATCCACCGTGTTGTTTCGTCTCCGCGCTCAGCTCACCCACCACGTGGCCAGCGCTGTACGCGCTTTCCGGGTGGGCCTGGGCGAGTACCCGCATGAGTCGCTCCGCTACAGCCAGATCGTTGAGCGAGCCGAGGCTTTCCTGAAGGTTTTCCAGGCCGGCCAGCGTGGCCTTGCCACGTTTGCCATAAAGATTGGCCAGGGCATCGCTGGCATAGCGCAACTTTTTCACGGCGATACGCAGGCGGTGGCGCGCGGCTACATCGTCTATGGTCTTGTCGCCGTCGGACAGCGCCTTGCCACGTCGCTGAACGTCTTTCCAGCGCTGTTCGAGCACCTTCGCGGCCCAGGTGCTGGCGGTCTTGCCGGCGGCCGGCGGCGTCATCAGCGCCTGGCCCAGTTGCAACACGACATGTGTGAACGTGGCTGACGACAGGGTGGTTTGCGCGGCCTGGCGCGAGGCCGCCGCCAGCGTCGCGGCGTGTTCCTGAAATACCGCGTCATGAGGCAAATCCAGACGCGGCAGAGTTTCGTGGAGGAACACATCCCAATCGCGCGCGGGGTTCAGCACCGCCATGTGCTCACGCAGGGGGGCTAGCCAGGCCGGGTCGGGTTGTGAAAACTGGTTAAGCAGGCGCGCCAAACTCATCAGTCGGCGCAGGGCAACACGGAGTTGATGCAGGTATTCGATTTCTTCCGGCTGTTCGAGAAAGCCGGGCAGGTTGTCCACCAACTGCGCCATGGCCGCTTCGACCAGGCGGGTCCAGGCCACGCCAGCCGCTTGCTCTGGGTCCAGCTTTGGCCAGCGTGCTTTGGCTGGCGCCATTTTTACCGCGCCGGCGAGGCGGTAGCCGATGGCCGCCTTGCTGCGTGAGTCTATGCGCAACGGTATCCGTTCGAGCAGGCTGAGCGCGGTGGTGAACAAGCCATCCGGTGGGCCGGATTTGAGTTCGAGCTCAATTTCTGAAATTGGGCTGGCCACCGGGTTTGCCACCGGGTTTGCCGCCGGGTTTGCCACCGGGTTTGCCACCGGGTTTGCCACACTCGCGGCTCGTACTTCGCCCTGATCCAAAGCGATTTCCATCGTTGTCTCGCCCGCGACCACCTGCCAGGTTGTGCGCTTGATGTCAGTAATGAACACCGGCGCCAGGCGGCCGAGGTCGATTCCGGTAAGCAGTGCCAATGCTTCCGGCGCCAGCACGGCGAGTTCCGGGGTGTTGCCCATCACCTGGGCTTCCCATTCCGGGCGGCTGCTCAACGCACCCACCGAGGGCGCGCCAGCTTTCAGGGTTTGCACCCAGTGGTAGCCCACGCGGCGAAGGCGCAGGGAGATCTTGCGGTGGGTGAGGGCGAAGTCGGGGGTGTCGAAATAGATGCTGTGCAGCGCCTGCCGTTCCGACTTGATGCCGGCCAACAGGGGATGCCGCTTGAGGCGGGCAACATTGGCGGGTTCGAGTGCGAGCTTGAGTTCGATTTCCATGATTCCGGGCTGGCCAGGTAGAAAAACACCACGGATCACAAGGTATCGACAACGTGTGTGATAGATGGCGTGTCGCCTTGAGGGTAGCATCGACAAGGTTTATTCATGTTACAGGCGCCTCATGAGCCCACAGTCGACTACCGATTTCCTCATCAACCGCGAACTAGGCATTCTCGAGTTCAACCGGCGTGTGCTCGCGCAGGCTGAAGACCCGGGAACGCCTTTGCTGGAACGCTTGCGTTTCCTGTGCATTTTTTCCAGCAACATGGATGAGTTCTTCGAGATTCGGGTGGCCGGGCTGAAAGAGCAGATACACCTCAACCCGCATATGACCGGGCCGGACGGGCTCACCGCGCGCAAGGCGTTCAAGGAAGTGGCGCGCATTTCGCACACGCTGGTGGCGCGCCAATACGACCTGTTCAACAACGAGGTGATTCCGGCGCTGGGCAACGAAGACATCCGTTTTCTCCGCCGTACCCACTGGAACGAAGAACAGGCGGCCTGGATACGCGACTTTTTTTTCAACGAGCTGATGCCGGTGCTCACGCCCATCGGCCTCGACCCGGCGCACCCCTTTCCCAATGTGCTGAACAAAAGCCTCAACTTTGCCGTGGAGTTGTCGGGCAAGGATGCTTTCGGCCGTAATTCCGATCGCGCCGTGGTGCAGGCGCCGCGCACGCTTCCGCGGGTGATTCAGCTTCCCGACGAGATCGCCGGCCACGAAAACGGTTTTGTTTTCCTTTCTTCCATTCTGCATACGCATGTGGGCGAGCTGTTCGCCGGCATGGAAGTTCGCGGCTGCTACCAGTTCCGCGTTACCCGTAATTCCGATCTTTTCGTGGACGACGAGGAGAACAAGAATCTGCGCGAACAACTCCAGGGCGAACTGCCGCATCGCCACTATGGCGACGCCGTGCGCCTGGAAGTGGCGGACAACTGTTCCGAGGAAATGATGCGGTTCCTGCTCAAGCAGTTCGAGTTGGGCCGTGAAGATCTCTATCAGGTGCGCGGCCCGGTCAACCTGGTTCGGATGATGAGCGTGCCGGACAAGGTGGATCGCCCGGACCTGAAATTCCCGCCGTTCACGCCCGGCATGCCGGCGCAGTTTGCCAAGTATCCGAGCATTTTCCAGGCGATCACGGCGGGCGATATCCTGTTGCACCACCCTTACCAATCGTTCCAGCCGGTGATCGACTTCATCCGCGAGGCGGCGGCGGACCCCGATGTGCTGGCGATCCGCCAGACCGTGTACCGCACCGGCACCGATTCTGAGTTGATGCGCCACTTGATCGCCGCCGCGCAACGCGGCAAGGAAGTCACTTGCGTGGTGGAATTGATGGCCCGCTTCGACGAGGAAGCCAACATCAACTGGGCGGAACAACTGGAAAAGGCCGGCGCCCATGTAGTCTACGGCGTGGTGGGCTACAAGACCCACGCCAAGCTGGCGCTGGTGGTGCGCAGGGAAAATGGCAAGCTGGTGCGCTACGCTCACCTGGGCACCGGCAACTACCACCCCCGTACCGCCCGTCTTTATACCGATTTCGGCCTGATGACCCGCCACCCCGAGCTATGCCAGGACGTCAACGACGTGTTCACCCAGCTCACCGGCCTGGGCGGCGCGCATGAACACAAACACCTGCTGCAAGCACCTTTCTCCCTGCACCCGTGCATGATGCGGGCGATCCGCAACGAGACAGAGCGCGCCCGCGCCGGCGAGAAGACGATCATCGTCGCCAAGATGAATTCCCTGCTCGAATCCAAGATCATCCACGCGCTCTACGAAGCCAGCCAGGCCGGGGTGAAGGTGGATCTGATCGTGCGCGGGGTGTGTGCGTTGAAACCCGGCATTCCCGGCCTCTCGGAAAACATCAGGGTGCGTTCCGTCATCGGCCGCTTCCTGGAACATCACCGCATCTTCTACTTCTGGAACGGCGGCCAGGAAGACGTCTGGCTGGCTAGCGCCGACTGGATGGACCGCAATTTCTTCCGCCGTATCGAAACGGGCTTCCCGCTACTCGACACGAAGCTGAAGAAGCGCGTCATCAACGAAGGCCTCAAGCCTTACCTGAAAGACAACCTGCGCACCTGGGAAATGCAGCCGGACGGCACCTACAAACGTCGTGCCCGGCGCGGCAAGGGTTTCGACGCGCAGGCCTATCTGCGCACGCTACTGGGCGGGAAATAAGTCGACATGGCGCCTGTTGCGCCGCCCCGTGCCATGAAACAGCGACGTAGATGTGGTTACCGAAGGGTAGGGGCTTCATCAGAGCGTAGCGAACCGCATCGACATGGCACGCGCGGAATGATGCTACGGGTGCTGTACCTGATGCGGCACCCCACGCGCCTCCTTGTGCGGCGGATGCGGGTGCCAGCCCGCCAGTGCCATCAGGACCATGAAGCCAAGCACGTAGGCCAGCGCCACATGCCAGCCGCCCTTGATCCAGGCGCCCACCGATTTGGCTTCCGGGAACAGGTTGGAGAGTGCCACGCCGGCGGAGGAGCCGAACCACACCATCGAGCCGCCAAAGCCCACCGCGTAGGCCAGCACGCCCCAGTCATAGCCGCCCTGGGTCAAGGACAACGCGGTGAGCGGAATGTTGTCGAACACGGCGGAGACGAAGCCGAGGCCGAAGGCGGTATGCCATGACGCCGGCGGCAGGGTTTCCACCGGCATCATCGAGGCGCACAACACCAGGGAAAGCAGAAACACGCTCCCCTTGGCGGCATCCGGAAGCAGGCTCCACACCGGCTTGCGCAGCGGTGCCAGAGCCAGCAGGACGACCCAGACCGCCACCCCCAGGAAGGGGAAAGCATCGGACAGTTCCGGATAGTGGGTGTTGACCACGATATTGGTGGCCATCGCCCCCGCCAGGATCAGCACCACGATCAGCACATAGGCCCAGTCGATCCTGGCGGAGATAGTGGCGTCTTTCTGGATCGGCGCGTAGGCCTGTTGCTGGCGCGCGGCGATGACGCCGAATATCAGCAGCGCCGGGAGCGCGGCGACATAGGCGTGAATCACGTTGAGCGGATCGACTCCGTCGATCCACATCATGGTCGTGGTGGTGTCACCCACCACGGAGCCGGAGCCGCCGGCATTGGAAGCGGCGACGATAGCCGCCAAATAGCCGATGTGCACACGGCGATGAAACACTCCCGCCGCCACGGTGCCGCCGATCAGCGCCGCAGCGATGTTGTCGAGAAAGGACGAAATCACGAACACCATGACCAGCAACACAAAGCCGCCTTTCCAGTCATCCGGCAGATAACGCGGCAGCACCTCGGGTATCCGGCTGTCCTCGAAATGGCGCGCCAGGATGGAAAAGCCCAGCAACAGGCCGAGCAGGTTGGTGAGCGTCACCCATTCGTAGCCCAAATGCAGCATAAGGCCGGAAAGCCCGTAGACACCATGAAAGTTGGTGAAACCGAGTTTGTAGAGGGTGATGGTGGTCAGCCCGGTCAGCGCCACCGCCAGCGTGTAATGGTGAAACAGGGCGACGCCGAGCAGCGTCAGAGCGAACAGGATGAACGCGACAGGAATCCCCAACACCACAGGCCCATCGGCGGCCAGCGCGAGGGAAGGAAATGCCAGGGCCGCGAACACGGCGGCAACGAGACGTGCGGGAGTAAACATGGATAGTCTGTATTCGGATAGCGATGTACGATTATATTGCGTTGCATCAAACGAAATGATCAAGTGCTTTGAAGACAACCGATAAATGAGGCTTCCACCATGTTCAAAATTCTGATTCCCGTCGATGGTTCCGCCTGTTCCGAGCGCGCGGTGCGCCATGTCGTCGAATTGGCCAAAGCGATTGGCGCCGTTCAGGCTGACCTGCTCAACGTGCAACCGGCGGTCAACGCCTGGGAAGTAAAGCGATTCCTGCGCGAAGAGGAAATCGACGCCTTGCACAAGTCACTGTCGGAAGAAGCCACACAAACCGCACGCACCCTCCTCGACGAGGCCGGCATCGGTTATCAACTACACCACATGGTGGGTGAAGTGGCGGAAACCATCGCCAGGTTTGCCGACAGTAGCGGCTGTAACCAGATCGTCATGGGCTCCCGCGGCATGAGTTCGCTGGCGGGGCTGCTGCTCGGCTCGATCACGACCAAGGTGCTGCATCTGGTGCATGTGCCGGTGACCCTGGTCAAGTAAAGCGTGCTTCTCACCTGGCCGAAGTAGGCGTGCAGCGCCGGCGAGACGCCGGTGCTGCTGTGGGTATTTCCTCAGTCGAACACCTGCGCCGGCGAGACGACCGCCGCCGGGTTGGGCGGGTACATGACATCCACCAGGAACATCGAAATATTCGGCACATAAGTAATCAACGCCAAGTAAACCAGCATCGTCGCCACGAAAGGCAGGGCCGCCTTGGATACTTCGGTAAGCCCCATGTGCGAGAGGTGGCTGGCGACATAGAGGTTGAGCCCCACCGGCGGCGTGATCATGCCGATCTCCATGTTCACGGTCATGATGATGCCCAGGTGGATGGGGTCGATGCCCAATGCCTTGGCGATGGGCAGGAACAGCGGTGCGAGGATCAGGATGATGGAACTGGGTTCCATGAACTGCCCGGCGATCAGCAGCACGAAGTTGACGAACAATAGAAACTGCCAGGCTTCCAGATTCTGGGCGATGACCCAGGCCGCCAGGCCTTGCGGGATCTGTTCCGAAGTGAGCAGGAAGTTGAACAGGATGGCGTTGGTGATGATGTACAGCAACATGGATGAAGTATTGGCGGCGTGCAGCAGCACCTTGCCGATGTCGCGGAAGGCCAGGCTGCGATAGATGAAGGTGGCGCAGATGAAGGCGTAGACGGCCGACACCGCCGCCGCCTCGGTGGGGGTGAAGATGCCGCCGTAGATGCCCCCCATGACGATGACCACCAGCATCAGGCCCCAGAAGGCGTCGAGGAATGACTTCACGACTTCCTTGAAACTGGCGCGCGGGATGGTGGGGAAGTTGTGCTTTTTCGCGTAAACGAAGGTCACTGCCATCAGCAGCAAAGCCAGCAACGCGCCCGGCACGATGCCGGCGACGAACATCTTGCCGGCCGATTCCGAGGTGGCGACCGCATAGATGATCATGACGATGGAGGGTGGTATCAGGATGCCCAGCGAGCCGGAACAAGCGATCACCCCGGTGGAAAAGCCTTTGGGATAACCCTGCTGCACCATCGCCGGCAGCATCAGCGAACCGATGGCCATCACGGTCGCCGGGCTGGAGCCGGACAGGGTGGCGAAAAAGGCGCAGGCGACGACGGAAGCCATCGCCAGGCCGCCGGGCATCCAGCCGACCAGATTGACGGCGAACTTGATGATGCGTTTGGCCACACCGCCGTCGGTGAGAAAGGCGCCGGCCAGCACGAAGAACGGCACGGCCATGATGGCGAAGCTCTCCAGCCCGGTGAACAGACGCTGCGAGATGATGTTCACCGTGGTCATGTCGAACGACGAGAAGAACACCAGAAAGGTCATTACCGTCATTCCCAGCGCGATGGAAATGGGCGTGCCGGTGATGAGCATGAGGGTGAGGATGCTCATGATGAGGGCGGCGGTCATTGCGCGTCCTCCTTCAGCGCATCCTCGCGCAGTTCGGCGGCCGGGCCGGCCGATGTGGTTTCACCGCTACGACGGAATTTCAGCAAGGACTGGATGAAACGGAAGCACATCAGGCCGGAACCGAAGGGAATCGCCAGATAGATGATCCACATCGGCCATTCCAGATCGGGCGAGATCTGCCCGGTGCCATGAATGAAGATCACCCAGCGGGCGCCGAAGAATGAAATGACCCCGGTGAAGATAATGCCCAGGACGATGCCGGTCGTGACCAGAAAGCGCCGTTTCGCGCCCTCCAGCTTGTTCACCACATAGTCCACCCCGACGTGGATGCCGGTCCGCACGCCATAGGCGGCGCCGAACTTGGCCATCCAGATGAACAGATAAATGGTGAGTTCCGTGGCCCAGGTGAAGCCCGTCCCCAGAAGATAGCGCATCGCCACGGAAACAAAGGTGACCAGGGTGGCGGTGGCCATGAAGGAGAGGATCAGCCACTCCTCCAGTCGGTCCAGCATGCGGTGAAACATGGCACTTCCCCCGCTGAGTTGGGAAAGAAACCCCGACTCGCGCCGGGGTGGGACAAATGACGCTGTTTAGTGTTTCCTGGCCTTGTCGGCCTTCACCGGACCGGGCTTGTCTTTCTTGGCGGGCGCCGTGGCCTGGGTGGCTCTTTCCTGTTCCACCTCGGCTGCGGCCCGATAGGCTGCCTGGATCAGGTCGCGGCCGATCTTCTCCTCGAACTCCTTGTGCACCGGCAGCAGCGCCTGTTGCCAGACCACGCGATCCTTGTAGGGCAGCACATAGACCTGGGTGGTGCCGGCCGCCTTCACCTTGGCCAGGGCCGAGTCGTTTTCTTCCTGGGCAATCTTGCGCTCGAACACCGTGGCATCCTGCATGGCCTTGTTCAGCATGTCGCGCAGATCGGCCGGCAGGTCGTCCCAGAACTTCTTGTTGACGATGACCGCGTAGCCCAGATAGCCATGATCGGAAATGGTCAGATGCTTCTGCACCTCATGCATTTTCTGGGTGTAGAGGTTGGACATGGGGTTCTCGGTGCCGTCCACCACGCCCTGCTGCAAGGCCGAATACACTTCGGAGAAGGCCATCACCTGCGGGTTGGCGCCCAGCGCTTTCATCTGGGCTTCCAGTACCTTGGAAGACTGGATGCGCATCTTCAATCCCTTGAAATCCTCCAGTGAGTGCAGCGGCCTGTCGGCGCTCATCTGCTTGAAGCCGTTGTCCCAGAAAGCGAGGCCGGTGATGCCCTTGGCATCGAGCAGATTGAACAACTTCTTGCCGATGTCGCCGTCCATCACCCGGTACAGCGTTTCCTTGTTGGGGAAGATGTAGGGCAGGTCGAAAAGTTCGAAGGAACGCACACCCAGCGGCCCGAACTTCGCCAACGAGGGTGCCAGCATCTGCACCGCGCCGATCTGGAGGGCTTCCATTTCTTCACGGTCTTTGTAGAGCTGGCTGTTCGGATAGACCTCGACCTTCACGCGGCCCTTGCTGCGTTCTTCGGCAAGCTTTTTGAAATAGTCGGCGGCGCGGCCCTTTGGTGTGTCGGGAGCCACAACGTGGGAAAACTTGATAACGAGGGTATCGGCGGCTTGCGCGGAGGGAATGGCCAATGTGGTGGCGAGCGCAAAAGCAACTGCGGACAACACGACTGAGAGCTTCATGACAACTCCTTTCTGTTCAGTGAGTACCGCAGTCATGGTAGGCCCGCGCTCAGGCGCGAACAAGCCGCTTGAAGCATCTCTTTTCAGGGTGAATGGTTTGCGGAGTGACGCCCAGGCTGGTGATCTCGCCCACGAGGGGTCGGCGAGGGTGAAGTAGAGCGGTTCATGGTCGGTAGCGCGGGACGCCGCGCCGGGGAAGCGCCTGACCAGGCATGCGCAAACCCCGGCCCGCTTCGGTTATTGCAGTACCTGCACCACGACGCGGCGATTGCTCTTGGTGGCATAGCCGGTGGACTCGATGGAGCCGTAGGACATCACCGACATGCGCAGCAAGGGGATGCCGCCTTGCTCCTTGAGGTAATTTTTCACGACTTCGGCGCGCGCCTTGCCGAGTTCGTAGTTGTAGTCATCGGAGCCGAAGCCGTCGGTGTGGCCCTGAATCTGCAAATGGTAGTTGGTGCCCAGGGTTTTCAGGCGAAGCGCCAGCGCGTCCAGTTTGGCCTTGTCCTGCTCGCCCAGGGTCGGGGAGTTGATCGGGAAAAGGGTTTTGTCTTCAGTGAGGGTAATGGACTCGATCACCTTGCCGAATATCTTGCGCTGACCCAGGCCGGTGGCGTCGTAGGCGTCCTGCGCCATGCGCGCGACTTCGTCCAGGCGTTTGCTCAGCGCGGCGAGACGGGCGTCGTAATCGTTGAGACGCGTGTCGGCTTCCGCCGCCTTTTCGCGCAGCGCGGGTAGCGCGGCTTGCGTGGCGGCGCCCTGGTCGAGGGCCTGGCGGGTCTGAGCCGTCAGTTCGTCGAGGCGCTGGCTGGCAGTGCCGGTTTTTTCGGTCAGGGCGGCCTGCACATCACTCGTTTGTTGCAAGGCCTCGCTGATCTGATCGGCCATTTCGTCCAGTTGCGTTTCGGCGGCGTCCAGGCGTTCCGCGAGGGTCGCGGTATCGGCTTGGTGTTCGAGGTCCGTATTCGTGTTCCGATAATTGGCCAGGGCACCCATGCTTTGCAGGCGTTGCTCGATGGCGTCCGCCTGCTCGCGCTGCGCCGCCCGCGCGGTGGCTACCTGCTTCGAGGTCGCCTGGGTCGCGTCGGCAAGCTCGCTCAGGCGTTTTTCCGTCTTGTCCATGCGCGCGGCCAGGGCGGCGGCCGCGGCCTGTTGTGTGGTGGCGCTGCCGCTGGCCTGCGCCGCCGCGGTCTCGCGCACGCGGCGCAAGTCATCGGAGAGGGCGCCCACCTTTCTTCCGAGCGCGTCGATCATGCCCTGGGTGGAACTGGCTTCGGCCTGTAGCCGCGTCTCGATACCGCTGAGACGCTGATTCGCGGCCTCGGCGGGGTCGGCGCCGGTCTGCTGGGAGGCGCAACCGGCCAGGGTGAGCAATGCGGCGGAAGTGGCGAGGGTGATCAGGCGTAGGGTCATGAAAAGCTCCTGGTAAGTTGAATTCGTCTCGAAGGTAATGCAGGGTGACGGCTGTCAGGTGAAATTGCCTTGATCATAACCATCTGTGACTAAGCTTCTGTGGCAAGTTCTGTGAGCACGGCCTGCAGCAATGTCCAGCAATGCGCCACCGAGGCGATTTCCACCCGCTCACCGGGGGCGTGGGCGCCCCGGATGTCGGGGCCGAAGGAAAGCATGTCGAGCGCCGGATGGCTGGCCGCGAGCAGGCCGCACTCGAGGCCGGCATGAATGACCTGGAGTCGCGCCGGTTGGCCGAATTCGTATGTGTAGACGCGTCGGGCAAGGGCCAGAAGCGGCGAGGAAGGGTTGGGCTGCCAGCCTGGGTAGGGGCCGATTTTCCGCGCCTGAAAGTCGTGTGATTCGGCGTGTCTGATGAGTTTCTCCGCCAGTTTCATGGCTTCGCCGTCACGCAGTGAACGCACCATGAACACGGTATGGCAGCCAGCCGCGTCCAGCTTCACCACGCCCAGATTGTCCGAGGTTTCCACGACGCCGGGGAAATCGTCGCTCATGCGCGCCACGCCATTGGCGGCGCCGTGGAGAAAGTCGAGCACGGCGATCTGGTCGGCGGGCGCCAGCGCGGCGGCATCGGTCTGCGCCGGTTGGCAGGAAAACACCAGGCCATCATCGATGCCCGCCAACCGCGAATGCCAGCGTGCAAGCAACTCACCCAGCAGCGTCGGCAACCGTTTTTTCGCGGCGGCGGGCAGAGCGATCAGGGCGGAGGCTTCACGCGGGATGGCATTGCGCGCGCTGCCACCTTCCAGGGAAATCAGTCGCGCATCCAAGCGCTCGGCGAATTCTCGCAAGCCTTCCAGCAACAGCTTGATGGCATTGCCCCGGCCCCGGTGGATGTCGATGCCGGAATGGCCGCCGACCAGCCCTGCCACGGACAGGCGCCAGACCACATGACCGGGTGGAACCCGATCACGCGCGCAGGCGCGGCTGACTTCCACATCCATGCCGCCGGCACAGCCCAGGTAGAACTCGCCCCATTCCTCTGTATCCAGATTGAGCAGGTAACGGCCGCGTAGCGTATCGGGTTGTAGCCGGCGCGCGCCGCCCATGCCGGCTTCCTCGTCGATGGTGAGCAGCACTTCCAGCGGCGGATGCACGAGATCGGGCACCTCCAGCGCAGCCAGGGCCAGCGCCACGCCGATGCCGTTGTCCGCGCCCAGCGTGGTGTGCTCGGCCACCAGCCAGCCGTCCTTCAGAACCGGGCGGATGGGGTCGCGCTCGAAGTCATGTCCGGTGCCGGCATTCTGCTGGCACACCATGTCCAGATGCCCCTGCAACACCACACCGGGCCGGCCTTCGCGGCCGGGGCTGGCCGGCTTGCGCAGAATCAGATTGCCGGCGTCATCCACCTCGTTTTCCAGCCCGCGCGCTTGCGCCCAGGCTTGCAGATGCGCGCGCAAGGCGGCTTCCTGTTTGGAGGGGCGCGGAATCGCGCAGAGGGTGGCGAAGTGATCCCAGACCAGGCGCGGTTCCAGGGACGGGAAGGGGAGGGTGGTCATGGTGAATGGGCTGAGCAAAGAAGACGGATTATCGCCTGGAGCGGCTGGGCGCGGCCTTAAGTGGTCAGAAGCGCTTGTCCAGCAGCTTCATGTCGCTCTCAAGCGGGTCGGCCGATATTTCGAAGCGATGCACCGCCACGGTACGGCCATATTCCGTCTCCACCACGATCTTCCATTCGCCCGGCGCCAGGTTCTGCTTCCAGGTGTAACCGCGATAGCCGCCCGCGCGGCCGCCGACCAATGCGAAGCCGATGCGCGGCCGCGTTTCCCAGCCGTGAATCGGGTCGTAATACTGCCAGCGGTGATACAGCCGGGTATCCAGCCCACTCGGCGCGAAAACCGAGGAGACACAATAGAGGCGCTCGCCCGAGCGCAGATGCAGTTCGTTCGATACCCGACGCCAGAACACCCACCAGGGTGTTTTCTCCTGGCGCAGATGGTAGATACCGTCCTGTTTGGCCAGATCGTGTCCCACCGCGATGTCCTGGATCACCAGTGGCACAGGCGGGATGACATCGAGGGCATAGGCCAGCAGCAGGCCGGCGGCAATGCCCCACATCGGCTTGATTCGGCCCGGCCGGCCCGGCGTCTTGAAGCGCAACCAGTGGGCCAACCCCGCCCCGGCCAAAGTGCTGAGCAGAAACCACCAGGGCGAAATGCCGCCGACCACATGCGGGATCACGAAATTCAGCAAGAGCATCGCGCACAGGCCGAACAACGCCCAGGTCAGCGTGAATCGGCGATAACGATCCTCCAGGAACTCGTTCGCCACCAGCAGCCCGCCCAGGCCGAACACCCAAAGCGTGGCAAGCAGATGGCTGGAACTCTTGAAGTAAAAGATGAACAAGGCGGAGAACAGCCCGCCGAAAAAGAATTGCAGCAACAGATAAGGGCCGGATCCCCACCACCAGGGCCTGGCGGTTTCGACTTCTGATGTGGCGGGCGTCGCTTGCCGATGGCCCAAATACCAGAGAATGCCCGCAGCCCCGGCCAGATAAGCGCTCAACAGCCACAAATCCATCGGCGTGACCGAACGGCCCAGGGTCACCGCATCCCAGATGAACCCGCCGAGAAAGGCAATGGCCGGCAGGACGCGACGCAGTCCGTGGAGTGAAAAATCCAGCCTAGGTACCAGAGAGGGAGTCACGGGGAGATCAAGGCAGATTCCAGTCGACAGGCATAGTAGTAGCCAGTCTACGTAAATCGAATTGATCGTGGATCGTAGGATGTGGTGAGCGCAGCGAACCGCATCAAGTAGGGTCACATTGCATGGTGCGGTTCATTCCAATGAACTAACCTTGGTTAGTCCAGCAACGCGGGCTTCCTGGAATTTGCGTTGCCAATGATTCGGTACAAAGCGGGTTCAATCAAAACGTTGCGCCAACTCCTCACGAAGCACGCCGCGCAAATCCGCCTCGATATGCTCACCTTCAATCACCCTTCGCTGCGTGTCGTTGATCAGCGTCATTGTGAGTATGCGAATGTGTATTTCATAGGGGCAGAGAACCGAACTACCGGCTGATCGGCTTGTACCGTATCCGCTTCGGTTTCGCCCCTTCCTCGCCCAGGCGGCGCTTCTTGTCGGCCTCGTATTCCTGGTAGTTGCCGGCGAAGAATTCCCAGTGGGACTCGCCCTCGCAGGCGAGGATGTGGGTGGCGATGCGGTCGAGGAACCAGCGGTCGTGGGAGATGACCAGGATGCAGCCGGCGAATTCGAGGAGGGCGTCTTCCAGGGCGCGCAGGGTTTCCACGTCGAGGTCGTTGGACGGTTCGTCGAGCAACAACACGTTGCCGCCTTGAATCAAGGTTTTCGCCAGGTGCAGGCGGCCGCGTTCGCCGCCGGAAAGGCTGCCGACGAGCTTGCCCTGGTCGCCACCCTTGAAGTTGAAGCGGCCGAGGTAGGCGCGGGCGGGCATTTCGAAGCGGCCGACGGTGAGGATGTCGGCGCCGTCGGCGACGGCGTCGAACACGGTCTTGCTGTCGTCCAGGCCTTCGCGTGATTGATCCACCGAGGCGACTTTCACGGTCGGGCCGATGTCGATGCCGCCGCTATCGGGCTGCTCGCGGCCCTGGATCATGCGGAACAGGGTGGATTTGCCGGCGCCGTTGGGGCCGATGATGCCGACGATGGCGCCGGGCGGAACCTGGAAGTTGAGGTTGTCGATCAGCAGTTTGTCGCCGAAGCTTTTGCTGACGCCGTTGAATTCAATGACCTTGTCACCCAGACGCTCGCCGACCGGGATGAAGATTTCCTGGGTTTCGTTGCGCTTCTGGTATTCCACCGAGTTCATTTCTTCGAAGCGGGCCAGGCGCGATTTGGACTTGGCCTGGCGCGCCTTGGGGTTCTGTCGCACCCATTCCAGTTCCTGCTTCATCGCCTTCATGTGGGCGTCGATCTGCTTGTTCTCCTGTTCCAGGCGGGCTTCCTTCTGTTCCAGCCAGGAAGAATAGTTGCCCTTCCAGGGGATGCCGTGGCCGCGGTCGAGTTCGAGGATCCACTCGGCGGCGTTGTCGAGGAAGTAGCGGTCGTGGGTGACGGCGACCACGGTGCCGGGGAAGCGCACCAGGAACTGTTCCAGCCACTCCACCGATTCGGCGTCGAGGTGGTTGGTGGGCTCGTCCAGCAGCAGCATGTCCGGCTTCTGCAACAACAGCTTGCACAAGGCCACCCGGCGTTTCTCGCCACCGGAGAGATTCTTGATGACGGCGTCCCAGGCGGGCAGGCCGAGCGCGTCGGCGGCGATTTCCATCTGATGTTCGGCGTCGCTGCCGGAGGCGGAGATGATGGCTTCCAGCCGCCCTTGCTCTTCGGCCAGTTGGTCGAAATCGGCGTCCGGTTCCGCGTAGGCGGCATAGACCGCTTCCAGCTTCTGTTGCGCCTGCATGACTTCGCCCAGGCCGGCTTCGACCTCGTCGCGCACGGTCTTTTCCGGGTCGAGCTGCGGTTCCTGCGGCAGGTAGCCGATGGAAATACCGGCCAGGCGTTGCACCTCGCCGTCGAATTCCTTGTCGACGCCGGCCATGATCTTCAGCACGGTGGATTTGCCGGAACCATTCAGGCCCAACAGGCCGATCTTGGCGCCGGGGAAGAAGGACAAAGAGATGTCCTTGATGATCTGGCGTTTCGGGGGAACGATTTTGCTCACGCGGAGCATGGACATGACGTATTGGGCCATTTCTCTTTCGCTTATAGGGAAAAGGGGTTGAGCAGGGGCAGGCCGCAACCATCGAAGTCGCGGCTATTGCGGGTAACCAGGGTGAGGCCATGAACTTGGGCTGTGGCGGCGATCAGCATGTCGGCCTGGCTGCGCGGGCTGCCTTGCGCCGCGAAGCGACCGCGCAGTTCGCCGGCGCGCCGGGCAATATCCGACGTGACCGGCAGCGCGGGGTGGCGCGCGAAGAAGTCGGTAATCCAGGTCTGGATGTGGGCGTTGGGCCGCCAGTCCCGGCCGAAGGCGATTTCTTCCAGGCTAATGACGGAAAAGCGGAATTCCGAGATGCCGGACGCCCAGGTCAGCACGCCGGGGTCGGGTTGGTGGCGGCAGAGTTCGCTGATGATGTTGGTATCAATCAGCAGCATGTTCGTCCTGTAACGCGGTTACAAAATTGTTGTCACGGTTCATGCGCGGCGGCACCGGCAATTCTGCATCCTGTTCGCTCAGCAACGCACGCAAACCGGCCAGTGCGGCCATCAAACTGAGCGCCGGTTCCATGCCTTCCACCGCCACCAGCCGCACCGCCGGTACCCCATGGTTGGCGATGATTACTTCTTCGCCGGCTTGAGCGGCCTTCACCAGGCGCGAGAGCTGGTTTTTGGCTTCGAGCATGTTGACTTGCATGGAGAGGTTTCCGGATCGCGTGAATACAGCAGTGTAATTAACTTGGCTAACTTGGCCAAGTTGTGGCGCCGGCCTGATGGCCTTCCCGGTTGGATAAACGTAGCGCGGGTTGGATTGACGTAAGAAAGCGCAAGAACGCCACCCTGTTCACGGCTCCCGCCAGTTGGGCTTCATGCCTCGAACCGGCTTGCCATCCGCACACAGAGCTGGCGGCAAACTGAAGTTCGGCACAATGCGTTACGCTTGTCGTGCTCCTCTATCCTTCGATTCCCATGTACCCCAGTTACTTCGCGCTGCGCCGCGTCAACCCCTATCGCGGCGTCGTCCAGATCGTCGAATCCGGCGCGGTTACCGCGCATTCCTTCGATGGTCTGACCTGGCATCTGCGTGTCGATGACGGCTATGGCTGGGTGCGCCCCACCGGTATCTGGGTGGAAGGAGAGGGTTTGAAGGCCGGCCACATGGAGAATCTGGGCGATATCCTGCCAGCGCTGGAAACCCGCCCGGCCTTGCCGTTTCCCATCGTCGATACTCGCGAACTGTGGCTGCTCGACAAGGAATCAGGCCTGCCGCTGGCCTTGCTGGCCTGTGACCGGGAAGGCGCGGAGTACAAGGAACAAGAGGAGAGTGATTGGCAGCCGTTCGTGCAATCGTTTACCGGTTTTCATTCACCCTCCCTGGCCGAACACGATGAGTCGGACCCGCACTTGAGCCACCGCGACCTGCTCGCGCGCCAGGTCAATCAGGCGGCGAGTCCTGATCCTTCGGCGCAATGGTTCCAGCGTGATCAGGCGGGGGAGGGCGTCGGCCTTTCCGGCCTGTGTACTCCACAAGAATGGCGGGGGCGCCGCCTTCCTGCCGATGCTTTCCCCGAGCTATTGGTACGGGAAATCTGGAATAGTCGACTGGAAAACTCGGTTATTGCCGATTATCATGCGTGGCTGGCACCCATCCTGCTGTCATGGCCTCGGATATCTGTTGCAACCCGTGCCCGCCTGGAAATTCTGGCCTGCGAAAAGCCCCAGTGGCTGGCACGCATTCATCGTCTGCTGCCCAGCATGGTCGATGCGCCACGCATTCAGGCCGCACTGGTGGCGGCAAAACTGGAGCTCGCCGCAGGCGGCCCCGAACAAAACTGGAATTGAGCTAACTACATCATGCGTCCCTCACACATCGAAACCATCCTCGACCGCGAATTCGCAAGTTGTGCCGCCGGTCAGCACACGCCCGTCATGCTTTGGGGGCCGCCCGGCGTCGGTAAATCGCAAATCATCGCCGGCATCGCCGCCAAACATGGGGTGCCGCTGATCGACATCCGCCTGTCGCAGATGGAGCCTACAGACCTGCGTGGAATTCCTTTCCGTAATGGCGACAACGTCGAATGGTCGGTACCGTCGATGCTGCCGGATAGCCAACGCCATGGCCCCGCCGGCATCCTGTTTCTCGATGAAATCAACGCGGCGCCGCCCACGGTTTCCGCCGCCGCCTACCAACTCATCCTTGATCGCAAGTTGGGCGAATACGTGATTCCCGAAGGCTGGGCCATATTCGCCGCCGGCAACCGCCAGGGTGATCGTGGCGTCACCTACGCCATGCCATCGCCACTGGCCAACCGCTTCACCCATTACGACGTTGAAGCCAATCTCGATGACTGGATCGGCTGGGCGCTGGACAAGGGCATAGATGAACGCATCCTCGGTTTTCTCCGCTTCCGCCCCGATCTGCTTTTTAGCTTCGACCCGGCGCACAACCCTGTGGCCTTCCCCAGTCCGCGTTCCTGGGAATACGCGCATCGCGCGCTGTACAAGTTTTCCGATCGTCCCGACCTGCTCGGCGATGCCCTGCAAGCCTGCGTGGGGCAGGGTGTCGGCGTGGAACTCAAGGCGTTCATCGACAACATGGAAAACCTGCCGGACATCGACGGCATCCTCGCCGGCACGGTGGCCGATGTGCCCAAGGGCATCGACCTGCAATACGGCGTCGCGTCGGCGCTGGTGCGGCGGGCGCGGGAGTCGGCCGGCGACCTAAACAAGCTGGGCAACATCCTCAAATATGCGCGCGGCTACCCGCAGCGTGAGATGGGCGTGATGCTGGTCACCGATCTGCACCGCGCCATCGGCAAGCCGCTGTTCGCCGTGCCGGAGTTCGTGGAATGGGCCAACAGCGTGGCGGAGTTGATGCTTTATGACTTCAAACCAAATACATGATTGATGGCGCGATTGTTGGGCACGTTTCGCTTTGCCCAACCTACGTCTCGGTACTCACCATGCGCACAGAATGAACGACCTTCCCGCCCTCGAAACCAAACTCGCCGCCGCGCGCACCCGGTTGATTCTGGAAAAACCGTTTCTCGGCTCGCTGGTCATGCACCTGCCGTTGAAGGCGGCGGACCCGAAGTGGTGCAAGACCACGGCCACCGATGCAAAAAGCTTTTTCTACAACCCCGAGTACATCAATCGCCTGACCCTGGAACAGACCCAGTTCGTGCTGGCGCACGAGGCCATGCACTGCGCGTTGTCACACTTCGCGCGCCGCAACCACCGGCAGAAGCACCGCTGGGATGTGGCCTGCGATTACGCGGTGAACATGATCCTGGACGACGAGCGTATGCATGGGCCGGACAATGCCCTGATGAGTGCCGCTTACCGAGGTCTGACGGCGGAAGAAATCTACCCGGTGCTGCATGAAGACCCCCCGGAAGAGACCCAGGACACGCATTTGTTCGACCATGACTCCAGCGATCAGGACGGTGAGGGGAAATCTCAGGAACAGGATAGCGGCGAAGGTCGGGGCGAGCCTTCCGAAGAAAAAAAGGAAGATGGTAGTTCCGGCCACTCCGAGGCACAGGATGACGCTGAGGCGGCGCGGGGGAATGAACCGCGGAGCGCGCCACCGCCGCCCGCCGATCCGGACAAGCTCGACGAGCAATGGAAGAGTCGCCTGGCCGCAGCCGCCCAGGCCGCGCGCCAGGCCGGCAAGCTGTCGCAGTCGCTGATGCGCCTGGTTGACAACCTGCTGGCGCCACAACTGCCGTGGCGCGCCCTGCTGGCGCGTTACATGATGAATGCGGCACGAGATGACTACAGTTTCCAGCGTACTTCCCGGCGCGAGGCTGCCGCCCTGATGCCGCGCCTGCATAGTCAGAGTGTCAAGGTGGTCGTGGCGCTGGATACCAGTGGTTCGGTGCAGCAAGCGGAATTGCGGGAATTTTTGGGTGAAATTGATGCCCTCAAGGGCCAGGTGCGCGCTGATGTCACCTTGCATGCCTGCGACGACAAGCTCGACCCGAACGGCCCCTGGCACTTCGCTTTATGGGAGTCGTTGCGGCTGCCGGAAGAAGTCTCCGGCGGTGGTGGCACCGACTTCCGGCCGTTGTTCGACTGGGTGGAGCGGGAGCATCTCAGCCCCGATCTGCTGGTCTACTTTACCGATGCGGAAGGCCTCTTCCCGGAACATGAACCGCATTACCCGGTGGTCTGGTTGATCAAGGGCAAGTCGAGCGTGCCCTTCGGCATCCGGATTCAACTCAATTGAACCAATTCGTCCAACAAGAGCCGAAGGTCCTGTTTTTGCTCGCATTCTTCCGTGGACATGGGAGCGATGGGAGTGTCATGATGCGCGCCGCTGCATGGTATGACGGTTGTTTGGTAGCTCGAAAGTATCAGACGATTGTGTGTGTCTTTTGCGGTGTTAGTGGCGTTAGCATATGTGCACCGCCGAACTGTGAGCCCACCATCCGGGTGGCCCACGAACAAGACGGTGTTAAGTGCAACCTTGCAGTGAATCTTTTAGGAGACAAATGCATATGAACATTCTGCGCAGGAACGTATTGAAAGGTGCTGGCGCTGCCGGCGCCGTGAGCGTGGCAGTCGCCGCGGGCCTGATGACGCCGACGGCCGCTTTTGCCGGTTGGAACAAGGCTGGTTTCGAGTCCAGGGATCTGGGCGGTGCGATGGGCGCTATCGGCGGAAACGCCGCTGCCGCCTCCGGCGACATCAGCGTCAAGGCGCCTGACATCGCCGAAAACGGCGCCGTCGTTCCGGTCGAGATCACCTCCAGCATCGCGGGTACCGATTCCATCGCCATCATCGGCGAGAAGAACACCATGCCCCTGATTGCCGTGTTCAACCTCAGCAACGGTGCTCAAGGTTACGTCTCCACCCGCATCAAGATGGGTTCCACTTCCAACGTCATTGCCGTGGTCAAAGCTGGCGGCAAGGTCTACAAGGCCCACAAGGAAGTCAAGGTCACCATCGGCGGCTGCGGCGGCTGATCGGTTGAATCCGAAATCGACCTACTGAATATGAACAGGAGATAGTAAATGGCTGAACCGATGAAGATTCGTGCTTCCATGTCCGGCGATACCGCCGATATCAAGTGCCTGATGAACCACCCGATGGAAACCGGTCTGCGCAAAGACGCAAAGACTGGTGGCATGGTGCCCGCGCACCACATTACCAACGTTACCGCCACCGTGAATGGCAAAGAAGTGCTTGATGCCGAGTGGGGTGGTGGCATTTCCAAGAACCCCTACTTGGCCTTCAAGGTCAAGGGTGCCAAGGCCGGCGACAAGGTCGAAATCAAGTGGGTCGACAACAAAGGCGACAGCAATACCGCGGATACCAGCATCAGCTGATAAAGGTGGTTTGTAGTTGAACGGGCCGGCATTTTGCCGGCCCGTTTGTTTTTGAGGTGTGCCGGTATACCCGCGAGGAGTCGGCCGTGGATGTAATGCCGCCCAAACTCAGGCGGCGGCCACCATGCGTTCAGACGGTTCGTTGTTCTGATCAGGAAAACAAGCCGGCGAAACGCCCGCGCCATTTCAGATGATGCAGCAAGCGGGAGATAGCGCATCCGAGCGGTAATGCCGGCGCACGTCGGCTTTCACCTCCCAGTGGCAGGCGCCGGCCGGGATGATGGCCAAATCGCCTTTGCCTACCGTCACAGGTTCACCCCCTTCCATGGTCAGAATCACTTCACCGGCAAGAAAGTAGTTTTTTTCCGGTGCGTCAAGGGTCAGCGTGCGACTGCCCATGCCATCTTTCCAGAGTGGCCAGCCATCCACACCCAGTTCCGCGCGGCGCGTGGGCGCGATGCCGCGTTCCACGATGATGCTGGAAACGACCTCACTCATTTCATCAGGCTCTCTCGTTCCATCAGGATGTAGGTATTGAAGGCATTGCGTCGATGCGCTTCACGGAATGCCGGCATCTTTTCGTACATCGACCAGTCCGTTCCGGCATAGGCCTCCTCGAACGACAGCAGGTTCTCCACCGCGCGGCCCATCTGTTCGCGCACATACTTGAGGTAATCGCGGGTCAGCGTGAGGTCGCCGATGGGGTCGTCAGAGGCGCCACCGTGTCCGGGCACGAGGAACTTGGGCTGGAACGCGATCAGGGTATCCAGGGCCTTGAGCCAGAGCCGGGAGTCGGCGTCGCCGACGAAGGGAACTCGACCCTTGAAGATCAGGTCGCCGGCGAACAGTACGCCATCTTCATCCACGAACATCACCATGTCTTCCGGTGAATGCGCCGGCCCGACATGGCGTAAGTGGAAATGCAGACCACCCAGTTCGAAATCGGTATCGCCGGCAAGCCAGAGGTCAGGTGTCGGGAAACGCTGCGTCTTGTCGTTGATCCAGCGGCCCAGCAGATCCTTGCGCTGCTCCAGGCGCAGGCGCCAGTCCTCGGAGCCGACCACATATTTCGCGGCTTCATGTGCCCAGATTTCCGCGCCCGCATCCTTGAACACCTGGATGCCGTAGTAGTGATCGGCGTGATAGTGGCTGACGATGACTCGTTTGATCGGCGCCGAGGTCACTTCGCGGATGCGCTGGAGCATCTCCCAGGCCAGGGAGGGTGAGCCCAGGGTATCGAACACCACCACACCTTCCTTGGTGACCACAAAGCCGGCGTTCGACATGAAACCCTCGTTTTGCAGGCTGGCGGCGCCGGGCAACCCGGGGATGTAATAGCTGTGTTCGGCCACCTGTTCGGCGCGGACCTGGACGGATACTGGAGGGTAGGGCGCCGCCGTCGCCTGGACGGAGAACAGCAGGAAGATCAGAGCGAGCAGGGTGCGCATGGCGGTCTCCAAAAACAGAGCGACCGATTATAGGGAGGCGTACCCCCGCACAGATGTAGTATCTTCGGACGCCCCAAGCCCCCAAGTCAGCGCCGTGAATTACAAGAAATTCCTGCCTTTTCTCTTGGCCTTCGTGCTTCCCATCGTTGCCGTCTATGCCTGGTGGGGTGGTTTCAGCCCCGTCGATATCCGGGAAGGAATGCGCGGTCCGTATACCTATGCCTATCTGGAACACCGGGGCGACTACTCCAAGTTGCCGGATGTGGCCCACGAGGTACGTGGCCTGTTGATGGACAGCAAAGTGGTGATCGGTTTGCCCATCACCGTTTTGTATTCCAACCCGGATCTGGTCGATGTGGGCAAGCGCCGCTCGCGTACCGGCTATCTGGTCGCGGCCGATGTCAAGGTGCGAGCGCCGCTTCAGATCGACAGCATACCGACACGTCCGGTGCTGATCGCCCAGGTGCGTGCCGGCCGCCTGCTGGCCCCCAGTCGCGCCTATCCCGCGCTGGATCGATATCTACAAGCAAGTGGCGGCGGTATTCGGATGCCGACCGTGGAAATCTACGAACCATCCGATACGCCCCTGCGCATGGGCCTGCTTAGCGTGGAGATGCCACGCCCATGAGCTTATTTGCCGCCCTGGTTGCGCTGATCTGGTCGCATTTCCACCCCTACGCATCCCCGATACCGAAGCGACTGGCGCGGCAATGGCACACTTGGCTGCTGGAAAGCTTCAATGCTGGCCATCGTCGCCAGGGTGTTCTTGCCTGGGGGGCGGGTGTGCTGTTGCCGGCACTGGGCCTGGGATTCCTCACCAGCTTGTTGGGCGATGCCGCGAGCGCGCTGGGCTGGGCCTTCGAGGTGCTGGTGCTGTATTTCTGCCTCGGATTTCGTGAAGCTTCCTTCCATGCCACCAGCGTCTCCCGCGCCCTGCGGGAAGAAGATACCGAGCGCGCGCGCGGCACATTGGAAAACTGGCGCCCCGGCACACTCCCCTGCAACGATAGCGATGGAATCTCACGTCTCACGATCGAGGAGACCCTGAAGGCGTCGCTTTCCACCCTGCTCGGTGTCCTGTTCTGGTACTTCCTCCTCGGTGTGGCGGGTGCCGTGGCTTATCGGCTGGCGTATTTGTGCCGCGACCTCTGGCATGGTGAAGCCGAATTCGACATGTTTGCCCTGCGTGCCAGCCATGCCCTCGATTGGTTGCCGGTGCGTGCCGCCGCTTTCAGTTTTGCCATCGTCGGCAACTTCCAGGACGCTCTGGAAAGCTGGCGTGGCCAGGCCCATGCCTGGGGCGATGAAAACCAGGGCATTCTGCTCGCCGCCGGTGCCGGCGCACTGGGCGTTCAGCTGGGCGGCAATATCGCCTTATCCAGTGGCGAATTATTGCGCCCGGCGCTGGGTACCGAGGAACCTGCCGGCCCAGACAGTATTGGGAGCGCCATCGCGCTGGTTTGGCGCGCCGCCATGCTCTGGCTGGCGGTCGTGGGGTTGCTCTGGCTGGGAAGCCTATAGCGCGGCTATTTGCCTGTCTCGACGAATCGAATGGCGGTAGTCAGTCTGCCTTCAAACCAGGTGTCGTAACCCACTTCGGTCTGGCTGACATCGACCCTGAAGCCAGGCTGCGCGGTGGGAGTCAATGAATCGAAGCGCAGGCCAGTACTGCCCAGGTTGACTGTCATCGTCACCCGCATCGGATAATAGCCATCGAGAAAACGGCGCATATAGGGGCCGTTGTTCAACACAAAGGCATTGGGCCCATCGTTCCTCAGAGCAAGGGATTCGGCTTCGATACAGATCAAGGCGTCATGCCGGATATTTTCCATCTGGACGCTGTTCTCATCCACCCAGGCGCGTTCGATGTTTTCCGTGCGGACGATACGTAGCGCGCGAATGCGATCCTGGCTGTAAACGATCTGGGAACTCGGAACCGGGTCGAGATGCTGGTGACACTGTTCCAGTCTGACCCAGCCGCTGTCCAGGCTATCCGGGGTGAGGGTAATTCGATTCTGATGATGATGAACCAAGCGGTCTGTCGGCGCATTGGGCAGGAAGCGCAAGTCGCCGTCGTTGACTTCGGATATGTTCTTGAAGAAAAGCTCTTCTTCGCTGGGCGCGGCCTGCCCGAGCAGCGGCAGAAAAGCGAGCATAAAGCCGGCTTTAGTGAAGCGACGGAAGAGCGGGCAATACACGCCGTGCGCCATTGAAACGTGTTGCCCAATACGATTGGTCCATGCGCGAAACAGTCACTTGCTTGCTGCGGGTGCTGCTGGCGTGGACGAATTCGCCGTTTCCGGCATAAATGCCGACATGTGAATTTGGCCGCTTGCGGGTGTTGAAGAACACCAGATCGCCCGGTTCGAGTTCTTCCTTGGCGACCGCCTCGCCTTCATGGCTCATGTCCTTGGCGCTGCGTGGCAGGCTTACGTCCGCGGTTTCCTTGTAGACATATTTGACGAAACCGCTGCAATCCAGCCCCTTCTCGGGGTTGTTGCTACCGAATTTGTAGGGAGTGCCGATCATGCTGAGCGCTTTGAGCAGGGGCTTGGCCTTCGCCGCGACGCTGTCGGAAAGGGTTTCTTCTGCCTGGGAAATGGAGTTGACCGAGAGGGTGGTGACCAGGAGCAGGAGAAGCGGCAGTGTACGCATTCGGTAGGCTGTCGAAAAATCAGACACAAAAAAGTTGCGCGATTAGGCCATTAAAGCGATAGCTTTGTCTACTATCTCCCCATGGTCATTACAAATCACATTAATGAGAATTCATATCTACATGATGAATAAAGAATTGGCGGCCCCATATGCTGCGTGAAACTTTGTCGATGGTGCGGGATTTGCCGCGCCTGCACGAAATCACCTCGGTCCTGATTCGCTACGGCTGGGGCGATGTCGTGCGTCTGATGGGCTTGGCGCGTTTGCTGGAACGCGCCGGGCGCCTGTTGCATTGGCAGACCAGTAGCGAGATCAGCCAGCTAGATCTGCCGGTACGGATCCGCCTGGCACTCACCGACCTAGGGCCTACCTTCGTCAAGCTGGGGCAGGTGCTGGCGACCCGGGTGGACGTGTTTCCACCGGCCTGGATCGCTGAATTCGAGCGCCTGCACAGCCAAGTGCCGCCGGTACCGTTCGAGGAGTTGCGTCCGCATCTGGAAGCGCTCTGGGGCAAACCGGTGGAAGATGTATTCGCCACGTTCGAGACCGATGTCTTCGCCGCGGCCTCCATCGCCCAGGTACATCGAGCCACCCTGCATGACGGCACTCGAGTGGTCGTGAAAGTTCGCCGCCCGAATATCGAGGCCAAGATCGAATCGGATCTCCGTTTACTGATCCATCTGGCCAAGCTGCTGGAACTCGAAGTGCACGAAGCGCGTCGTTATCACCCGGTGCAGATTGTCGGCCAGTTGCACCGCTCCTTGCTACGAGAACTGGACCTGATCAAGGAGGCGCGCAACCTGGATACCTTTGGCCTGCGCTTCGAGGGCGATCCGACGGTGCATATTCCAAAAGTGTTCTGGGAATACTGCGGTGACGGGGTGAACGTGCAGGAGGAACTGGTCGGCATTCCCGGAAACGAATTCGGCCGCGCCCGCGCCGAAGGCTACGACCTGCCGCTACTGGCGGCGCGTGGCGCCGATGCCGTGCTCCAGATGATCCTGATCGACGGCCATTTCCACGCCGATCCACATCCCGGCAACGTCATCTATCAGCCCGGCAACGTGGTCGGCATCATGGATTTCGGCATGGTCGGGCGGGTCACCGACGCGCGCCGCGAACAACTCATCGACTTTCTGGAAGCGGTCATTCACAAGGACGAGATGGGCATGCTCAACGTGCTCAGCATCTGGTCCGGAGACGCCGAGATCGACGAATCGCGTCTTGCCTACGATCTGTCCGAATTCGTGTTCGGCTACGACAATCTGGCATTGAAGGACATCCAGGTAGGGCCGCTGCTGGCCGATGTCACCGCCGTCATGCGCGAGAACAATCTGTCCCTGCCACCGGATCTCACCCTGCTGTTCAAGGCATTGATCACCCTGGAAGGACTGGGCTACCAACTGGACCCCGATTTCCACATGATCGACCACCTCACCCCCTTCGTGCGGCGGGTGATGGAAGCGCGCTATGCGCCACATGCGTTGGCCAAACGCGCGCGCCACGGGTTGAAGGAGTTGGCGGACGTGATGTTCGGCCTGCCGCGAGACGTCGCCCGTCTATTCCGCCAGGCAAGGCGCGGCCGTCTGCGCATCGACCTCGACCTGAAGCGCCTCGACCACTTCGGCGTCCAGCTCAACGAAGCCGCCAACCGCCTGACCATGGGCGTGCTCACCGCTTCATTGGTGGTCGGCTCCAGCATCATCATGACTATCAATTCCGGCCCGACCCTGTTCGACCTCCCCCTGTTCGGCCTGATCGGCTTTATCGTCGCTTTTTTCAACAGTGTCTGGATCGTCCTGTCGATCTGGCGTTCGGGCAAGGACTGACCTCAATCGCCCCTCACCCTGAAGTTTCCGGCGGCCCTGCCGATATGTTGGTTACAATTTTTTCCGAGGGGTGAGAAATGAATCAATCTGTCAGATCGGCCTTGCTGGGTGTGGTGTTCATGTTGAGCGGCCTGGTTGCCGTTTCTCACGCTTTCGCGGTGGATATGTCGGCGATGAACGATGCCGAAAAGGAAAAGATCCGCCTCATCGTCAAGGAGGTCATCCGCGAATACGCCGCCTCTCTGAATGAAAAACAGGGCCATGGCGCGGCCAACGAGATCGTCAGGGATATTCGCCAGGCGAACACCAATTTCATGCGTACCCACGGTCCGGCTTACTTCAAGTCGTTTCTTGATAGCCAACATCCGCGCGCCACGGTGATTACCTGTTCCGACTCCCGAGTCCATACCCATGCGCTGGATGCGTCGCCGGATGGTGACCTGTTCATGATCCGCAATATCGGCAACCAGATCGTGACGGCCGAGGGGTCGGTGGAATATGGTGTGCATCACCTGCATACACCGTTGTTACTGATCATCGGCCATACCGCATGTGGGGCGATCAAGGCGGCTGCCTCCGATTATTCCAAGGAGTCGGGTGCGATTCGGCGCGAACTGGACACTATCCAGATTCCCAAGGGTGAACCAGGCTTGGACAGCATCAAGTTGAATGTAAACAGCCAGGTTCGCCAGGCGATGAGCAAGTTCGAGAACGAGGTCATCAGCGGCCACCTTACGGTGATGGGTGCCGTCTATGACTTCAGGAACGAGATGAAGCAGGGACAAGGCAGGCTCAATATCATCAACGTGAACGGTGAGACCGATGCCGCGAAAATCGCCGCCATGGAGATGATGAAGGAAGCCCCGGCGCACAGGCCGGCGCGAGCCATGCGTCGTCCAGCACCAAAAAAAGCGCAGCCCACGGAAGCCGAATCGGAGGAAAATCCCCCACCCATCAAGCTATTCCAGAAGCCCGCGAAGCACGCGCCTTCGCACTAATTCCACCCACTCGAAAGGACAGCAAGCAACATGGAACGCATCTACAACTTCAGCGCCGGCCCAGCCGTTTTGCCCCGTGAAGTCCTGGAACAGGCGCGCGACGAACTCGTGAACTGGCAGGGCTGCGGCATGTCGGTCATGGAAATGTCGCATCGCGGCAAGGAATACATGGGCATCCAGGCGCAGGCCGAAACCGATCTGCGCGAGCTGATGGGCATTCCCGCCAATTACAAAGTGCTGTTCCTGCAGGGCGGCGCGTCCAGCCAGTTCGCGATGGTTCCCATGAACCTGCTGCGCGGCAAGACTTCCGCTGATTATCTGAATACCGGCGAGTGGTCCAAGAAAGCCATCAAGGAAGCAAAGAAATACGGCGCCGTGAACGTGGTGGCCAGTTCCGACGACAAGAACTTTTCCTATGCGCCCACCCAGGACGCCTGGAAACTCGACCCGAACGCCGCCTACGTGCACTACACCCCGAACGAGACCATCGGTGGCGTGGAAATGTTCTGGACCCCGGAAACCGGCGACGTACCGCTGGTGGCGGACATGTCTTCGTGCATCCTGTCGCGCCCCATGGATATCACCAAATTCGGCGTGATCTACGCCGGCGCGCAGAAGAATATCGGCCCGGCCGGCGTCACCGTGGTGATCGTGCGCGACGACCTGATCGGCCAGACCGTGGCCGGTACGCCGACCATGTTCGACTACAAGACCCACGCCGATAACGAGTCCATGTACAACACCCCGCCCACCTACGGCATCTACATCGCCGGCCTGGTGTTCAAGGGACTCAAGGCCAGGGGCGGCCTGGCGGCGATGGAACAGCAGAACATCCTCAAGGCCAATCTGCTGTACGACTACATGGACGCCACCAGCTTCTACAACTCGCCCGTCGCCAAGGAAAACCGCTCGCGCATGAACGTGCCCTTCACCCTGAAGGACGCCGCGCTGGACGAGGACTTCCTCAAGGGCGCCAAGGCGCGCGGCCTGGTGCAGCTGAAGGGCCACCGTTCCGTCGGCGGCATGCGTGCTTCCATCTACAACGCCATGCCGGTTGAAGGTGTGCGGGCGCTGGTGGATTACATGAAGGAATTCGAGAAAGCGCGCGGCTGATTCACTATCCCATCGCCGGCCGGCGCGAGATGCGCCGGCTTGTCTTTTTATTGCCAGAGAGAGACCAAGCATGGCCAAGACCCAGAAAATCCTCACCCTCAATGCCATTTCCAAGCGTGGCCTCGCCCGCCTGCCGCAAACCTATGCGGTGGGCAACGACAGCCCCGAGCCGGATGCCATTCTGGTGCGCTCCCAGGTGATGCACGAGATGCCGATCGCGGACTCGGTTCTGGCTATCGGCCGCGCCGGCGCGGGCACCAACAATATCCCGGTGAAAGCGATGAGCGCGCGCGGCGTGGTGGTGTTCAACGCCCCCGGCGCCAATGCCAACGCGGTGAAGGAACTGGTCATCGCGGGCATGTTGATGGGCGCGCGCAATCTGTTCCCGGCGATCAATTTTGTCGCCGGCCTGCAAGGCGACGACGAATCCCTGCACAAACAGGTGGAAGCCGGCAAGAAACACTTCGTCGGCCATGAACTGCCGGGCCGAACCCTGGGTGTCATCGGCCTCGGCGCGATCGGCTCGCTGGTGGCGGATGCCGCCATCCGCCTGGGCATGAATGTCATCGGTTTCGATCCGGAAATCACCGTCGATGCCGCCTGGCGCCTGCCGGCCCAGGTGAAGAAAGCCGCGTCCGTGGACGATCTGGTCAAGCATTCCGACTTCATCAGCCTGCACACCCCACTGGTGCCAGCCACCAAGGATCTGATCAACACCGATCGGGTGAAACTGATGAAGAAGGGCTGCGTGCTGCTCAACTTCGCGCGCGACGGTATCGTCAATGAAGTAGCCGTGCTGGCCGGACTAAGCGACAACAAGATGCAGGCCTACGTGTGCGACTTTCCCAGCAACCTGCTGCGATCACACCCCCGTTTCGTGGCCTTGCCGCATCTGGGCGCCTCCACCGAGGAAGCGGAAGAAAACTGCGCCATCATGGTGGCGGAACAGGTTTCCGATTACCTGGACAACGGCAACATCCTCAATTCGGTGAACTTCCCCAATGTGTCGATGCCGCGCGAATCGGGTTACCGTTTGGCCATCGCCAACACCAACGTGCCCAACATGCTGGGGCAGATTTCCACGACCCTGGCGGGCGCCGGACTCAACATTCACAACATGGTGAACAAGTCCAAGGGTGACATGGCCTTCACTCTGGTGGATGTGGACAGCGCCCCCGTGGACAGTGTCATTGCGCAGCTTGCCGCGATCGAAGGGGTGTTGCGCGTGCGCTACCTACCCACCGAGTAAACCACCCAGGCCACGACATGAACGAGCAACTCAGCCGGCTGCGCGACCGCATCGACGCGCTGGACGAAGAGATATTGCGCCTGCTCAACGAGCGGGCGAGCATCGCCAAGGAAATCGGCCACATCAAGAACGGTTCCATTTATCGCGCTGAACGGGAAGCTCAGGTGGTGCGCCGCCTGCAGGCCGCGAATATGGGCCCGCTACCGGCGGAGTCGATTTCCGTGCTGTACAAGGAAATCATGTCCGCCTGCCGCGCCCTGGAGCAGCCATTGTCCGTGGCCTACCTGGGGCCGCAGGGTACTTTTTCCGAGGCCGCGGCGGTCAAGCATTTCGGTCATGCGGTAACCGGCTTGCCCTGCGCCGACATTGACGCGGCGTTTCGCGCCGTCGAACGCGGCGTGGCCAGCTTCAGTGTCGCGCCGGTGGAAAACTCCACTGAAGGCGCGGTCAATCGCACACTGGATCTGTTGCTGAGTAGTCCGCTGAAAATCTGTGGCGAAGTGAAGCTGCGCATTCGCCAGCATCTGATGCGCCGGGTAGAGGGGATGCAGGGCATCGAGGTGGTCTATTCCCATGCTCAATCTCTGGGGCAGTGCCATGAATGGCTGGGACAGAACCTTTACGGGGTCAAGACCATACGCGTCACCAGCAACGCCGAGGCGGCGCGAATGGCGGCGGAAAACCCTAACGCGGCAGCCATCGCCGGCGAACTGGCGGCGGAACACTACGACCTGAAAATCATCGCGCGAGACATAGAGGACGAGCCCAACAACACCACCCGCTTCCTGGTGCTGGGTAATGAGGATGCCGCTCCCTCAGGGCGCGACAAGACCTCGTTGGTGCTGTCCGCCAAGAATCGCCCCGGCTCCCTGCTGGAGTTGCTCGCCCCCCTGGCTGGCCACAATATCGGCCTGTCCAAGCTGGAATCACGCCCGGCCCGCAAAGGCTCCTGGGATTACGTGTTCTACATGGACATCGACGGCCATCGTACCGACAGCAACATCCAGAACGCCCTGCATGCCGTGGAAGAACATTGCACTTTCCTCAAAGTGCTTGGTTCCTACCCGGCCGCCGTCTGATTCCCGGAAATTTTGCATGCATCTGTGTGACCTCGCTCCCGCTCATATCCGTGCCATCGCCCCGTATCAGCCAGGTAAGCCGATCTCCGAACTGGCTCGGGAAATGGGCCTGGCAGAAGCCGACATCGTCAAACTGGCTTCCAACGAAAACCCCCTTGGCATCAGCCCCAAGGCACGTCTGGCAATTGCCGATTGCCTTGACGATCTGGCCCTGTATCCAGACGGCAACGGTTATGCGTTGAAAGTGGCTATCGCTGCCCGGCTTGGCGTCGACCTGGACGCCATCGTCCTCGGCAATGGCTCCAACGACGTACTCGAACTGGTGGCGCATGCGTTGCTGGGGCCGGGCACTTCGGCGGTATTTTCAGAGCACGCCTTCGCGGTCTACCCACTCGCCACCCAAGAGACCGGTGCCATAGGCATTTCCGTACCGGCACGCGCCTATGGCCACGACCTCGCCGCCATGCGCGCCGCTGTAGTTGACAACCCTCGTGATGACACCCGCGTGGTATTCATCGCCAATCCCAACAATCCCACCGGTACGCTGCTCGGAGCGGATGAACTGCATGGTTTCCTGGCATCGTTGCCAGCCCACGTGGCGGTGGTACTCGACGAAGCCTATGGCGAGTTTCTCGATGAAGCGTTACGCGCGCCCTCGGTCGACTGGCTGGCCGAGTTCCCCAATCTCATTCTCACCCGCACCTTTTCCAAAGCCTATGGCCTGGCCGGATTGCGCGTCGGCTATGCGCTGGCGCATCCCGAAGTGGTGGGTCTGCTCAACCGCGTGCGGCAACCATTCAACGTGAATAGCCTGGCTCTGGCGGGTGCGACGGCGGCACTCGACGACGCTGAATTCATTGCCCGCTCGAAAGCGGTCAACGACGCTGGCATGGTGCAACTTCGGGAAGGTTGCCAACGCCTGGGCCTGGCTCACATCCCATCGTATGGCAACTTCATCTGCATCGAGGTGGGATCGGATGCAGCTGCGGCGGGAGGGGTGTTCCAGGCCTTGTTACGCAAGGGCGTCATCGTCCGCCCGCTAGCCAATTACGGCCTCTCCACCTTTTTGCGCGTGAGTATCGGCTTGCCCGAACAGAACGCGCGCTTCCTGGCCGCGCTGGCAGAAACTCTGGAGCAAGCATGATCAAGCACCTGGCAATCATCGGCACCGGCCTGATCGGCGGCTCCTTTGCCCTGGCCTTGAAACGCAAGGGATTGGTCGAGCGCGTCACCGGCATCGGCCGCAGCCACGCCAATCTTGAACATGCACGCAAACTCGGAGTTATCGACGACATCGGCGAGAGCGTGCCCGCGGCGGTCAAACAAGCCGACCTGGTGCTTGCCGCGATTCCAGTCGGCGCCATGCCGGCTCTGTTTCTGGAATTGGCAGAGGCGTTGCCGGTTGGCGTCATCCTCACTGATGCCGGCAGCACAAAACAGGACGTTATTGCCGCCGCGCGCGCCGCGCTGGGCGGCAAGATCGGCCAATTCGTGCCCGGTCATCCCATCGCTGGCGCGGAAACCAACGGTGCCGGTGCCGCGCATGCGCATCTGTTCGAAGGCAAGCCGGTCATCCTTACTCCCCTGGAGGAAAATCGGGCCGAAGATATCGATCTGGTGGAAAGCCTGTGGACCGCCTGCTCTGCCCGAGTCGCGCGTATGTCGGAAAACGACCACGATCGCGTATTCGCGGCGGTCAGCCATCTGCCACACCTCGCCGCTTTCGCTCTGATGGAAGAACTGGCAGACCGCCCGGATGCCGACACCTTTTTCCGTTTCGCCGGCAGCGGCTTTCGTGACTTCAGCCGCATCGCCGGCAGCCACCCGGAAATGTGGCGTGATATTGCCCTCGCCAACCGTGAAGCGCTGCTGGGTGAGCTGGATACCTACATCGACAAACTCGAATCAATTCGCGGCCTGATCGAGTCGCGCGACGGACAGGCGCTGGAAGATCTGTTCGCGCGCGCCCGCCAGGCCCGCACCAACTGGATCAAGGGGAAATACGCATGAGCGAACATCTCGACCTGTCGGCACGCTCCGGCGCCCGTGGCACGGTGCGCCTGCCCGGCTCGAAAAGCATCTCCAACCGTATCCTCCTGCTCTCCGCCCTGGCTGATGGAACCACGCTGGTCAAAGGCCTGCTCGCTTCCGACGACACCCGCGTCATGCTCGACGCGCTGCATCGCCTGGGGGTGAACTGGCAACGACTCGAAGGCGGCGACTACCGGGTGGATGGGGTAGGGGGCACTTTTCCGGTGAAATACGCCAACCTGTTTCTCGGCAATGCCGGCACCGCCTTCCGCTCGCTCACCGCCGCCTGCGCCATGAGCAGCGGCGACTACACGCTTTCCGGCGTGCCACGCATGCATGAGCGCCCCATCGGCGACCTGGTCGACGCCCTGCGTCAGGCCGGCGCTCAGATCGACTACACGGAAAACGACGGCTTCCCGCCCTTGCACATCCTGCCCCACGAAGACGGCACCGGTGAAATCAGCGTCAAGGGCAACGTCTCCAGCCAATATCTCACCGGTTTGTTGCTTTCCGCACCTCTGCTCGGCCGTGAAGTCACCGTTGTTGTGGAGGGCGAACTGATCTCCAAGCCTTACGTCGAGATCACCCTCAATCTGATGAAACGCTACGGCATCGAAGCCAAACGCGAAGGTTGGCAACGTTTCACCGTGCCCGCCGCCACCTACCAGAGCCCGGGTGAAATAGAAGTCGAGGGAGACGCCTCCTCGGCCTCCTACTTCCTCGCCGCCGGCGCCATCGGCCACGGCCCGGTGCGCGTGGAGGGAGTAGGGCGCAACAGCATCCAGGGCGATGTCCGCTTTGCCGAAGCGCTGGCGCGCATGGGCGCGGAAGTGGGGTTTGGCCCCAACTGGATCGAATGCCGCCTCGGCTGCGCCGACAAACTTCACGCCATCGACCTCGACTGCAACCACATCCCCGACGCCGCCATGACCTTAGGCGTGCTCGCCCTGTTCGCCAACGGCACTACCACCCTGTCCAATATCGCCTCCTGGCGGGTCAAGGAAACCGACCGCATCAGCGCCATGGCCACCGAGTTGCGCAAACTCGGCGCCACGGTGGAGGAGGGCGCCGACTCCATCAAAATCACCCCCCCCGCCAAACTCGCCGCCAACGCGGAAATCGACACCTACGACGACCACCGCATGGCCATGTGCTTCTCCCTGGTCGCCTTGGGCGGCGTCCCCATCCGCATCAACGACCCCAAGTGCGTGAACAAGACCTTCCCGGAATATTTCGAAAAGTTCGCGGCAATCACCCACGCGGCGAGTTGCTGACGCCATGAGCAATATGGACCAAACCATTCCCGTCATCGCCATCGACGGCCCTTCCGCTTCCGGCAAGGGCACGGTGGCGGCCCTGGTGGCCCGCGAACTGGGCTTTCATTATCTCGACAGCGGCGCGATCTACCGCGTCACCGCTTATGCCGCGCAACAAGCTGGTGTCGCGCTGGAGGACGAGCCGGGGCTGGTCGAGTTGGCGCACAAGAGCGCGCTGCGTTTCGATGGCGTCGAGGTGTATCTGAACGACGCCGCCGTGGGCGAGGTGATTCGCACCGAGGAGGCTGGGCGCGCGGCTTCGCGAATCGCGGCTTTGCCCGCGTTGCGCGCGGCACTTCTGCAACGCCAGCGCGACTTTCGCCAGGCGCCTGGATTGGTGACCGATGGGCGCGATATGGGCTCAGTGGTTTTCCCCGATGCGACGGTGAAAATCTTCCTCACCGCGAGTGCCGAGGAACGCGCGCAAAGACGCTATAAGCAGTTGATTGAAAAAGGTTTCGATGCTAACCTCGCCGCCCTGTTGCAGGACCTGATGGAACGGGACGCGCGTGATGCCGCCCGATCGTCCGCGCCCTTGCGGCAGACGGCGGATGCCGAATTGCTCGATACCACGGGCCTGACCATCGCGCAGGCGGTGGAGCGGGTGCTCCAGTGGTTCAGAGCGGCCAAGGCGACGCCGTAGTTGTATTAATTTCCCCCGAAAGGCTGAGTCTTTTCGGTTTTTCATTTACCCCCACCGTGGCGACACGGTTTTCTTCAGGTTTCTCAATGTCCACTGCTTCCACCCAACCCGCCATGGATTCTATGGAGTCCATGGAATCGTTTGCCGCCATGTTCGAGGAAAGCATCTCCAAACAGGAGATGCGCCATGGTGAGATCATCACCGCCGAGGTCGTCGCCATCGACGACAACTTCGTTACCGTCAACGCCGGCCTCAAGTCCGAAAGCCTGATTCCCGTCGAGGAATTCAAGGATGACCGCGGTGGACTGGAAGTGAACGTGGGCGATTTCGTGCAAGTCGCCATCGAGTCCATCGAAGACGGTTTCGGCGCCACCAAGCTGTCGCGCGATCGCGCCCGCCGCCTCGCCGCCTGGCTGGATCTGGAAGCAGCAATGGAAGAAGGCCGCATCGTCAAGGGTCTGGTCAACGGCAAGGTCAAGGGTGGCCTCACCGTCATGTGCAACGGCATCCGTGCCTTCCTGCCCGGTTCCCTGGTGGATGTGCGTCCGGTCAAGGACACCACGCCCTACGAGAACAAGGAATCCGAGTTCAAGGTCATCAAGCTGGACCGCAAGCGCAACAACGTCGTGGTGTCGCGCAAGGCCGTGCTGGAAGCCAGCATGGGTGCCGAGCGCGAAAGCCTGCTGGCCAACCTGAAAGAAGGTGCCACGGTCAAGGGTATCGTCAAGAACATCACCGAGTACGGCGCATTCGTTGACCTGGGTGGCATCGACGGCCTGCTGCACATCACCGATCTGGCTTGGCGCCGTGTCAAGCACCCGACCGAAGTGGTCAACGTCGGCGACGAAGTCAGCGCCATGGTGCTCAAGTTCGACCAGGACAAGAACCGCGTATCCCTCGGCCTCAAACAGCTTGGCGAAGATCCGTGGGTCGGCCTTTCTCGCCGTTACCCCACCGGTACCCGCATGTTCGGCAAGGTGGCCAACCTCACCGATTACGGCTGTTTCGTGGAAATCGAGCCGGGCATCGAAGGCCTGGTGCACGTCTCCGAAATGGACTGGACCAACAAGAACGTCAACCCCTCCAAAGTCGTTGCCTTGGGCGACGAAGTGGAAGTCATGGTTCTGGAAATCGACGAAGACCGTCGTCGCATCTCCCTGGGCATGAAGCAGTGCAAAGCCAACCCCTGGGATGATTTCGCCGCCACCTTCAAGAAGGGCGACAAAGTCAGCGGCCAGATCAAGTCCATCACCGACTTCGGTATCTTCATCGGCTTGCCCGGCGGTATCGACGGCCTGGTGCACCTGTCCGATCTTTCCTGGCACCTCACCGGCGAAGAAGCCCTGCGCAACTACCGCAAGGGCGAGGAAGTGGAAGCCAGCGTACTGGCCATCGACGTGGAGAAGGAGCGTATCTCCCTGGGCATCAAGCAGATGGAGAACGATCCTTTCAACGCTTATGTGGCAGTCAACGACAAGGGCAGCATCGTCACCGGAACGGTGAAGAGCATGGACGCCAAGGGCGCTGTGATCCTGCTGGATGGCGAAGTGGAAGGTTATCTGCGTGCTTCCGAAGTGGCGCGTGACCGTGTCGAAGACATCCGCACCCACCTGAAGGAAGACGAGACGGTGGAAACCGTGATCATCAACATCGATCGCAAAAACCGTCAGATCAACCTGTCGATCAAGGCCAAGGATGCCGCGGAGCAATCCGAAGCCCTGCGCAAGCTTGCTTCCGAGCATTCCAGTGGCACCACCAATCTGGGGGCGCTGCTCAAGGCCAAGCTCGATAACAAGGTCGGCGAATGATAGAAATCGGCGCAATGACCAAGTCGGAGCTTATCGCCCGACTGGCGGAGCGCCATCCTCATTTGGTGGCGGCGGATGCCGAACTTGCCGTCAAAACCATCATCGACGCCATGGTGAACAGCCTGGTGGAAGGCGAACGGATCGAGATCCGCGGTTTTGGCAGCTTCAGTCTCAACTTTCGTCCGCCCCGATTGGGGCGCAACCCCAAGACCGGCGACAAGGTCCAGGTAGCGGGCAAGTATGTGCCGCACTTCAAGGCGGGCAAGGAATTGCGCGACCGTGTGGACTTCAAGGAATAAGTTCGAACGTTCCGGATCAAAGGCGCCGCTTTATGTGGCGCTTTTTTTTGGGCGCGCCCGGCGGGGCGCGCTTACTTGGAGGTAAAAGTCCTTCGCTCGCACGACAAGGGAAAACTTACCCCCTATCCCAATTGCATATTTCCGACGTGGTTACTGTTTGAGTTTGCCCAGGCCGCGCGCCGCCTGCAGGCAGAGCATCTTGAAATCGGTGTAGTTGTGAGTGTCCAGGCCGCAGTCGCCCTGGCCGCGATCGGCGTAGATAAGGCCGACCGGCTTTCCGTTGGCATGCAGGCTCATGGCATAGAAATCGACGTCGCCAATCATCTTCTGGAGCGCGGGGTGAACCATGGGCCAAAGTTTTTCGCGGTTGTCTTTGTGCATCCAAACACCCTGCATCTTGCCCATGAGTTGGCCGAATAGGTCGCGGGTTTCCAGGTCGAAGGCAAAGTGGCGCATTGGGTCATCCGCCTTGATGCCGAGCGTAAAGCGGGACTTTATCTGGTGTCCGTCGGGCGTAAGCATCGCGAACAGAATGCGGCTCAAACCGAGGCCAGTGTGCAGTCCTTTGAGGATGACCGCGGACATCTGGTTGAGATTGAGTGAGCCGTCCAGATGGCCTTCGATATTTTGCAGGGTATCGCGCAGCACCTGCTTGTCTGGCAGCAGACACTGTTTCGGGACTGTTTCTTCCATCGAAGGAGCTGCCGGTTGCGCCACCGGTTGTGCCACTGGCCGCGCAACCGGTTCGGCCGCGAAGATGGCTGTGGCCGGTGTTGCAATTGCTTCTTCGTCGTCCGGGTCGATTGGCCAGGGCCCCGGCAGCATCGGCATCCAGACACCAGCACCAGGGGCGGCTATCCAGTCGGCGGCGCGCTCGGCGCGCACGGCGTTGGCATGAATCGTGGCGATAACGATTTCCAGCGGCAGGTTTTCGATGCCGGCCAGGGCAATGTAATCACCAAGCAGGGCTTCATCCCACCAACCCTTTTGTGCCCGTTGAGCGATGTCGAGGCTGGCATGCAGGATGGCCTGGCGCGGTTTTTCGGCTTGCCCGGGGTCGAGTAGATCACGGCTGAGTTCGGGGATTTTCCAGTTCTCTAGCAACGGCAACCGCAGTTGCTCAAGGCTGACGCCACTCAGCGCCTGCTGCTCGGCCTCCTCATGCGGCATGCGGCGCTTGAGGCGAGCCAGACGCAGTGCTTCGGCGGGCGCGCGCAGCAGCAGAAGAAATTCCGGGACTGCGTGAAGTACGCTGGCGACCTGAACTTCCTCGGCGCGCACGTCGCTGTGCAACACGGCAAAATCGCGCGATTGCCAGGCGGCATGATGGACACGGCGCAGCAAGGTGTGTAGCGCGGCCATGAGCTTGTCATCGCGACCTTGCGGGCCTTCTTCCACGACGAGCAGGTTACGTGTCTGGTCGAGATAGCGGCCCAGGCCCAGCATCATGAGGGCGCTTTCCGCTGTGGTGATCTCACCTCCCAGGCGGCTGCCGCGTTGATTCGCGCGGTGGATCAGATCGAGCGTGGCGAGGGGGTCGGCCAGGATGGTGTGGGCGACTTCGCGCGCGGAAATATTCTCCGCGCGGCGGCGCTGCTCCGTTAGCACTTGTCTGGTATGCGCGAAGACCGGCAGCGGGCCGGGCGAAAGTCGTTCGAGCCAGTCCGTGAGAGTCATCGCATCCGCCAGATGAAAAGCCGTGCATGGGAAAGGTCATGGAGTTCAACCACCTCGTCCGGCTCGACACCGGGGATGGAAAAGCTATTGCTGATGAGGAGGCTGCCGGGGCGCATCTCATCGAGCGCCTTCTCCCACAGTCGTGGCATGGGGGCGGGGGAGAGGTAGGCATAGACCACGTCATGACGTGACAGGTCGGCGTCCCAGAGATTACCCAGGTCGATCCGCGCGCGTCCCCATAGGCGCAGACGGGCGATTAGCCAGTTGAGCGGGGCGGCCTCGACGCCCCGCAGCGTGGTATCGGGCCGTAGCGTGGAGAGTTGGGCCAGGGGGCCACCCAGGCCACAACCCAGGTCCAGCACCCGCGCCCGCTCGGGTAGGCGCCCGGCCAGGGCTTCTGCGGCGCGCGCGCTGGAAAGGTAGAGTGGCACACGGGTACGGATGGCGCCTAGGGAGGTAAGGGCGAGCAGGGCGAATCCGACGAGGTACCAGATGGGGTTGATTCCACTTTGCAGCGCAAGCCAGAGCAGCGGTAGGAAGATCAGGTTGATGATCTGCCACCAGGCCGGAAGGGCAACCCAGCGGCTCAACAGGGAGGCGGTCAGGCCGACCAGGCCAATCCAGAGCGGCAGTGGCAAACCCGAACCGCTTTCCCGCAGGACCACGGCCGCGGCTGCCACCGCCAGCAAGGCCACGAGTTGCGCGCCCAGGGCGAGCAGGGCGGGTGACAGACGTTGCAGCAGGGGGGGGAACAAAATGTCAGTGTTCGACATTCAGTTTTTCTGCCACCTCCTTGGCCGTCCCCGCCTCGATCTGGCGGGACTCCTTGGTGATGGCATCTTCCGCTTTCTTGTTCATGACAACGATGGAAATGCGGCGGTTGACCGGATCGTTCGGATGTTCCTGGTCGAAGGGGATGGCCGAACCGAGGCCGACCACGCGCAATACCTTGCCGTCTTCCAGTCCGCCCGCCACCAGTTCCCGCCGCGAGGCATTGGCGCGGTCGGCGGAAAGTTCCCAGTTGCTGTAGCCGCGTTCGCCGCCGAAATAGGACACGGCATCGGTGTGCCCCGACAAACTGATGCGATTGGGTACTTCGTTCAGGGTTTTGCCGATTTCGCGCAGAATGTCGCGGGTATAAGGCTTCATCACCGCGCCGCCGGAATCGAACATGGGGCGGTTCTTGTCGTCGATTATCTGGATGCGCAAACCTTCGCTGATGATGTCAATTTTCAATTGCTTCTTGAACTGGGACATCTTGGCGTTGCTTTCGATGGCTTTTTCCAGCGTGGCCTTGAGATTCTCCAGGCGCGCTGACTCCTGTTTTACCTGGTCACTGCGATTGGCCTCCAGGTTGATGGCCTTCTTGCTTTCCACCTCTCCCTGCTTGACCTGGCCAGCGCGGCGGGTGAGATCCTGGCCGCCACCCTTGATGACGCTGGAGGCGTCACCGGAACCTTCACCACCGGCCAAAGCGACTTTCAGCGGGGTCTTGAAGTACTGGGCGATACCTTCCATCTGTGCCTTGGTAGTGGAGCCCAGGAGCCACATGAGCAGGAAGAACGCCATCATCGCGGTCACGAAGTCGGCATAGGCGATCTTCCAGGCACCACCAGCGTGACCGCCGCCGCTAATTTTCTTGATCCGCTTGATGACGATAGGGCGTTGGGTGTCGTCAGCCATTGCTTACTTCCCTTTCCTTGCCTTGATGTCTTCTTCCATCTCGCGGAAGGTCGGACGCTCCGTGGAGAACAGCACCTTGCGGCCGAATTCCACACAAGTCTGCGGCGCGAAACCATTCAGGGAGGCGAGGAGGACAACCTTGACCACCTGATAGACCTTTCCGGCTTCGCCAGCTTTGGCTTCCAGTACGGAGACCAGCGGCGCGAAGAAGCCATAGGAAATCAGAATACCCAGGAAGGTACCGACCAGCGCGTGGCCAATCAGGATGCCCAGTTCGGAGGGAGGCAGTTGCAGGGATTCCATGGTGTGCACCACGCCCATCACGGCGGCGACAATACCGAAGGCGGGCGTGGCGTCCGCCAGTTTGGAAACGGCGTGCGATGGATGCATGGCTTCGTGGTGATGGGTTTCGATCTCGTTGTCCATCAAGGTTTCGATTTCCATCGCATTGAGATTGCCGCCCACCATCATGCGCAGGTAATCGGTAATGAATTCCACCAGATGGTGGTCGGCTAGGATGGCCGGATATTTGCCGAAGATCGCGCTTTTTTCTGGCTCCTCGACGTCCCCTTCCAGTGACATCAAACCTTCCTTGCGCACCTTGGCGAGCAGTTCGAACAACAGGCCCAGCACATCCAGGTAATAGGTCTTGGAGAACGTCGACCCCTTGAAACTGCCTCCCAGCGCGGAAAGTGTATGTTTCAGGCCATGCATTGAGTTGGCGGAGACAAAGGCGCCGATCGCGCCGCCGGCGATCATCACGACTTCCAGCGGTTGCCACAATCCACCCAGGTGGCCCCCGGCCATCGCATAGCCGCCAAAGATGCTGCCCATGACCAGGACGTAGCCAATGATGATGAACACGGTCAGGTTCTCCTTTTAAAACAATGTTTTTTGCAGAATTCGTTTTACCGGGCCGAACGACTTGCGATGCGCGGCACAGGGACCAAAAGCTTCTAAGGCGGCGAGGTGCTCCGCTGTGGGGTAGCCGACATGGCGTTCAAACCCGTATGCCGGGTAAATATCGGCCAGGGCGCGCAAAACTTTATCTCTTTCTGTCTTGGCCAGAATCGAGGCGGCCGAGATGCAGGGTTCCAGTGCGTCACCCTTGACAATGGCGCGCGCGGGTATGGGTAATGTCGGGCAGCGGTTGCCGTCGATCAGGGCTTCTTCCGCCGCCGGAACCAGCGCCAACACGGCACGGCGCATGGCCAGCAGGGAGGCATGGAGGATGTTCAAGCGATCGATTTCTTCTTCATCGGCCGACGCGATTGCCCAGGCCAACGCGTTGGCTTTGATGGCTTCGGCAATTGCCTCGCGGCGGGCGGCACTGAGTTTCTTGGAGTCTTTCAGGCCGGAGATAGGGTGCTCAGGATCGAGGATGACGGCGGCAGCATAGACAGGCCCTGCCAGGGGGCCACGACCGGCTTCGTCGACACCGCAGATAAGCACTCGTTTAGGCTGACGGGACGAGCCGCCCGAGGGGGACAAATCGATCTTGGGGCGGCCGGGTGCTCGACTGGTGAGAATCATGTCAAAAACGGCCGTATAGCCTCTGCGATGAGCCGGGGCGTATCGCGTTTGAGGCGGGCGCGCTGAACCCTGAATGCCTCAATCTGGGCCGCGCGCGCTTCGGCGTCAGCGAGCAGTTCCTCAATAGCCCGTCCCAATGCTTCGGGGGTAGCCTGGTTTTGCAGGATTTCCGGTACCACGCCGCGGTCGGCCAGTATGTTGGGCAGGCCAATCCAGGGTAGCAGCGCCTGACGCTTCATGATCTGCCAGGTCAACCAGGGCACGCGGTAGCTGATGACATGCGGGCAGTCCAGGAGCAGGGCTTCCAGCGTTGCCGTGCCGGAGGCGATCAGCGCGGCATCGACTGCCTGCATGGCATCGTGTGCATGGCCGAACAGAATGCGCAATGGCAGTTCCTGTGCATCCGCTTCATGCAGGATGCGTTCGAAGGCCTGGCGGGTTTCCCGCGTCGCCAGGGGGATCAGAAAACGGGTTTGTGGTCGCGCCAGTGCGATGCGTTTTGCCGTTTCGACGTACAAGCGGCCCAGCGCCTGTAATTCACCGAGCCGGCTGCCGGGTAGCAATGCGACATACTCACCATCCTGCGCGAGGCCGAGGCGTTCGCGCGCGGCGCGGCGGTTGGGCTCCGGCAATGCGTGTGCGAGTGGATGGCCAACGTAGGTGGCGGGGATGCCAGCCTGTTGGTAGATCGCCTCCTCGAAGGGAAAAACCAGCAGGACGTGGGAAGCGGCGCGCGCGATCTTGCGGATGCGCTTGGGGCGCCAAGCCCAGATCGACGGGCTGATGAAGTGAATGGTGGGGATCCCGGCGCGCTTGAGACGACTTTCAAGCGCCAAGTTGAAGTCGGGTGCGTCAACGCCGATGAACAAACGCGGCGGTTGCGCCAACAGTTGTTTTTTCAGACTGCGGCGGATGCCGAGTATCTTGCGCAGGCCACTCAAAGCTTCCACATAGCCGCGCACCGAAAGCGCTTCCAGCGGAAACAGCGAACGGGCGCCGACCGCTTGCATCTTCGAGCCGGCGATGCCATAGAAACCGGCATCGAGGCCGGCCGCGCGCACGGACTTGATCAAGAGACTGCCGAGCAGGTCCCCGGAAGCCTCGCCGGCGACAATGGCGATTTCAGATACAGCCACGCTTTATCCTTCCCTCGTCCTCGGCCCCATGATGGGTTTCGCTCCGCTCAACCCATCCTACCGAACGATGCCGCGGCCGGCGCTTGCCAGAAATTCCGCAAGTGGCGCGAGTTCCGGTTGTGTTTGCGCTTCGACCGCGATGGCGGCCTGGGCATCGGCAAGCGAAAGGCCGGATTTATACAGGGTCTTGTAGGCGTGTTTGAGGGCGCTCAGTGCCTCGGCGGAGTAGCCGCGCCGCTTCAGCCCTTCCGAATTGATGCCGAATGGTGCCAGCGGATTACCGGCGACGGTGATGAAGGGCGGAATATCCTGGCGCACCACGGAGGCGATGCCGGTAATGACGTGGGCACCCACCCGGCAGAACTGATGCACGCCGGTGAAGCCACCCAGAATGACGTAGTCGCCGATATGCACATGCCCGGCCAGGGTGGCGTTGTTGGCGAAAATGGTGTGGTTGCCGACCTGGCAATCATGGGCGATGTGCACATAGGCCATGATCCAGTTGTGATCGCCCAGGCGGGTGACGCCCACATCCTGCGCGGTGCCGCAATTGAAGGTGCAGAACTCTCGGATGACGTTGTAGTCGCCGATCTCAAGGCGCGTGGGCTCGCCCGCATATTTCTTGTCCTGCGGTTCTTCACCGAGCGAGCAGAACTGGAACACGCGGTTCCCTTCGCCGATGCGGGTGTGCCCGGTAATCACTACATGCGGACCGATTCGCGTGCCGGCGCCGATTTCGACGTGTTCGCCGATGATCGAGTAAGCACCGACGCTGACGTCGGCCGCGAGTCGAGCGCCGGAATGGACGATGGCGGTGGGGTGGATCATGGCTCGTGCCGACTCGCGGCTCAATCGAGTTGCTTCAGGGTGCACATGAGTTCGGCTTCGCAGGCGAGCAGGCCGTCCACCGTGGCCTTGGCCGCGAATTTCCAGATGCCGCGCGAGACGCGCAGGATGCTGGCCTCCATGCGCAACTGGTCACCCGGTACCACCGGGCGTTTGAAACGCGCGCCGTCGATGCCGACGAAATAGATCACGGTGTTTTCGTTCACCGGGATTTCCGCGCTTTTGAAGGCGAGCAGGCCGGCGGTCTGCGCCAGGGCCTCGATCATCAACACACCGGGCATCACCGGATGTAGCGGGAAATGGCCGGGGAACTGCGGTTCGTTCATGGTGATGTTCTTGAGCGCGACGATGCGCTCGTTGGGCACCAGTTCCAGCACCCGATCCACCAACAGGAAGGGATAGCGGTGCGGCAGGTGCTTCATGATCTGGGTGATGTCCATTACGGCTTCATTACTCATGACTGTTCCAGTTGTTTTTCCAATGATTTGATACGCTGGGCCAAGTCGTCGAGATGGCGCAGATGTGAAGCGTTGCGCAGCCAGTCGACATGGCGCATGAGCGGCTGCACCGAGGTATAGGTGCCCGCCTCCTTGATGTCCTTGGCGACGAAGGTGCCGGCGGAAATCGTGACCCGGTCGGCAACATCCAGATGGCCGATGATCATGGCGGCGCCACCGATCTGGCAGTACGCGCCGATGCGGGTGCTGCCGGCGATCCCGACGCAGGCGGCGATGGCGGTGTGGCGGCCGATACGGCAGTTGTGTGCAATCTGGATCAGGTTGTCCAGCTTGACCCCGTCCTCGATCACCGTGTCATCCAAGGCGCCGCGATCGATGCTGGTATTGGCGCCGACTTCCACATCGTCACCGAGAATGGCGCGACCGACCTGCGGCACCTTGAGCCAGCCATCACCCTCCCAGGCCAGGCCGAAGCCGTCCGAACCGATGACACAGCCCGGGTGCAGGACCACGCGCTTGCCGATGACGCAACCTTGTTGCACGGTCACCTGAGCGTGCAGGCGGCAGTCTTCGCCCAGTTGAACTCCGGCGCCGATCACGCAATTGGGGCCGATCACACTACGCGCGCCGATCCGCGCGCCCGACTCCACCACGCAGCCGGGACCGACATGGGCGGTCGCGTCGATCACACAATCAGCCGCGACAGTTGCGGCGGGGTGAATGCCAGGTGGTGATAGCGATTCCGGGTAGAGCAGGGCAAGCGCGCGGGCAAAGCCGGCGTGCGGATTGTCCACGGCCAGACAGGATTGTGGCAGCGTGTTGCTAAGCGAACTTTCCAGCGAGGCCGGGACGATCAGCGCGCTGGCGGATGAAGCGCGCGCCTGCTCAATAAACTTGCGGTTGAGGAGATAGCCCAGTTGCCCGGCGCCAGCCTGTTCCAGGGAAGCGGCGCCATGCAGTGAAACATCGGCATTGCCCCGTATCGTGCCGCCCAGATGTGTTTGCAGGTCAGCCAGGGTCAGACTGGGCATGGCGCGCCGGGATCAGCGGTCCAGCAATTTGAGAACCCGATCCGTGACATCCACGCGCGCGCTGGCATAAACCACGTTTTCGACGATGAGGTCGAACTTCTCTTTCTCGGCGATTTCGACGATGGCTTTGCGGGCGCGCTCCTGAACGCTGGCGAACTCTTCGTTGCGGCGCTGGTTGAGATCCTCGCGGAATTCTCGCTGGGAATGCTGCAGGTCGCGGCTGATATTGGCCAGTTCACGCTGCTTCTTGGTGCGGTCGGTTTCCGACAGGGTCAGGCCTTCCTTTTCCAGGTAGGTTTGCAGATCGCGTGCCTGCTTGATCGTCTTCTGGATTTCCTGGTCGCGGCTCTGGAATTCCTTTTCCAGTTTCTTCTGTGCCTTGACTGCTTGCTGGGAGTCGCGGAATACCCGTTCGGTGTTGACGAATCCGATCTTGAGATCGGCTGTCTGGGCGGCGGCGGGCAGGGTGATGGTAAGAAGAAGGATGAACAGGCGTTTCATGAGTTACCTCGATCAGAATACGTTGCCGAGCTGGAACTGGAAGGTTTGCGTCTTGTCGTCGGTAGCCGCGTTGAGCGGCTTGGCCAAGGAGACCTTGATCGGGCCCATGGGCGAATACCAGGTGACGGCGGCACCGACGGAATAGCGCAGGTCGGACAGGCTGAACGTTTGATAGCGGCTATCCCAGTCGTATTTTCCCGAAACCATGCCCGCGTCCACGAAGGTGGAGAGACGGATGGATTTGTCCACGCCCATGCCGGGGAAGGGGAACAGCACTTCAGCATTGCCCACCATGCGCTTGCTGCCGCCGACGGAGAAAGCGGTGCCGGTAGCGTTTTTCGCCTTGGGGCCGAGGGTACCGCTATCGAAACCGCGTACCGAGCCGATGCCGCCGGCGAAGAAGTTGCGGAACAGCGGCAGATCCTTGCCGCCATAACCACCGCCGACACCCAACTCGCCGTTGAGCATCAGGCTGACGCCACGGGTCAAGGGCTTCAGCCACTGATATTGGTAGTTCAGTTTGTAGTAGTTGAGGTCACCCAGCGGGGTGCCCATTTCCGCGAACGCGCGCTGGTAGGTGCCCTTGGTCGGGTAGAGCAGGCTGTCTCGGGTGTCACGCGCCCAGCCGGCTTCCAGGCGCAATGAGTTGGTGGTGGAACTACAGGCCACGTTATAGCCCGCGCAGGCCGAGTCATAGGTCTTGGCGTAATCATGATAGACATTGGGCGCGGTCGCGCTCAAATCCAGTGTGACCTGCTCGATGGCGGCGCCGAAGTTGACCGTATCCAGTTCCGTGATCGGCACTCCGACACGCAGGCCTGCGCCCATGGTGGACGTGCTGTAGTCGGCCACGGTCGAGTTCAGCTTCGAGGTGTTGGTGTCGCGACGATACACGTCATAGCCGAGGCTGATGCCGTCCTGGGTGAAATACGGGTTGGTGAACGACAGGGAATAGACCTTGTTGACGCTGCCGCTGTTGATCTGCGCCGAGAGCCGGTTGCCGGTGCCGAACAGGTTGTTCTGGGAGACGGAGCCGGACAACACCAGCCCTTCCGAACTGGAGAAACCGGCGCCGATCATGACGCTGCCGGTCGGCATTTCTGTGACGTTGACGTTGACATCCACCTGGTCCGTGGTGCCGGGAACCGCCGGCGTTTCCACGTTGGTTTCCTTGAAGAAGCCGAGGCGTTCCACCCGCTCGCGCGAGCGGTTGAGTTTGTCGGCCGCGTACCAGCCACCTTCCATCTGGCGCATCTCGCGGCGCACCACTTCATCCTTGGTGCGGGTGTTGCCGGTGACATTGATGCGGCGCACATAGACCTTGCGGCCCGGGTCGACCAGGAAAGTGAAGGCGACGGTGCGTTTTTCTTTGTCGAGTTCCGGGGCGGCGTTGACGTTGGCGAAGGCGTAGCCTTCGTTGCCGAGACGGTCGCCGATCTTCTTGGTGGTTTCGTTGAGTTGCTCGCGCGAGAAGGCGTCGCCTGGCTTCATGGTGATCAACTTCTTCAGCTCGGCCTCGGGAACCGGCAGTTCCCCCGCGATCTTGAACTCGGAGACGGTGTATTTCTCTCCTTCGCTGATGTTGACGGTGATGTAGATGTCTTTTTTGTCCGGGGTGATCGAGACCTGGGTGGAGTCGATGTTGAATTCTAGGTAACCCTGGTTCTGGTAATGCGCGCGCAACACTTCCAGATCGCCGGAAAGCTTCTGCTTGGAATACTGATCGTTCTTGGTCCACCAGGTCATCATGCCCGGCGTGCGCAGCGTGAACAGCTTGAGCAGATCCTTTTCCTTGAGGGCCTTGGTGCCGACGATGTTGATGGCGCGAATCTTGGCGACATCCCCTTCAGTGACCTCGAAGTTCACCGCGACCCGGTTGCGTTCCAGTGGGGTGGTGGTGGCCTTGACCTCAACCGAGTAGATCCCCCGGTTGTAGTACTGACGTTTCAGTTCCTGCTCCGCCTTGTCCAGCAGGGAGCGGTCGAGGATGCGGCCTTCCGCCAGCCCCAGTTGCTTGAGGCCGGTCTTCATCTCGTCCTTGGGGAATTCCTTCATCCCGGAAAAATCCACGCTGGCGATGCCGGGGCGTTCTTCCACGGTGACGACGAGCACATCGTTCAGGGTTTCCAGGCGTACGTCCTTGAAGAACCCGGTGGCATAGAGCGCCTTGATCGCCGCGGCCGCCATGTCCGGGGTGAGCGTCTCGCCCACTTTGACCGGCAGGTAGCTGAATACGGTGCCGGCTTCGGTGCGTTGAATGCCCTCCACGCGGATGTCCTTGACCTGGAAGGGCTCGAAGGCGTGAGCTTGGGCGGCAAACAAGGCAAGGGCAAGCAGACTGGGGCGGAAGGCGCGCATGGTGTTTTTTTCTCTACCGGTGAATTACTGAAAAAACAGCCGGCTCAAATCGTTGTAAAGGGCGAAGAACATGAGCAAGCCCAAAAGGCCCATTCCAATCTTCTGGCCGATCTCCTGGATGTGTTCGGAGACGGGGCGGCCGGTCAAAAATTCCGCGAGATAATACAGCAAGTGCCCTCCATCCAGTAAAGGCACCGGTAGCAGGTTGAGTACGCCGAGGCTGACGCTGACCAGAGCCAGGAAGGCGACAAAGCTGCTCACACCCGACTCCGCGGACTGGCCAGCATAGTCGGCGATGGTCAGTGGTCCGGAGAGATTCTTCAGGGAGGCTTGGCCGGTAATCATGCGGCCCAACATTTCCAGGCTGAAGGTCGAGAGTTCCCAAGTCCGTGCCAGTGCTCGCCGCATGCCTTCCAGCGGGCCGTATTGGACGGTAGCGTGGAGGCTGGCGAGTAATTCCGGGTCAATGCGCGGCCCGGCGCCGATGCGGCCGATACTGATGTCATCATCACGCACCGTGGCGGGTATCAGCGACACTTCCCGCTTTTGGCCGTCGTGTTCCAGACTCAGACGCAGACCGCGCCCCGGTGAGCGGCGGATGGTTTCGACTACCTGTTCCCAGGTCGTCATGGCGACACCGTCGATGGCGCTGATGCGCTCGCCCGCGCGCAGGCCCGCCTTCGCGGCAACACCCTCCGGGCTGATCTGTCCCAACACGGGCGCCAGGGGCGGCAGATAGCGCACCAGGCCCAGCGCTTTCAGCGGCGCTTGCTCCAGTTCGTCAGTGCGCTCCGGCACGGCAAGAGAGCGGAAAGCGACGTAACCGCGCTGATCGACTGTCTCGATTTGCAACGCATTGCCGCGCAGAACCTGTTTGAGGGACAGCCAGTGCAGATCCTGCCAGCTTGCGATGGGCTCGCCGTTGATTCGCGTGATGGTTTCACCCGTGCGCACACCGGCCAGTTGCGCCGGGCTGCCTGCGGGCGGTTCCCCGACGATGGGCTTGAGCATGGACACCCCGCCCATGAACAAGCCCCAGAACAGCAGGATGGCGAGGAGAAAATTGGCGAGCGGGCCGGCCGCGACGATGGCCGCGCGCGCCGCCACCGACTTACGGTTGAACGCCTGGTCGAGCTGTCCGGGGGGGACTTCGCCTTCGCGCTCGTCGAGCATCTTCACGTAGCCGCCCAGGGGGATCGCGGAGAGCGCCCATTCCGTGCCGTGGCGGTCGGTGCGACTGGCGATGACCTGGCCGAAGCCGACCGAGAAGCGCAGGACTTTCACGCCCGCGCGGCGCGCGACCCAGTAGTGGCCGAATTCATGGAAGACGATGAGAACGGCCAGGGTGAAGAAGAAAGCGAGGAGGGTGGTCATGGCGTTAACGTAGCGCCGGCATCCTTGCCGGCAGGTTCGCCGCGAGGCGGGCTTGCAGCCCGCTTGCCGGCAAGGCCCTGAAGGATACCGTCCCTCCGGGACATAAAGCCGGCGCTACACTCATGCCGCCGCATTCGCGATCCACAATTCGGCTTCACGCCGCGCGGCGGCATCGGCCGCCATCAGATCTTCCAGTGAATCGGCGGGCACGCCGGCAAGGCGGCTCAGCACGGCCTCCAGGCTGGCGGCGATGCCGAGATAGGGAATGCGACGATCCAGGAAGGCGGCGACCGCCACTTCATTGGCGGCATTGAGGATGGCTGGCGCGGTGCCGGCGGCCTCCAGCGCCTGATAGGCGAGTTTCAGGCAGGGGAAGCGGGCGAAGTCGGGCGCCTCGAAGGTGAGTTGGCCGATCTTCGCCAGATCCAGCCAGTTCACGCCCGCTTCCACCCGTTCCGGATATGCCAGGGAGTGGGCGATGGGAGTGCGCATGTCCGGGTTGGAAAGCTGCGCCAGCACCGAGCCATCGAGATATTCCACCATGCTGTGGACGATGCTCTGCGGGTGGATCACCACTTCGATCTGATCGGGGCGGGCGTTGAACAGCCAGCGCGCCTCGATGACTTCCAGGCCCTTGTTCATCATGCTGGCGGAATCGACCGAGATCTTCTTGCCCATCACCCAGTTGGGGTGCGCCACCGCTTCTTCCGGCGTTACGTCTTTCAGCGTCTCCACCGCGCGAGCGCGGAATGGCCCTCCCGAGGCGGTGAGCAGAATGCGGCGCACGCCGTGCTTGGCCAGATTGCCGTCGTAGCCCGCCGGCAACGACTGGAATACCGCGTTGTGTTCGGAGTCGATCGGCAACAGGGTGGCGCCGTGTTGTTGCACCGCTTCCATGAAGAAGCGGCCGGCCATGACCAGGGTTTCCTTGTTCGCCAGCAGCACCTGTTTGCCGGCGCGGGCGGCGGCCAGCGCCGGCAGCAGGCCGGCGGCGCCGACGATGGCGGCCATCACGCTGTCGACTTCCGGCAGGGCGGAGACGAACTCCAGGGCTTCCATGCCCCAAAGCACTTCGGTTTGTGTTCCGGCGAGCAGGGCTTTCAGGGCGCCTGCCTTGTCTGCATCGAGCACCACGGCATAGCTGGGCTGGAACTGGCGGCATTGCGCGGCCAGTTTGTCGATCTGATTCTGGCCGGTGAGGGCCACGACCCGGAATTTGTCCGGATGTCGGGCGATCACGTCGAGGGTGTTGACGCCGATGGTGCCGGTCGCGCCGAGTATGGTCAGGTTTTTCATTTCAGCCACATCCAGAACAAAGCCGCGGCGGGCAGCACAGCGGTCAGACTGTCGATTCGATCGAGCACGCCGCCATGGCCGGGCAGGAGCACGCCACTGTCCTTGATGCCGGCCTGGCGTTTAAGCGCGCTTTCGAACAGGTCGCCCAGCACGGATAGCACAAACAACGCCCAGTAAGCCGCCAGGGCCTGGGGTAGACAGGGCAAGCCGCAGTTGCCCGTGCCAAGTAAATGAATGACCAGCGCATAGATCGTAATGGCAATCCAGGCGCCAATGGCCCCTTCCCAGGTTTTCCCGGGGCTGATGCTGGGCGCCAGCTTGTGTTTTCCGAAGCGCCGCCCGGAAAAATAGGCGGCGCTGTCGGCAATCACGACCAGCCCGACCACGATCAGCAGCAAATCCGGACCTTCCTGGCGCAGAGTGAGAATGGCCAGATAGGTCGGCAGCAGGATCAGGACACCCAGTGGCAGCAAGATCAGTGGGTTGCGCAAGGGTGCGCCTTTGGCGAGCAGCAGCGTGGAAACCAGCCAGAAAGCCACGGCCAGGTAATACGGCAGGGGAGAGGTCACACCGTAAACGGCCAAGGCAGCACCGGAGAGGCCAAGAAGTAGTGCATAGGCCAGGCTGGCGGCGCGGCCGAGTTTGGCCAGGCCGGCCCACTCACGTCCCGCCTCGGTGAGGATGAGGGCCATCAACCCGGCCCATAGCCAGGCGGGCGCCAGATACAGCGCGAGCAGGAATCCGCTGATCAGCGGAACCGCCGTCAATACCCGCGTCTTAACGTTCGAGGAGTTGTTCGCTGGTACGGCCAAAGCGGCGCTCACGTTTTTGATAGGAGGCGATGGCCAGATCGAGCGCCCTGGCATCGAAGTCCGGCCACAGGGTCTCGGTGAAATACAACTCGCTGTAGGCCAATTGCCAGAGCAGGAAGTTGCTGATGCGCTGCTCGCCGCCGGTACGGATGAACAGATCGGGCTCGGGAGCGTAGGGCATCGAGAGGTAGGGTGTCAGCACATCCTCGCTCAGTCGGCCGCCAGGATTGTCGCGCAGCCAATTGTTGGCGGCATTGAGGATGTCCCAGCGGCCACCGTAGTTTGCGCAGACGGTGAGTGTCAGTCGCTGGTTGCCGATGGTCTTCTGTTCCGCTTCAGTAATCAGATCGCGCAGGCGTTGATCAAACCGGGAAAGATCGCCGACCACCTTCAGGCAGACACCATTGCGATGCATTTTGCCGACTTCCCGCTCCAGTGCCATGACGAAGAGTTCCATCAGGCGGGAGACTTCATCTTCCGGGCGACGCCAATTTTCCGAACTGAAGGCGAACAAGGTCAGGTACTCCACGCCCCGTTCGACGCAGGCCTTGACCATGTCGCGAACCCGCTCCACGCCTTGGGCGTGGCCGGCGACACGCGGGAGCAGACGCTTTTTTGCCCAACGGCCATTGCCGTCCATGATGATGGCGATATGGCACGGAACCGCGACAGCTTTGGGAATTTCGGCCGTACTGCTGAGGAAGCGTTTGATCATGTGGGATTCGAGCGCAGTGAGTCGAGAGTCATGAGTGATGAGCCAGCGGAGCCTGTGGCCTCACTCACGGCTCATCACTTTTACTCTCGGCAGCTTTATACCGCCATCAAATCCTTCTCTTTTTCCGCCAGTGCCTTGTCGAGTTCGGCGATGTACTTGTCGGTCATCTTCTGCATGTCATCGATGGCACGACGTTCCTCATCTTCCGAGGCCTCTTTGTTCTTCACCAGTTCCTTCAGATGAGTATTGGCGTCGCGGCGAATGTTACGCACCGCGACACGGGCGTTCTCCGCCTCGCCCTTGACCACCTTGATCAAATCGCGGCGGCGTTCCTCGGTGAGCGGTGGCATCGGCACGCGAATGAGTTCGCCCATGTTGGCCGGATTGAGACCCAGGTCGGAGTCGCGGATCGCTTTTTCCAGTTTTCCGGCCATGTTCTTTTCATAGGGCTGCACGCCGATGGTGCGGGCGTCGATCAGACTGACGTTGGCGACCTGATTCACCGGTACCGGCGAACCATAGTAATCAACCATGACGTGATCCAGGATGCCGGTGTGGGCACGTCCGGTGCGGACTTTCATCAGATCCAGCTTCAGCGCTTCCAGGGACTTCTTCATCCTGTCCTCGGCGGACTTTTTGATGTCGGCGATCATGTTGTTGTCTCCTCGTTATTTACAGCACCACGCGGGTGCCTTCGGCCTCACCCAGCACCACACGGCGCAGGGCGCCGGGCTTGAAAATGCTGAACACGCACAAGGGCAACTTCTGTTCGCGGCAAAGCGCGAACGCGGCGGTGTCCAGCACGCCCAGGTTGCGCGCAATGGCTTCGTCGAAAGTCAGTTGCTCGTAGCGGGTGGCCGTGGGATCTTTCTTCGGGTCGGCGGTATAGACGCCGTCCACCTTGGTGGCCTTCAGCATCAGGTCGGCGCCGATTTCCGCGCCGCGTAGGGCGGAGGCGGTATCGGTGGTGAAGAAGGGGTTGCCGGTGCCGCCCCCGAAAATCACCACACGGCCGGTTTCCAAGTGCCGAACCGCGCTGTCGCGTTCAAAGGGCTCGCCGACATGGGCGATGGTCACGGCGGTCTGCACGCGGGCGGCCACGCCAGCCGCCATCAAGCCGTCTTTCAAGGCCAGCGCGTTCATCACCGTGGCCAACATGCCCATGCTGTCGGCGGTGGCGCGATCCATCCCGGAAAGCGCGCCGGTGGCGCCCCGGAACAGATTACCGCCGCCGACGACGATGCCGACCTGCACGCCCAGTTCCGTGACTTCCTTGATCTGGGCAACCATGCCGGCCATCGTCTCGGCGTGATAGCCGAAGGCATCCGGCCCCATCAGGGCCTCGCCGGAAAGCTTCAACAAAATACGCTTGCAGGCAGCCATTCAACACTCCACGCTTTGCTGGGCCATTACACCTTGGAGGCGGCAGCCACTTCGGCGGCGAAGTCGGTGACTTTCTTCTCGATGCCTTCGCCGACGATGAACATGCTGAAGCCGTGGCACTGCGAGCCCTTGGACTTCAGCACCTGCTCGATGGTCTGTTTGTCGTCCTTGACAAAGGGCTGCGACAACAGGGTCACTTCCTTCAGAAATTTCTGTACCGTGCCGTCCGCGATCTTCTCCAGCATGGCTTCCGGCTTGCCGGCTTCCTTGGCCTTCTCGATGGCGACGCGGCGCTCGGTGTCGATCAGGTCTTGCGACACGCCGGAGGCATCGAGCGACTTGGGCTTGGAGGCGGCGATGTGCATGGCGATGTCGCGGGCCAGCGCCTCGTCACCGGCGATGTCGACCAGGACGCCGATCTTCTTGCCGTGGATGTAGCTGGCGAACTTGCCCTGACCGTCAAGGCGCACGAAGCGGCGGATGGACATGTTCTCGCCGATCTTGCCGACCAGCTCGGTACGGGTTTCTTCCACGGTCTTGCCGCCGTAGGGCAGGGCGGACAGCGCGGCGACATCGGCGGGGTTCTGGTTCAGCACCATGTCGGCCAGGGCGCTGGTCAGCGCCAGGAAATCGTCGTTCTTGGCGACGAAGTCGGTTTCGCAGTTCACTTCCACCATCGCGGCGGACTTGCCGTCGGCGCTGATGCTGATGGCGACGACGCCTTCGGCGGCGACGCGGCCGGCGCTCTTGGCGGCCTTGTTGCCGAAGCGCACGCGCAGGATTTCTTCGCCCTTCTGCATGTCGCCGCCCGCTTCGGTCAGCGCCTTCTTGCAGTCCATCATGGGGGCATCGGTACGCTCACGCAGCTCTTTGACCATGGATGCGGTGATTTCCGCCATTTTGCTAACTCCTGTTTTCCGTATTGAAAAACGCCCCGATCACCGGGGCGTCTCGAGAAATGCTGCCCTGGCGCGGGCTGGTTGAAGGTGCGTTACAACCGCGCGCCAGTCCGATTTGCTTACTCGGCGGCGGCGCTTTCCGTGACTTCGACGTACTCGTCTTCACCGGCGGCGACCATTTCCTCGATGACCTGGGTCTTGCCTTCCAGGATCGCGTCGGCCAGGCCACGGGCATAGAGACGGATGGCGCGGTTGGAGTCGTCGTTGCCGGGGATGACGTAATTGACGTTGGCCGGGCTGTTGTTGGTATCGACCACACCGATCACGGGGATGCCCAGTTTGGCGGCCTCGGTAATGGCGATTTTCTGATAGCCGACGTCGACCACGAACAGAGCGTCCGGCAGGCGCTCCATATCCCGGATGCCGCCCAGACTTTGTACCAGCTTGTCGCATTCACGCTGAACACGCAGGGCTTCCTTCTTGGACAGGGTGCCTTCACTCAGCTGCGCTTCCAGTTCCTTCATGCGCTTGACCGACTGCTTGACCGTCTTGAAGTTGGTCAGCATGCCGCCCAGCCAGCGGTGGGAGATGTAGGGCATTGCGCAGCGGGTGGCTTCCTCGGCCATGATTTCGCGAGCCTGGCGCTTGGTGCCGACGAACAGGATGGAACCCTTGTTGGAAATCAGGCGACGCGCAAAAGTGGCCGCGTCGTTGAACAGCGGCAGCGTCTTTTCCAGGTTGATGATGTGGATCTTGTTGCGGTGACCGAAGATGTACGGCGCCATCTTCGGGTTCCAGTAACGGGTTTGGTGGCCGAAGTGAACACCGGCCTCAAGCATTTGACGCATGGTAACGGACATGACTACTCCTTGGTTAAGGTTGGGCCTCCATCCACTGACGAACCCTGTGATGGGCACCTTAACGCGAGTGGATGTGTGGATTTCGCCGCAGCCGGTTCAGGCGGATGCCGGATTGCCGAGCGTAAAGCGGCGCGCATTCTAGCAGCGCGGACCAATCCGGGGCAAGCCGGATGGTCTGGAGTTACTGGACCTTCAAGACATCCAGCAGGGCTTTTTCCAGTGCCAGGCGTTTTCCTGTTTTTTCCAGGGCTTCACCTTCCAGGACGAAAACGTCTTCGGCGCGCTGGCCGAGTGTGCTGATGCGGGCCGTGATTACGCTGGCGCGGTGGTCGGTAAGGATGCGGGCGACCTGGGCGAGCAGGCCAGGTCGATCGCCGGCGATGAAGGTAAGGAGGTAGTCCTTGCGGTTGTCGCCGGGGGTGAGGCTGACTTCCGGTTCCAGTGGGAAGGCTTTGAGGCGGCGCGCCAGGCGCCCCTTGAGTGGTGGCCCAAGCGGCTGGTGCGCAGTCAGGTCGGCGGCCAGTTCGTGTTCGATGTAATTCAGAAAATCGCGGTAGGGAACCTGAGGATGCTCCGGGTCGAGGGCGTAGAAAGTATCGAGGGCGTGGCCATCGCTTGTGGTGTGGATGCTGGAGGCGAGGATGCTGTAGCCCAGTCGCGCGAAAAAGGCGCAAATGCGCGCGAACAGTGCATCTTCATCGGGCGCGAAAACCAGGACTTCGACGCCTTCACCCACCGGTGCCAGGCGGGCGCTCACGATCAGGTTCTGTCGATTCAGCAAGGGAAGCAGACGGCGGGTCTGCCAAGCGATATCACGCGCGTCCTGGCGTAGGAAGTAAACGTCGTCCAGGCGCTTCCAGAAAGCCGCTTCGGCATCGTTCGGGTAACCGTAGAGCCGTAGTTGCGCCCGCGCCAGCTCCTTCTTTTCCTCGACACTGTCGATTTGCGGGGCCCCCCCCTCGAGAATGCGGCGGGTGGCCAGATACAGTTCGCGGGTGAGCTTGTCCTTCCAGGCATTCCAGACTTTGGGGCTGGTGCCGCGTATGTCGGAGATCGTCAGCAGATAAAGCGCGGTGAGGCGTTTGACGTCGCCACAGCGCGCCGCGAAGGCGCGGATCACGTCAGGGTCGGAGAGGTCCTGCTTTTGCGCGGTCTGCGACAACATGAGATGTTCCGCCACCAGCCAGGCGACCAGTTCGGCTTCCTCGCGCGACAAGCCCTGAGAAAGGCAGAAGCGGCGCGCATCGAGCGCGCCCAGCGCGGAATGGTCGCCACCGCGTCCCTTGGCGATATCGTGGAACAGCGCGGCCAGATAGAGTAGATCGGGGCGTTGGCAAGCGCTCATCAGACGGTGGGCGAGCGGGAATTCGTGGGCGAATTCGCTGAGCGCGAGGCGGCGCAGGTTGCGCAGCACCATCAGGGTGTGTTCGTCCACCGGGTAGATGTGGAACTGGTCGTGCTGCATCTGCCCGGTGATGCGCCCGAACAGGGGAATGTAGCGGCCGAGGATGCCGAGCTTGTGCATCAGCCTGAGCGCCGTGCTGACTCCGTGTGGTTCGCGCAGCAGTTCGAGGAAACGCGCATGGTTGCCGGGATCGTGACGGAAATCGGCGTTGATGAGACGACCGGCGCGCGACAGCGCGCGGAGCAGGCGCGGCGTACAGCCGACCAGGGTGTGCTCGCGCGACAGCACCAGAAAGGCTTCCAGCAGGCTGTCAGGGTCGCGCGCAAATTGATCTTCCTCGGCGTCGAGCAGGTTGCCCACCGCGCGAAAGCCGGTCTGCCCGGGCAGGTCGCGAGGGGCGGGCGGCGTTTGCAGGCGGTCGCGCAGTTCACCCATCACCAGATTGTTGATCAGGCTGACTCTGCGGGAGGCGCGGTAATAGCCCTGCATCATGCGTTCCGAGGCGCGGCGCGATTCGTCATTGGCGATGCCCATGGCGGTGGCGATGCGTTCCTGGAATTCGTAGAGCAACCGGTCCTCGCGCCGGTTGATGGCAAGATGCAGGCGGATTCGCAGATTAGCGAGCAAGGCATGGTCGGCGCGGAGCGCGCGTGCCTCCGCTTCGCACAAGAGGCCGGCGCCCACCAGGTCTTTGAGGCGATGCCCCTCTCCTTGAAGCAATCCCGCCGCGCGACAGACCCAGAACAGGGTCTGGATGTCGCGCAGCCCGCCCGGGCTTTCCTTGAGATTGGGCTCCAGCAACAAGGCCACGTCGGCATGGCGACCGTGGCGGGCCTTCTGCTCCAGCGCCTTGGCCTGGTAGAAGGCGACGGGATTCATCTGTGCCGCCAGGCCCCGCCGCATGCGCTGGAACAGGTCCGGGTCGCCCGCCAGGTGGCGCGCTTCCAGCAGATTGGTCTGGATGGTGATGTCGCCCGCCGATTCGCTCAGGCATTCGGAAAGCCGCCGCACGCTGTGGCCGATGGGCAGGCCGACATCCCAGAACAGGCCGATCAGGGGCTCGAAGCGGGCGTGTTCCATGTCTGGAAGCGCGTCGTCCAACAGAATCAGGACATCGACATCGGATTGCGGATACATCTCGCCGCGGCCATAGCCCCCTACCGCCACCAGCGCGGCATGCTCCGGCAGGTCATGCGCTTGCCAGATGTCGCGCAACACCTGGTCGGTCAGGTGGGTGAGGTCGCTGAGCAGAACGTGCGCGCGTGGTCGCGCCAGGTACGCATCAAATACCGCAGTGCGGCCTTCCTTGAGGGTGGCGCGCCAGGCGGTCGCGTTGGGAGTGGGCATGGAATCAGCCACCTAAGGTGTGTATCACCCTGTTATGAACGCCGGCGGCGGCGGGCATTCGGCGGATAGCGTCAGCACTTCGTAACCGGTATCCGTCACCAGAATGGTGTGTTCCCACTGCGTCGAGAGCGAGTGGTCCTTGGTCACCACGGTCCAGCCATCGCCCAATACGCGGATGTCGCGCTTGCCGGCATTGATCATGGGCTCGATGGTGAAGGTCATTCCTGGCTCCAGAATCGGCCCTTCGCTGGCTTTGCCGTAATGCAGCACCTGTGGTTCTTCGTGAAAACCCCGGCCGATACCGTGGCCGCAAAACTCACGAACCACCGAGTAGCCGTTGCTTTCCGCGTGTTTCTGGATGGCCGCGCCCACCACCCCCAAGCGCGCGCCGGGGCGCACGGCGGCGATGCCCTTCCACATGCATTCATAAGTGATTTCGGTGAGCCGGCGCGCCAGAATGCTGGGCTCGCCAACGTAGAACATGCGCGAGCTGTCGCCATGCCAGCCGTCCTTGATGACGGTGATATCCAGGTTCACCACATCGCCGTTCTTCAGTTTCTTGTCCGGGCTGGGTACACCGTGGCAGACCTGATGGTTGATCGAGGAGCAGATCGACTTTGGGTAGGGCTTGTGGCCAGGCGGTGCGTAGTTGAGAGGCGCCGGTATGCTGTTCTGCACGTCGACCATCAGGTCGTGGCAGAGCTTGTCCAGTTCATCTGTGGTCACGCCAGGTATGACGAAAGGTTTGATGAAGTCGAGCACCTCCGCGGTCAATCGCCCCGCGATGCGCATTTTTTCGATTTCTTCCGGGGTTTTGATGGTGATGGACATGGCTGGCGCCAGACAAAAAAGGGAGGGCAGAATAGGAGTCGAGCCGGGGAAAGTAAAGGCGGGCAGCTGTGTGGGTATAGGTGTTTCGGACGCAATCTATACTGAGTTCATTTGTGCGAGTGGGGCGGATTCATGGCGATTGGCGGTGTCGGTGGTGTCGCGCAACCGGCTGCGATGCAGCCGGTCGGGAGCGCTTCGAGCCGGCTCACGTCGGAGCAGCAGCAGGAGGTGAATCGTCTGAGAGCGATCGACAGTAAAGTGCGCGCCCACGAACAGGCACACATGGCGGCGGGGGCGGGGCTGACCGGTGGCGCCAATTTCCAGTACGCGCGCGGCCCGGATGGCAGGCAATACGCGGTGGCCGGCGAGGTGACCATCAATGTTTCCTCCGGACAGACGCCGCAATCCACTATCGAACGGGCCAGCCAGATCCAGGCCGCCGCCCTGGCGCCGGTCGACCCCTCATCGCAGGACCGCGCCGTGGCGGCCGCCGCCGCGTTGATGGAAAACCAGGCACGCGCGGAATTGAGCCGGATGAAAAAGGAGGAGCAGGGCGAGGGGCCAACCACCAGCCCCGTTAGCGAATCGGTGGAACAGGCTTCCGCCTTGCGCGCCTACGCCCAGGCGGATACTGCCGAGGCGTCCAGCGTTTCCTTGATCGACCAATACGCTTGAAGTTGTAGCGCCGGCATCCCTGCCGGCATCGTAGGGCTAATTAGAAGAACGAAGCCGGCAGGGATGCCGGCGCTACAGTTTTTCCGTGGCCGTTCAGGCAGAGGGCAGGCGCTCGAAGCTTGTGTATGTGCCCGTGGCGGGAGTGACGACCACGTCATCCACCCGCGCAGCAAGTGGTCCTTTGCGGGACCAGGCGACGATGGCCGCCAGCGCGCTTTCTTCGCCCTGAACTACCGCTTCCACCGTGCCATCCCGACCGTTGCGTACCCACCCGGTCACACCCAGACGCTCAGCCTCCAGGCGCATGGATTCACGGAACCAGACACCCTGGACGCGACCGCTGATGACGAGGTGGCGAGTGACGAGCGGTTGGGTGACGATCACTTGATCCGCATCCCCGGTTGCGCGCCGGAATCGGGCGAGAGCAGGAAGGGGCCGCCTCGCTCGTCGCTGGCGGCCAGCACCATGCCTTCGGACAAGCCGAACTTCATCTTGCGCGGCGCCAGGTTGGCGACCATCACGGTGAGGCGTCCGATCAGGGTTTCCGGCGCGTAAGCCGCCTTGATGCCGGCGAACACGGTACGGGTTTCGCCGTCCAGATCCAGGGTCAGCTTGAGCAGCTTGTCGGCGCCCACGACATGCTCGGCATTGGCGATGCGGACGATGCGCAGATCGACCTTGGTGAAGTCATCGATGGTGATGAACGGTTCCCAGGCTGATTTTTCATCACTGGCGGCGGCTTCGGCCTTGACTTCGTTCTGCTGGTGCTCGGCGTGCTTGAGCGGAGCCGGCTCGGGTGTCGGGGCGAGGCTCTGCTTGTTCTCCTCCACCATGGTTTCAATCTTCTTCGGGTCGATGCGGGTCATCAGGTGCTGGTATTCGTTGATGGCGTGGCCGGTGGGCAGGGGTGTCCAGGCACCGGTCCAGGCCAGCGGCGGGATATTGAGGAAGGCTTCCACCTGTTCAGCCAACTTCGGCAGCACCGGCTTCAGATACAGGGTGAGGTCGCGGAACTGGGTCAGCGCCGTGGAACAGACCTCGTGCAGTTCCGCTTCGCGGCCTTCCTGCTTGGCCATGGCCCAGGGCTGCTTCTCGGCGATGTACTGGTTGGCCACATCGGCCAGCCGCATGATTTCGCGCAGCGCGCGACCGTAGTCGCGATCCTCGTAGCTTTGCGCGATGTCACCCTTGCTGAAGGCGGCGACGAATTCCGCCGTGGCGGCCGTATTGCAAGTGCCCAGCCTGCCGCCGAAGCGCTTGCTGATGAAGCCCGCGCAACGGCTGGCGATGTTCACGTATTTGCCCACCAGGTCGCTGTTCACCCGCGCTGCGAAGTCTTCCAGGTTCAGGTCGATGTCTTCCATCGAGCCGTTCAGCTTGGCGGCGTAGTAATAGCGCAGCCATTCCGGATTGAGGTGGTTGAGGTAGCTCTCGGCGGTAATGAAGGTGCCGCGCGATTTCGACATCTTGGTGCCGTTCACCGTCAGGAAACCGTGGCAGAAGACGCCGGTCGGCGTGCGGAAACCCGCATGGGCTAGTTCGGCCGGCCAGAACAGGGCGTGGAAATAGAGGATGTCCTTGCCGATGAAGTGGTACAGCTCAGCCTCGGAATCCGGTTTCCAGTATGCGTCGAAGTCCAGTCCGTGCTTGTCGCAATAATTCTGGAAGCTGCCCATATAGCCGATCGGCGCGTCCAGCCAGACGTAGTAGTACTTGCCCGGGGCACCCGGGATCTCGAAGCCGAAGTAGGGCGCGTCGCGTGAGATGTCCCAGTCGGAAAGCCCGGCTTGCAGCCATTCGCCCAGCTTGTTGGCGGCCTCGGACTGCACGTGGTCGGGATTCGCGATCCAGTCCTTGAGGAAGTCCGCGCAACGCGGGTCGGAGAGCCTGAAGAAATGATGGTCGGACGACTTCCGTACCGGCTTGGCGCCGGACACGGCGGAGTAGGGCTCGATCAGGTCGGTGGGCTGGTAGGCGGCGCCGCAGGCCTCGCAGTTGTCGCCATACTGGTCCCTGGCGTGGCACTTCGGGCACTCACCCTTGATGAAGCGGTCCGGCAGGAACATTTCCTTCACCGGGTCGTAATACTGCTCGATGGAGCGGATTTCGATCAGGCCGGCTTCCTTGAGGCGCGTGTAGATGGTGTCCGAGTAGTGTTGGGTTTCTTTCGAGTTGGTCGAGTAGAAATTGTCGAAATCAACATGGAACCCGTCGAAATCGCGCTTGTGCTCGTGCCAGACCCGGTCTATGAGTTGTTCCGGGGTAATGCCTTCCTTCTCCGCGCGCAACATGATCGGCGTGCCGTGGGTATCGTCGGCGCAGCAATAGATGCACTGATGCCCGCGCATTTTCTGGAAACGTACCCAGATGTCGGTCTGGATGTATTCGACCAGATGGCCCAGGTGGATGGAGCCGTTGGCGTAGGGTAGGGCGGAGGTGACGAGGATATTGCGGGGCATGGGTGTTGGCCGGGTTCAAAAAGTCGCGCAATTCTAGCCGCCGGCCCTGCTCGCTGCACGGCAGGGAACGCCACACGGCAATTCGCAGTGCCACGTGTGGCGCGCCCTATGGGTTCACCACGCGCATTCGCTCACGAGCGGCCATGGCCTGATCGGCGAAGTGGGCGTTGTCGAACATCTCGGGATGCAGGCGGCTGGATTCCGCCGCCTGGGTGTACCAATACAAGGCCGTCGTCGCGTTTTTTCCCACGCCTTCTCCGCGCTCATGGAAGCGGCCCAGGGCCAGGCTGGCGGCGCTCATGCCCAGCCCGGCCGCTTGTGCCATCAGACGTTGCGCGCGGGCCTCGTCGTGTGTCACGCCCTCGCCTTTGTGCAACATCCAGGCCAGATGAAAACAGGCTGGCCCGTAGGCCTGGCTGGCTGCCAGGTTGAACCAGCGTTCCGCCTCGCCATCGTCCTGCCTGATGCCTCTGCCACGCGAATAAATCAGTCCGAGCAGATATTGCGACCGCGCGTGCCCCGATTCCGCCGCCCGGCGCAGCCAGACCGCAGCCTTTGCGTCATCGCGCGTCAACGCCCAACCGTGAAAATCGCCTTGCGCGTAGGCATAGCCCAGTTCAAATGTGATCCGCTCGCGCATGAGCGTCGCGGTCAGCAGGGCCGCGCACACCAGCATCAGTGTGAGGGCGCGCCACCGGTAAGGTGACGAATTCATTCCAGCGCCGTGAGAAAACGCTGGCGTGCCGTATCCAGTTTCGTCAGTGCGGTTTGCTCCTGCGTCGCATCGTCGGCGACAACTTGTAACAGATGCGCACACTCGGCATGAAACACAGCCAGCGCCTCAAGCACCGTCCTATCCACCTTGAGACCGGGTTTGGGCGCTTCAACTCGCGCACTATCAAGCGGCGTGAGTATCGCGGAGCGTGGAATCATCCGCTGCCCGCCATCTTCTGTGGTGGCTGTTAGTGGCCCGGTTTTGACATAGGCCTTGCCCTCGTATTCAAAGCGGGCACCGATGGAAAATAACTGGAATTTCATGATGGTTCAGTTGAAGGTGGCCGTGGCTGGCAAGCATACCGCACCGGCAATAGAGTCCTGAATGAAGATTATGTTAAATAGTTAATCTGTGGCGTATTGCCATGCCACCTCGATGCCCCTGATAAAATGCCCGCCACCTATTTGAGGCTTGCAATCCAGTTGCCCGCCTCCAACTACCCCACCGTCTTTCACTGGAGAAACACATGTCCGCCAAGCATTGCCGTCTACTCATCCTTGGTTCCGGCCCCGCCGGTTATTCCGCCGCCATATATGCCGCCCGCGCCAACCTGCAGCCGGTGGTGATTACGGGCTTGAGTCAGGGTGGTCAGCTCATGTCCACCACCGATGTGGATAACTGGCCGGCTGATGTGAACGGTGTTCAGGGCCCGGAGCTGATGCAGCGATTCCAGGCGCATGCCGAGCGCTTCAATACCGAGATCATCTTCGACCACATCAACAAGGTTGATCTGAAGAATCGTCCCTTCACCCTGACCGGCGACGCGGGTGTTTACACATGTGATGCCCTGATCATCGCCACCGGTGCTTCCGCCATGTATCTGGGCCTGGAATCCGAGGAAAAATTCATGGGGCGCGGTGTTTCCGGTTGTGCCACCTGCGACGGTTTCTTCTACAAAGGCCAGGAAGTCGCGGTTATTGGCGGCGGCAATACCGCCGTGGAAGAAGCCATCTACCTCTCCAATATTTGCAGCAAGGTCACCCTGGTGCATCGCCGCGACACCTTCAAGGCGGAGAAGATCATGGTCGATCACCTCATGGAACGCGTGAAGGAAGGCAAGATTGTCCTTGAAACCAATCAGGTTCTTGATGAAGTCCTGGGCGACAAGAGCGGCGTGACCGGCATGCGGCTGAAAGGCATGCAGGATGGCGCGACCAAGGAAATCAAGCTGACCGGTATCTTCATCGCCATCGGACACAAGCCCAATACCGACCTCTTTACCGGGCAACTGGAATTGGATCACGGTTACCTGGTTACTCAGGGCGGCCGTCATGGCAACGCCACACAGACCAGTATCGAAGGCGTTTTCGCGGCTGGCGACGTTCAGGACATGATCTACAAGCAAGCGGTCACCAGCGCGGCAAGCGGTTGCCAGGCGGCACTGGATGCCGAACGTTATCTTGACAAGCTGGCTTAACTTTTCGTTGTAATAGCATGAATAAAGGCGGGAAATTTCACGTTCCCGCCTTGCCTTGTGAGGAGCGCGAACTGTTCCGGGCGGAGCTGGATGATGTTGTTCCACTCACGCCGCACGGTCGCGTACTTCTCTCCCCCGTCCGGCTTCCTCCCGTCCCGCTCAGTTTGTTTCGCGATGAGCGCGAGGTGATTCATGAGTCGTTGCATGACCCGATACGCTGGGATGTGGATACCGAAACCGGGGAAGAAACCTCCTACGTTCGGCCTGGTATCGCCCGCCAGACTCTACGCCGCTTGCGACGTGGCGACTGGGTTGCCCAGGCGGAACTCGACCTGCACGGCTTGACCCGGCTGGAAGCCAAGCGGGAACTGGCTGATTTCCTGTTCGAATGCAAACGCCGGGGCGCGCGCTGTGTGCGCGTCATTCATGGCAAGGGGCTGGGCTCGAAAAACCGCGAGCCTGTGCTGAAACTGCATGTGCGGCACTGGTTGATGCAACGCGACGAAGTTCTGGCTTTCGTCCAGGCACGGCCCGTGGATGGCGGTGGTGGCGCGGTGATGGTGCTGCTCAAATCATCAAATGCGTAGGGTGCGCCGCGCGCACCGATCCACGTCAAATGGTGCGCGCGGCGCACCCTACGCGGGAAACACCCCGGTCGAGAGATAACGGTCGCCGCGGTCGCAGACGATGGAGACGATGACCGCGTTTTCCACTTCCTTGGATAGTTGCAAGGCCGCATGGAGCGCGCCACCGGAGGAGATGCCGGCAAAGATGCCCTCCTCGCTCGCCAGGCGACGGGTGGTGTCTTCGGCGGCGGTCTGGCCGACATACATCATGCGGTCCACCCTTTTGTAATCGCAGATGGAAGGCACGTATTCCTCGGGCCATTTACGGATGCCGGGAATTTGCGCGCCCTCCTCCGGCTGCACGCCGACGATCTGGATGGCCGGGTTCTGTTCCTTGAGGTAGCGCGAGCAACCCATGATGGTGCCGGTGGTGCCCATGCTGGAGACAAAATGGGTGATGCGCCCTTCCGTATCGCGCCAGATTTCCGGGCCGGTTCCCTCATAGTGGGCGATAGGGTTATCGGGGTTGGAAAACTGGTCGAGGATTTTCCCTTTTCCTTCCCGCTGCATCAGTTCAGCCAGATCACGCGCGCCTTCCATGCCGGCCGCCTTGCTGACCAGCACCAGATCGGCGCCGTAGGCGCGCATCGACTGGCGGCGCTCGATGGAGAGGTGCTCGGGCATGATAAGCACCATGCGGTAGCCCTTTATGGCGGCCACCATAGCCAGGGCGATGCCGGTGTTGCCGCTGGTGGCTTCGATCAGCGTGTCGCCGGGTTTGATCTCGCCGCGCGCCTCGGCGCGGGCGATCATGGACAAGGCCGGGCGGTCTTTAACGGAACCGGCCGGATTGTTGCCTTCCAGCTTGACCAGCACGATGTTGGAGGTTTCCCCAGGCAGCTTTTTCAGGCGAACCAGTGGGGTGTTGCCGACGAAATCCTCGATCGTTTTATACATGGTCAATCCTTCCCGAACAGATCCCGGCTATAGACCTTGTCCGCCACATCAAGCAGGTCGTCGGTGATGCGGTTGGCGACGATGACATCCGATTGCCGTTTGAATTCGGCCAGATCATTGACGACTCGCGAGTGGAAGAACTCGGCTTCCGTCAGCACCGGCTCATAGACGATGACTTCGATGCCCTTGGCCTTGATCCGCTTCATGATGCCCTGGATGCTGGATGCGCGAAAATTGTCCGAGCCGCTCTTCATGATCAAGCGATGCACGCCGACCACCTTGGGCTTGCGTTTGATGATGCTGTCGGCGACGAAGTCCTTGCGTGTGGTATTGGAGTCGACGATGGCGCGCATCAGGTTCTGTGGGACATCCTGATAATTGGCAAGCAATTGTTTGGTGTCCTTGGGCAGGCAGTAGCCGCCGTAGCCGAACGAGGGGTTGTTGTAGTGATCGCCGATGCGCGGGTCGAGGCTGACGCCCTGGATGATCTGTTTGGTATCCAGCCCGTGGGTGGCGGCGTAGGTGTCGAGTTCGTTGAAATAGGCCACCCGCATAGCCAGATAAGTATTGGAAAAGAGTTTGACCGCCTCGGCCTCGGTGGAGTTGGTGAACAACACCGGGATGTCCCGCTTGATGGCGCCTTGCCGGAGCAGGTTGGCAAAGGTTTCGGCGCGCTCGGAACGCTCGCCGATGATGATGCGCGAGGGATGGAGGTTGTCGTAGAGCGCCTTGCCTTCACGCAGGAATTCGGGCGAGAAGATGAGGTTTTCGCAGTTGAACTGCGCTTTCAGCTTGGCGGTGTAGCCGACCGGGACGGTGGATTTGAGGATCATCACCGCTTTCGGATTGATCGCCTTGACGTCCTGGATCACCGCTTCGACCGTGCGGGTGTTGAAGTAGTTGGTCTCGGTGTCGTAGTCGGTGGGTGTGGCGATGATGACGAAATCGGCCCCGAGATAGGCATCCTGTTTGTCGAGCGTGGCGCGAAAGTTGAGGGGCTTGTGGGCCAGGTAGTCCTCGATTTCGCTGTCGACGATGGGCGAAACCTTGCGGTTGAGCATCTCGATCTTCTCGGGAACGATGTCGAGCGCGACCACTTCGTTCTGCTGCGCCAGCAGGATGGCGTTGGAGAGACCGACGTAGCCGGTGCCGGCGATGGCGATTTTCATGGGTTGATTCTCTCGGAGGGTGATGCGATGCCTGGCAGGCTTGCTTGAGCAATTTCCCGCGCGATGGCTTCCAGGGCGGCCAAGGGGTCGTCAGCCTGGGTAATGGGTCGGCCGATGACCAGGTAATCCGAACCGGCCTGGATGGCCTGGGCGGGAGTGAGGATGCGGGTTTGGTCGCCCACATCACTGCCGACAGGACGGATGCCCGGTGTCACCAGGAGAAAATCGGGGCCGAGGGAGGAACGCAGCAGCGGGGCTTCCCGCGCGGAACACACCACGCCGTCCATGCCGCTGTCATTCGCCAGCGAAGCCAGCAACAGCACCTGCTGGCGGGCGTTGGCCTCGATGCCGATGGCGCGCAATTCCTCTTCGCCCATGCTGGTCAGCACGGTCACGGCGATCAATCTGGGCCGCGAAGTCAAACCCGGCATATCTTCCAGCGCTTCGCGCGCCGCCCGCATCATGCGTGGCCCACCACTGGCATGCACATTCATCATCCACACCCCCAGCCGCGCCGCCGCCTTGCAGGCCCGCGCCACGGTATTGGGAATGTCGTGGAATTTCAGGTCGAGAAAAACCGCGAAACCGCGTGCCGCCAGTTCTTCCACAAAGGCGGGGCCGGCCGCCACGAACAATTCCTTGCCCACCTTGAGACGACACAAATCCGGCCGCACCCGGTCGACGAAGGCGCGTGCCTGATCGGCCTGTGCGTAATCCAGCGCGACGATGACCTTGGGGTTACTCATGTTCCAACCTTTCCGGTGAAATGCTTTCCCAGCGCGCGCAGGCCGGGCACTGCCAAAAGAACTGGCGCGCCTTGAAGCCGCATTCGCCACACTGGTAGTAAGCGATCTGGCTCACCTGGCGATGTACCAGATCCTGGGCCAGGCGGTATTCCACCCGTCCATCCTCGTCCTCGGACTGCAAGGCGTTGCTGGCTTGAAGGTAATCGTCGAGGGCGCGCAGGCTGGGGTGTTTTTTCAATTCGGTTGCCGCCAGCGCGCGCGCCGCCTCCCAGCCCTGGCGCGCGGCCACGGTCTGAAACAGGAGGTGCAACAAATCCGGGCTGGGGCGCTGTTCGAGATAACCCTGCAAGAGCCGGACAGCTTGTTCATATCGGCCCAGGCGGCCATGCGCCTGGACCAGTCGATCGGCGGCAATGGGCAGAAAAGCCGGGTTGATGTCCTCGATACGGCGCCAGGCGGCGATGGCGGCCTCATCCTGGCCGGCCTGGGCTTCGAGATCGCCCAGCAGGAGGATGGCGCGCGCGGAGCGGCGGTTCTTCTTCAATGCCTGTTCCAGATGCCCACGCGCGCTATCGACCTCCCCGCGCAGCATGGCGGCGGCGGCCATCTCGCAGTGGTAGTGCGCGGTATTGGCGTTCTGCGAGAGACAGCCGAGTTTTTCCAGTCGCTGCGAGGTGATGATGGTCTGTGGCCAATCCTTGGTCAGCACCTGAATCTCCAGCAACTTGCGCAGCGAATCCAGTGCGTGCACGCCGCTTTCCAGCCTCCGGAATACCTCCTCCGCGCGATCCAGCAGACCGGCCTTGAGGAAATCCTCGCCCAGTTCATACAAGGCCTTCATACGCTGATCCTGCGCGAGGTCAGCGCGGTCGACCAGGCTCTGGTGAATACGAATCGCGCGGTCCAGTTCGCCGCGACGGCGGAACAGCGAACCCAGCGCGAAGTGCAGTTCCAGGGTATCGGGGTCAAGACGGGCCACTTCCAGGAAAGCTTCGATCGCCTGGTCCGGCTGCTCATTCAGCAGGTAATTGAGACCCTTGAAATAGGAACGCGGCACAGCGCGCGATTCCTGCATGACATGGCGAATATCCACCCGAGCGGCCAGCCAGCCGAGTGCAAAAAACAGGGGGATGACCAGGAGATGCCAGGCTTCGATTTCCAACTACTTACTCCGCCTTGGAATGCTTGGAACTGAGGTCTGAACTAAGGCGGCGCAACTGGCGTAGTTCACGATGGCTGCGCAACAGGCGCCAGGTGCAGGCCAGCAGGCCAATCAGCAAGCCGATGGCGAACGACACCAGAATCACCAGCGCCAACGGAGACTGCCATTCGTAGCCGAAAAAATAGTGCAGCGTGACGACGTCGCTGTTCTTCACCGCGAACCCGAGCAAAAAAACGAACAGGACTATTTTGAGTAACAGTGCCAAGTAGCGCATGGCTTCTGCCGGTGCGGGAAAGGTTGCGATTGTAGCGGCCAGTTCCGAGCACCGGAACCAGAAATGGCGTTTTCAGGGAGCTTGCCGTTATTTGCAAACATCGCGAGGGTTGGGACTTACCTCACTTCTTCGCCATAAAGAGCTCCTGCGGCGAATCGCTTGAGCCGGCATGGGTGTATGTATTAAGATCTACAGTCATGAAATGGTTGCTACTAATTATTACTTTGCCAACTGAAAACGCCTCGGCCCGGATGCGGGCCTGGCGCGCCCTGAAAACAGTCGGCGCGGCGTCGTTGCGCGATGGGGTGTATCTACTGCCAGAGGGAGAAGAACGCTATACGCTGCTCGCCGAAGTAGCGGAAGGCATCGACGAAGCGGGTGGGCAGGCCTATCTGATCAAGACTGATTCGTTGCAATACCCATTCGAAGCCCTGTTCGATCGCACCGAGGAATATCGCCGCCTCGCTGTGGATATCCAGGGCAGCCTCGCCGCGCTGGATGGCAATGCGGCACAAGACGCGGCCCGATTGGCGCGCAAGCTGCGCAAGCACTTCACCGCGCTGGCCGCCATCGACTTTTTCCCTGGTGAAGCGCGCCTACAGGTACAGGCGCAGCTGGACGAACTGGATCTGGACATACAAGCCAGGCTGAATCCCGGCGAACCCACCTCGCGTGGGATGGAAATCACGCGCCTGGACGCTACCGCCTATCAGGGCCGCCTGTGGGCGACGCGCAAGCGGCCATGGGTGGATCGACTGGCATCGGCCTGGCTGATCCATCGCTTTATTGACCGGGAAGCGCGTTTTCTCTGGTTGGCAACCCCCGCCGATTGCCCCGCCGACGCACTGGGCTTCGATTTCGACGGCGCGAGATTCACACATACCGTCACGCATAGCGGCAACCGGGTGAGTTTTGAAACCCTGCTTGCCAGCTTCGGACTGGATGCCGACCCGGCTCTGGTCCGCATTGCAAGCTTGGTGCATGTCCTCGATGTCGGCGGCCTGCCGGTGCCCGAAGCCCCTGGCCTGGAAATGCTGCTGGCCGGCATGCGCGCCAGTCTGGCCGATGACGACGCCCTGTTGGACGCCGCCAGCCTGGCTTTCGATTTCCTTTATGCCCATTACCAGAACAACGCCTCCCCACAATGAATGACAAGCCGCAACGCCCGGCCCATCCCGCCTTCTGGGAAGCCTTTGTCTATTGGCTGAAACTCGGTTTCATCAGCTTCGGCGGCCCCGCCGGGCAGATTTCCATGATGCACCAAGAGTTGGTGGAGAAACGCCGCTGGATCTCAGAGCGCCGCTTCCTGCACGCACTCAACTACGCGATGGTGCTGCCCGGGCCGGAAGCGCAACAACTCGCCATCTACATCGGCTGGCTGTTGCACCGTACCTGGGGCGGCATCATCGCCGGCACCCTGTTCGTGTTGCCCTCGCTGTTCATCCTCTCGGCGCTGACCTACATCTACCTGGTTTATGGCGACGTGCAATTCGTTCACGGTGTGTTCGCCGGCATCAAGCCCGCCGTGGTCGCCATCGTCGTGTTCGCGGCCTGGCGCATCGGCTCGCGCGCGCTGAAGAACAAGGTACTGTGGGGTTTCGCGGCGGCCTCTTTCGTCGCCATCTTCGCCCTTCATATCCCCTTCCCCATCATTGTCCTGACCGCCGGCGTTCTCGGTTTCATCGGCGGCAAGCTCGCCCCCGACATCTTCAAGGTCGGCGGCGGCCACGGCGCATCGAACAAGGACTACGGCCCGGCCCTGATCGACGACGACACGCCGACTCCGGAACACGCGAAGTTCAAGGCCTCGCGTCTGGTCATCATGACCATCGCCTTCATCGCGGTCTGGGCCGTCGGCATCTGGGCCACCCTGGGTGTCCCCGTCCTGAAGGACATGGGCGAGTTCTTTACCAAGGCGGCCCTGGTCACCTTCGGTGGCGCTTACGCCGTGTTGCCTTACGTCTACCAGGGCGGTGTGGAAACCTATGGCTGGCTCACCGGCCCGCAGATGATCGACGGCCTCGCCCTCGGTGAAACCACGCCCGGCCCGTTAATCATGGTGGTCGCCTTCGTCGGCTTCATCGGCGGCTGGAGCAAGGAAGTGTTCGGCCCGGACAATCTGTTACTGGCCGGTTTCGCCGGCGCCAGCGTCGCCACCTTCTTCACCTTTCTGCCCGGCTATCTCTTCATCCTGGCCGGCGGCCCGCTGGTGGAAGCCACGCACGGCGATCTCAAGTTCACCGCCCCGCTTACCGGTATCACCGCCGCCGTGGTCGGCGTGATTCTCAATCTGGCCCTGTTTTTCGGTTATCACGTGCTCTGGCCCAAGGGGTTCGAAGGCACCTTCGAGTGGTTCTACGCCCTCATGTCCGTGGCCGCTTTCCTGGCGCTGTGGAAATACAAGCAGGACATCATGCGGGTCATCGGCGCTTGCGCGGCGCTGGGCCTGCTTTACACCTTCATCATTGGAGCCTGAACATGGATCGCAGCATCAAACCGGAAACTCTGAAAATAGAACTCGCTGGAAAGTACATCCTCGACGTGCGCCGTGTCACCGATCACCACGCCTCCACCGAACAATTGGCCGGCGCGCACTGGAAAGACCCGGAAAAAATCGACACCTGGGCCGACGGCCTGCCGCAAGACCAGGAAATTGTCCTCTACTGTGTGCGCGGCGGCGCGGTGTCCAACAGTGTTGTGGACGCACTCCAGGCCAAGGGCCTCAATGCCCGCTTCATCGAAGGCGGTATCGAGGGCTGGAAAGCGGAGGGGGGTGGTGTGGTGGCGAAGTAGTCGCGCGAAACCGGTCGCCAAATTGATCCTTCCTCCCGGCACAGCTCCCGAGGCGCGCTTTCTGATCATCGCCCGCGCTCTACGCGCGTTGGCCGATGGATACGTCGCGGTGTTGTTGCCGGCCTATCTGCTGGCCCTGGGGATGGGCACCTGGCAGGTTGGTGTACTCAGCACCGCGACCCTGCTGGGTTCGGCCCTCGCCACCCTGGCGGTCGGCGCATGGGGCCACTATTTCCATCATCGCCACCTGCTGCTCGGCGCGGCGCTGCTGATGACCGCCACCGGCCTGTTCTTCGCCGGGCTCGATGGCTTCTGGCCGCTGTTGTTGGTGGCCTTCATCGGCACACTCAACCCCAGTTCCGGCGATGTCAGCGTATTTCTGCCGCTGGAACACGCGCGCCTCGCCGAAGCCGCCGAAGGCAACACACGCACATCTCTCTTTGCCCGCTACAGCCTCACCGGCGCCCTGTTCGCCGCATTCGGGGCATTGGCCGCCGGCGTGCCGGACTGGCTGACGAGCCTGGGGGTAGATCACCTCACCGCCCTGCGCGCCATGTTCGTGCTTTACGCCGGCATCGGCTGCGTGGTCTGGCTGCTCTATCGAAGCCTGCCGGAACCGTCGCCGCACGCGCGCCCCGCACCACCCGCTCCGCTCGGCCCCTCGCGCGGCATCGTGCTGCAACTGGCCGCGTTGTTTTCCCTGGATGCCTTCGCCGGCGGTCTGGTGGTCAACGCGCTCATGTCACTCTGGCTGTTCCAGCGCTTCGGCCTCTCGCTTGCCGCCGCCGGCGCATTCTTCTTCTGGGCCGGGCTGCTCACCGCCGCCTCGCAACTGGCCGCGCCCTGGGTGGCCAAACGCATCGGCCTGTTGAATACCATGGTGTTCACCCACATTCCAGCCAGCATCTTCCTCATCCTTGCAGCGTTCGCCCCCAGCCTGCCGCTGGCGCTGTGCTTCCTGCTGGCACGCGCTCTGCTCTCGCAGATGGACGTACCCACCCGCAGCGCCTTCGTCATGGCCATGGTCACCCCCGCGGAACGCGCCGCCGCCGCCAGCTTCACCTCTGTACCGCGCAGCCTCGCCGCCGCGTTCAGTCCCTCATTAGGCGGCGCCTTGTTTGCCGCCGGTTGGCTGGCCGCGCCCTTGGTGTTCTGTGGTGTATTGAAAATCACCTATGACCTGGCGCTGCTCGCCGCCTTTCGGCGGCACAAGGTCAGTTAGAAGAAGTGCAAACTTGATCGCCAACGTATCGGGGCTGACTTTCTGCGCCTTCCGCTCCAGATATTCATCGACCTTGTTGAAATCTTCTTCATTGGTGATTGCGTAGCCCTCACCGGCGGAAAAATCGAGAAAGTGCCTGGCGGACCGTGCCTTTCAGACAATCGTGCAGAAAGCCGAATAGATCGAACAGCGTCGATTTCCCCGAACCCCTCTGGCGGCTGCTCGATACACCTCACGTTCAGGCCAGCCTCGACATCATCAATCAATTCGTCGACGTCGCAGACAGCCCATCCCTCCGGCAATGTACTCACGCCTCATCCTCCGTGGACGCCGCCCCCCCTAGCCCCCCTTTTTCTAAGGGGGGGATGGGTGTACTGGCTTGGCGGGCTTTGGCGGTACCCTTGGCGTGGCGGGTTGCTCCCCCCTTTGCAAAAGGGGGGCTAGGGGGGGATTTCGACGAGGGCGATCATTTCCACCACGGCATCCGTTTCCATCAACGCTTGCCGGTTGTCGAATCGCAGAACGCGATAGGCGTCCCGCTTCTGGTCCGCTTGCCGATGCTCGTCCTCAAAGTGCTGGTCGCCGTCCAGTTCCACGATCAGCGCGGCGGCCGGGCAGAAGAAATAGACGATGTATGGACCGACGGGCTTCTGGCGGTAGAACTGCCAGCCGTTGATCTGTTTGCGCCGCAGGCGGTACCACAACTTCTGTTCGGCTTCGGTGAGGTTGCCTCGTAGCGCACGACCATAGGCTTTTAGCCTGGGGGCATAGGTGAAGTCGTCTTGGCTGGGCAGGCCACCGCCTTTCTTGGTGCCGAAGGGTGGGTTGGTGAGGATCGGTGTGGCTTTCGGCAGGGCCTGGCCTTCCGGGCTGAGGGTGTCGCCGTAGTGGATGCCGCCGGCCTCGGGATCGGAGTCGATGCCGTGCAGCATCAGGTTCATCAGGGCCAGGTGGTGGGTGTCCTGGCAGGCGCCGGATTTCTTTCGTTGGCGTTCTTTTCCAGGAGTCCTTCGTAGAGGTCGCCCAGGCCTTCCTGCTTCGCGCTGTACCAGTCGATCTTGTCGATTTCGCTGACCAGGGTGGAGAGGGTGGCGGGCTTCTTGATGAAGCTGCTGGCGTTGGCGAAGATTTCCTTGACCAGTTGCGAGCCGTGGCCGCCCAGGTGGATGAGTAGCACCTTGTAGAACTCCAGGCGGTCAGGGGCGGACTGGGCTTCCAGGGCGTCCCAGCACGGTAGCCGAAGGGAAGCTGGTCCTGCTGGCCGGTTTCCTCGGCCATCTTGAGAAACAGGAGGTAGGTGAGTTCTGTGACTTACTGATGGTAGGTGACGCCGTCGTCCTTGAGGACGTTGCAGAGGTTCCAGAGCTTGCCGACGATGTCGTGGGTGGTCATGAGTTGGGTAGGTTGTTGGTGGGGGCCGACCAGTCCAGCACCCGCAGGCCGGGCACCTGGGCGAAGGCGCGGTCGGCGCTGATCAGGGTGCAATCTTCGGCCAGGGCGTGGGTGGCGATGAGCAGGTCCATGGCGGATAAGCCAATGCCCTGATTTTCCATGCGGGTACGCAGTTCCGCGTAGGTCTCCGCCGTGGCGGAGGTCCAGGGTAGGCAAGGCATGTCTTGCAAGAAGATTTCGACGGCTTTCGCCAGTCGGGTCGCTTCCGGTTTGCGCTTCACGCCGAAGCGAATTTCAGCCTCGGTGATGACCGAGATGCAGGCCTCCCGCTCAACGACCAGCGTTTGCAGTGCCACGCTGTCATGTCCCCGAATCAGGACGGATGCGGCATTGGTATCCAGCATGTAGAGGTAGCCGCTATTCATGGCCAGTCCCGCTCAACGGGCGGGCCAGGGTCACGCGGTATCTCGAAATCCTCGAATTCCTGCGGCGCCTGGGCGATCAGTTGGTCGCGCAGCTTGAGCCATTCCTCGAATTTCTTGTTGCGTTGGCTGAGGATGACATCACCGGTGAGGGGGTCGCGCCGGATCAGGACCTCATCACCCTCAAAGCGGAACTCCGCTGGCAGGCGGACGGCCTGGCTGCGGCCGTTCTTGAACAGTTTAGCGGTTTGCATGAGATGCTCCTTTCTTGCTGGTATATACCATGATTAGTACCATGCGTTTGCAAGATGTTCAAGCCGCGGCCCAGAGCGCATCGTTGAAGGCTTGCAGGGTAGCCAGCAGTTGGCCGTCGATAAGTTTGTCCAGGCGCTTGAAGCCGCCGCCCTGGGTCTTGAGCAGGAGGTCCGGGTCGTCCAGCGCTTCGCGGTCCACCAGGGTGTTGGCCTTGGTCAGGGCGGCGATCCTTTTCAGCCAGTAGCGTTGCGGGGTGGTCCAGGCGCGCGAGGCCACCCTTGCCGTTCGGCTAACTCTTCCCCTTGTCGGGCGAGTAGAGGATTTCCACCTCCAAGTAAGTGCGCCCCGCCGGGCGCACCAAAAAAACCCGCGCTTAGGCGGGTTTTCTGGACTACTCCGGACGGTGCCGGATTGCTATCTGGTGGGTGCTAACGGGCTCGAACCGCTGACATTCTGCGTGTAAGGCAGACGCTCTACCAACTGAGCTAAGCACCCGGAAATCAGTTCATCGAATCCTTCAGCGCCTTGCCGGGGCGGAATTTCGGTACTTTGGCGGCCTTGATCTTGATGGCGGCGCCGGTGTGGGGATTGCGGCCGGTACGGGCGGCACGTTTGCCGGTGTAGAAGGAGCCGAAACCCACCAGCGTCACCATCTCATTCTTCTTGAGCGCCATTTTCACAGCGTCCATCGCGCCTTCCAACGCACGCCCGGCCGCCGCTTTGGAAATATCCGCGGCTTCTGCAATGGCTTCAATCAATTCTGATTTGTTCACGGCGTCCCCCTTCCTGTGAGTAGCAACGACGCGGGGGTTCACCCGCGCCGCGCATATTCCGGTTCGGGCTTTCCGGTGTCAAGGGAAAAACGCCTCGAAGCCGCGTCAATGCTTGATTACCACCGGTTTTTCATCGGTGGCGGGAACCGGGGCGGGGGTGGCGACGATATCATCCTCGGATAGCGGTTGAGGCTCGCGTTCGAGGGCGGCGCTGAGGACTTGTTCGATCCACTTCACCGGCTGGATTTCCAGGCGATTCTTGATGTTGTCGGGGATTTCCGTGAGGTCTTTGACGTTGCCATCCGGGATCAACACCTTCTTGATGCCGCCACGATGCGCGGCCAGGAGTTTTTCCTTGAGGCCACCAATCGGCAGGACTTCGCCACGCAGGGTGATTTCTCCGGTCATCGCCACATCGCAGCGCACCGGGATACCGGTGAACACCGAGACCATCGCGGTGGTGAGGGCCGCGCCGGCGGACGGACCATCCTTGGGCGTGGCGCCTTCCGGCAGGTGGATGTGCATGTCGTTCTTCTCGAACACCTCGCCCTTGATGCCGAGGCTGGCGGCGCGGCTGCGCAGCACGGTGCGGGCGGCTTCGATGGACTCCTTCATCACGTCGCCCAACTGGCCGGTGCGGGTAATGACGCCCTTGCCGGGCATGATGGTGGCTTCGATGGTGAGCAGCTCGCCCCCCACTTCGGTCCAGGCCAGGCCGGTCACCTGGCCGACCTGGTTGTTCTTTTCCGCCATGCCGTAGGTGTAGCGCTGCACGCCCAGGTATTTGTCGAGGTTCTTCGGGGTGACGCTGATCTTGCCCTTGACCTTCTTCAGGGTATGGGCGGTGACCGCCTTGCGGCAGATCTTGGAGATTTCCCGCTCCAGGCTACGCACGCCGGATTCCCGCGTGTAGTAGCGCACGATGTCGCGCAAGGCGGTCTCGGCAACATGGAGTTCGGTTTCCTTGAGACCGTTGTTCTTCAACTGCTTGGGCAGCAGATAGCGCAGGGCGATGTTGATCTTTTCGTCCTCGGTGTAGCCGGACAGGCGGATCACTTCCATGCGGTCGAGCAGCGGCGCCGGGATATTGAGGGAGTTGGCGGTGGCCACGAACATCACGTCGGAGAGGTCGTAATCAACCTCGACGTAATGGTCCTGGAAGGTGTGGTTCTGCTCGGGGTCGAGCACTTCCAGCAACGCCGAGGATGGATCACCACGGAAGTCCTGGCCCAGTTTGTCCACTTCATCGAGCAGGAAGAAGGGGTTGCGCACCGTGGCCTTGGTCAGGCTTTGTAGAATCTTGCCCGGCATGGAACCGATGTAGGTACGGCGATGGCCGCGAATCTCGGCCTCGTCGCGCACGCCGCCCAGGGCCATGCGCACGTACTTTCGATTGGTGGCGCGGGCGATGGACTGGCCGAGTGAAGTCTTGCCCACACCGGGCGGCCCGACCAGGCAGAGGATCGGCGCCTTGAGCTTGCCGACGCGCTCCTGCACGGCGAGGTATTCGACGATGCGTTCCTTGACCTTTTCCAGGCCGTAGTGGTCTTCGTCGAGGATTTCCTGCGCCCGCTGCAAGTCCTTGCTGATCTTGGTTTTCTTGTACCAGGGCAGGCCGACCAGGGTCTCGATGTAGGTGCGCACCACGGTGGCTTCGGCCGACATGGGCGACATCATCTTCAGCTTCTTCAGCTCACCCTCGGCTTTCTTCATGGCTTCCTTGGACATGCGCGCGGACTTGATGCGCTTGTCCAGTTCGTCCAGGTCGCCGCTTTCGTCGACGTCGCCGAGTTCCTTCTGGATCGCCTTGACCTGTTCGTTCAGGTAGTACTCGCGCTGGCTCTTTTCCATCTGACGCTTGACGCGACCGCGGATGCGCTTTTCGACCTGCAGAATGTCGATTTCGGTTTCCAGGAAACCCATCAGGTGGTCGAGACGAGCCTTCAGCTCGGTCATCTCCAGGATGGCCTGCTTCTGGTCCAGCTTCAGAGGCAAATGCGCGGCGATGGTGTCGGTGAGACGCCCGGCGTCGTCGATGCCGGCCAGCGAGGCGAGGATTTCCGGGGGAATTTTCTTGTTGAGTTTGACGTAGTTGTCGAACTGCGCCAGCAGCGCGCGGCGCATGGCTTCGATTTCGCTGTCATCCAGGCCGACCTCGGCCATCGGTTCGCCGCGCGCCATGAAATGCGTGTCTGCGTCGATGAATTCCCGCACCTGCACGCGCTGATTGCCTTCCACCAGCACCTTTACGGTGCCATCCGGCAGCTTGAGCATCTGCAGTATGCTGGCGATGGCGCCCACTTCGTAAAGGTCGTCAAAGCTGGGCTCATCCTTGGCGGCGGATTTCTGCGCCACCAGCATGATGTGCTTGCCGGCTTCCATCGCCAGTTCCAGCGCCTTGATCGACTTCGGCCGTCCCACGAACAGGGGAATGACCATGTGCGGGAACACCACCACGTCGCGCAGCGGCAACAGGGGCAGCGTGACGGGGGTGGTAAACAGTGTGCTTTGGCTCATGAATATCTCCGGCGAGTTGGCCACTTGGGCGGCCACTTGATGGCGGCCGCAAAATGCGGCCGCCTTTGCGGTTCGAGCTAGTTGAGTGCGCCGAGCGAGAATTCAACCCGGTACGGTAGGTATTTCAACCGACCGCCTTCGCGGGTTCGGAATAAATCAGGAGAGGTTTGCCTTCGCCGCTGATGGACTTCTCGTCTACCACGACCTTGGTTACATTCTCCATGCTGGGCAGTTCGAACATGATGTCCATCAGGCTGTGTTCGATGATGGAGCGCAGACCACGCGCGCCGGTCTTGCGCTTGATCGCGCGGTTGGCGATGGAGGTGAGCGCCTCTTCACGGAATTCCAGCTCCACGCCTTCCATCTTGAACAGCTTTTCGAACTGGCGCGTAAGCGCGTTCTTGGGCTCGGTCAGAATCTGCATCAAGGCCTTGACGTCGAGCTCTTCCAGCGTGGCGATGACCGGCAAGCGACCGACGAACTCGGGTATCAGGCCGAATTTGATCAGGTCTTCCGGCTCCACCATGCGAAACACTTCGCCGACATCCTTGCGGTTGTCCTTGCTCTTCACTTCCGCGCCGAAACCGATACCGGATTTCTCGGTGCGATTGCGGATGACCTTATCCAGGCCACTGAAGGCGCCACCGACGATGAACAGAATGTTGGTGGTGTCGATCTGGATGTATTCCTGGTTGGGATGCTTGCGCCCACCCTGCGGCGGTACCGAGGCGACCGTGCCCTCGATCAGCTTGAGCAGGGCCTGCTGCACGCCTTCACCGGAGACATCGCGGGTGATGGAGGGGTTCTCCGAACGCCGCGAAATCTTGTCGATCTCGTCGATGTAGACGATGCCGGTACGCGCTTTCTCGACGTCGTAATCGCACTTCTGCAGCAGCTTCTGGATGATGTTCTCGACGTCCTCACCAACATAACCGGCTTCGGTCAGGGTGGTGGCATCGGAAATCACGAAGGGGACGTTGAGCAGGCGCGCCAGGGTCTGCGCCAGCAGGGTCTTGCCGGAGCCGGTCGGACCGATCAGGAGAATGTTGCTCTTGGCCAGTTCGACTTCGTCATCCTTGCCGCCGCCGGGTTGGCGCAGTCGTTTGTAGTGGTTGTACACCGCCACCGCCAGCGCCCGCTTGGCCGGGTCTTGCCCGATCACGTACTGATTCAGGGAATCACGAATCGCCAGCGGCGTCGGCAGCTTGTCGCTGACTTCCTTGTCACCCTCTTTCTGCACATCCTCGCGAATGATGTCGTTGCACAGGTCAACGCATTCGTCGCAGATGAATACCGAGGGACCGGCGATGAGCTTGCGTACTTCCTGCTGGCTTTTGCCGCAGAACGAACAGTAAAGAAGTTTGTCGTCGCCTTGTTTGTCAGCCATGGTTCAGTTCCGTGCTCGTTGTTGTGATTAATACCCGATTAAACAAGTCAAGTTTACACCTGATCGTTGCGGCTGACCATTACCTTGTCGGCGAGGCCGTAAGCCACCGCTGTTTCGGCGCTCATGAAGTTGTCGCGGTCGGTGTCGCGTTCGATGGTTTCCAGCGGTTGGCCGGTGTGCTCGGCCAGCAGGCCATTGAGACGCGCCTTCAGGTAGAGGATTTCCTTGGCGTGGATCTCGATATCCGTGGCCTGACCCTGGAAGCCGCCCAGCGGCTGGTGAATCATCACTCGCGAGTTGGGCAGTACATAACGCTTGCCCTTGGTACCGGCGGCCAGCAGGAATGCGCCCATGCTGGCGGCCTGGCCCACGCATAGCGTGGACACGTCCGGCTTGACGAAGCGCATGGTGTCGTAGATGCCCATGCCGGCCGTGATCGAACCACCGGGGGAGTTGATGTAGAGGTAGATGTCCTTGTCCGGGTTTTCCGACTCCAGGTACAGCAACTGCGCCACCACCAGGTTGGCGGTCATGTCATTCACCGGTCCGACCAGGAAAATGACGCGTTCCTTCAACAGGCGCGAGTAGATGTCGTAAGCGCGTTCGCCGCGCCCACTCTGCTCAACGACCATGGGGATCAACCCCAGGTCGGAGGGTTCTTGCGTCCAGGGCATTATTTGTTCCCCATCAGGGTTTCCAGGGTGGAGGGCTCGTCTGTGACCTGGGCGCGTTCCAGCACCCAGTTGACGATGTTTTCTTCCAGAACCAGCGCGCGCGCTTCGTTGAGGCGGGCGCTGTCCTGGTGATACCAGGCGACGACCTCGGAGGGGTCTTCATAGCTTTGCGCGAACTCGTCGACCAGCGCTTGCACCTGCTCGTTGGCGGCGGTGATGCCGTTGACGCGCACCAGTTCGTCCATCAGCAGGCCCAGGGCGACTCGGCGCTTGGCCTGCGGTTCGAATATTTCATCGCGCATCTGGATGTCCTGCTCGCGCATGCCGCGCGCCTTCAGATCGGTCACGGCCTTCTCCAGCAGAGCGCGACGTTCCATCGCCACCAGACCGGCGGGCACATCGAAAGGCGTGGTTTCCAGCAAACCGTTGAGCACTTGTTCCTTCACCCGTGCCTGGATGCGGCGCTTGGCTTCGCGCGCCAGATTGCCGCTGATTTCCTCGCGCAGTTTGGCCACTCCCCCCTCGTGGATACCCAGGCTTTGCGCCAGGGCATCGTCCACTTCGGGCAGTTTCGCTTCATGCACCGCTTTCAGGGTAGCCGTGAAGGTGGCGGTCTTGCCGGCCAGTTCCTTGGCGAAATAATCCGCGGGGAAGGTCACATCGAAGGTCTTGGTTTCGCCGGCCTTCATGCCCACCAGGCTGCCCTCGAATTCCTTCAGGGTGCGGCCTTCACCCAGGATCACCGGAAAGTCCTTGGCCTCACCACCCTGGAAAGCTTCACCGGCGATGGTGCCGGCGTAGTCGATATGCGCGCGGTCGCCCACTGATGCTTCACGCTCGACGGCGTGGTACTGCACACGCTGCTTGCGCAGGACATCCAGAGTACGGTCCACATCGGTATCGCTCACTTCGACGACTGGACGGGTTACTTTGATGCCGGACAGATCGCCAATCGTGATTTCAGGGAATACATCGAAGGTCGCCGTGAAGGCGCCATCCGCGGCAGGAGCGAACTGGGGATAGCCGGCCACGTTCAGGTTGTTCTCATGCACCGCCTGGGTAAATAGTTGCTGCAACGTATCACCCAGAACTTCACCGCGAATCTCGCCCGAATAGCGCGCCGCCACCAGTTTGAGCGGTGCTTTGCCAGGCCGGAAACCATCAATGCGCGTGTTCCTGGCGATCTTGCCAAGGCGCTTGGAGACTTCTGCCTCTATTTCGGCAGGATTGAGATTCAGTGTCATACGACGGGAGAGGCCGTCCAGGGTTTCCAGGGTTGCAGTCATGTTGTCCACAAGTAATCAATGCGTTATCAAGATTCATACCAGACCGTATTCGAACCCGATCCGCAGGCAAATCAAGGGGTTTGCCATACAGACCAGAAAGTTCCGTTTGTCTGACAAACGCCAAACGAACGGGGATGGTCTCGAATACAACCAGGTGTCGCTGGTGCGAAAGGGGGGACTCGAACCCCCACGCCAAAGGCGCTGGAACCTAAATCCAGTGCGTCTACCAATTCCGCCACTTTCGCGATATTAAAAATCAATCGGTTACCTTCGTAATGAGCGAATATGCAACCGGATCAACATAAAACAAGGCGGAAAATTCTAACACGGGGAGCTTCGTTGCCTTGGACGAAGCCAGAGGATATGGACAGGCGTGGGGCACAATTTGGTATGCAGCCAACAAAATCATAATGATTTCTTCAGACAATACGAACGCAGTCAAAATAACCACCCGTCAGAAACCAGGAGTACCGGGGTGAAAATCCTGATCGTCGAAGACGAACCCAAAAGTGGCGACTACCTCCGTCAAGGCCTGAGCGAAGCCGGGCTGAATACCGACCTGGCGCGCGACGGTAGCGATGGTTTGCATCTGGCGCTCGCGGGTGGTTACGACCTGATCATCCTCGACGTGATGCTGCCGGGACTGGATGGTTGGCAGATTCTGAAAGCGTTGCGCCGCGCCGGCCATGCCCTGCCGGTACTGTTCCTCACCGCGCGCGACCAAGTGGATGACCGGGTCAAAGGACTGGAACTGGGCGCCGACGATTACCTGGTAAAGCCTTTCGCCTTTGCTGAGTTGTTGGCTCGCGTGCGCACCTTGTTGCGCCGTGGTCGAGCCGCGCCGGAAGCCACACACCTGAAACATGCCGACCTGGAAATAGACTTCCTGCGCCGCCGCGTCAGTCGCGCCGGCCAGCGCATCGACCTCACCGCCAAGGAATTCGCCTTGCTTGAACTATTCGCGCGGCGTCCGGGTGAAGTGCTGCCGCGCACCCTGATTGCCGCCCAGGTGTGGGACATGAATTTCGACAGCGATACCAACGTCGTCGAAGTTGCAGTTCGCCGCCTGCGCGCCAAAGTGGATGAAACTTTCGAGCCCAAATTGATACGTACCGTGCGCGGTATGGGCTATGTGCTGGAAGTGCCGGAATGACCGCGTAGCGCGGGCGGTAGCGGGAGTCATGACATCAGGTAGTTGGACGGCTCCATAAAATTGCCTACATGGGTACCACGTCCCCCCTGTTATCATGCGCGGCTCTTTGGTCGCGCCAAAATACTGTGTAGATCAACGCTTTCCCCTCTGACCCGCAGGATTCAACCTGGTTTGCCCATACCCGCGTCCGCGCCAATTTCGACCCGCATGTCAGGTTGAGCACTCACCACCGCATGGGCTGGCGAGGGGCAAAGATGATGCGTGACGTGCACTGTTTCTGGTGCATCGCCTCCCCAGGCAGCGATTAATACAAATGAAATCATGCTGATATATATTGGCATGGTTAATGCTTGAATACCTGCCAGCAGAGCAGGTGATCCGGCACACAATGAAACCTAGACCCCAAGGCATGCACTTGAGCAGAAAAAAACGTGGTCACTTACTTAGATCCGACGAGAGCCAATCCAGGCGGGAGCACATAACCGAGCGCCCGGCGGTGGATTCTCCCCAATTGAGCATTTATCAACTGCCCGCGACCGCGACCGGTCTGACCTTGTTATTGATGGCGGCGGCTCTCTGGCTGTTGCTGACCGGCACCCTGGATACTCAGGAACTCGTTGTCGGTGCTTTGGTGACCGTTGTGGTGGGTGCGCTGGCTTACGCCAGAAGCGGCATTTTCGCGGGCGTACGCTGGTCGTTCATCCTGCCCGGCGCGCTACTTATCTATTGCTGGGTATTCAGTATCGCGCTGGTCCGCTCGAATATCGACGTGGCGCGGCGTGTGCTGTCGCCCGATCTGCCGATACGGCCTGGTGTGGTTACAGTGCGTACCGGCCTGACCTCCGCGCTGGGCCGCCTTTTGCTCGCCAACAGCATCACGCTGACGCCGGGAACCCTGACGGTGGATGTCGAGGATGAGCTGCTGACCATCCACTGGATCGATTGCCCGCCGAACATCGACATGGAAGCGGCCACCGCCGCCATTGCCGGCGATTTCGAGCGTCACTTGCGGAGATTCGTGCGATGACAGCAGCCCTGTTCATCCAGTTTGCCGCGCTGATCGTGTTCGCCGCCGCGATCCTGCTGGGTTTGCTGCGCTTCGCGCGCGGGCCGGCCACACCCGATCGGCTGGTGGCGGCCGACATCCTGACGGTGATCGCCACGGCCATACTGGTGGTCCTGGCGCCACTCCTGGAAAGCGCGCTTTATCTCGATGTGGCGCTGATCTATAGCGTGCTGGCCTTTGTCGGCATCGTCGCGCTGGCGCGCATCATCGAAACGGGGAAACGAGCATGAGCGTGATAGGCAGTCTCCTGATTCTGGTCGGCGCCCTGTTCTGCTTGCTTGGCGCGCTGGGCCTCTGGCGCATGCCGGATGTCTACAACCGCATACAGACGGGCACCAAGGCGGTGACGCTGGGCGTGCTGGCCACGCTACTGGGGGTCGCGCTGTTGCGGCCGGACTGGTGGCCCAAACTGGCGGCCATCGGCGTGCTCCTGCTGCTGACCAATCCGGTCGGCTCCTCGGTGATCGCCCGCGCCCTGTTCCGGGCTGGTGTGCGACCGTGGCAAACACATGACAAAGGCGAGCACTGATATGGCCTGGGCTGATCTGATCATTCTCGTAATGGTGGTGCTGGTGCTGGCGGGGGCTGGCGCCGCGCTGTTCCTGGAAAACCTGCTGGGCGCCGCCGTGGCCACCGCGCTGGTGTCACTGGGCGTATCGGTGTTCTTTGTGATTCTGCGCGCGCCCGACGTGGCGTTGACCGAAGCGGCCGTCGGCGCCGGCCTGAGCGGCCTGTTGCTGGCTCTGGCCGCCAAGCGACTCGGCTTGTGGCGTATCGAAGTACAGCAGGATTCGGAAGACGCGGGAGAGTCCTCATGCTGACCCGCTACGGCGCTCTGCTATTTGCCGCGGGCTTCGCTTTTCTGCTGTTCGTGCTGTTCACCAGCCAGCCGCTGGGCGCGCCGACCATGCTGGCCGGCCAGGCGGTGCTCAATGAAGCGGCAAACACGGTGGGCGCGGCGAACATCGTCACGGCTGTCGTGCTGGCCTATCGCGGCATCGACACGCTGGGCGAGTTATCCATCCTGTTCGCCGCCGCCACGGCCGTCGGCCTGGTACTCGGCCGCGCGCGAGGCGCGGGTGCCGCCGTGCCTCGCGAACCCGGCGGCTTCATCCTGCAAGCGGGAGTCGATCTCCTGTTTCCGCTACTGCTGGTGGTGGGGTTCTACATCATCGTGCATGGCCACCTGACGCCTGGCGGAGGTTTCCAGGGCGGCGTGGTACTCGCGGCCGCCTTTGTGCTACCGGTATTGGCGCGTCCGACGGAAACCGTCTCGCATGCGGCGATGGCCTGGGTCGAGGGCCTGGCGGGCGCCGTATTCATCGTCACCGGCCTGGCGGCGCTGGCCGTCGATCGCGCCTTTCTCACACCCTTGCTGGGCACCGGCCAGTTGGGCACGCTGCTCTCGGCCGGCACCCTGCCCCTCCTCTATCTCGCCGTCGGCCTCAAGGTCGGCGCGGAGTTGGCCAACCTGCTGCTACGGATGAGCGAAGAGGAGCCGACCCCATGAGCGAATTCGCCCTTTACACCCTGCTGATCGGCGCCCTTGGCCTGATCGCCCTCGGCATCGGCGGCCTGGTGCTGTCACGCAATCTCTTCCGCATCGTGCTGGCGCTGTCGCTGGCCGAAGCCGGCGCCAATCTGTTGCTGGTCCTGGTGGGTTTCCGGCGCGATGCGATCGCGCCCATCATCGAGTCGGGACAGTCGATGACGGCGGCCATGGTCGACCCGATTCCCCAGGCGATGGTGCTCACCGCCATCGTCATCGGCGTCGGTGTGCAGGCACTCTCGCTCAGCCTGGCCATCCGCGCCTATGCCGCCTACGGCACCCTGGACATGAGCGTCATGCGCTCGCGCATGGAAGCCGACATCGACACCGCGGCCGGCGCCCCGCCCGCCACCAGCCTGCACGCGCCCGCCGGTGGACGCCCTTTGCCGCCGATCTCCCCACCCGCGCGCCTCGCTCATAACAAGGGAGCACAAGGATGAACCCCTCCCTCATCGCTCTGGTGGTCGCCCTCCCCTTGCTCGCGGCTTTCCTGCTGCCGCTGGTTCCCAGCGTGCTGCGCCGCCTGGTCGGGCCGCTGGCGTTGCTGGCCGTGGCCGCGCTGGGCCTGGTTCTGTGGCAGGCATCGCTTATCGAACCCCTGGTGTTGGCGGTGGGCGGCTTCCGTCCGCCTCTGGGTATCGTGTTTTATGTCGATGGCGTCGCCGCCCTGTTCGTCCTGGCCGTGGCGCTGGTCACCCTGCTGTTGTGGCCGTGGCGCGACGACGCGGGCGAAAATCTCGACCGCAAGCAATCGCTGACCCTGGTGCTCGCCGCCGCCTGTGGTGGCCTGGCGGTCTCGGGCGACCTGTTCAACGTCTATGTCTTCTACGAACTGGCGGCCGTGACCAGCTATGGCCTCGCCGCCGGCAGCCGCACGGCGGCGGCGCAGGTCGCCACCTTCCGCTATGTGATCCTCGGCAGTCTCGGCTCCCTCCTGGCGCTGATCGGCATCACCCTCATCTACTTCCGCAGCGGCACCCTCAACCTGGCGCATCTGGCCGATCTGGCGCCACAAACGCTGCATGACCCATTCGGGCTGGCGGCCTTCTTCCTGATCCTGCTGGGGCTGGGCGTCAAGGCCGAACTGTTCCTGGTCAACACCTGGGCGCCCGAGGTCTATGCCACGGCCGAGGCGCGTGTTTCGGCCCTGCTCGCCGGTCTGGTTTCCAAACTGGCCCTGCTCGTCGTGGCGCGTCTGCTGGTGCTGGTGTTCCCGCTGCCCGAGGCACGCGAAGCCCTGTTGGTCCTCGGCATGCTCGGCATGATCTCGGGCGAGTTCGCCGCTTACCGGGCGCGCGACATCAAGCGCATGCTGGCCTGGTCGTCGATCGGCCAACTCGGCGCCGCCTTCATCGCTTTCTCCATTCCCGGCCCGCTCGGACTGGCGGCCGGGCTGGCCATCGCCCTGCATCATCTGCTGGTCAAGCCGGCGCTGTTCCTGCTGGCCGAGCGCTGGGGCGGCGGGCTTGCGCGACTCGCCGGCGCAGCCAGGCGTTCGCCCCTGGGCGCGGCCCTCTTCGTGCTGTTCGCGCTGTCGCTGATCGGTGTGCCGCCGCTGCCGGGTTTCTGGGCCAAGTATCTGCTGCTGTCGGGTCTGGCGGCGCAAGCGGACAACCTCACCCTGCTGGCCGGCCTGGTCGTGCTGGTGACCACGGTGGTCGAGGCGGTCTATCTGTTCCGCGTCATCGGCGTGATGTATGGCCGTGAGAGCAATGACGTGGGCACCGCGTCGAACAATGCGCAGCCGGCGGCCGCCCTGGCGGGTAGCGGCATTTTCGCGGCGCTATTGCTGGCCGCGGCCCTGGCCGCGCCCCTGCTCGCCGCCCCGCTCGGGCGAATGGCGACGCAGATGAGCGATGGCGCCGCCTATGTGGCGCGCGTCCTCCCCTCCACCGCCACCCTGTCTGGAGTCGCGCAATGAACGCGCTCGATCTGCTCTTGTCCCTCTCCGCCCTGATGCTGCTGGCCGCCTTGCTGTTCGGCCAGGCGCGGGCCTACCCCTGGCTGGCGGGCATCCTGTTCACCGGCCAGCTCGTCCTGCTGGCGGGTAGCGACCTGCCCATGGCGGCCAGTGTGGCCATGGAGATATTCGGCCGGCCGGTGGGCTGGCAACTCGACGGCTTCGGCCGCTACTTCGCGCTCATCACCGTCGGCGCGGCGCTCGCCGCGAACGTTTATATGAGTGGCGAATGGGGTGAACGCTACAAGGCCGACGGCCACAACCCGCGCTGGCTGCACGCCGCCCTGGCCGGCAACGTGCTGGCGATGCTGTTGTTGCTGAGCAGCAAGGATCTGATCGCCTTCTTCATCGGCTGGGAACTCACCAGTTGGGCCGGCTTCCTGCTCATGGCGCAAGGCGGTGAGAAAGCCTTGCGCGCCGCGCTTCGCTACGTGCCCTATGCCATGGGCGGCGCGATGGCGGTGCTTGGCGGCCTGGTGCTGACCCTGGCCTGGACCGGCACCCTCGACCTGCTGGAACTGTCCCGCGTCATGGTGACCCTGGGCAACGCCCAACTAGCCCTGTTGCTGGCGCTGTTCGGCGTCGGCTTCTCGATCAAGATGGGCCTCTTGCCCTTCCACCTCTGGCAGGCGCCGGCCTATGCCGAGGCGGCGGGTCCGGGAACGGCCTTCCTCGGCGCCATCTCGGCGCGCATGGGCCTGTTCGCGCTGGGAATCCTGCTGGTCAAACTGATGACGCTGTCGCGCGTGGCCGACCTGGCCTTCATCGACGGCCTGTTCAGCGCCCGCGACCTGCTTGCCTGGATCGCCGCTCTGACCATCGTGCTGCCCACCTTCACCGCGCTGAAGCAGAACGACGCCCGCTATCTGCTGGCCTGGCACGGCATCGGCCAGGGCGGTTACATGCTGCTCGGCATCGTCATGGGCGACGCCACCGGCAGCGCCGGCGGCCTGCTGCATGTCTTCAATTACGCCACCTACCAGGCGGCGCTGGTGCTCGCCGTGTTCGCGGTGATGCACCGTACCGGCACCGCCGACCTCAATTCCCTGGGCGGCCTGGTGACGCGCATGCCGCTGACCTTCCTGGTGATGCTGCTGGGCATCATCGGTCTCGCCGGTCTGCCGCCGATGAACGGCTTCGTCTCGAAATGGCTGGTCTATCGCTCGCTGATGGTGGAAGGCCGGCCGCTATTGTTCCTGATGACCGTGATCGGCACGCTGGGCACCATCCTCAGTGTCTACAAGTTGATCCACAACACCTTCCTGGGGCAGTTGCGCGCCGAACACGAACACATCCGCGAGGCGCCCTGGAGCATGACCGTGCCCATGCTGGCGCTGGTGATCCTGGCCTTCGTCACCGGCGTGGCGCCCGGGCTGGCGCTGTCCTGGGTGGCTGACGCGCAGGCCGCGCTGGGCCTGCCGGTGATGGCGTATACGCTGGGCGGTATCGAATCGCCGCGCGGCAGTCTCGACATGCTGTGGATCGTCGGCGTGCTGTTCGCCGGCTTCGGCGTCGGCGCGCTGCTGTTCTACGGTTTCGGCGGCCGTTCCAAGCGCGTCCACCAACTCGACAACTATGCCGGCGGCCACTTCCTTTCCGCCGATGTGCGCTACCACTACAGCGACCACTTCTACGCCGGCCTGATGCATCGCATCGGCCCGCTCTACAGAAGCAGTTTCACCTGGCTGGAATCCGCCTTGGTGTCCGCGACCGATCTGGCCGCGTCGCTCATGCAGGCCTGGTATCGCCAGGCGGTACCCACGCTGACGCTGTTGGTCGCCGCCGTGCTCGGCCTGGGCTGGATGGTCTGGAGATGAACATGATGGAACTTTTGATCGAACTCGCCGTGATGCCCCTGGTGGCCTTCACCATCGGCATGTTCATGGTGCTGATGATGCGCAAGATCGCGGCGAAGATTCAGCGCCGCGTCGGCCCGCCGCTGCTGCAACCGCTGTACGACATCATCAAGCTCTACGCCAAGAAGACGCAGAGCTCGCACGGTCTCCTGCATGACATCGGCATCATCATGGCGGTGGGCGGCTACATCGCCGCCGAAACCATGCTGCCGGTGCCGGGCATGAACGGCATCGCCGACAAGGCCGGCCTGCTCACCCTCGCTTATGTGACGATGATTCCCTCGCTCGGCCTGGCACTGGGCGTCGGCCAGTGCGCCAACCCGAACGGCTCGATCGGTATCGCCCGCGCGCTCACCGCCATGCTGGCTTACGACATCCCCTTCGTCGTCATCATCTTCGGCGCCTCCTGGTTCTACGGCAGCAACAACCTGATTGAGGTCATCGCCGCGCAGCAGGCTGGCGGCATCGCGACCTGGGGCGTCACGGAAATGCCGCTACTGGCCATCGCCGGACTGTTCACGCTCTATGCCATGCTCGGCAAACAGCCGTTCGAGATCTATGTCGCGCCGGCCGAAATCGCCACCGGGCCGATGGTGGAAATGGGCGGCAAGCATCTCGGCGGCCTGTTCGTCATGCAGTGCTTCCAACTTTTCACCGCCAGCGCGGTCTACGTCTCGATGTTTCTCGGCGGCGGCGAAAACTGGCTGTTCTTCATTCTCAAGCTGTTTGCCGTCGTCGCCATTCCCATGAGCATGGCTTTCGTCTTTCCCCGCTACCGCACCGAAGATGTGCTGGCGGTCGTCTGGCGCTGGCCGATGGTGCTGGGCCTGGCCGGTGTCTGGCTGGTGATGCACTGACAGGAGAATAGAGATGACTACCCCCGAAAACACCGCTGCGCGGCGTTCCCCCCCCGAGGGGGCCAGGAAACCCTTGGGGCGGCCCGACGTGTTTCCTGAGAGCACACTGCAATCCATCCCCGTCGTGGCGCCCAAGGCTGAAAAGCCCTCGGGTGGCGCCGGCAATCTGCTGGCCAACGTATTCGACGAGCTGACGGCCTTCTGCCGCTCGCGTTCGCTGTTCATGCTGCACTACTGCACCGGCTGCGGCGCCATCGAGTTGCCGCCGGCCATGACCTCGCGCTTCGACATGGAACGCCTCGGCATCCAGCCGATGGTGACGCCGCGCCAGGCCGACATCCTGCTGGTCACCGGCTATGTCTCGACCAAGACCCTGAAGCGCATCATCCTCACCTACGAACAGATGAACTCGCCCAAGTATGTGATCGGCATCTGTTCCTGCACGGTCAACGGCGGCATGTACTGGCAGAGCTACGCCACCGCGAAAGTGCTCGCCGACTACATCCCGGTGGATATGTACATCGCCGGCTGCATGCCGCGCCCCGAGGCGGTGATCAGCGGCCTGCGCGAGCTGATGGCCAATATCCGCGCCGGCCGCTCCGACAACTGGCAGGACTACTACCGGCGCTACGACCACTACCTGGGCAACCAGCAGCGTCTGTTCGGCGAAAACTGGCAGACGCCGACCGATGTGATCGGCGAAGCCCGCCATTACGACCAGTTCGGCCCGGAAACCCTGGGCGAACACACGGCGCTGCTGGAACACCACCAGACACCGTTGCTGCCGTTCGAGATGCGCCTGGGGCTGGGTAGCGAGAGCAAAGGCAACAAGCGATGAAACTGGCCACCTCCACACCTGGCAACGTTTCCGCCAGCCTCGAATTCCTGTTGCAGGAAATCCCAGGCCTGCGCACGAAATGGGCCGGCCCGCGCCGCCTCCGTGTCGATCTCTCGGCGGAAACCCTGCCCGCCCTGCTGGAACTGCTCAAGGGACGCGCGGGCTATGTGCATCTGTCGGCGATCAGTTGCGTCGACTGGCCGGCGCAATGCGAATTCGAGCTGGTCTATCACCTCTGGTCGTATGAGCTCAACGTGCTGGTCATGGCGCACATCCGTATCCCGCGCGATCCGGGCGTCTACCTCTCGGTGTATGACCTGTACCACCCGGCGGCCTTTTTCGAGCGCGACATCCACGAGATGTTCGGCCTCTATTTCGAGGGCAGCCCGGACATGGGCAAGTTCATCCTCACCGAATGGGACGGCCCGCCACCGATGCGCAAGGAATTCGACAGCGAAGCCTGGGTGATGAACCAGTTCGAGTGGCAGGACTACCGCCCCGACTGGCTCGCCGAGATCGAGGCCAAGGGCGGCGGCATCACCACACGCCCGCAAGACATCCGCAAGGACGGCAACAAATGAGACCGGAAAACTACCAATCCGTCAGCCAGCCGCCGAGCAACGAGTTCGAGCTGTTCTACGGCCCCAACCATCCGGGCATCGAGGGCAACTACGCGCTCAAGGTGCGCGTGCATGGCGACGAGGTCACCTCCGCGCGCGCCGATGGCGGCTACCTGCATCGCGGTTTCGAAAAACTCATGGAAGGGCGTCTGTGGATCCAGAACATCGCCCTGGTGCCGCGCATCTGCGTGCCCGACCCGGTACCGATGGAGGTTTGCTACTCGCTTGCCGTCGAGGAACTCGGCGGTATCGAAGTGCCGTTGCGCGCGCAGTGGATACGCGTCATGCAACTGGAACTGTCGCGCATCGCCGCCCATTTGTTCTTTTTCGGCGGCCACGCGGCCACCACCGGCATGTACACGCCGATGTTCTGGGGCATCACCGACCGCGACCTGATCCTCGATCTGTTCGAGGAGTTGTCCGGTGGCCGCGTCTATCACATCTACAACATCCCCGGCGGCGTGCGCCGCGACCTGCCGCCGGGCTATCTCGAACGCGTCGGCAAGACCCTCGACTACCTCGAATCGCGCCTGCCCGACTACGACAACCTGCTGTTTACCAACGCGGTGTTTGTCCGCCGCGCCACCGGCATCGGCGCCATGACCCAGGAGCAGGCGCTGGATTGGGGCGTCACCGGCCCCAACCTGCGCGCCACCGGGCTGGCCTTCGACGTGCGGCGCGACGATCCCTACCTGGTCTACGACCAGCTCGACTTCGACATACCCGTCGAAGCGGCCGGCGACGCCTGGGCACGCTCACTGGTGCGGCGAAGCGAGTTGAAGGAAAGCCTGCGCATCCTGCGCCAGGTGGTGGCCAAGCTGCCGCACATCGGTGGCGCCATCCGCGCGCCCATTCCCAACCCGCTGGCGTGGAATCTGCCGGCCGGCGATGTCTATACCCGCGTCGAATCGTCCAAGGGCGAACTGGCCTATTACGTCGTCTCGAACGGCGGCGACAAACCCTATCGCGTCCATGTGCGCGGCCCCTCGGCCATGCATGCCGTCCAGGTACTCGAACATCTGGCGACCGGCGCGCGCATCGAGGACGTGGCGCAAATCATGTTCTCACTCGACGCATGTCCACCGGAGGTTGACCGCTGATGAGCGATATCGACTACAAAGATCGCGGCAGCCTGCTCAATCCCCTGAAAAGCTGGGCCTTCTTCGGCCGGCCGCCGGTCACCGAACCCCTCGAACCGCGCGCGGCCTCGGCCAACTATCGCGGCTTTCATGTCAACGACTGGGAAAAGTGCGTCGGTTGCAGCACCTGCCAGAAGGTCTGCGACAACGCCGCCATCACCATGGTGCGCATTCCCGGCCTCCCGGTCGACCCGGTCAAGGGCGTGCGCGACGAACGCCCGGCCATCGACTACGGCCGCTGCTGTTGGTGCGGCCTCTGTGTCGACATCTGCCCCACCGGCTCGCTCGCCCTGTCGCGCGAATATGTGCACACCTGCACCGAAGAGCAGATCTCCAGCTACTTCGTGCTGCCCGATTCCAGCGGCATGCACGGCAAGCCCTACGGCCTCGGCTGGTCCAAGACAGCGGACGCCGATCTGGTCGATCTCGACCGCCAGGAAATGCGCGAACTGGAACCCGAGCAACGTATCGGCAACTTCGCCGAGATCGTCGCCGGCTACGACGACCAGCAGGCGCTGCTGGAAGCCTCGCGCTGCGTGCAGTGCGGCATGTGCCACGACGCCTGCCCCACCCACATGCACGCGCCGGAATACATCCGCGCCATCTGGCAAGGCCAGATCGAAGAAGCGGTGCGCCTGATCTACGAAACCAACCCCTTCGCCCATGTCTGCGGGCGCGTCTGCACCCGCCGCTGCGAGGACGCCTGTTCCATCGGCAAACGCGGCGAACCGATCGCCATCCGCTGGCTCAAGCGTTACGCCATGGACGCGGTGCCGCACGAACGCATCAAGCAGATCGCCGCCGCCGGCAAGTCGGCGACGGCGAGCGGCCGCCGTGTCGCCATCGTCGGCGCCGGCCCGGCTGGGCTGACCGCCGCCTTCGACCTGGCCAAGCAAGGCCATGCCGTCACGGTGTTCGAGGCGCTGGACCAGCCCGGCGGCATGACCCGCTGGGGCATCCCCGAATATCGCCTGCCTTACGACCGCATCGACCGCGACATCGACGTGATTCGCTCAGTCGGCGTCGATATCCGCTGCAACGTGAAGATCGGCCGCGACATCAGCCTGGAAGAACTGCGCGACACGCACGACGCCGTGTTGATCGCCCTCGGCCTGCAACAGGGGCGTCAGACCCGGATTCCGCATTCGGAGCACGAAAAGGTCTTCCGGGCCGTGGATCTGCTGAACAAGATCACCGCCGGAGAGCCGTTCGAGCTACCCCACTGCGCGGTGGTGATCGGTGGCGGCAATGTCGCCATGGATATCGCCCGCTCACTGGCGCGCATGCAGAAACAGCAGTACGGCCAGGTCGATGTGGTGGTGACCGCATTGGAAGATCAACAGCACTTCATGGCCGACCCCGACGAGATCAAGGAAGCGCTGGAAGAAGGCATCGTCATCCGCGACAACTGCGGCCCGCAGGGCTGCGAAATCAGCGCCGGCGGCAAGTTGATCGGCCTCAAGACCTGGAAAGTCCTTTCCATCTTCGACGAGCACAACCGATTCGCGCCGAGCTATGACCCGGCGGGTGAAACCATCCACGCCTGCGACACGGTGATCGAAGCCATCGGCCAGTTTGCTGACACCTCGCTACTCGGCGATGCGCTGACCGAATCCCTGGAATGGAATCGCGGTCGTCTGAAGATCGACGCGGCGGGACGCACCAGCGAGTCCTGGCTGTGGGCGGCGGGCGACATGGTGAACGGCCCCGATGTCGTGACCGCCGTCGCCGACGGCCACCGCGTCGCCGCCAGCATTCACGCGGCCATGGAGATAACAAAATGACGCAACCCGCTGAAGGAACCGCCCACGGCATCGAACGCCTGCGCGGCAAGACCACCTTGCGTGAAATCCTCGAAGTGGCCACCTCATTCGAAGCCAGCGCGCGCGATTTCTATGCCGGACTGATCCCCAAGGTCAGCAAACGCATCCGCTACCTGGTCGAGGAGTTGGCGGCGGAAGAGCAGGTCCACTTCGACCTGTTCGGCGCCCTCGCCCAACGCGGCGACATCAGCGAACAGATCCAGGATGAAATCGAGCGCCCGGCGAGCGACAGCCAGTTTTCCGACTGCCTGCACCTGCCGAATCTCGGCGATCAGCCGGACGACCAGGCCGTGTTGCAGTACGCCATGGGGCGTGAACACGCCGCCATGCGGCACTACACCGAACTGGCGCAAACCACACCGGCCGGCCCAATCCGCGACCTGTTCCAATACCTCGCCAGCGAAGAAACCAAGCACAAGCTGGAACTGGAAAAAATCTATTACGCCACGGTGCATCGAGGCGGCGGGGTATAGATCGTTGTAGCGCCGGCTTCCAGACGGCGTCTTTAACCCAAATTGTCCATTAGCCGGGGGACGCCGGAGGCCCACCTGTAGCGCAGGCGTCTCGCCTGCTTCGTCCTTCTGATCAGGTTCACGAAGCAGGCGAGACGGCTGCGCTACAGGCTTACTTCGGCTAATGGACTGCACAGCCCATCCCGGAAAAGCACTTTCTTGGCGATCATCACTTCTGCATCCCCGCTTAACAGGCAGGTCAACGCAGGCGTGTCAGCAAACCCAATTCACAGGGCCACGCTATCAGTTCCACATCAGATAGCACCACACCTTCCGGGAGGCGTTTGGTCAGGCGCAACACCAGGGCGGCATCGCCCAATCGCATCTCCACAGCCACCCGGTTGACTGGCACCTCGACCCCCAACAAACAAGTCAGAAACCGCGCCGCGCCATCATGGCCGATGGCCGAGACGAAGCCCCCCGACAGCAGCGCCCGCGCCTCATCCAGAGCGAGCGGCCCCGAGAAACGCCAGTCGCCGTAGGCAGTAAGCACGGGGGAGTTGAGTAGATACAACATGGGTCATACCGTCCCGGTGGTCACATACAAGTCTTTCAGTACCTGGGAGCCGAAACTGCCGTAGGCCGCGGTCTCGTCGGAAAACAGCCAGCGGGAAAAGCGCCCGCCCCAACTCACATCCGGATAACGCCGCCCCCAATCCTTCAACGCCTCGGCCGGCGGGCGGTGGTTGAGCAAGGCATCCGCCACCGCGATGGTCAGTACCGTGTCATCGGAAAAAAACGCACGCTGCGCAACCAGAGGCTGGAAGTCCTTGGTCTTGACGTTGTTCCATTCGTAAACCGAACCGGCGATGTCACCGAATAGGGCGCCAAGCATGGGATGACTCCATCAAATGGTTTCGTGTTGTTCCAATCAGGCCGCGAGGGCAGCACGCAAAGGAACCTTCGCATGGATGCCGAAGCGGGAATCAACAAGCGCGTTCATGCTAACCTTCGTATTACGATGTAACACAAATAGGAGCTCTTTTATGCAAACCACCCTGACCGTGCGTCTGTCGGAAAAAGAGACGCAAGACCTTCAAGCCATCTGCGAGATGACCGGGAAAAGCCGCAGCCAAGTGGTGCGCGATGCCTTGCGTGCCCGAGTTTTTCGTGAGCGTCTGGATGCCCTGCGCGCCATAGCGGTACCCCGCGCCCAGGAGGTAGGCATCCTGACTGAGGAAGACGTTTTCCGTGAAGTATTGTGAGAGTCTTCCTGGATACCAATGTCTGGTTCAGCGCGGTGGCGACGCCGGGTTTGTGCGAGGTGCTGGTCAAACAATTGTTCGAGGCAAACGAGGTGTTGGGCAGCGAGCTCGTGTGGGCTGAGTTGTCCGACCTGCTGGTCCGCAAACTCAGGTTTTCGAGCGAGGAGATCGCACTCGCGCGAGCGATGTTCGATGAGGTCGAACTGATTTCCGATGTGCCGGACCCCAGCGACGACAACGACGCCCGCCTGGTGGCCGCCGCCGTCGCGGCAAGCGCCGATCTGTTCGTGACCGGCGACAAGCGGGTGCTGGGCTGGAAGCAGTCGGGCACGCTACGCATCGTCACCCCGCGCGAAGCCTGGATCATTTTGTTTGCGCCGCATCTGAAGCACTGAGGGCGTAAGTTGGGGTGGATATTTGTCAGTGTGTGCAAAAAATGCAGCAGTTCCGCCTGACCGCATTACTCGCCCCGTAGCCATCTCATGACCAGTGAGGTGTTCTGGTACTCGCGGTCTTTGTCGGGGTTTTTGGCCTGGCTGGTTTCCTTCCATTGGCCCTTTTCCGCCTGCATCCTGGCCTTGAGCCACTCGGCGACGGCCACCTTGTGTTCCGCCATGTGCCCTTGCTTGACCGCACCAATGACGGCGGAGATTTCCGGCGCGTTCTTGTCCGGGCGGGTATCCAGAAACTCCTGAATGGCACGTTCGACGGGACTCATGCCTGCCCACGCGGCTTTCTTTTCCTCGTCCAGACGCCTGGCTTCCGCAGCCTGCAAGGCTAGGCTGGCACGCTCTTCCCGCTCCTTGCTCATAGTTACTTCGCGTTGATCGTCCCGCTTCATTGCCCCATACCCCACCGCCGTCTTGGCGCCGAAGCCGAGCCAATCGAAGGCGTGCGCGAACGCGGCGCGCATCAGGTCTTGCCAGGTGGCGGGTAGCGGTTCCGGCAGTCGGCGCGTGTCGCAAGTAAGGTGGAAGCTGAACTCCGCCCTCTCGGGGACAACCAGGAAGACGATGGGAATGGGTTGGCCGGAATCGTGGGGTGTGCTCTCGCCTTTGTAATAGTCGCCGTAGTGAGGCGTCATCACCTCCATGCCCATGCTGTTTTTCGCGGGCTTGGGCAAAACATCCCAGAAGGTGAGCGCGCCGCGTGTGTGTTCCTTTTTGCGATCTTCGCTTTACTGAATCACAGACCTGAAAAAGAAGGGATTAAGACCGAAATGCTCGGGACGAAACAGTTTTCAACACTCACCACCCTGCAACCGTCGTGGGTTTCAGATCACGTCCAGTCCGGCCTACACCTCAACCAACTCCAGCGCATTCCCATCCGGGTCGCGCACGAACAGCGCGGCGCGGCCGGAGCGGCTGAGGGTGTAGGGCAGGCCGGCGGCGTCGAGGCGGGCTTGCATGGCGATGAAATTCGTCACCCCCAACGCGGTGTGGCGGTCGCGGCCGCCATGTTCCGGGCGCGCGTCGATCGGGTCCGGGTTGGGCAGGTTGATGAGATGGATCTGGCCGGCGCCGACGTCGTACCAGACCCCGGCGAAGCTCATGGTCGGCCGCGCCGGGTTGGGTTGCAGGCCGAGCACGCCTTCGTAGAACGCGCGTGACCTTTCCAGGTCGGCGACCAGCAGGGAAGCGTGGAGTAACGAAACCACGGGCGAAACCAGTTCAGACATCTTTTTCCATCCTTCCGGAAAACAGGGTGGCGGCGACGATCATGCCGCCGCCTATCCATTCGTGCATCGCCATCACCTCGCCGGCCAGCCAGCGGCTGGACAGCGCGGCCACCACCAATTCCGCCAGCAGGATGACGACGGCCCGATTGGCGGGGGTGTGGGACAGCCCGTATTGCATGGTGAAGGTGGCGAACAACAGCGCCAGGGCGATGGCCGCCACCAGCCACCAGCCGTTGCCGTCGAGCACGCGCACCGCTCCCGGCGCGGCACCTTCAGCAGTGGCATAGAGCGTGGAAACCGTCACCACCCCGGCGAATACCCAAAGTGAACGCAAGGCGATGGGCGCGGACTTGAGTCGGCGCGTGAGTACATTGGCAAGCGCGAAACCGATGCCAGCCGACAACCCCAGCCACTCGGCGGTGTTATGCGGCACGGGCAAACCACCCGCCCCCGCCAGCATGACCCAGGCACCCGTCAGCGCCAGCGCGATCACCAACCAGGCGACGCGGCTGGCGTGCTCGTTGAGCAGCATGCGCGCGAACGGCACGGTCCATAGCGGCGCCAGATAGAACAGCAGCATGACCCGCATCACCTCGCCGTGGATCACCGCCAGTACATAGGCCAGGTTGGTCCAGCCGGAGACCAAAGCAAGTGCGACCATCAGGCCGCGTTCCTCCGGATCGACCAGGCGCTGGCGCATGGCGAGGATCAACAACGGCGGCAGCGCGACCAGGTAGGTCAGCACGGACGCCAAGCTACCGCTCAGACCCGCCTGCTCCAGAATGCGATAGGGATACCAGATCAATCCCCAGGTGGTCGCCGCGACAAGCAAAGCCAGCGGGGCCAGCCAACGACTCGAAGGCATATAATTCGCGCCCTTTTTCCAATATGAATCGGGTCCGCAACCTTATGAACCCGCGCCTGAACCAACTTCAGCCTTACCCGTTCCAGCGTCTGCGCGAATTATTCGCCGGAGTGACGCCCAATCCCGAACTGCGGGCAGTGAATCTTTCCATTGGCGAGCCCAAGCACGCAACGCCGGAATTCATCAAGGAAGCCCTCACCGCGAACCTGCAAGGCCTGTCCAGCTACCCGGTCACTCAGGGCAGCGAGGATTTGCGCGAGACGATCTCGATCTGGTGCCGCATGCGCTATGGGGTCGACCTCGAACCCAACGGGCAGATTCTGCCGGTGAACGGCAGCCGCGAAGCGCTGTTCTCCTTCGCCCAGGCGGTGATCGACCCGAGCAAACATGTGAAGCGGGTGCTCGCGCCCAACCCCTTCTACCAGATATACGAGGGCGCCGCCCTGCTCGCGGGGGCCAAACCCTATTTCCTCAACACCCTGCCGGAAAACGGCTACCGCTGCGATTTCGCCACCATTCCCGAAGATATGTGGGAGACGGTGCAACTGGCCTACGTCTGTTCGCCCGGCAACCCCACCGGCAAGGTGATGAGCCTGTCCGACTGGGGTGAAGTGTTCGAGCTGTCCGACCGTCACGGCTTCGTCATCGCTTCCGACGAGTGCTATTCGGAAATCTATTTCCATGAAGGGCAGCCGCCGCTGGGCGCGCTGACGGCGGCCAAGGAACTGGGGCGCGACTTCCGTAATCTGGTGGTGTTCAACAGCCTGTCGAAACGCTCCAACGTGCCCGGCCTGCGTTCCGGATTCGTCGCGGGCGACGCCGAACTCATCAAGCAATTCCTGCTCTACCGCACCTACCACGGCAGCGCCATGAATCCCGCCGTACAGGCCGCCTCCGCCGCCGCCTGGCGCGATGAAGGCCATGTTCATGAAAACCGCCGCCAGTACCGCGAGAAATTCGCCGCCGTGATGCCCATCCTGCATGGCACCCTGGAATTCGAGGCGCCGGATGCCGCCTTCTACCTCTGGGCGAAAGTGCCCGGTGGCGACGAGAGACAGCCCCCTTGCTCGCATACGCTCGCGTCCCCCCGAGGGGGAGCAATCGTCACCTCGGGGCGGCCCGGCGGTGACGATGCCGCTTTTGCCCGCGACCTGTACCGCGACAAACACGTCACCGTGCTGCCCGGCTCCTTTCTGGCGCGCGAGGCGAAAGGCGTGAACCCGGGCCGGGGCTTCATTCGCATCGCGCTGGTCGATGGGCTGGAACCGTGCATCGAGGCCGCGCGGCGGATCGTGGATTTCGTTGAAACGGGCACAAACCATTGATTCCGTAGGTTTCGCCGCGCGCACCACCGGATACGGACTGGTGCGCGCGGCGCACCCTACGGCTGATTTCATTTACCAACCTGAATAAGGATTCACCATGCAAGAACTGCAACAAATCATCGAAGAAGCCTTCGAGCGCCGCGCCGACATCACTCCGCGCAACGTCGAGCCCAAGGTCAAGGACGCGGTCATGGCCGTGATCGACCTGCTCGACATGGGCCAGTTGCGCGTCGCCGAGCGCACCGAGGGCCAGAACTGGGTCACCCATCAGTGGATCAAGAAAGCGGTACTGCTGTCGTTCCGCCTGGAAGACAACGCCTTCATCAAGGGTGGCTTCACCAATTACTACGACAAGGTGCCCTCCAAGTTCGCCGACTTCAACAGCCGCGACTTCCGCGAAGGCGGCTTCCGCGTGGTGCCGCCGGCTTCCGTGCGCAAGGGTTCCTACATCGCCAGGAACGTGGTGCTGATGCCTTCCTACGTGAACATCGGCGCCTACGTCGATGAAGGCACCATGGTCGATACCTGGGCCACCGTCGGTTCCTGCGCGCAGATCGGCAAGAACGTGCACCTGTCCGGCGGCGTCGGCATCGGCGGCGTGCTGGAGCCGGTGCAGGCCGGCCCCACCATCATCGGCGACAACTGCTTCATCGGCGCCCGTTCCGAAGTGGTGGAGGGCGTCATTGTCGAGGACAACAGCGTCATCTCGATGGGCGTCTACATCGGCCAAAGCACCAAGATCTACAACCGCGAAACCGGGGAGGTCTCCTATGGCCGCATCCCGGCTGGCTCAGTCGTGGTCTCCGGCAACCTGCCCTCCGCCGACGGCAAATACAGCCTGTATTGCGCCGTGATCGTGAAGCAGGTGGACGCCAAGACCCGCTCCAAGGTCGGCATCAACGAACTGCTGCGCGGGATTTGAGCCCGGTCCGTTCCAGCGCGGGCGAGTGGGTGGCTGTCTCGTCATTCACTCCCCCCTTTCCCAAAGGGGGGTTGGGGTACCGAAGGGTAGGGTCCTCATCAGGCATTTTGCGACGCCTGCAATCACGCCACCCTCGGAGAAATCCCCCCTTCCCCCCTTTGGTAAAGGGGGGTTCTAGTTTCACCCTCGCGCGCATCCCTACCCCCCCATGACAGAACTCTCCCGAGAAGACGCCGAAAAGCTGGTCGCGGCCATCGGCATCCCACCGCGCCCCGCTGTCGTGTTGGCGGTAATGGACGAGAAGTCGAAGGAAGAGCCTGACCTCATGGTCATCGCCGACGCCATCTCGCGCGACGTCGGCGTGGCGGCGGCGCTGCTGAAAACGGTGAACTCACCGCTGTTCGGACTGCGCAACCCGGTGCGATCCATTCAGCAAGCCGTCAGCATGCTGGGATTGCGGCAGGTTTCCACCTTGGTCAACAGCCTGGCCCTGAAGACCACGCTCAACACCCAGGGGATCGAGCGTTTCTGGGACCAGTCCGCGCGCATCGCCATGCTCTCAGCCTGGCTGGCCGGCAAGCTGGGGCACGACCGCGACAGCGCACATCTGTTCGGCTTGTTCCGCGATGCCGGCATTCCCTTGTTGATGCGCCGCTTCAAGAACTACAAGGACACCCTGCGCCTGGCCAACCAGCCCGATTCGCCTGGTTTCACCACGGTGGAGGACACCCGCCACGGGGTCAATCATGCCGTGGTCGGGAGTATCGTCGCGCGCAACTGGCTATTGCCGGAGAGCTTGCGCGAAGCAATCGCGCGCCATCACGACCCGGACCTGTTCTCCAGCCAGACCGCCTCGGAGGTCAAAAGCCTGGTCGCGCTTTCCCATCTGGCCGGCCAGATCGAGAGCCGCGCGACGCGAAACCAGAACGACAGCGAATGGAGTCGACTCTCCGAGCCCGCTCTGGCATGGCTTATGCTGGGAGACGAAGATGTTGATGAACTCGCCAATAGGGCCACCTCGCTGTTGCTCGACCAATCGCTTTAGCGGCTTGTCCGGCGAGGCGAGACGGCGTCGCCCGATCGACCTTTAGAAGAGATTCGGCCATCCCCATCACGGCATCCTGATTACCCATGACCTCCCCCAAACCAGCAGAGATGTTTCTCGCCCGCCTCCAAAGGCGGAGTGCGGCCCTGCCCTGGCTGGTGCTTGTGGCCGCGTTGGGGCTGACGCTATTGGTGTGGCGCTTCAACATCGTGGCGGTCGAACATGAAGCGCGGGGACATTTCGGCCACCGAGCAGACCAGATCGAAACCGCCATACGCAACCGCATGCGGGCCTATGAAATGCTCCTGCAAGGCGGCGCCGCTCTGTTCGCGGCATCGCGAGAGGTCAGCCGCGAGGAATGGCACGCCTATGTCGAAAGCCTGAATATTTCCATCCAGTACCCCGGCCTCCTTGGCATGGGCTACGCCCGCCATATTCCCGCGTCGCAACGCGAAGCGCATGTCCGCGAAGTACAGGCCGAGGGTTTCCCTCGCTACAAACTGTGGCCGGAGGGTGACCGCGCCGAATACAGCGCGATCGTCTATCTGGAACCCTTCAACGCGCGTAATCAACGCGATTTCGGCTATGACATGTTCAGCGAACCGGTGCGCCAGGCCGCCATGCGTCGCGCGCGAGACAGCGGCCTGCCAAGCCAGTCCGGCAAAGTCAGGCTGGTCCAGGAAAACGGCGCGGAAGAACAAAACGGTTTCCTCCTCTATGTCCCGACTTATCGGCATGGCGCTCCACTGGGTAGCCAGGCGCAACGCCATGCCGCATTGACCGGCTGGGTCTACGCGCCCTATCGCACGGATGACCTGATGCGTGGCATCCTGGGCACGGCCGGTAGCCCTGACATGGACCTGGAAATTTTTGACGGCGAGACGGTTGGCAAAGCGATGGAACTCTATGACTCCGACCAGTCCGAGCGCCTGTTCCGCGAGGATGCGCATAAGCCGTTTGCCAGCAAAACCAGCCAGATCGAGTTTGGTGGCCGTGCCTGGACCCTGGTCATGCACTCCCTGCCCGAGTTCGAAAGTGAAATCCACTCACACCAATCCCAACTGGTTCTGGTGGCTGGCCTGCTTTTCAGCCTGTTGTTGTTCGCGCTCACCCGCAATCTCATTACCACGCGCGAACGCGCCGAGGCACTGGCCCACGAAAAAACCGCCGCCCTGGCGGAAAGCGAAAACCGCTATCGCCAGATGTTCGAGACCAACCAGGCGGTGAAGCTGATCGTCGACCCGGCCGATGGCCGAATCGTCCAGGCCAATCCAGCGGCGGCCGCCTACTATGGCTACCCGCTTGCACGGCTCAGCGAGATGAAGATGAGTGACATCAACATCCTGTCACCACACGCTTTGGCGGCGGAAATGGCGGATGCGAAAGCGGTCCGGCGTCTCTATTTCAATTTCAGACACCGCCTGGCCAGCGGCGAGATACGCGACGTGGAAGTGTTCACCGGCCCGGTACGCGAAGGCGATCGCACCCTGCTTTATTCCGTCATCCATGACGTCACCGAACGCAACCAGGCGCTGGCGGAACAGCGCGTCCTGCTGGACAACGCCGTGGTCGGCATCGTCCACCTGCGTGATCGCCATTTCGTCTGGACCAACAGCAAATTCGAGCAGATGTTCGGCTTCGAACCCGACGAAGTGACCGGCCAGTCCGCACGCCTTATCTACAACAGCGAGCAGGACGCGGACGAAGTCGGCAGCGTCGGCTACGAAGCCCTGGCGCGCGGCGACCATTACCAGACCGAGCGGTTGCTGCGGCGCAAGGATGGCAGCACTTTCTGGGGCTATCTCTCCGGCAAGTTGCTCGATTCGTCCGATCCGCAAGGCGGCTCGATCTGGATATTGCTCGACGTCAGCACCCAGCGCGCGGCCCAGGATGCCCTCCTCACCCGCACCGAGGAACTGCGCTACCTGTCTCTGCACGACCCGCTCACCGGCCTCTACAATCGCCGCCACATGGATGAAGTATTGCTGCACGAAGTGCAACTGGCGCGGCGCAAAGCACGCAGTCTCACCGCCATCATGCTGGACATCGACCACTTCAAACACTTCAACGACCAGTTCGGCCACGAAGCCGGCGACGAGGTTCTGCGAGAGGTCGGCAAGCTGCTATCCAGCCAGGTACGGGAAACCGACATGGCCTGCCGCTATGGCGGCGAGGAATTCCTGCTGCTGTTGCCCGAATCCACCCTGGAAACGGCCGCCGAGCGTGCCGAGGCGCTGCGTCTCAAGGTGCGCGAACTGGAGCTTCGCCATCAGCAACACGCCCTGGGCCGTATCACCATCTCGCTGGGCGTGGCGGAACTGCCGGAACATGCGGAAACCGGTGATGCCCTCATCACCGCCGCCGATACCGCCCTGTACCAGGCCAAGAACGCGGGGCGCGATCGCGTCGTGGTCTATTGCAAACCCGTCGCATGAACCGCTGGCAATTCTGGATCGACCGTGGCGGCACGTTCACCGACATCATCGCGCGCGCGCCAGACGGGCGGCTGATCCAGCACAAATTGCTGTCGGAAGACCCGGAGCATTATCAGGACGCGGCGATCGCCGGCATCCGTCGCCAGCTAGATCTGCTCGATTGCGACCCGATCCAGACCGGCCTGATCGAGGCCGTCAAGATGGGCACCACCGTGGGCACCAACGCCCTGCTCACCGGCAGTGGAGAGGCCACCCTGTTGGTCACCACCCGAGGCTTTGCCGACGCGCTGGGAATCGGCGACCAGGCACGGCCAGACATCTTCGCCCTGGACATTCGCAAGCCGGCACCGCTCCATATCCAAGCCATCGAAGCCGACGAGCGCCTGGCGGTTACGGGCGATGTACTTATTCCACTGGATACCGACGCGCTACTTGAGGCGCTGCGCCAGGCACATGCCGGTGGCCTGTCCGCGTGCGCCATCGCCTTCCCGCACAGTTGGAAAAACCCGATACATGAACTTGCTGCCGGCGAACTGGCGCGCGCCGCCGGCTTCACCCAGATCAGCCTCTCGCACCAGGCCAGCCCCCTGATCAAATTCGTGCCGCGCGCGGAAACCGCCGTGCTCGACGCCACCCTGTCGCCGCCCGTGCGCCGCTATGTCGCCCAGGTCGCGGGCGCCCTGCCGGCCGACACCCGGCTGGAATTCATGCAGTCGAACGGCGGCCTGACCGACGCCGCGCATTTCCAGGGCAAGGACAGCGTGCTCTCCGGCCCCGCCGGCGGCCTCATCGGCATGGCCAAGGCGGGCCGCGCGGCCGGCTTCGACAAACTGATCGGCTTCGACATGGGCGGCACCTCCACCGACGTGTCGCTTTATAGCGGCGAGTTTGAAAGAAGCCTGGACACCCGCATCAGCGGCCACCGCATCCGCGTGCCCATGCTCGGCGTGCATACCGTCGCGGCCGGTGGCGGCTCCATCCTTGAATTCGACGGCGGCCGCCTGCTCGCCGGCCCCGCCTCCGCCGGCAGCCTGCCTGGCCCAGCCAGCTACCGGCGCGGCGGCCCCCTCGCGGTGACCGACGCCAACCTGCTGCTGGGCCGCATTCAGGCCGACTTCTTTCCCGCCGTGTTCGGCGCGGATGGCGGACAGACACTGGACGGCAAGTGTGTGGCGGCCGCTTTTGCCGAAATGGCCGCGCGGGTCAATGCCGGCCTGGACCTGAAATACAGCCCGGAACGCCTGGCCGAAGGTTTTCTCGACATCGCAGTGGAGAACATGGCCGACGCCATCCGCCACATCACCCTGGCGCGCGGCGTCAACCCGGCGGATTACACTCTGATGAGCTTCGGCGGCGCCGGCGGCCAGCATGCCTGCGCGGTCGCGCGGCGACTGGGCATCGGCCGGGTGCTGATCTCGCCGTTCGCCTCGGTGCTGTCGGCTTACGGCATCGGCCTGGCGGAACGGCGGGAAGTGAAGCAGGTGGCGGTGGAAGCCCTGCTCCCCTCCCCCATCGGGGCAAGCAGCGACTTGGCGGGCGTTGTTTGCCCGCCAAGTCGCATGCTTGGTAGTTCCATCAGAGGGGCCGGGGGAGAGGGAACCACGTTTGATTACCAGTGGTGGCTGGATCAAGCGTTGCTCCCTCACCCCGGCCCTCTCCCGGAGGGAGAGGGAGAAAAGCACCGCCTCCTTCTCCGCTACACCGGCTCCGACACCACCCTCGCCATTCCCCTCGCCAGCCTGGCGGAAATGACCGCCTCCTTCCACGCCGAACATCAGGCCCGCTTCGGCTTCGCCGACCCGAACCGCGCCCTGATCTGCGCCGCGCTGGAATCGGAAACCGTCACCGGCGGCGATGAACCACAGGCTTTCCCGCCCAGCGCACAACAACCGGGCCAGCCAGTCGTTCAACGCCCGGTTTTCCTGCAAGGCAAGTGGCGCCCCACTCCGATCTACCGGCGCGAAAGTCTTTGCGCAGGGCAAATCGTCGATGGCCCCGCGCTGATCGTCGAAGCCGGCAGTACCACCGTGGTGGAACCGGGCTGGCGCGCGGAAATGACCACGCGCGGCGATCTCCTGCTCACGGCGCTTGAACTACAAAACTGCCGTCCCGATTGCAGCCGCCCCGACCCCACCTGGCTGACCCTGTTCAATCGCCGTTTCATGAGTTTGGCCGAGGACATGGGCCGCACTCTGCAAATGACCGCCCGCTCGGTGAATATCCGTGAGCGTCTGGATTTCTCCTGCGCCCTGTTCGACGCCAAGGGCGACCTTATCGCCAACGCCCCGCATATCCCCGTGCATCTGGGCAGCATGGGGGATTCGGTACGGGCGATCCTGCAACGCTTCAACTCGGGAATGCGCCCCGGCGATGCCTACCTGATCAACTCGCCCTATGCCGGCGGCACCCACCTGCCGGACATCACCGTGGTCATGCCGGTGTTCGACGTGTCGGGCACGACCCTGCGCTACTTCACCGCCGCGCGCGCCCATCACGCCGATGTCGGCGGCATCGCCCCCGGCTCCATGCCCGCCGACAGCACGCACATCGACCAGGAAGGTTGTCTTTCCGACGGCATGCTGATCGTGCGCGAGGGGCGGATGCTGGAATCCGAGGTGCGGGCCTGGCTGAGTGGCGTTGATTTCGGCACGAACGCCGGCGAGTGCGCCTCCCCCCTTTCTCAAAGGGGGGCCGGGGGGGGATTTCAGCAGGTGGTGGCATTCCGTGCTTCGCCAATTCCCTCCCAGCCCCCCTTTGAGAAAGGGGGGAGTTTGGCTGCCCGCAACCCCGAGCAGAACCTTGCCGACCTGCAAGCCCAGGTCGCCGCCTGCCATCTCGGCGCGCGCCTGCTGCGGCAACTGGAAGGCGAAGTCGGCGCCGAAGCGGTGCTGGCCTACATGGGCTTCGTGCAGGACAACGCGGAAACGGCGGTGCAACGGTTGTTGGGGAAGCTGAAAGATGGGGTGTTCAGTGTGCCGCTGGATGGAGGCGGCCACATCGATGTGAGCATCCGCATCGATCATGTGGCCAGCCGCGCCGTCATCGACTTCACCGGAACCAGTCCGCAACAGCCGGGCAACCTCAACGCGCCGGCCAGCATCGCCCATTCCGCCGTGCTGTATGTGTTCCGCACGCTGATCGGCGGGCATGGCGGTGACGCCAAGCCCGCCCCCCTCACCCCCAACCCCTCCCCCGGGGGGGGAGGGGAGCGTCGAGAGCCGCTGGACGGCTATCAAGTGACTGCCGACATTCCGCTCAATGCCGGGGTGCTGCGCCCATTGGAGATACGCCTGCCGCCAGGCTGCCTGCTCAACCCGGCCTACCCCGCCGCCGTGGTGGCGGGCAATGTGGAAACCTCGCAAAACATCGTCGACGCGCTGTACGGCGCGCTCGGCGCCCTGGCCGCTTCGCAGGGCACCATGAACAACTTTTCCTTCGGCGACGCCACCCACCAGTATTACGAAACCGTGTGTGGCGGTTGTGGCGCCGGGCCAGGCTTTGCCGGCGCCAGCGCGGTGCACAGCCACATGACCAACTCGCGCCTGACCGACCCTGAAGTGATGGAGCTGAATTACCCGGTTCGGGTGGAGCGCTTCGCCATCCGCCGGGGTTCCGGTGGCGCCGGACAATACCCCGGCGGCGCGGGGGTCGAACGGCGGATTCGTTTTCTCTCCCCCATGCGCGCCAACCTGCTGGCCCTGCGCCGCCAGGTCGGCGGTTTCGGTCTGGCGGGCGGCGAGGCGGGCGCGACCGGGAGGCAGTGGATCGAACGCGCGGATGGCAACCCCGGTGGCTCGCGGGAAGAGATCGCCGGCATCGGCAAGTTCGAGTTACAGCCCGGCGATGTCTTCGTCCTGGAAACGCCGGGCGGCGGTGGCTACGGCGCGCCATGACCCTGCTGCATGGCATCGAACTACTCGGCGTGGCGGTGTTCGCCATCAGCGGCGCGCTGGCGGCCGGGCGGCGCCATTTCGATCTGCTCGGCGTGGTGGTGATCGCTCTGGTCACCGCCACCGGCGGCGGCACCCTGCGCGATGTTCTGCTCAACCGTCATCCGGTGTTCTGGATCGCCGACACCACCTATGTTTATGTCAGCCTGATCGCCGCTCTGCTCACCGTGATTTATGCCCGCTACCGGCATCCGCCCGGGCGCCAGATTCTGATCGCCGATGCGCTGGGACTGGCGCTGTTCAGCATCGGCGGCGCACAGATCGCCGAACACGCCGGCCACGGTGGCATCGTCGTGGTGATCATGGGCACCCTCACCGGCGCGGCCGGCGGCGTGTTGCGCGACATGATGTGCGCCGAGGTGCCGATGATCCTGCGCCGCGGCCGCATCTATGCCACGGCGGCCATTGCCGGCGTGGCCGCCTATCTGCTCCTGCAATTCTTCGTCGACCGCACCCTGGCCGCCCTTCTGGGCATGGCCGGCATCGCCGGTCTGCGCCTGGGAGCCATTATCTGGGACTGGACCCTGCCGGTATTCAGCTTGCCGGGCGGCAAGGACGAGCACTGAGCCCAAGGACGCGCGCGGCGCGCCCCGGAGCATCTCCAGGCAATCGTTTTACCCGGAAATCACCTTAAGTTTGCGGCCGAAGTGCCGTAAAGCGACAAGCAGTGGCGCTTTCGCCGCCCCATCCGTTCCGATAAAGGCTCTCCATGCTGAACCTGCGCAAGTTCAAGATTCGCACCCAACTGATCATCCTGCTGACGTCCGTCGTCGCCCTGTTCCTGGTGTCCACACTGGTTTCCTGGCAGGCGCTGAACCGCGCCAAGGCGGAATTCACCAGCTTCATCAATCAGGAACAGCGGGTGCTCCTCGACTACACCGAGCTGTATGCCAACGGCCTGCAAATGGGCCAGGCGCTACGCAATATCATCCTCGACCCGAGCAACGCCAAGGCCTACGAGAACTTTGAAAAGGCCAGTGGCACGATGGACAAGCTGCTCGACGAAACCCGCGCCCTGGTCGGTGTCGGCGGCAAACAGGCGGAAGCCCTCGCCAAGGTCTCGGAAGCGCGAGAACGCCAGAAAGCCCTGCAAGCGGAAATCCGCGATCTGGTGAAACAGGCCGATATCGAAGTAGCGAAAAGCCGCCTGAACACCAGTGAAACCCCGGTCTGGCGCGAGATCCGGCAAGCACTGCTGGATCTGATCAAGGATCAGAAAGCCGTGATCGATGCGCGCGAGGCAGCCGTCCAGCAGAACACCGAGAATGCCCAGACCATCGCCCTGATCCTGACCATCATCGCGGTCCTGGTCGGCCTCGGCATCGCCCTGGGCATCGTCGCCAGCATTCTGTCCCAGCTCAATCTGCTGGGTCGGTCCATCGAATCCCTGGCGGCCGGGGAAGCCGATCTCACCGTGCGTCTGCAAATTCAGGGCGATAACGAGTTGTGCCGTATCTCCATTGCCTTCAACAGCTTCATCTCGGGCCTGCAAGCCCTGGTCAACGGCATCAAGGGCAATGCCGAACAACTGCATGCGCTCTCCACCAATCTGGCACAGGCCTCCTCCGGGCTACGTGGCGCCACCGCCGAGCAAACCGGTGCCGTGACCTCCACCGCCGCCGCCGTGGAAGAAATGTCCTCCAGCATCGCCTCGGTGGCGGACAACGCCGAACAAGTCAAGCAAGTCTCCGCGCGCAGCGCCGATTATTCCGACCAGGGCCTTGCCCGCATGAAGCACCTCGACCTGGCCATGGGTAGCGTACAGAGCGCGGTCAAGGGCATGTCCGATTCCGTCGAGAAATTCCTCGACAGCACCCAGAGCATCATCGGCGCCACTCAGCACGTAAAGGACATCGCCGAGCAAATCAACCTGCTCGCGCTCAACGCCGCCATCGAAGCCGCCCGCGCCGGCGAACAAGGGCGCGGCTTCGCCGTGGTGGCCGATGAAGTGCGCAAACTGGCGGAAAAAACCGCGCAATACGCCAATGAAATCACTCGCGTCACCGCTGACCTCAACGCCCAGTCCGGCCAGGTCGAATCCGCGATCAAACAAGGCGAAGCGGCGCTGGAAGAAGGCTCGAATCGTGGCGGCGAAGTTTCACGCATCGTCGAACAGGCACACACAGCGGTCCTCGAAGCGCGACTCGGTATCGACGGAATCACCCATTCCGTGAAGGAACAGTCACACGCCAGCCAGTTGATTTCCCGCAACCTCGAACGCTTGACCAATCTTGCCTCGGGCACCGAAGACGCCATCGTCCAATCCGACCAGACCGTGCAAAAAATGCGCCAGCTTGCCGATCTGCTGTCCGGCACAGTGGGTCGCTTCCGTAGCTAGCAGCCTGCCGGACTTTGGTCGTCGATAGCGAAAAACGACCCCGGCGAGGCCAGTTTTTGCCGGATTCGCCGCCGCATAGCCCAGCTATGGTGCAAGAAGCCGGTGAAAAATGGACCGACGCGGTCATTTTGCAGCCGACGATTCCAAAGGTAGAGTCGAGAAGTGGCGCGGTAACGGTAGGC
>CAZIUC010000001.1:0-338267 GCA_964542455.1 uncultured Thiobacillus sp. | reverse complement strand
GGCAACCATCGACATACGTGAAAAAGGGAACATCAAATTCGGTGACCACACTCACAACCCTTGCCCCATAAACCTTGCCACTTGAACCTACCCCCCATCTTCCCTTACCATCCTCGTTCAAATCCTGAACGCGCCTCATGACCCCCTCCGAACAAGCCCAACTCCGCATTCTAAAAATCGTCGAAGCGGAGCCTGAAATCAGCCAACGGCAGCTCGCGGAACGCCTCGGGGTCAGCCTGGGAAAGGCCAACTACCTGGTCAAAGCCCTGCTCGACAAAGGCCACATTAAAGCCGGCAACTTCCTGCGCGCGGAAAACAAACTCAAGTACGCCTACCTGCTCACCCCCGAAGGCATCAAAGCCAGGCTACAACTCACCCGCAACTACCTCGCCCGCAAGGAACAGGAATACGTCGCCATGAAAACCGAAATCCAGTCCATGCGCGACGAACTGGCCAAGCACGACGAACACGCATGAACGAAGCAACGAACCAGGATGGCACTTTTAAAATGGCCATATGTGCTTTCTCCATCGAATCACATGCAGCAGGCGAGAACCGAGTTCCTCTCTCTGCAAAGACTCTGTATGCGTTACCGGGTGATATGAGTAAGGGCGTCAGCGAGAGTGGCTTCCCCCTTTTCAAAGGGGGATTGAGGGGGATTTCTCCACGGGTTGCGCGCGCACGGGCGTCCGAAAATCCCCCCTAACCCCACTTTTCCAAAGGGGGAAGCTCGCCTGTACCAGCATCAACGTTCAACGCGAACAGAAACTTTAAAACTCCTACCAAGCCAGCGCCAACGCCGGCCTGTAACGCACAAATAGAAATATCCGGCCCAAGCCGGAAGCTGCCGAGGAAATGGGAAAAATCTTCCCGACTCAGCGAAGCAACAAGTGGACAACCAACTTGTGCTGAATGCGTAAGCACTCGGGCAGGGCGGTAGCGTGCCCGAGCAGGCCAGGAATCAAGCCCCCCTGATTGCATTGCCCCTTACCACCTTCCGTCATCACCCTCACCCCCAACCTTTCCCGCGAAACCCCAAGGATCTGACCTCATGAACCCCCCAGTTGTCGCCGTCGTCGGTCTGGGCTATGTGGGCCTTCCCCTTGCCGTGGAATTCGGCAAGAAGTTCGAGACCATCGGCTTTGATCTCTCGGAAGCCAAGATTACGCATTACAAGAACTACTGCGACCCCACCGGCGAAGTCAGCACGGCGGACCTGAAAGCGGCGACTCGGCTCAGTGTCAGCACCGACCCCGCCACGATCAGCCGCGCCGACTTCATCATCATCGCCGTGCCCACCCCGGTCGACGACGCCCACATCCCCGATTTCTCGCCCCTGGTCGGCTCCTCCACCACGGTCGGCAAGCACATGAAGAAGGGCGCCACAGTGGTCTATGAGTCCACCGTCTACCCCGGCGCCACCGAGGAAGTGTGCATTCCCCTCCTGGAAAAGCATTCCGGCATGAAGTGGAAGGAAGACTTCCACGTCGGCTACTCGCCCGAGCGGGTCAACCCCGGCGACAAGGAACGCACTATCACCAAGATCGTGAAAGTGGTTTCCGGCGATGACGGCCCCACCTCCGAAGCTGTGGCCGAGTTGTACGCCTCGGTCATTACCGCCGGCGTCCATCGCGCCAGTTCCATCAAGGTGGCCGAGGCCGCCAAGGTCATCGAGAACACCCAGCGCGACCTCAACATCGCCCTGATGAACGAACTCGCCCTGATCTTCGACCGCCTCGGCATCGACACCCTGGAAGTGCTGCAAGCCGCCGGCACCAAGTGGAACTTCCTGCCGTTCCGTCCCGGCCTGGTCGGCGGCCACTGCATCGGCGTCGATCCCTACTACCTCACCCACAAGGCCGACATGCTCGGCTACCACCCGCAAGTCATCCTCGCCGGCCGCCGCATCAACGACGGCATGGCCGCCTATGTGGCGCAGCAGACCGTGAAGGGCATGATCAACAACGGCTGCGCGGTGAAAGGCGCCAAAGTCATCGTCCTCGGCCTCACCTTCAAGGAAAACTGCCCCGACCTGCGCAATTCCAAGGTCGCCGATCTGGTCAAGGAACTGCACTCCTTCGGCTGTGACGTCTCGGTACACGACCCCATCGCCGAATCGGCGGAAGCCGAACACGAGTACGGCATCAGTCTGACCCCCTGGGACCAGTTGCCGAACGACGCCGAAGCCCTCGTCGCCGCCGTCTCGCACCAGGAATACCTGGCCATGAGCCTGGCCGAGATCACCGCCAAGCTGAAGAAAGGCGGCGTTTTCACCGATGTGAAGTCGGCTTACGACCAGGCGGCGATCAAGGCGGCCGGCTTCAAGCTCTGGCGGCTGTAATGTAGCGCCGGCTTCCAGCCGGCTTTTGAAACAGCCGGCTAGAAGCCGGCGCTACCCTTCCCCCACATGACCGCCTACGAACTACTCCGCGCGAACCTACCCACCGCCCCGAAAACCTGGTTGATCACCGGCGTGGCCGGTTTCATCGGCTGCAACCTGCTGGAAACGCTGCTCAAGCTGGACCAGAACGTGGTCGGCCTGGACAACTTCGCCACCGGGCATCGCCATAACCTGAAGCAGATTTGCGACGCGGTCACCCCGGAACAGTGGGCGCGCTTCAAGTTCAACGAGGGCGATATTCGCGTCCAGATGGATTGCCACCATGCCTGCAAAGGGGTCGATTACGTGCTGCATCAGGCCGCGCTTGGTTCGGTGCCGCGTTCGCTGGAAGACCCCATCACCACCAACGGCGCCAACATCGACGGCTTCCTCAACATGCTGGTGGCGGCGCGCGATGCCGGCGTGGCGCGTTTCGTCTATGCCGCGTCCAGTTCCACTTACGGCGACCATCCCGGCCTGCCCAAGGTCGAGGACGTGATCGGCAAGCCCTTGTCGCCCTATGCCGTGACCAAGCTGGTCAACGAGCAATACGCCGAGGTGTTCGCCCGCGCCTACGGCTTCAAGTGCATCGGCCTGCGCTACTTCAACATCTTCGGCGCCCACCAGGATCCGGAAGGCGCTTATGCCGCCGTGGTGCCGAAGTGGACGGCGGCGATGGTCAAAAACGAGCCGGTATTCATCAACGGCGACGGCGAGACCAGCCGCGACTTCTGCTACATCGCCAACACCGTGCAGGCCAACCTGCTGGCCGCGACCGCCGAACACCCGGACGCCGCCAACCAGGTCTACAACGTCGCGGTGGGCGATCGCACCACGCTGAACGACCTGTTCGAGGCCATCCGCTCCACTCTGGAGCCGCGCTTCCCACATCTGAAAGGCTTCAAACCCAGCTATCGCGACTTTCGCGCCGGCGACGTGCGCCATTCGTTGGCGGACATCACCAAGGCGAAGACCCTGCTCGGCTATGAACCCAGCCATCGCATCAAGGAAGGCCTGCTGGAGGCGATGGACTGGTATGTGAACGACCTTGTGGAACGTTGATACCGGCGTGGGTTGGGCACGCCGCGCTTTGCCCAACCCGCGGCTTGCCGCCGCCGTTCTCGTTTTCCTGGCGGCCAGCGCCCACGCCGACCTGCCACAACCCGTCGCCGAAGCCCTGCGCCAGGCCGGAATACCCGAAAGCAACGTGGCCATCGTGGTGCACGACCTCGATTCCCCCGAACCCATACTGATACATGGCGGCGCGCGCTCGCTGAATCCCGCCTCGGTGATGAAACTGGTCACCACCCTGGCCACGCTCGACAGCTTCGGCCCCGCGCACACCTTCAAGACCCGCGTCCTGCTGGACGGCACGCTCAAGGATGGCGTCCTCGATGGCCGCTTGATCCTGCAAGGCGGCGGCGACCCGTCCCTGACCGTCGAACGTTTCTGGCTCCTGCTCAGGGAAATCCGCGCGCGCGGGGTGCGCGAGATACGCGGCGAGGTCATCCTCGACGGCGGCTATTACCGCCTCGACCCGATCGACCCCGGCGCCTTCGACCAGGCGCCGCTGCGTCCCTACAACGCTCCGCCCGCCGCGCTACTGGTCAACTTCAACACGGTGGACTTGCGCCTTGCCAGCGATGGCGTCAAGGTCACCGCGCGTTTCGACCCGCCGCTCGAAGCCCCCACACTCGCCAACCAGTTGACGCCAGGCGACGGTGCCTGCAATGGCCCGCGCGAACAGATGACCCTGGATGCCGACAAGCTTACCCTGACTGGCCGTTATCCGATGGCTTGCGGCGACCAGGCCGTCAGCCTCAACCTGCTGCCGCCGGACGCCACCACGGCGGCCTGGTTCAGCCGCCTGTGGAACGAGTTGGGTGGCCAACTCAGTGGCAACGTGGTGAGCGGCCAGACACCTGCCACGGCGCTGCCGTTGCTGGATTTCGACTCTCAGCCGGTCGCGCAGTTGGTGCGCGACACCAACAAGTTCAGCAACAACGTCATGGCCAAGATGTTGCTGCTCAATCTTGGCGCCGCCCGATTCGGCGCGCCCGCCACCTGGGACAAGGGCGAACGAGCGCTGCGCGCCTGGCTGGCGGAGCGTGACCTCGAATGCAGCAAGCTGGTGCTGGAAAACGGCGCCGGTCTTTCCCGCATCGAGCGCATCTCGGCGGCCTCGCTGGCCAAACTGTTGCGTTGGGCCACCCTGCAATCGGCCTGGTTCGAGTTCGCCGCTTCGTTGCCGGCGGTGGGGCTGGAAGGCACCCAGAAGAATCGCCTCAACGGCTCCGCGGCCATAGGCCAGGCCTGGCTGAAGAGCGGCAGTCTCAATGGCGTGCGTAATCTGGCCGGCTACGCACGCACCCCGAACGGGCGTCGCCGTGTCATCGTGTTCCTGATCAACCACCGCAACGCAGGCGCAGGTGGCCGCGCGCAGGACGCACTGGTGGAGTGGGCCACCGACACGTTGGATTCCCGTGCGGGTGAAACAGCCTCAAGCGCACCCGAGAGCGTCGGAAAAACAGCAAATTAGCAAGCACTTATGCACATTAATAGGCTTGACTTCACTTCCCGCACCTGTCTTTGGATATACCCAACCGTCGAACGTAACTCATTGATTTTCAATAATTTGTTTTGTGCATAAAAAACAGGCCAATGGCATAAGCGCCCGTTCTACAAGCGTTTTTGACGGTTTGGTGACAGCTTGTCCACATGGTTATCCACAGGTTCGGTGGACAACTCGAAAACCTCGTTGAGTGGCATCGGCTTCGCCTTCTGTTGTTACAAACCACTTTAACTTCGAGCGTTAATTGACCGATGGAAATGCGGCTCTGCAACATGGATTCTGGCCCGGTGGACACCCATTTCGGCGTTGCCGAGCGCACCAATAACGTGCGTGTTCGCCGCATCCGATGTCGGGCATACGCGTTGCCATGACCCAGTTTGCCCGGGTCGCCCTTGATACCCCGCTCGACCGCCTGTTCGACTACCTGGCGCCGGAAGCGGAGGCGGCAGACATCGGTCGCCGCGTCGATGTCCCTTTCGGGCCGCGCACGCTGGTCGGCGTGCTGGTCGAATTGGCCACACAAAGCGAGGTGCCGACCGCCGCCCTGAAAGCGCTCAAGCACATCGACCGCGACACGCCACCGCTGCCGGCCGAACTGCTGGCGCTGGCGCGCTTCGCCGCCGGCTACTATCACCACCCCCTGGGCGCGGTCCTGGCCAGCCTGCTGCCGCCGGCGCTGCGCCGCAGCGGCCGCCCGACGCGGGCGGCGGAACCGGCCGCCTATGCGCTGAGCGAAACGGGGCGCGCCGAAGTTGCCGGGATCGATGCCCGCAAACCCGCGCAATTCGCCCTCGCCGCCCGCTTTCTGGCCAACCCGGTGGCGCGCGCCGACCTCAACGATCGGGAAAAGGCGCTGCTACGCGATTGGTTGAAACGCGGCTGGCTGCAAGGCCATGCAGTGGCCGCGTTGCCGTCAAGCGAGGCCAGCCCGCCAAATCCCACGCCGGATCAGGTGGCCGTATTGGACGCCATCCGCGCGGCGGGAGCGGGTTTCTCGCCCTGGCTGCTGCATGGCGTTACCGGTAGCGGCAAGACCGAGGTCTATCTGCGTCTGGTCGCCGACGCGCTGGCACGCGGCCAGCAGGCGCTGATCCTGGTGCCGGAAATCCACCTCACGCCGCAACTCACTGAGCGCTTCGCGCAACGCTTCCCCGGCCGCAGCCTGATCGGTCTGCACAGCGGCCTCGCCGACGGCGAACGGCGCGCGGGCTGGCTGGAGGCCTTGTGTGGACGCGCCGACATCATCCTGGGCACCCGTCTGGCGGTATTCACGCCGCTGCCGCGATTGGGCCTGATCGTGGTCGATGAGGAACACGATACGTCTTACAAGCAGATGGAAGGCATGCGTTATTCCGCGCGCGATGTCGCTGTCTGGCGCGCGCGTCAGGCGGGGGTGCCGGTCGTGCTGGGCTCCGCGACACCGGCGCTGGAAACCTGGAAGAACGCCCGCGCCGGGCGTTACCGGCTGCTCAGCCTAGCCGCCCGCGCGCATGCACAGGCCAGCCTGCCGAAGGTACGTCTGATCGACAGTCGCAACGACCATCCCAAGCAAGGACTCAGCCGCGCCCTGCTCGGCGCGCTGGAAGCGACCCTGCAACGCGGCGAACAAAGCCTGATATTCATCAACCGGCGCGGCTACGCCCCCACGCTGCTGTGCAACGGCTGCGGCCACGTATTTCCCTGCCCGCGCTGTTCCGCGCATCTGGTGCTGCATCGCGCCGGGGCGGGAAATGCATCCGGCTACCGCCTGGTTTGCCACCACTGCGGCCTCGATACCCGACCGCCGGAGGCCTGCCCGGACTGTGGCAGTGTCGATCTTCGCCCAGCCGGCCAGGGCACGCAGCGGGTGGAAGAAACCATGGCGGAACATTTCCCGGAAGCCCGCATTCTGCGCATCGACCGCGATAGCGCCGCCCGCCGTGGCGCCTTCGCGGCGATGCGCGACCGGGTGGCGGCGCGCGAGGTGGATATTCTGGTGGGCACCCAGATCGTCGCCAAGGGCCACGACTTCCCCCATCTCACCCTGGTGGGCGTGATCGGTGCCGACCAGGCACTGGTGTCGCCGGACTTCCGCGCCAGCGAGCGCCTGTTCGCGCAGCTCATGCAGGTGGCGGGGCGCGCCGGCCGCGCCGAACACCCCGGCGAAGTGCTGATCCAGACCCGCTACCCCGGCCACCCCCTGTATCAGTCAGTGGTGCGCCACGATTACCCCGGCTTCGCCGAGGCCGCCCTGCGCGAGCGCCGTTCCGCCGACTTTCCGCCTTTCGTGGCACAAGCGGTATTGCGTGCCGAGGCGAGCACGGAAGAAGCGGCCATGAGCTTCCTGCTGGCGGCCCGCGAGTTCGGCCTGGAAATAAGCCAGGGCGTGGCGCGGGGCATTGAGATTTTCGATCCAGTGCCGGCATTGATGCTGCGTATCGCCGGTCGCCACCGCTTGCAACTGCTGCTGCAATCCGCCACCCGTAACCGCCTGCAAGCCTTTCTCGGGCACTGGCTGGCAGCCCTGGCGACGCTGCCGACACGCGGTGTGAAGTGGGTGCTGGATGTCGATCCGGTGGATGTCTGAACCAGTTACCCGGCAATAGCGTCCGTTTGGCCGATTTGCTATTGCGGCGCGGCGAAATCCTTGTGTACCCTCAAGCCACGCTCGCCCTTCCCTCACGCCGCAAGGATGCTCTCGTGACCCGCGTCAAACCCTCCAGCTTTGCCAAGACCAAATCCCGCCCCGCCCCGAAACCCGCCAAGGAAGCGACCGGCGTCACCCGGGTGGCGGCCATCCAGATGGCTTCCGGCCCCAATGTGGCGGCCAATCTGGCGGAAGCCGAGCGGCTCATCGGCATGGCGGGGGCGGCCGGCGCCAAACTGGTGGCGCTGCCGGAGAATTTTTCCATCATGGGCCTCAACGACACCGACAAGATCGCGGTACGCGAACAGCCGGGCAAAGGTCCGATGCAACGTTTTCTCGCCGCCCAGGCCAAGAAACACGGCATCTGGCTGGTCGGCGGCTCCATTCCGATGGCCTGCGACGATCCCGGCAAGGTGCGTAACGCCTGTCTGGTCTACGACGACAAGGGCAAGTTGGCGGCGCGTTACGACAAGATCCACCTGTTCGGACTCGACCTCGGCAACGAGCACTACCGCGAGGAAAGCACCATCGAGCCGGGCGACCGCGTGGTGGTGGTGGAGACCCCGTTCGGCCGCCTCGGCCTGTCGATCTGCTATGACCTGCGCTTCCCCGAGTTGTATCGGGCGATGGGCGACGTGGACATGATCGTGGTGCCGGCCGCCTTCACCGCCACCACCGGCAAGGCGCATTTTGAAACCCTGATCCGTGCCCGCGCCATCGAGAATCTGGCCTACGTGATCGCTCCCGCGCAGGGCGGCTACCATATCTCCGGCCGTGAAACCCATGGCGACAGCATGATCGTCGATCCCTGGGGCAACATCCTCGACCGCCTGCCACGCGGCTCCGGCGTTGTCATCGCCGGCCTCAACCCCGCCTACCAGATTGGCCTGCGCAGCAGCCTTCCCGCCCTCAAGCACCGCACGCTGGAGTGCAGGAAAGGCATCAAGGTGGATCTGATCAAACCCTGAACAAGCGGATAGCGCCGGCCCACTGGCCGGCCGCCCACCCAAGCCGGCAACGCTGCCGGCGCTACGAGAACCTCATGAACGCCGTCGACCCCAACCTTTATCTCTTCTCCACCGCCGAATCCACCCTGCTGCTGCCCAACGAGCTTGATCTGGAGCAACTCGACGAGGTGTTCGGACTGCTCGGCGCGCATCAGGTGGATGATGCCGATCTGTATTTCCAATACTCGCGGTCCGAGGCCTGGAGCCTGGAAGAAGGGCAGGTCAAATCCGGCAGCTTCAATATCGACCAGGGCGTCGGCGTGCGCGCCGTGACCGGAGATCGCACCGCCTTCGCCTATTCCGACGACATCAGCCTGAAAGCCATTCGGGAAGCCGCGACCACGGTGCGCGCCATTGCCGCCGCCGGCCAGTCCGCCAGCACGCGGGTGGCGAGCCAGGTGCATGGTCGCGCGCTCTACGCGCCGATCGACCCACTGGCCTCGCTCACCGAGGCGGACAAGGTTGCCCTGTTGCACCGTCTGGAAAAATACGCGCGCGAACTCGATCCCCGGGTCAGCCAGGTCATGGCCAGTCTGGCCAGTGAATATGAAGTGATGATGGTGACGCGCCTGGATGGCCGGGTGGCGGCCGACGTGCGGCCCCTGGTGCGGGTCTCGCTGCAAGTCATCGTCGAACAGGATGGCCGCCGCGAGCAGGGCTCGTCGGGCGGCGGCGGCCGCTTCAACTACGCGCACTTCAGCGACGACCAGTTGCTCGAATACGCGCAGTTGGCGGTGGCTCAGGCGCTCACCAACCTCGACGCCATCCCGGCCCCGGCCGGCAACATGACCGTGGTGCTTGGCGCCGGCTGGCCCGGCATTCTGCTGCACGAGGCCATCGGCCACGGACTGGAAGGCGATTTCAACCGCAAGGGTTCTTCCGCATTTTCCGGCCGCATCGGCGAGCGGGTAGCGGCGGACGGCGTCACCGTGGTGGACGACGGCACCCTGGTCGACCGTCGTGGCTCGCTCAACGTCGATGACGAGGGCACGCCGACGCAACGCACCGTGCTGATCGAAAACGGCATCCTCAAGGGTTACATGCAGGACGCCATGAACGCCCGCCTGATGGGCATGGCCCCCACCGGCAACGGCCGCCGCGAATCCTTCGCCCATCTGCCTATGCCGCGCATGACCAATACCTACATGCTGGGTGGTGACAAAGATCCGGCGGAAATCATCGCTTCAGTGAAAAAAGGACTCTATGCCGCCAATTTCGGCGGCGGCCAGGTCGACATCACCAGCGGCAAGTTCGTGTTCTCCGCCGCCGAGGCTTACCTGATCGAAGACGGCCGCATCACCCGCCCGGTAAAAGGCGCCAGCCTGATCGGCAATGGCCCCGACGTGCTCACCCGTGTTTCCATGATCGGCAACGACATGAAGCTCGACCCCGGCGTCGGCACCTGCGGCAAGGAAGGCCAGAGCGTGCCGGTGGGTGTGGGGCAGCCCACGTTGCGGGTGGATGGCCTGACCGTGGGAGGCACCACGTAGAGCCAGGTTTGCGGCCTTATCGCGTCATAGTCCTCGAATGGGGGAACCTGACGCCCGCGATTAGCCCACCTCGCCCAGCCAGGTAATGGTCATGGTCTGGTTATGCAGCTTGCACTCGGTGGTTTTCAGGAAGGGGCTGATCTCGCCGTTGGAATAGAAACCGGTCAGCGCGCAACCCTGGCCGAATACCGCGCCCACCGCCTCGACTTCCTCGTCCACCCGGTCGCCCATCACCAACTTGCGGCCGATGCAGGAAATCAGGATAGCGAGTGATTGGCCGGCATTGCCGGCCGCCGCCATCAGCCGGGCGGCTTGCGCCGCCGCTTCGGCGCCGTCCACCAGGGCCTCGGTGGAAGCGTGCATCAGCTTGAGATAGCCGTCCTGGGGAATGTCGCCAGCCAGGGTCAGGCTGCCATCGACTTCGTCGATGCCCAGCAGGGTGCGGATCAGGCCGGTTTCCTCGCGCTCGTGCGAGAGGATGGCGAAGGGGAACAACAGGCCGGAGGCGGGCAGGTCCTTGGCATATTCACCGAGATAGCGTTTGTAGATGGCCAGCGCCGGCTCGCTGTCCAGCTCGTAAAGCACGTTGCCGGCCGCCCTGGTCGCGCGTCGGGCCGGGCCGAAGCTCTGCCAGCCCCCGAAAGAGCCGTGCGCGAAGCTGACCGCGTCACCATAGAAGCCGACCGCCAGCATCAATCGATCCGAGACCACCTCATCCAGCATCGCCCAGGTGCGTGTGAAAGCCCCGTTGTCGCCGGCCAGCCCGCCGGTCAGGAGAATGCCCTTGCCCAGTACGGAAACCGCGCCGCCAATCAATTCGCTACCGTTCACCGCCACCCCTTGTGATAGCAGCAACACGGCTTTCAGGGCGGGGTCCATCAGTTGCTCGGCGAGGCGCCGGCCGGCGGCGGCGGAGTCATCCATGCCGGCGAAATCGGTGGACGCCACTTTGAAGGGGATGTGCTCCAAGCGTATGGCGGTGACCACGATGCTGTTGTCGCTTACGCCCTGGCCGGAGATTTCTCCGGCGGTGGACAAAGCCAGACGTCGCGCCCGGGGAAATGCCCGCGCCAGCTCGGCGGCAAACGTCACATCGGTAAAAAAAACGGGCGCGGCGAACACCAGTACCAGATTGGGTGAGATGTCCGCCAGCGGCGCGAGCGCGGCGGCATTCAGCGCGGTAAGGACGGTTTGACGAACTTGCATGATGGCTCCCTGATTGTCGTGATCGACACGGCGTTATCGGCATCAATCGCGTGGACTTGAACAGGGCAACCCTCCGCTAAAATCGGGCCATTCCCACCTCGACCGTTGCCACCATGCCAGTCAATCTCTCCGCTCCCGATCCCGCCTCCCTGTGTGCTGTTCCTGGCGTCGAACTGGGCGTCGCCGCCGCCGGCATCAAGAAACCCGGCCGCCGCGATGTGCTGGTGATCACCCTCCCGCACGACTCCGAAGTGGTGGGCGTGTTCACCCAGAACCGCTTCTGCGCCGCGCCCGTCACCGTGTGCAAGGAGCACCTGCACCAGGAGGGCGCGAATTTTGGTGGCATACGCGCCCTGGTGGTGAACACCGGCAACGCCAATGCCGGCACCGGCGAGGATGGCCTGCGCCGCGCGCGCGAAACCTGCGCCGCCGTGGCGGAAAACCTGAACATCAAACCGGAGCAGGTACTGCCCTTCTCCACCGGCGTGATTCTGGAACCCCTGCCGCACGACAAGATCATCGCCGCCCTGCCCGCCGCCCTCGACGACCTCAAACCGAGCAACTGGGCGGCGGCGGCCGAAGCGATCATGACCACCGACATCGTGGCCAAGGCCACTTCCCGTCGCGCCGCCCTGAATGGCGTGGATTTCACGGTCACCGGCATCGCCAAGGGCTCCGGCATGATCCATCCCAACATGGCCACCATGCTGTCCTTTGTCGCCACCGACGCGCCGGTTTCCTGCGAGGCGCTGGAAGCCATGCTGCGCCACGCGGTGAACAAGTCGTTCAACTGCATCACGGTGGATGGCGACACCTCCACCAACGATTCCTGCATCCTCATCGCCACCGGCACGACACCCGCGCCGGTCATCATGGACGACGGCGATTCCCGCTTTGATTCCCTCCAGTCCGTCATCACCGAAGTGATGATCGAACTCGCGCAAGCCATCGTGCGCGACGGCGAGGGCGCCACCAAGTTCATGGAAGTGCGCGTGGAAGGTGGCAAGAACGAAGCCGAATGCAAACAGGTGGCCTACGCCATCGCCCGCTCGCCCCTGGTAAAGACCGCTTTCTTCGCCTCCGACCCCAATCTCGGCCGCATCCTGGCCGCCATCGGCTATGCCGGCATAGACGACCTCGATGTGGAACGCATCCGCCTCTGGTTGGGTAACGTCCTGGTCGCGGAAAACGGCGGCCGCGCCCCGGCTTACAGGGAGGAAGAAGGCGCTCGCGTGATGGCGGCGCCGGAAATCGCGGTGCGTGTCGACCTGGCGCGCGGCAACGTCGTCGCCACCGTGTGGACCTGCGATTTCTCCTACGACTACGTGAAGATCAACGCGGAATACCGGACGTAAGGTTGATCATCGAACCGTAGGTCAGGTTGACGCACAGCGACTACCTGACGATCGTCCTGTCAATCTCGAAGTTTGGTTGTGGGTCGTCAGGTAGCGATGAAACCGCAACCTGACCTACAACCGGACCCCACAGGAGACGAAATGAACGGCGATTTTGACGACACCACATTCGACGGCGAAGACAATGTTGCAGCCTATCAGGTCAGCCCGGAACTCGCGCTCCTGGTCGCTCGCGCCAATGACCTGCTGGCGCGCCTGGATGCCTGGCTGCCATCGGCGCCGCCGCGGGTGGACTGGCGCGTGACACTGGCCTGCCGCTGGCGCAAGCAGATGGGACGCGGCATGTTGCTGCCGGTCACCACGCTGAATTGCCCGCCCTGGGAAGCGCTCACCGGCATCGCCGAGCAGAAGGTGGAACTGGAGCGCAACACGCGCCAGTTCCTCAAACGGCTGCCGGCCAACAATGTGTTGCTCGCCGGCAGCCGGGGCTGCGGCAAATCCTCGTTGATCAAGGCCCTGCTGCCGCGCCACGCGAAGAAAGGACTGCGCCTGGTGGAAGTGGATCGTGAAGACCTGATCGACCTGCCCGACATCACCGCGCGCCTGGAAGGCCAACCCTGGCGCTTCATCCTGTTCACCGACGATCTTTCCTTCGAGCCGAATGACGCCGCCTACAAACCGCTGAAAGCCGCGCTCGACGGTTCCGTGGCGGGCTTGCCGGACAACGTATTGATCTGCGCCACCTCGAACCGGCGCCATCTGATGCCGGAGTTTTTCGCGGAGAACGAAGCCACCCGGCACCTGGGAGGCGAAGTGCGGCCGGCGGAAAGCATCGAGGAAAAGATCAGCCTGTCCGACCGCTTCGGCCTCACCCTGACCTTCTGGCCGTTCAATCAGGACGACTACCTGGCCATCGTCGCCGCCTGGGTGGCGACACTCGGTGGCAACGCAACGGAGACCATGCGCCAGGAAGCCATCAACTGGGCGATTTCCCGTGGCGGCCGCTCCGGCCGGGTCGCCCGCCAGTTCGCGGCGGATTGGGTGGGAAGACAGGGATTGGCGCGGAAGAAAGTGCGCTGAAAACTACCAGCAACTATTAAAAACGCCGGCTGGAAGCCGGCGCTACAGGGGCGCGGAATAGCCTTGTTGCCACATTCAGTCGATCTCGTCGCGCATGACCTCGGTCATGCTGATGCCGACGAACAGTCGTTCTTCCAGTACGTTGCGCATGGAACGCAGGCGCTCGAAGCAGGCCGGGCAGATGTGCTGGCCGTCATCCGCAACCACCCAACTGGCATGTTTCGCTTCGCTATCGCCGCCGTCGAACCAGGCACGGCCATCGGACAGGCGCCGCCCATCGCGGCTGTCACGCCCGGTGGTGCGGCGCATTTCGATGGAACGCAGTGCCAGCGGGTTGCAGATATCGCAAAAAATAAAGCTGCGGCGCGCCATGTTCGTCTCTCGGAGTGGTGACTGACGGCAAGGATAGTCTGGACCTGCAAGCAGGGCCAAGTGGTTTAACAGTCGGCTGCTAGAATCGCGGCCTCATCCAAGAATCAAGAAAGAATTGCCCGTGGACATTCCTATCCTGCTCAAAGCTTTTATCCTCGGTCTGGTCGAGGGTGTTACCGAATTCCTGCCGGTTTCCAGCACCGGCCACCTCATACTCGCCGGCCAGTTGCTCGACTTCACGGGCGACAAAGCCAAGGTGTTCGAAGTGGCCATCCAGTTGGCCGCCATCCTCGCGGTGGTGTGGGAATACCGGGCTCGCCTGGGGCATGTCGTCGTTTCCATGACCCGTGAGCCGGTATCGCGCCGCTTCGCCATGAACCTGATCGTGGCTTTCATGCCGGCCGCCGTGCTGGGTCTGCTGTTCCTCAAGCAGATCAAGTTCTACCTGTTCAATCCGATCGTGGTGGCTTCCGCCTTCATCGTCGGTGGACTGATGATCCTCTGGGCGGAACGACGCCAGCATGTGATTCGGGTACATGAAGTCGAGGAAATGCGCTGGCAGGATGCGCTGAAGGTGGGCTTCGCTCAGGCCCTGGCGATGATCCCCGGCACTTCGCGTTCCGGCGCAACCATCATCGGCGGCCTGTTCTTCGGACTGTCGCGCAAGGCGGCCACGGAGTTTTCCTTCTTCCTGGCCATTCCCACCATGTTCGCGGCCACCTTGTATGACGTTTACAAGAACCGTGAACTGTTCAGCGCCGACGACCTGAGTCTGTTCGCGGTGGGCGGCGTGGCCTCCTTCATCTCCGCCTTCCTGGTGGTGCGGGGTCTGATCCGATTCATCAGCCGCCACGATTTCACCTGGTTCGCCTGGTACCGCATCGCCTTCGGTGTCGCGGTGCTGGCGACGCATTACCTGGGGCTCATCCACTGGGCGGCGGATTAGACTTGTAGCGCCGGCTTCCAGCCGGCGTCTTTTAAAACTGCCGGCTGCCGTTACTGTAAAGACGCCGGCTGGAAGCCGGCGCTACACACGGTGCATCGGCCATGTTTCTTCGGCACGATTGCGGCTGCGGGCCGATTACTCAGCTACCCCAGCCGACGAGCACCCCGCTTGAAATCCAGATGGCCGTCGATGATCGTGTAGCGCACCTGGCCGATCATCTCCAGGCCGAGATAAGGGCTGTTCTTGCCCAGGCTGGCGAGGTTGGAGGGACTGACCAGCCAGGCGGCCTCGGGGTCGAATACGCACAGATCGGCCGGAGCGCCGGCGCTGATGTGGCCGGCGTTCACGCCCATGATGGCGGCCGGGCGATGGGTGATGTAGCCCAGGGCCTGGGATAACGGCAGGCCGGTTTCGCTCGCCCATTTCAGGGTCAGCGGCAGCAGCAGTTCGACGCCGGTGGCGCCCGGTTCGGCTTCCTGGAACGGCAATTCCTTGGCGTCGTCATCCACCGGCGCGTGGTCGGAACAGATCGCGTCGATCACGCCTTCCTTGAGCGCCTGGCGCAGGGCATCGCGGTCGCGCTGGCTCCTGAGCGGCGGCACCAGGTGGCAGTTGGAGTCGAAATCCGCCGTATCCATCTCGGAAAGATGCACATGGTGGATGTTCACGTCGCAGGTGATGCGCAAGCCGTCCTGCTTCGCCTGACGCACCATTTCCACCCCGGCGCGGCTGGACAGCCGGCACAGGTGCACGCGCGCCCCGGTTTCCCGGGTCAGCAGCAGGATGGTGGACAACGCCACGGTCTCCGCCGGCACCGGGATCGGATGCAGGCCCAGACGCGCGGCGACGACACCGTCATGGGCGACGCCGTTGCGCGACAGATGCATGTCCTGCGGGCGCAGCCACACCGGCAGATCGAAGGTGGTGGCGTATTCCAGCGCGCGCAGCAGCACCTGGGTGTCCAGCAGCGGCGCGTCGGCCTGGCTGAAGGCCACACAACCGGCTTCGTGCAGTTCCGCCATCTCGGTGAGGCGCTCGCCCTTGAGTTCGCGGGTCAGCGCGCCCACCGGATAGACGCGCGGCCCCGGCATGTTGCGGGCGCGGAATTTGAGCATTTCCACCAGGCCCGGCTCGTCCAGGGGCGGGTCGGTATCGGGCGGGCAGGCCAGCGAGGTCACGCCGCCGACCGCCGCCGCGTGCATCTCGGACTCCAGCCCGGCGATGTATTCCAGCCCCGGCTCGCGCAGGCGCATGGAAAGATCGACCAGGCCGGGACAGACGATCAACCCGGTCGCGTCGATCACCTGATTGGCATGGAAATCAGCGGGCGCCTGGCCCAGAGCCTGGATGTGCCCGGCGGCGACGAAGACGTCCTGAATGCTGTCCAGGCCGCTGGCGGGGTCGATGACACGGCCGTTCTTGATGTGGATTTTCATTACTCAGTTCCCCGCCAATATGCTCATGACCGCCATGCGCACGGCGATGCCGAAAGTAACTTGCGCGAGGATCACCGCCTGCGGACCGTCGGCGACTTCGGAGTCGATTTCCACGCCGCGGTTCATCGGACCGGGGTGCATGACGATGGCGTCGGGCTTGGCGTGGCGCAGTTTCTCGGTGGTCAGTCCCCAGTGTTTGTAGAACTCGCCGGCGGAGGGCAGGCGGGCGCCCTGCATGCGTTCGTTCTGCAGGCGCAGCATCATCACCACGTCGACATCCTTCAGGCCCTGTTCCAGGTTGTGATAGACGTGCACGCCGAGGTTGCCGACGTCGCGCGGCAGCAGGGTCTTGGGCGCGATCACGCGCACTTCCGGGCAACCCAGGGTGGTGAGGCCGTGGATCTGCGAACGCGCCACGCGCGAATGCAGCACGTCGCCGACGATGGCCACGCGCAGGTTGTGGAAGCCGCCCTTGAAGTGGCGGATGGTGAACATGTCGAGCAGGCCCTGGGTGGGGTGGGCGCAGCGGCCGTCGCCCGCGTTCACCACGCTGATGTGCGGCGCCACGTGGCGGGCGATCAGGTGGGCGGCGCCGGCGGCGGCGTGGCGCACCACGAACATGTCGGCGTGCATGGCCGAGAGGTTGGCGACGGTATCGAGCAGGGTCTCGCCCTTGCTCTGCGAGGAGGCGTTGATGTTGAGGTTGACCACGTCCGCCGACAGCCGCTTGGCGGCGATCTCGAAGGTGGTGCGGGTGCGTGTGGAGTTCTCGAAGAAGATGTTGAATACCGCCTTGCCGCGCAGTAGCGGCACCGACTTCACTTCGCGCTCGCCCACCGCGACGAAGGAGGCGGCGGTATCCAGGATTTGCGTGAGGATGCGCGCGGGCAGGCCGTCCAGGCTCAGCAGGTGCTTGAGACGGCCATCCTCGGTCAGTTGCGGGTTGTTTTTCATGCGCGTTGATTGATCTTGAAGTCCAGCGCGCCATCCTCGGCGCGGATGAGGGAGATGTTCTCGTGTTCCGCCAATTCCAGATGGGTGCCGACGAAGTCCGGGCAGATCGGCATTTCGCGGCCGCCCCGGTCCACCAGCACCGCCAGGCGGATCGCCGCCGGGCGGCCGTAATCGAACAGGATGTTCATGGCCGCGCGGATGGTGCGGCCGGTATGTAGCACGTCGTCGATGAGCAGGACGCGGCGATCTTCCATATCGAATGGAATGTCCGAGGGCTTCACCTGCGGATGCAGGCCGATACGGGAAAAGTCGTCACGGTAGAAGGAGATGTCCAGCACGCCGCGCGGTAGATCACAGCCCAGGCGCTCGGCCAGGGCGTCCATCACCCAGACGCCGCCGGTGTGGATGCCGACCAGGGCGAGATCCGGCCCCAGCGTGGGGGAGAGTTGGTCCGCCAGGCGGGCGATGAGTTGTTCAGGCGTGGGGAGTGGCATGGTCGTTGGCGACATGGTCAAAATGGTCCTGCAGGATTTGTTGGGCCGCCACGCTGTCTTCCACCCGTTTGCGCCCGGCCGCCTTGACGCCGGCTTCACGCAGGCGGGAATCGGCTTCGACGGAGGTGAGGCGTTCGTCGACCAGGGTGACGGACAACTTGAAACGGCCATTAAGCTGGTTGGCGAAACGGCGCGCGCGCCGGGTCAGATCGTGTTCCTCGCCGTCCAGCGACAGCGGCAGGCCAGCCACCAGATGGCTCGGGCGCCACTCGTCGATGAGGGCGGCGATGCGCGCGAAACGCGGGTCGTTGGCCTCGCCGCGAATCACTTCCAGCGGATGCGCCATCCGGGTTTCCCAGTCGCCCACGGCGACACCGATCTTGGTGGTACCGAAATCGAAGGCCATGACCGTTCCCCGTCGTTCCGACATCATGCGTGTCCGGCTTCTTCCGAAAGCATGGAAAGGTCGATGCCCAGCAGGTGCATGGCCGCGTTCAGGCGCTCCTTGGCGGGGTAGCCAAAGATCACTTGCGGGTCGGCCGGCACCGTCAACCAGGCGTTCTGCTTGATCTCGTCCTCCAGTTGCCCCGGCCCCCAGCCGGCATAGCCCAGGGTCACCAGAATCTCGGCCGGGCCTTCACGGCGGGCGGTGGCCTCCAGAATGTCCTTGGATGTGGTCAGCCCCACGCGGTCGTTCACCGACAACGTGGAACTCCAGGTGCCCACCGGCCGGTGCAGCACGAAACCGCGTTCCACCTGCACCGGGCCACCGTAGTAGACCGACGCCTGCTTCAGGTGCTCGTCGGTCAGATCGAGGCCGATCTGGCTGAACAGGCTATCCAGGTTGAGTTCGATGGGGCGGTTCACCACCACACCAAGCGCGCCCTGCTCGCCGTGATCGCAGATATAGGTCAGCGTGCCGGAGAAGTTGGGGTCCATCATCTTGGGCATGGCGATCAGAAAATGGTCGGTGAAATTGGCGTTGTCCATGAGGGGCTTCCGGGTTGAGCGGCGATTGTAACCCTGCCCGGCGGCGGCCTGAATCGGCCGATAGGGGGTGCCCTCATCTGGTTTTGCCGCGATCCGTGCCGCGGAGAAATCCCCCTCCAGCCCCCCTTTGGGGAAGGAGGGAGCGGAACCAGATCAGCGATTGCTACCCGCCACCAGCCGGTATTCGTACAGGCGGCACTCCAGCGGGCCGTTGAACAGCGGGGTGCGGCGGCTGGCCTTGAGGCCGATGGCTTTGGGGAATTCGGGATCGCCGGAGATCATGCAGGCGGTCCAGCCGGGGAAGTGCTGTTTCAGGTTGTCGCCTATCGCGTGGTAGAAGGCGATCAGGTCGTCTTCGCCGCCGAGGCGCACGCCGTAGGGCGGGTTGCTGACGATGATGCCTTCCGGCACGGGCGGGTCGACGTTGAGGAAGTCGGCCTCCATCAGACGCACGCAGTCGAACACGCCGGCGGCTTTGAGGTTGAGGCCGGCGGCGCGCACCATGAGCGGGTCGATGTCGGAGCCGAAGATCGCCAGCGGCTCGGGTTTCCGCGCTTCCGCCTGGGCGTTCTTGCGCAGGCGTTGCCATTCGATCATGTCGAAATTGGCCAGGTTCTCGAAGGCGAAGTGACGATTGATGCCGGGGGCGATGTTGAGCGCGATCAGCGCCGCTTCCAGCAGAATGGTGCCGCCGCCCATCATGGGGTCGTAGAGCGGTATGCCCGGGGCCCAGCCGGACAGTTTCAGCAGCCCGGCCGCGAGGTTTTCGTTGAGCGGCGCGGCGGCGGCTTCGACCCGATAACCGCGGCGGTTGAGCGGGCTGCCGGAGAGGTCGAGATAGAGGGTGAATTTCTCTTCGGACAGGAACAGGGTGATGGGCACCTGCGGGTCGCGGGTTTCCACACTGGGACGTTCGCCGATGGCGGCGCGGAAGCGGTCGCACACCGCGTCCTTGATGCGCAGGGTGACGAAGTTGAGGCTTTTTAGCGGGCTGGACTTGCCCACGGTGGTGACGGCGATCGTGCGCGAGACGTCGAACAGGCCGGGCCAGTCGAGCGCCATGGCGACTTCGTAGAGGTCGTCCTCGTTGCGATAGTGGCCATCGGCCACCTGCCAGAGCACGCGAATCGCCAGTCGGCTCCACAGGTTGACCTTCCAGGCCAGCGTCATGTCTCCCAGGAAGATCACGCCACCGCGCGCCGGCATCTGGTCACCGGCGCCGATGTCCGCCAACTCGCGCGCCAGCTCGTCTTCCAGGCCGCGCGGGCAGGAGACGAAAAAGCGATGCCGCTCTCCCCTCCCCCCCCGGGGGAGGGGCCGGGGGTGAGGGGACGGCGCCGACGCGTGCGATGCCGCCGATTTAGGCCGCCTTCCCTCTCCCCAACCCTCCCCCGGGGGGGGAGGGGGCGCGTTTCTCTCCGTCTGAGCGCGTGGCCTGGAGTCGGGAGAGGCGAACTTTCCCTCCGGCCTCGGCTTGCGCGGCTTCGCGGCTGGTCTATCCTGCCGCTCCGTGGTTGCGTCGGGTTCAGGGGGGCGCGGCTTGTTGCCGGCGCGCCGGTCGCCCAGCTTGGGGCGGAACTTGGACGGTTTGGCGGGCTCTGTTTTAGCCTCGACAGGGCGCTTCAGCGCAATTTTTGGACGATCGGAGTTGGATGATGACAAGGGAAGAATTCCTCAAAAAACTGAAGCCCAGCCCGGTCACCATGATCCTGATCGGGCTGATCGTATACCTGTGGTTCCGCCCCCCGGCCTGGGTGACGGAACAGAACCAACCGGCGCCGGAAGTGCCGGTACAGGCGGGCAAATACCTCTCCGATCTGCATGGCAAGGTGTTGCTGGTGAATTTCTGGGGCACCTGGTGCCCCTACTGCCGCCACGAAATGCCGGCCATGCAGGCGTTCTACGAGGCCAACCAGTCGCGCGGGTTCGAGATTGTCGCCTACAGCCTGGATAAAACCCAGGCCGAGGTGGATACCTTCATGCAAGCGGAGGGTTATACCTTCCCGGCGCCATTGGCGACCACGCGGATCATGCAGGCCTTCGGTGGAGTGGATCGGGTACCTTTGTCCTTCGTGGTGGACCGCGATGGCATGATCCGGCATCGCATCGCCGGCCAGGTGCACAGTGCCCGCCTGGAAAAGCTGATCGAGCCGTTGTTGAATCAGGCACCCATCACGGGTAATCGCCCCGCAAGCGGGCCTCCTACTTCATTTCGCTGAGCAGTTTGTCCATCTCGCGTCGGTAATAGACGAAATCCATTTCCGGGCAGGGACCACCAAGACGGGTGATGACGGCCGAAATCTGACCGCGATGGTGGGCATAGTGGGTATACAGGTGAGTCAGCGCTTCCCGCGCCCACATCTGACGTGGCTTGCCGTCGCTGCCGGAAAAGCTGATTTCCGCTTCAAAAAACGCCTCTGGTTGTTCATCCAGCCAGGATTGCAGCTTGCGCGTCTCGCGTCGCAACACCAGTTTCAGCTCGCGGAAATCGGGATGATTGATCACCCGGTAGTTGGCTTCCATATTTTCGCCCCGCATCCGCGCCAACCAGACCTGACTGACCAGCAGCAAATGATCGACCGTATGGTGGATGCTATGAAAGAACAACCCCTGATCGCTGCCGATGACCTCTTCTTGCAGATGGTCCAGGGAATTGAACAGCACCTCATTGGCCCAGTGCTGATAGTCGGCCAGTACAGTGAAATGCGATTTCCAGGAATACATGGCAACCTCTTCTTTATTGATACAGATAATACGAACTGTAGGCGTAGCACTCTGGCCGGCAGCCAGACGGCCTTCATTCTTCAACCACTTTCACGGCGGGCGCCGGTTTCTCCCAGATGAGGCGGCCGTTCATCGCGCGGGTGGCGCTGACGCCGCCGTCGGCGGCGATGAACAAGACTTCATTGACGCCCATCTTTTTCGCCATTCGCCGCCAATCGCCCGGTCCGGCGATGAATAGCGGCTTGCTGGCAACGTCCGACAGCGTGCCGGCATGCGGCCCATGCGCGATCACCGTCACCGCCTGGGCCTGATCCGCCGGCCAGCCGCTGCGCGGGTCGATCAGATGGCAGTAGCGTTTGCCATTCACTTCGAAGAAACGCTGATAGTCGCCTGAGGTGCCAATCGCTTCGCCGTCATGCAATTCCAGCATCGCCAGGGCGCCGGCGCGGCGCGGGTGCTGGATGCCCACCTTCCATGCCTGATTCCCTTTCCGCCCCAGCGCCATGATGTTGCCGCCGATGTTGATCAGCGCGTTGTTCACCCCCTGGCTTTTCAGATAGGCCGCCGCCAGGTCCAGCGCATAGCCCTTGGCATAACCACCCAGATCCAGGCGCACCGCCGGATTGCCGGCTTCCAGCATGACGCCGGTGATCTTGAGGTCGGACATGCGCGGGTTGGCCTTGACCAGGCGCGCGATTTCCTTCGGGTCCGGCAGGCGCGGCTCGAACGTGTCGGAATGAAAGCCCCACAGCCGCACCAGATTGCCGATGGCCGGATTGAACAAGCTCTCACCCTGCTCCGACAGACGCGTCGCATCCGTCAGGATCGAAATCAGGTTGGGCGGCAACGCGATACGAATCGGTGCTTGCGGCGTCGCCAGGGCAAGCAAACCGTTGAGCCGCTCCAGAGAACCCGGCTGCCATGCGTGCAGGGTCTTGTGCATCTCGTCGAAATCTCGCAGCACCTGATCGGTGACGCGCCGCGCCTTGTCCTCTTCCTCGCCGTAGAGGGTGATTTCCACCAACGTGCCGAACACATAGGACTGCTGCTTGTGGATGCGCTCGCCGCAGCCGGTGAGGAACAAGGCCAGCAGCAATACCCAGAAGCCGTGGGGCGCGCGGCGCACGACATCGAATTGGTACGCGGGGCGCGCCCGACATTGATTACTCACCACTCACCTCTCTTTCCAGCGCATCCATGAACATGCCCGCCACATTGAAGCCGGTCTGCTGAGTGATTTCCTGGAAGCAGGTGGGGCTGGTGACATTCACCTCGGTCAGACAATCGCCGATCACGTCCAGGCCGACCAACAACAGGCCGGCGTCCTTCAACTCCGGTCCCAGGGCGCGGGCGATCTCCCAGTCGCGTTCCGACAAGGGCCGCGCCACGCCGGTGCCGCCCGCCGCCAGGTTGCCGCGCGTCTCGCCGGCGGCGGGAATGCGCGCCAGGCAATACGGTACCGGCTGCCCGGCGATCATCAGGATGCGTTTGTCACCCGCCTTGATCTCCGGCAGATAGCGCTGCGCCATCACGGTCTCGCGCCCGTATTGGGTAATGGTCTCCAGTATCGCGCCCAGGTTGGCATCGTCCGGGCGCAGGCGGAACACCATGGCGCCGCCCATCGCATTGAGCGGCTTCACCACGATGTCGCCCTGCTCGGCGAGAAACTCGCGGATCAAGTCGGCGTGGCAGGTCACCAGCGTGGGCGCGATGAAGCGTGGATAACGCGCGATCGCCAGTTTCTCGTTGTAGTCGCGCAGGGCGCGCGGCGAGTTGAACACCCGCGCCCCCTGTCGCTCAGCCATTTCCAGCAACCAGGTGGCATAGAGGTAGGCCTGATCAAAGGGCGGATCGGTGCGCATGATGACCGCGTCGAATGACGCCAGATCGTGCCACTCCGCCTCCCCGCGCTCGAACCAGGGCGCCGTGCGCTCGAACCAGGGCGCCGTGCGCTCGCCTCCCCCTTTTTCAAAAAAGGGCTGGGGGGGATTTTCGGAGGTTCCGCCGCCGCCTGGCGCGCGCATATCTCCTCCGCCCCCCTTTGCGGCAGAAGAGAGAAAAACCCGCTGCGTACGCCCCACCACCCACTCCGCCTTCCACACCAGGTCACCCGCCAGCATCGCGCTGATCGTGTGTCCGCGCCCGGCCGCCTCGACCATCATGGCGTAGGTGGAATCCTTGTAGGTCTTGAAGGTTTCCAAGGGGTCGGCGATGAAGAGTAGGTTCATGGCCGTTCCCCCTCGGGGTCCGTTTTCTCCAGCTCGATCGCCGCCGCCAGCGCGGCCAGGCGGGCGAGGACGCCGTAGGTATAGAAGCGATTCATCGGGGCGTCGGGGCGGGCGCCGCAGTCGCAGAAGCTGCCGCTCTGATCGAAGGCCAGCGGGACGAAGTGCATGCCGGGGGCATTGAGGTTTTCATCGATCCCCCGGCTGGTGTGGACGCGGTAAAAGCCGCCGATAACGAAGTGGTCGATCATGTAGACCACCGGTTCGGCAACGGCTTCGTTGAGGCTTTCGTAAGTCGGCACGCCTTCCTGCACCAGCACCTGGGTGACCGACAGGCCTTCCTTCACCACACCCATCTTGTTGCGTTGCTTGCGGTTGAGGTCGCGCACGTCGTCCGGCGATTTCACCGTCATGATGCCCATGCCGTAGGTGCCGGCATCGGCCTTGACGATAACGAAGGGGTCGCGATCTATGCCGTGTTCACGGTATTTCACGCGGACTTTTTCCAACAGCGCCGCGACATGGTCGGCCAGGCATTCCTCGCCCTCGCGTGCCTGGAAATTCACCTCGCCGCACAGCGCGTGGTAGGGGTTGATCAGCCAGGGGTCGATGCCGATGAGGCCGGCAAAGTCGTGCGCCACCCCGTCATAGGCGGCGAAGTGTTTGGATTTGCTGCGCGTCGCCCAGCCGGCATGCAGCGGCGGCAGCATGGTCTGGCTGGGGTCGAGGCCTTGCAGGATGGCGGGCGCGCCGGATGTCAGATCATTGTTGAGCAGGATCGAGCAGGGATCAAAACTTGCCCCGGACTCCGATCCGGGGTCCAGCCTCAGACGGTTGCCCTCTCGCCGGACCGGCTCCAGGGTGAGCACGCCGCCGTCCGGCAAGTCCACCAGCAGAGGTTCCATCAGATCAGGAATCAGGCTGCCGATGCGCACCGTCAGACCGGTCTTGGTGATGATGTCGGCCAACGCCGCGACGTTTTGCAGGTAATACAGATTGCGCGTGTGGTTCTCGGGAATGATGAGAAAGCTGCGCGCGTCGGCGCACATCTTTTCCACCGCCACCTGCGCCGCCTGAACCGCCAACGGCAGGAAATCCGGGTTCAGGTTGTTGAAACCGCCGGGAAATAGATTGGTATCCACCGGTGCCAGCTTGAAGCCGGCGTTGCGCAGATCCACGGAACTGTAAAACGGCGCGGGATGCGTCAGCCACTGCAGGCGCAGCCAGTGTTCGATATCGCCCTGTGCTTCGATGAACTGGCGTTCCAGTTCCAGCAGCGGGCCGGTAAGTGCGGTGGTGAGGTGGGGAACCATGAGGGGACACATGAACTGGAGTTGTGCCAGTTTAGTGTGTCGGCTGGTTTCGCGCAGCGTCGCGCCTCCCAGGTTGCGGATGGAGCGGGGAAACTCTGACTAAAGTCAGCCAGGATGTAGCCGATATGGCGAGTATTCCGACAATTCTCTGGGATCGCCATGAGCCGAATCGCCACGCTGTCCGTGCAGGCAAAAATCGTCGTCGCCATCGTCCTGATCTTTATCGCCATCCTTGCCGCCGCCACCCTGCTGATCGGGAGCAACGAGCGCGCCTGGGCCATGCGGATCGGCCAGGACAAGGCCAGGGATGCCGCCCTCTCGTATTTCGACGGCGTCAACACGCTGATGCTGACCGGGAGCATGGCGCAGCAGGAAAGCCTGCGTGGCAAATATCTGGCCATGCCCGGCGTGCGCGACATCGGCATCGTGCATGCCCCGGGCGTGCTCGATGGCATCAGCACCCGCCAGGCGCCACCGCGTGACGACCTGGAGCGGCGCGCCATCAAGGGGGAACAGATTGTTGAAATCGGCACGGATGCCAAGGGTCGTTTCGTCACCTACCTGGCGCCCTTGCTGGCCAGCGAGAATCATCTCGGCACCAACTGTCTGAGTTGTCATCAGGTCGTGTCCAATACCGTGCTCGGCGCGGTGCGCATTACCTACTCTCTGAACGAACTGGATGCCGGCTCTCGCCATAACCTGCTGCTGGTGGCCGGACTCAATCTATTGCTTTCCCTGCTTGGCATCGCCTTGGTGATCGTCCTGTTGCGCGGCATCGTCATCAAACCCCTGCTGGCCATGCGCAACACCATGCACGACATCGAACAGAACGCCGATCTCGGACGCCGTCTAACGGTCACTTCCGGTGACGAAGTGGGCGCCCTGGCGCAGGCCATCAACAGCATGCTCGACAAGTTCGGCGCCAGCCTGGGCCTGGTCGCGGAAACCTCGGGGCGCCTTTCCGGCGCGGCCGATCGGGTTTCCTCGGTTTCCCTGCTGACCGCCGAGGCGGCGAGCCAGCAACTGCGCGCATCCGAGGAAACCTCACGCTCCATCGGCCACCTGAAAAACATCGCCGCCGAGGCGGAAGTGGACGCCGCGAAAACCGCCGAGGCCTCCGTGGCCGCGGACCAGGAAGCCGGCAACAGCACGCAGATGACGCGCGAAGCCATCGCCGGCATTTTCAGTCTGGTACAGGAAATCGGCCAGGCCGGCACGGTGATCGAAGCCCTGGATCAGCGCAGCCAGGAGGTCAGCAATGTGCTGGAAGTCATCAAGGGCATCGCCGAACAGACCAATCTACTGGCGCTCAACGCCGCCATCGAAGCCGCCCGCGCCGGTGAAATGGGGCGCGGCTTCGCGGTGGTGGCGGATGAAGTGCGCAAACTGGCGAATCTGTCGCACAAATCCACCCGCGACATCGAGGACATCGTCACGCAACTGCGCCAGGAAGCGCGCCACGCGGTACTGGTGATGAACACCGCCCAGAACACCGCCGCCGGCCACAGCCAGCAACTGGAAAACTCGGTGGCGGGACTCGACCGCATCGCCACCCGGGTTGCCGACATCCGTGCGCTGAATGCCCACATGGCGCAATCGGTACGCACCCAGGGTGAGTTGACCGACGCGGTCGATCAACGCATGGCCAGCATCGGCCAGATCGCCCAGCGCACCGCCAACGAAGCGGTGGAAACGCGTGGCGTCAGCGAGGAACTGGTCGCCTTGGCCCGCCAGTTGAACGAACTGGTGGGGCGTTTCCGCCTAGGTTGATTGTCGATGCGCGCGTGCCAGACGCGAGACGGACCAGGCACGAACCGGCAACAAAAAACGGGGCCTCGGCCCCGTTTTTCGTTGCCGGTTCCGGTCAGCCCTCGATGCCACCCACCGCGGTTTGCAGATAGTTCTGCAGGCCCACCTTCTCCACCAGTTCGATCTGGGTTTCCAGGTAATCGATGTGCTCCTCGGTATCCGTCTGGATGCTCGCCAGCAGCTCCCGCGAAACATAGTCCTTCACCGACTCACAATAGGCGATGGCTTCCGTATAGAGCGCATGACCGGTGTGCTCCAGTTTGAGGTCGCAGGCCAGACATTCCGGCACATCCTCGCCGATCATCAGCTTGCCCAGGTCTTGTACATTGGGCAGCCCTTCCAGGAACAGAATGCGCTCGATCAGCTTGTCGGCGTGGTGCATTTCCTCGATTGACTCTTCGTACTCATGCTTGCCGAGGGCGATCAAGCCCCAATTTTTGTACATGCGCGCATGCAGAAAATATTGGTTGATCGCGGTCAGTTCGACCGTAAGGGCCTTGTTCAGATACTGGATCACTTTCTTGTCGCCTTTCATGGAACACTCCGATGAATGAAAGAGAGGGTGTCGTTCCGGCGGGCCTTTGGCTTGCCTGCTGGACTGGCTAATGAGTGGGCCATGGCGGCATTGTCAGCGAATCAGGCGGCGGCGGCCAGTCTGTCCTCTTGGCGTGGACAGTTGCCACAGGCCTTGAGGATGCCGCGGGCGCAGCGGGCGCAGCGCCCGCATTCCGAGGCTACGCCGAGTTGCTCGCGCAGCCCGCGCATGGAAGTGACACCTTGCGCCACCGCTTCGCGAACCTGGCGTTCGGTCACGGCCTGGCAGACACAGACATACATGATGTGGTCTCCGTGTTTGGGTGAATGCATTCTGCATACAAATGAGAATCGATGTCAATAGAATTGTATGTTATTGTTTTTAATATACAAGTTTGTGATGTCTACGGTAAGGAGGAGATATCACCACCTTTCTGATGGCACTGACCAGCAAGCAGAACGATTCCAGGCTACCGAACCAGCGGCAGCGCGGTCGGTTCTCAGGAAAACGCGCCGGCGAGAGAGCGGGGTAGTTGCCGTTGCAAGTGAGCCGGCACTACATGTCTGCCTCTGCTGTTGGTCAACACGGGATCACCCCGCATAGCCCAGTTTGGCCGAGACGCGGCGCGCGGCTTCCTGTACCAGCGGCACCCAATCCATCTTGCGCCGCTCCATCGGCGCTGAAACCGACAGGCCGGCCACCGCCGCGCCGCTGGCGTCGCGCACCAGGGCGCCGATGCAGCCCACGCCCAGTTCCGCCTCCTCGTCATCCAGCGCATAGCCGCGCGCCGTGCTGATGCCGATGTCTTCCAGCAGGTGTGGAATGTCATGGCGGGTATTGACGGTGTAGGCGGGCAAACGGGTGCGGCGGGCGTAGTCGCGAGTGGCGGCGGCACCCACCTCGCCCAACATCAGCTTGCCGACGGCGGTGACGTGCAGCGGCGCGCGGCTGCCGATCACTTGTTCCACCCGCATCATGCGGTTGGAGGTGACCCGCTCGACGTAGACCATCTCGTCGCCCTGGCGCACGGTGAGATTCACCGTCTCGCCAACCTGATCGCGCAGCCATTCCATTTCCGCTCGCGCCACCGCGCGCACGTCCAGCCCCACCCGCACTTTCGCCGCCAGCTGCAGCAGGCGCGGGCCGAGCAGATAGAGGCCGGCCTCGTCGCGGACGACGAAGCCATGCTGGATCAGCGAAGCCAGGATGCGAAAGGCGGTGGACGGATGCAATCCGGTTTCCGCCGCGAGGATTTTCAGGGAGGCGCCGGCATCTTGCGCGGCGAGCGCGTCGAGCACGGCGGCCATGCGATCGATGACCTGGATGGGGGAGGCTTGGTTTTCGTTCATGTTTCACATTATGAAATGTAATCTGCATTGTGAAAAGTTGAATGTTTAGGTAAAGTATTTTCCATCGCCATCGAATTCCCTGGAGCCCTCCATGAACGCCACCACTCTTCCCGCCTCGCTCGCCCCCGACTTCTGCGCGGGTATCCAGTATTACGCGCCGTCCTGGCCGGGTTTTGCCGAACATGCCGCGACGCCGGCCATCGCCGAGGGCGGCAAGGCCATCAGCGGCGCCAACTCGGCCAGCGCCGCCTACCAGACCCTGCTGGCCGCCGACGCGCTGCGTTATCTGACCCTGCAAATCTGCGCCGCCAAGGCTTCCGGCCACCCCGGCGGCTTCGCTTCCAGCGCCGAGGCGTATGCCGCGCTGGTGATGCTGGGCCACACCAACATCGTCACCGAAGTGGGCCACCACGCCCCCGGTTTCTATTCCGCCATGTTCCTGGACCGTTCCCTGGAAGAAATGGGCATCCGCACGGTGCAAGAGATGCGCAACCGCTTCCGCGAGAAGCACGGCCTGCTCGGCCACCTCTCCGGCGCCATCCCCGGCCTGCTCGCTCCCGCCGGCCCGCTTGGCCAGGGCCAGCATTTCGCCATGGCCGGCGCCCTGCTGCATCCCGGCACCCTGTTCCCGGTGACCATCGGCGACGGCGGCATGGGCGAGCCCTATGTGCTGAATTCCATGATGCACTTCAACACCGCTTACCCCGAGGTGACCAATTACCTGCCGGTACTGATCTGGAACGGTTACAGCCAGGAACACCACTCCATGTGCACCACCTGGAGCAATGCCGAAATGACGGCTTACTGGAAGGGGCACGGCTTCGAAAACGTGTTCCTGGTCGACGCCAAGAACTTCGATGACAAGGACCAGTCCGGCGCCTATGTGGACAGCAGCCAGTTTTCCTTCGACCGCCGCCAGGCCTTCGCCGCCGCCGTGCTCGCCGCCGCCGACAGCGCCGCGAAAAGTGCCTTGGGTGGCCGCCGCACGGTGATGATCCTCAAGCAGTTGAAAGGTGCCGGCGTGCACAAGCTGGGCGCCAAGGCGCACAACCTTTACCCGGCCGACACCCTGGACGCCGAACACATCGTCAGCGGCCTGCAACGCCGCGCGCTGTCTCCGGAAGCCTGGCAAATCGTGCGTGACAACTTCAGCCGCGCCGGTGGCGGCCCCGCCGCAAAAACGGCCGTGACCGAGCATGTGCTGGACATCGCGCCGCTGCCGAAACTGCCGATCCAGGCTTTCCAGCCCGGCGAGAAGCAGGTGCCCGCCACCGCCTTCGGCGCGCTGGTAGCCGCTGTGGGCCAGGCCGATCCGCGTTTCGTGGTCAGCAACGCCGACGGCAACGAAGCCAGCGCGATGGCGAACATCAACGTCGCGCTCAAGATTCGCCACCCGGTGGAAGACGGCCTCTATCACCAGGGCCCCAACGGCCAGGTGTACGAGCCCCTGAACGAAGACGCCTGCGCCGGCCTCACCGCCGCCCTGGCGCTGTTCGGCTCGCGCTCGATCTGGCTGTCCTACGAGAGCTTCGCCATCAACGGCTGGCCCATCGTGCAGACCGTGGCGCAGGCGATGGCCGAGTTGCGTCGCAAGACCCCTTCCTACATCTGCATGTTCACCGCCGGCGCGCTGGAGCAGGGCCGCAACGGCTGGACTCACCAGCGTCCGGAGATCGAGAACTACTTCGCCGCGCAGATGCGCAACGGCAATGTCTACCCGCTGTTCCCGTGCGACGCCAACCAGATCCAGGTCGCCTACGACTGGGCGCTGGGCACCTACAACAAGGGCATCGCCATCATCGCCTCGAAGTCGCCGCTGCCGGTTTACACCACGCTGGACCAGGCGCGGGAAGGCATCGAGCGCGGCGCGGTGACGCTGCATGAAAGCTCTACGGGTGGCAAGACCGTGGTGTTCGCGGTGACCGGCGACATGGTCCTGCTGCCGGTGTTCGAAGCGAAGGACAAACTGGAAGCCGCCGGCCACAAGGTCCGCATCGTCAGCGCCGCCAACCCGCGCCGCCTGTACCGGCCGACCGACGTGGCCTGGGACACGGTTTCCGAGCCGGACAACGCCTTCATGGACGACGACCATTTCAACGCCCTGTTCGACGGCGATGTCCTGATCGGTGTCTCCGGCGGCCCCTCCGGCCCGCTGGAGCCGGTCATGCTGCGCACCCGCGCCGGCAAACGTGACGTGATGGCCTGGAAACGCGGCGAAACCACCGCCAGCCCCGGTGAAATCATGGCCTTCAACGGCCTGACCGGGGAAGCGATGGCGGCGCGGGCAACGGCTTTGCTGGGGTAAGCCTGTCATTCCGGCGCACACCGGAATCCAGGTATCACTTCACTGGACCCCGGCCTTCGCCGGGGTGACGGCAAGGAACAGACATGACCTCCACCAAAATCATCGTTCTCGACGACGACCCCACCGGCTCGCAGACGGTGCATTCCTGCAAGCTGCTGACGAGATGGGATGTGCCGACCTTGCGGGAAGCCCTGCTCGACGCCGCGCCGTTGTTTTTCGTCCTGACCAACACGCGGGGCATGGACGCGGCGCGCGCCGCCGCCGTGACGCGCGAGGTCTGCCATAACCTGAAGCTGGCGCTCGACGGCATCGACCTCAACCCGATCTTCGTCAGCCGCTCCGACTCCACCCTGCGCGGGCATTACCCGGTGGAAACCGATGTGATGGCGGAGGAACTCGGCCCGTTTGATGCCCACTTCCTTACCCCCGCCTTCTTCGAGGGCGGCCGCATCACCCGCGACAGCATCCACTACCTGGTGGTGAACGGCACGCCGACCCCTGTTCATGAGACCGAATTCGCGCGCGATTCCGTGTTCGGCTACCGCCACAGCTATCTGCCCGATTACGTGGAAGAAAAAACCGCCGGCCGCATCAAGGCGGGCGAGGTCGAGCGTTTCCTGCTCGACGACGTGCGCGGCGATGTTTCTTCCCGCCTCATGGCGCTCTCCGGCAACCGTTGTTGCGTGGTCGATGCCGAAACTCAGGCCGACCTCAACCATTTCGCCGCGCAACTACAAGCGGCGGCGGCCCAAGGCAAGCGCTTCCTGTTCCGCTCCGCCGCCAGCCTGTTGACCGCCCTGGCGAAACTGCCGCCGCAGCCGGTGGCCGCCGAGGCGATGCACGCTTATGTGCGAAACAACGGGGTTGGCAAATGCGCCGGCGCGGTGGTCGTCGGCTCGCACGTCAAGAAAACCACGGCGCAACTGGAAAGGTTGCTGCTGGAACCCGGCGTGCTCGCCATCGAGGTCGAGGTGGACCGCATCGCGGGCGAACGCGCCGAGTTACTGCACAGTGTCCTGGATCAGGCGGCCCTGGCGCACGCGGCGGGCGCGACTTCGGTGATCTACACCAGCCGGGGCGAGCGCCAATTCCCCGACCAGGCCGCGCGCCTGGCCTTCGGCGAGGCGGTCTCCGCCTTCCTCATGGACGTGGTGCGCGGCCTGCCGACGACGCTGGGATTTCTCATCAGCAAGGGCGGCATCACCTCCAACGACGTGCTGTCCGACGGCCTCGCATTGAGGGCCGCCACCGTGCTCGGGCAAATCCTGCCCGGCTGCTCGGTGGTGCGCTGCCCCGCCGACCACCCGCGCTTTCCCGACCTGCCGGTGGTGATCTTCCCCGGCAACGTCGGCGACGATGAAGCCCTGGCGACGGCGGTTCGCAGGCTTTCGGCATAATCGGCAACATGAACCCCGCCTTCCTCGCCGCCCTGCGCGCCGCCCTGCCGCCCCAGTCGCTGCTGATCGAGGCCGAAGCTCTGCGCCCCTATGAGTGCGACGGCCTTTCCGCCTACCGGCAAGTACCGTTGGCGGTGTGCCTGCCGGAGACGCTGGAGCAGGCGCAATCGGTGTTGCGGGTTTGCGGCGAGCATCAAGTTCCGGTGGTGGCGCGCGGCGCCGGCACGGGGTTGTCCGGCGGCGCCCTGCCACTGGCCAATGGCGTGGTGCTGTCGCTGGCGCGCTTCAACCGCATCCTGGAAATCGACCCCGACAACCGCCTGGCGCGAGTGCAGCCGGGCGTGCGCAACCTGGCCATTTCCGAGGCCGTGGCCCAATACGGTCTCTATTACGCGCCCGATCCTTCCTCGCAGATCGCCTGTTCCATCGGCGGCAATGTGGCGGAAAACTCGGGCGGCGTGCATTGCCTGAAATACGGGCTGACCGTCCACAACGTGCTGGCGCTCAAGGTGCTGACCATGGACGGCGAGTTGCTGGAAATCGGCTCAAGCGCGCTGGACTCACCCGGCTACGACCTGCTGGCCCTCATGACCGGCTCCGAAGGCCTGCTCGGCGTGGTGGTGGAAGTCACCGTGAAACTGCTGGTGAAACCGGAACGCGCCCAGGTGGTACTGGCGGCATTCGCCTCGGTGGAGACGGCGGGCGCGGCGGTGGCCGCCATCATCGGCGCCGGCATCCTGCCCGCCGGCCTGGAGATGATGGACAACCTGTCGATCCGCGCCGCCGAGGACTTCGTCCACGCCGGTTATCCGGTGGACGCCGCCGCCATACTGCTGTGCGAACTGGACGGCGCCAACGCCGAGGTCTCGGAACAGATCATGGCCGTGCGCGACGTGTTGTTCGCCGCCGGCGCGACCGAAGTGCGCACCGCCCAGGACGAAGCCCAGCGCATGAAATTCTGGGCCGGCCGCAAGGGCGCCTTCCCGGCGGTGGGCCGCATCAGCCCGGATTACTACTGCATGGACGGCACCATCCCGCGCCAACACCTCGCGCGGGTGCTGAAGCGCATCGGTGAGTTGTCCGAGCAATATGGCCTGCGCGTGGCCAACGTGTTCCACGCCGGCGACGGCAACCTGCACCCGCTCATCCTGTTCGACGCCAACCAACCCGGCGAAATGAGGAAAGCCGAGGATTTCGGTAGCGACATCCTCAGGCTGTGCGTGGAAGTCGGCGGCACGGTCACCGGAGAACATGGCATCGGCGTGGAAAAACTCGATGCCGCGTGCAGCCAGTTCAGCGCCGAGGAACTCACCCAGTTCCACGCCATCAAGGCCGCCTTCGACCCGGCCGGCCTGCTCAACCCCGGCAAGGCCGTGCCCACCCTGCACCGTTGCGCCGAGATGGGACGCATGCACGTGCAAGGCGGCGCGCTGCCGTTCCCGGAATTGCCGAGGTTTTGATGTACGAGATGCCACCCTGTAGCGCAGGCATCCCTGCCTGCGTCTTTTCCGACACGACAGAGACCGCTCTGGTGGAACAGGTTCGCCAGGCACACGCCTCCCGCACCCCGCTGTGCATCCAGGCCGGCGGCAGCAAGACCTTTTACGGCCGTGTCCGCCAAGGCGAGCCATTGGATGTCTCCGCGCATTCCGGCGACATCCGCTACGAACCCTCGGAACTGGTCCTCACCGCCCGCGCCGGCACGAAGCTTTCCGAGATCGAGGCGTTACTGGCGGCGAACAACCAGATGCTCCCGTTCGAGCCACCGCACTTCTCGCCGGACGCGACGCTGGGCGGCATGGTCGCCGCCGGCCTTTCCGGCCCGCGCCGCCCCTGGGGTGGTTCCGTCCGTGACGCCGTGCTCGGCGTGAAGTTGCTCAACGGCCGTGGCGAAGTGCTGCGCCTGGGCGGCCAGGTGATGAAGAACGTCGCCGGCTACGACCTCTCGCGCCTGATGGTGGGCGCGCTGGGGACGCTGGGCGTGTTGCTGGAAGTCTCGGTCAAAGTCCTGCCGCGCCCGGCCGAGGAACGCACCCTGGTGTTCGAGCTGGATGCCACATCGGTTGCAACATCGGCCGCCGCGCGGCAGATCGAATGGGGCCGTCGGCCGCTGCCGCTGTCCGCCACGCTGTACCAGGCTGGTCGCCTGTATGTGCGTTTGTCCGGCAGCGCCCAGGGCGTCCAGGCCGCGCGCGCGGCCATGGGCGGCGAGGAAAGCGACAATGCCCTCTGGGCCGAAGCGCGCGAGCAGGCCCTGGCTTTCTTCCAGACCGGCCAACCGCTCTGGCGCGTTTCCCTGCCCGCCGCCGCGCCGGCCTTGCCGAACGAGTGCCTGACAGAATGGGGCGGCGCGCTGCGCTGGATCGTCTCCGACGAACCCGCCGAAGCTCTCCGCCAGCGCGTCACGGCCCTGGGCGGGCATGCCACCCTTTTCCGTGGCCACGACGGCAAGGGTGAGGTGTTCCATCCCCTGCCGCCCGCCATGATGGCGCTACATAAACGGGTGAAACAGGCGCTCGACCCGCACGGCCTGTTCAACCCCGGCCGCCTGTACCAAGGGCTGCGGAGTCGTTGCGCTTCAGCGCTTACGAATCCGGCGTCCTCCTTGCGGGGGCTCTGATGCAAACCAATCTCGCCGACTTTATTCGTGACACCGCGCGGGGCCGGGAGGCCGAAGCCATCCTGCGTAATTGCGTGCATTGCGGCTTCTGCAACGCCACCTGTCCCACCTATCAACTGCTCGGCGACGAACTCGACGGCCCGCGCGGCCGCATCTACCTGATGAAGCAGATGCTGGAAGGACAGCCGGTAACCCGCGTGACGCGCGAGCACCTGGATCGCTGCCTGACCTGCCGCAACTGCGAAACCACCTGCCCCTCCGGCGTGCAATACGGCCGCCTCATCGACATCGGCCGCGAAGTGGTGGAAAAACTGAGCCCGCGACCACTGGGTGAACGCCTGCTGCGTATGGGGCTGCGGCGGACTTTGGCCGCGCCGACGTTGTTCGGCACGTTGCTGAAACTGGGAAGAGGGGTGAGTTGGGCGTTGCCGGAAGGCTTGCGCGCACATCTCCCCCCTTTCCCAAAGGGGGGCGGGGGGGGATTTGTCGACGCTGACAGGAGTGGAACGGTTACGGAAATCCCCCCCGCCCCCCTTTGGGAAAGGGGGGAGAAAGCCACCCGCCGCATGCTGGTCCTGGAAGGTTGCGTGCAGCCCGCCCTCGCCCCGGAAACCAACCTCGCCGCCACTCGTGTCCTCGCTTTTCTCGGTATTCAGCTCATCGCCGCGCCCAAGGCCGGTTGTTGCGGCGCGATCGACCAGCACCTGGCCGCGCCGGACGCCGCGAAAGCGGCCATGCGCCGCAATATCGACGCCTGGTGGCCCTATATCGAAACGGGTATCGAAGCCATCGTCATGACCGCCAGCGGCTGCGGCGTCACGATCAAGGAATACGGCCACCATCTGCGCGACGACCCGGCCTATGCTGATAAAGCCGCGCGCGTCTCCAGCCTCACCCTGGATGTGGCCGAAGTGCTGGCGCGCGAAGACTTGAGCCGCTTGCGCCGTGGCGCGCCGCGCCGCGTCGCCTTTCACCCGCCGTGCAGCCTGCAACACGGCCAGCAGGTGCGCGGCGTGATCGAGGCCATCCTCGGCGGCCTCGGCCATGAACTGGTGCCGGTACAGGAGTCGCACCTCTGCTGCGGCTCCGCCGGCACCTATTCCCTGTTGCAGCCGGCACTCGCCGGCCAACTGCGCGAGCGCAAACTCGGCCACTTGCGGGCGGGACGGCCCGACCTCATCGCCACCGCCAACATCGGCTGCCAGAGCCATCTTGCCGCCGCCAGCGGCGTGCCGGTGGTGCACTGGATTACCTTGTTGGAGAATGCCTCCTTCTGAATATAAAAATGGGAGGGGGTGAGCATGGCGATCACCGATTGGCCCGAGGGCGAACGACCACGGGAAAAACTGCTTGAGAAGGGCGCGGCGGCCCTTTCCGACGCGGAATTGCTGGCGATCTTTCTGCGCGTGGGCGTGACCGGGAAAAGCGCGGTCGATCTGGCGCGCGACCTGTTGCGGCATTTCGGCGGCCTGATCCCTCTGTTCAACGCGGGCCAGACTGAATTCAGCGCCTTCCCCGGCATGGGTCCGGCCAAATACGCGCAACTGCAGGCGGTGCTGGAAATGGCTCGCCGCGCGCTGGGCGAGGACCTGAAACAGGGTGACGCCCTCAACTCGCCACGCGCGGTGCGCGATTACCTGCGTTTGCGCCTGGGCGGCCGCAACCATGAAATCTTCATGGTGGTGTTTCTCGACGCGCAGAACCGCGTGCTCGCCGCCGAGGAAATGTTTCGCGGCACGCTGACTCAAACTTCGGTTTACCCACGAGAAATCCTCGTCCACGCCCTGCGTCACAACGCCGCCGGGGTAATCCTGGCGCACAACCATCCGTCCGGCGTCGCCGAGCCCTCGCAAGCCGACCGCTGGCTGACCGACCAGTTGAAAACCGCGCTGGGCCTGGTCGATGTGAAGGTGATCGACCATTTCATCGTCGCCGGCAGTGAAGGTTTCTCCTTCTGCGAACGCGGTTGGCTTTGACCACGGAAAAGGTTTCGCGTATAAAGGCGGACTTTCCGTATTCGTGTAGCAGGGATAATTATCATGGCCCGTGTATGTCAGGTGACCGGCAAGAAGCCGATGGTGGGTAACAACGTTTCCCACGCCAACAACAGAACCAAGCGTCGTTTCCTGCCCAATCTGCAATCCCGCCGTTTCTGGGTGGAGAGCGAGAACCGCTGGGTACGTCTGCGTGTCACCAATGCCGCGCTGCGCACCATCGACAAGAACGGCATCGAATCCGTCCTGGCCGATCTGCGCGCCAGCGGCGCGCTGTAAGGAGAAGCATCATGGCTAAAGGCGGACGTGAAAAGATCAAGTTGGAGTCCACAGCGGGCACCGGCCATTTCTACACCACCACCAAGAACAAGAAGACCATGCCCGGCAAGATGGAGATCAGCAAGTTCGACCCCGTCGTCCGCAAGCATGTGGCTTACAAGGAAATCAAGCTGAAATAAGCACTCATCCGCATCGTTTCAGCAGCAACAAAAAACCCCGCTCAGGCGGGGTTTTTTGTTGCTCGCGCCCATCCTTGCCGTATGGCGCGCTGCTACTATCGAAAAAAATCAAATACGGAAAATTTGTCCATGCCCCACTCGTCCCAGTACAGCTTCGCCCCGCATTTGGCGGGCATTGCGCTGGAACATACGAGCGACGGCATCATGATCACGGATGTCGACAACCATATCGTCTATGTGAACCGCGCCTTCAGCGAAGTCACCGGCTATACGTTCGAGGAAGTGGTCGGCCGTCCTCCCAGCCTGCTGAGTTCCGGCCACCATGACGCGGCGTTCTACCAGGACATGTGGGCCGCGCTGCGCGAAGCGGACCAATGGCGGGGCGAAATCTGGGATCGCCGCAAGAATGGTGAAATTTTTCCGGAGCGGCTCAGCATCACAGCCGTGCGCGATGGCGACGGCCACATCGAATGCTATGTGGCGGTGTTCACCGACATCCAGGCGTTGTACCGCGCGGAAGAGAAGTTGCAGCGCCTCACTCGCTTCGACGCGCTCACAGAGCTACCCAACCGCGCCCAACTCAGTGAACGCCTGCACCAGTTGGTGGAAGTGGCGCGCGACAACAACCAACTGCTCGCCGTCATGCTACTCGACCTCGACGGCTTCAAGAACCTCAATGACCGTTATGGCCATGCCTTGGGCGACCGTGTTCTGGTCGCCATCGCGCAACGCCTGAAACAAGTGGCGCGTAGCAGCGACGTGGTGGCGCGCCTGGGCGGCGACGAATTTGCCCTGGTGCTGCGCGGCCTGCCGCACATGGACGAAGTTGAACGAGTGGCCGATCGCATCCTCGTCCTGGCCAGCGCGCCCTGCGAGATCGACGGCCAGCGCTACGAACTGACCGCCAGCCTGGGAATCACCCTGTTTCCCTTCGACAGCGCCGATCCCGACACCCTGCTGCGCCATGCCGACCAGGCCATGTACCAGGCCAAGGAAGGCGGCCGCAACCGTTACCACCTATTCGACGCGGAACAGGACCAGCAGGCGCAGACCCGGCGCCAGTTACTCGACCGCCTCGCTCATGGCCTGGCCAACGATGAACTGGTGTTGCGTTACCAGCCCAAGGTCAACCTGCGCACCGGCCAGATCGTTGGTGTCGAGGCGCTGCTGCGCTGGCGGCATCCGACGCAGGGCCTGTTGCTGCCCGGGACCTTTCTGCCACATGTCGAGCATCACGACCTGATCGTGGAGATCGGCGAATGGGTTGTGCGCCAGGCGCTCGCCCAGATTGGTATCTGGGACCAGGCCGGGCTGGCCATCTCTGTGAGTGTCAACGTGGCGGCGCGGCAACTCCTGCGGGAAGACTTCGTGGACTGCATGCGCCACTGCCTGGACGATTTCCCTGACGTGCCGCCAGGGCGCCTGGAAGTTGAAATCCTCGAATCGGCGGCACTGGAGAACACTCGCCATGTGCGTGGCGTGATCGAGGCCTGCTGGGGCATGGGCGTGGGTTTCGCCCTGGACGATTTCGGCACCGGCTACGCCTCGCTTTCCTACCTGCGCGACATCCCCGCCGAGACCATGAAAATCGACCAGAGCTTCGTGCGCGACGTGCTGGAGGACAGCGACGATCTGACCCTGGTGGAAGGCATCATCGGCCTGGCCACCGCCTTCCGCCGCACCGTGGTGGCGGAAGGGGTGGAGACGCCGGAACAGGGGGTGCTGCTCATGCGCCTGGGTTGCGATATCGCCCAGGGCTATGGCATCGCCCGGCCGATGCCGGCCGAGGACATCCCGGCTTGGGTCGCCACCTATCAACCCGACCCACAGTGGGCTCTGTGGGCCGATACCCATTGGGAAATGAGCGACTTCCCGTTGCTGGTGGCGCAGTACGACCACATCAAATGGGTACGCCGCATCCTGCTCTACATGGATGGCGCCGCGCTGCAATTGGGCCCGGACGAACTCTGCGACCACCACCAGTGCCGCTTCGGCCACTGGTATTACGGCTATGGCCAGCGCCGCTACGGTCGGCTCCAGGAATTCACCGATCTGGAACCCATCCACATTGCCGTGCATCAGGTCGGCCCCAGCATCGTCAAACTACGCAAGTCCGGGAAACTGGAACAGGCGCGCGAGCAGGTACATGAACTGCTCGCTTTGAAAGACCAGATCCTGGAAAAATTGTCCGCCCTGCAGCACAGCGTGGCCGGGAAATCGGTCGAGCCGGATTTCACCCAATTCGGGCTGTTCTGAACCACCGGCGGTGCGAACACCTCGCGCCGGTTGACTCCCTCCGCGACATCGCCATCATGTCGCCCATGCCTACTTCCGACCCTTCGCCCAACACGGGCTGGACCCTGGTTTTTCTGGCCTGGCTGCTCGCCACCACATCGACACTGGGCGCCTTCTTTCTCGGCGAGATCATGGGGCACACCCCCTGCCTGCTCTGCTGGTATCAGCGGATATGCATGTTTCCGCTGGTCTTCGTGCTTGCCGCCGGTCTCTTCCCTTTCGACGCGAAGGTCATCCGCTATGCCCTGCCGCTGGCGATCACCGGATGGCTGCTGGCGATCTATCATCTCGCGCTGGTGGGCGGACTGATCCCGGAAAGCGCCCAGCCCTGTCGTCAGGGCGTGCCGTGCTCCGCCCTGACAGTGTCGTGGTTCGGCTTCATCAATATCCCGCTACTCTCGGTACTGGCCTTTTCTTTCATCATCGCCATGCTCATCGCCACCCATATCAAAGGACCCAAATGAAGCGGAAAACCCTGTTCATCGCAGCGGCGATCGCCCTGCTGCTGGTGTTTGTCGTCGGCACGCTGCTCTACACCGCCAAGCAAGAGAAACAGTCCACGCAGTTGGCCGAGGCCAATCAGGACGCGCTTGTTCGCATGTACTCACCGACCCTCGGCAAACAGGACGCGCCGGTCGTCATCGTCGAATTTCTCGACCCCGCATGCGAGACCTGCAAAAACTTTTATCCCAGGGTCAAGGACATCATGGCCGCGCATCCCGACCAGATCCGCCTCGTGCTGCGCTATACCCCTTTCCACGACGGCTCGGACAAGGTGGTCGCGGTCCTGGAGGCCGCGCGCAAACAAGGCAGGTTCTGGCCCGCGCTGGAAGCGCTACTCGCCACGCAGGCCGAGTGGGCGCCGCACCATAGAGCAGAAGTCGATCTGGTCTGGCCGCACCTTGAAGGACTTGGACTGAATCTTGAGCAGGTGAAGGCCGACATGGCCGCACCGGAAATCGCCGACGTGATCGCGCAGGATCTTGCCGACGCCAACACGCTCAACGTGACCAAGACCCCGGATTTCTTCGTCAACGGCAAGCCGCTGCCGAACTTCGGTTACGAGCAGTTGCGGAATCAGGTGGACGAGGCGCTGAACGCGGCGCAACGGCGGTAGAGTCGGAAAGACGGCAATCATGCCTGGCCTCTGAAGCCACGCTTCCGATCCCTCAGGCCTGAAGGCATTGCACCTGGGCCAGGATCGGGAAGATGGAGGCGGCTAAACCGCCACTGTTCAATGGCTGATGAGGGGCTCGGTACTCTTGGCCTGCTCGATCCAGCCGCTCACATGGCTCAGGCTGGGTACGGCGCGGGCGAGTTTTTTCTCCGCATTCACTTCCGCCAACTTTGCAGTCAGGTTCTCGGCGTTGCGAGTGCGCAGTTCCTTCACGGTATCCACGCCGGAAGCCTTGAGCAATTCGCTGAACTGAGGGCCGACACCATTCAGGCGCATCATGTCCGCCATGTCGGCCCAGATGAGCAACTGGCTGGTGGTCAGGCCACTTTTCTCGCTGATTTCCGAACGCCCCTTGGTCGTAGCGCACAACTTGAGCAAATCGTCGGTTGTCATGACGCCGACCGTTCCCAGCTTCTCCGTGTAAACGGGTCCGATACCCTCGATTTCACTGATTTTGTAAGACATGCAGTTCTCCTCTTGCCGAGTGGATAAAGCTTGAATAAAGAAGGCCTTGCACCTTCAGGCTGAATAAACAGTATGCGGGGAAATACTATCCTGCGATATGACCTCGATCACCTTGCGTCGCTGGTCGTGGCTTGGGCGAGGAGCGGAACGTGTCAATGAAAGAGAGACACCTGAAGCATTAATTTAGTGTCGATGATTCAGAGGTGTTTACGTGGGGTTCATCCTTCTTGGGTGTGTTGTAGCAAGCAGACTTGCCGCGTCAGCAGTTACGCCGGCATGGTCAAAATTACTCCCAGATGATGTCATAGCCGCTGCTGCGCCCACCTTTGCCGTTCGGAGCGATGCAGCCTTGCTCGACCAGGTCGGCCAATTCCCGATACGCCGTGGCACGACTGGTTCCAGTCAGACTCATGTACTTGCGCGTGTTGATGCCACCCTCGAAGCCGCCAGTGCCGGCATCCAGCAGGCGATTCAACGCCTTGCGCTGCCGTTCGTTCAGGTTGCCGGCCTGGTGGCGCAGCCAGAATCGGGCCTTGGCCAGCGTATTGGCCACTGTTTGCTCCGCCGCCGCGGCGGCTGCTTCCACTTGAGCCAGAAACCAGGCCAGCCACTCGGTGACATCCAGCCCGCCGCGCTGGCTACGCTCCAGGATGTCGTAATAACTTTCCCTATCGCGCAGAATCTGCGCGGACAGACTGAAGAAGCGATTTGGCTGCCGCTCATCCTGAGCCAGCGCCATATCCGTGATCGCTCGCGCCAGGCGGCCATTGCCATCCTCAAAGGGATGCAGGGTGACGAACCAGAGATGCGCCAATCCCGCGCGGACCAGCCCATCCAGATCAGTCGGCGGCTGATTGAACCAGGTCAGGAATTCCGCGACCCGATCATCCAATCGCTCACGTGGCGGCGCTACGAAATGCACCCGCTCCCGGCCCATCCTGCCCGAGACCACCTGCATAGTCGTCTCGCCGCGCAACTCCCCCACGCGGATGGCATAAAGGCCGGAATACCCAGTCGGAAACAGCGCCGCCTGCCAGCCGCATAGCCGCTGCTCTGTCAGCGCATGGTCGTGCCGGCCGGTGGCATCGAGAAGAACATCGATCAACCCATCCACCGCGCGCGGCGCTACCGGAAGTCCCGCCGTAGCCAAGCCCAGGTGACGCGCCACGGAGGAACGCACCGCCTCCACATCCAGCCGCTCACCTTCGATGGCGCTGGTCGTCACACCATCCTCCACCAGGATGGCGGCAACCGCCTCAAGACTCAGATTGGCATCCAGCAACCGCGCCGCGCCCAAGACCTTCCCCTGCGCCAACCGCGCCCGCCCGAGCAGCGGTGAAAGCGTCGCCGTGTCCCAGCGGAAACGGGGCCAATCGGGGTGCTGCCAAACCCAGTTAGGAGGCGTTTGCATGACTTAATCGCTTCATAATATGGAGCAATTGTGCTGAGGAAACGCTTCGGGGGCAAGGAGCGGAGAGAGTGAATGAACCGGTTTGAAGCCGTTATTTCAAGGGGAGCCAACATCAGTTCAGGACACTGACGAAACGCGTTAGTCCTGCACCTAGCCAGGGCAAAAAAACCCCGATGACCAAGGTAGGCCGTCGGAGTTGAATTACTAATTCGCAAGTATTACGACTTGCAGCTCATGGAGTAGCTCACACGACCATTCCTCACCCGCACGCCCCCACCGCCCCGCAAGCCGTGCAGAAATCGCAGCCGTCTCTCCTGATCACCGTGGCGTTGCCACATTCCTTGCAGACCGAGCCGGTCATGACGACTTTGGCGGGTTCGCCGGTGTGGGACGGGGGCAGCGAGGGGGTCTGCAGGATGCCCATTTCCTTCACTGGCAGGCCGTCTTCGGTGAGGATGCCGAGCATGGCGTAGCGGTGGATGATGAGGCGGGCGACGTAGGCGACGGTGGAGGGCCAGTTGGTCTGCTTCGATTGGCCGGGGACGAAAGCCATGAAATCACCCAGGGGTTCCGGGTAGTTGAGCAGCTTCCTGAGTTTCATGCCGGCCCAGGCGGGGTCCATGACGCGCATGTCGAGGGAAAGCAACTTGCATAGACCGTCAAGCGCGCGCGGGTATTCGCCGGCGAGCCAGAGGGAATAGGGGCGGGTGACGCCGTCCGGCATGGTGATTTCCTTGAGGCCGAGGACAAAGTCGTCGCCGGTGTGCGGGTTGTAGACGTCCACCGTCCAGGACAGGGTGCCGTCGGTGCCGGTCTTGGGCTCCTTGGGCGAGAACAGGGCGTCAAGCACCGGCGTGGCGCCGCCACCGTCCAGCGCGTTCAGTTCGTCCAGGCGCCAGCGCAAGAGTTGCGCGGTGGCGGAGACCAGGCTGGGCATCAGCTTGGGTTCGCCATCGGGCGGGAAGGGAATGGAGCAACTGTCGTCGCCGCGCGTTTTCGCCAGGGTGTCGAGCTTCAGTTTGAGCCAGCCGCGATCATTGGCGCGCATGTCCATGGACAGGGTTTTCGCCACGGCGCCGAGTCCGCGCGGCTGTTCCGCGCCATTGACCCAGACTTCGAATGGCCAGGCGCGGCCCTCGCTTTCGGTGTGACCGACGAACAGGGCGAAACTACCGCATTCGCTATCGAGCATGTAGCACCAGGCCGGGTTGCCGCCAGACAGTTTCGGGCGGCCGGGCCATTTCAGGCTTTCCAGCACGGGGGCGGGCAGTGCCTTGATTTCGATACGGCGGTTGACGTCGGAGAGTTCAAAATCCTGCGGGTTGCTGACGGTCTTTGCCGGGGCCGGTGTTTCCGTGCCGGTGGACAATACGCTGCCCAGCACGGCGTTGGGCCGGTAGGTGGCGAGACCCTTGAGGCCAGCTTTCCAGCCCGCCATATAGAGGCCTTCGAAGTCGGTGTAGGGATAGTCGACCGGGACGTTGACGGTCTTGGAGATGGCGGAATCGACGTAGGGCGCGACGGCGGCGACGATGTTCATGTGCGCCAGGGCGGAGATTTCCAAAGCGGTGACGAAGGAGTCCGGCAGGTTTTCCATGTCGCCGCCCTGTTCGCGGTAAACGCGCCAGGCGTGGTCCTCCACCTGATATTCCTTCCAGCCACCTTCGGCCAGGCGCTTCTTGCGCGTGTAGGCCCAGGAGAAGGGCGGCTCGATACCGTTGCTGGCGTTGTCGGCGAAGGCCAGGGAAATGGTGCCGGTGGGGGCGATGGAGAGCAGGTGCGAATTGCGGATGCCGTGTTCGCGGATACGGGACTTGATGTCCTCCGGCAGGCGTGAGGCGAAGTTGCCGCCGGACAGGTAGAGGTCGGCGTTGAACAGCGGGAAGGGGTCGCGTTCGATCGCCAGTTCCACCGAGGCCAGGTAAGACTGGTCACGCATGAACTCGGCCACTTTGGTGGAGAAGGCCAGCGCCGCCGGGGTGTCGTAGCGCAGGCCGAGCATGACCAAAGCATCGCCCAGGCCGGTGAAGCCAAGGCCGACGCGGCGCTTGCTGTGGGCTTCGTTCTGCTGCTTCTCCAGCGGCCAGGCGGTGAGGTCGAGTACGTTGTCGAGCGCGCGCACGCAGATGGGCAGGATGCGCTTGAGACCGTCAAAGTCGAAGCTGGCCTCGTCGCTGAAGGGGCTGCTGACGAAGCGGGTGAGGTTGACCGAGCCGAGGCAGCAGCAGCCATAGGGTGGCAACGGTTGCTCGCCGCAAGGGTTGGTCGCCTCGATGGTCTCGCAATAGCCGAGGTTGTTGTCGCGGTTGATGCGGTCGATGAACAGCACGCCGGGTTCGGCGTGGTCATAGGTGGAGGCCATGATCTGGGTCCACAGTTCGCGCGCCGGCAGTTTGCGGTAGACCCAGAGGCCCTCGCCGTTATCGTCTTTGTGTTGGTAAGCGCCGTTGGCTTTCTGCTCGGCGCCGGGTTCCGATTTGTGCACCAGTTCCACGTCGCCATCGGCTTCCACCGCCTGCATGAAGGCATCGGTGATGCCCACGGAGATGTTGAAGTTCTTCAGGTCACCCTTGTCCTTGGCGTGGATGAAGTCTTCGATGTCGGGATGGTCGCAGCGCATCACGCCCATCTGCGCGCCGCGCCGGCTGCCGGCTGATTCCACCGTCTCGCAGGAGCGGTCGAACACGCGCATGTAGGAAACCGGGCCGCTGGCGCGTGACTGGGTGCCTTTCACCAGCGCGCCCTTGGGGCGGATGGTGGAGAAGTCGTAGCCGACGCCACCGCCCCGGCGCATGGTTTCGGCGGCTTCTTCCAGGGCCACGTAGATGCCGGGCCGACCGTCACTTATCCCGGAGATCGCGTCGCCCACCGGCTGCACGAAACAGTTGATCAGGGTTGCCTGCAGGCCGGTCCCGGCCGCCGAGTTGATGCGCCCGGCAGGAATGAAACCAGCCTCCATGGCGTGAAAAAAAGCCTTTTCCCAATGTGCCCGCTGCGCCTTTTTCTCCACCGAAGCCAGTGCCTGCGCCACCCTGACGCGCACATCGACGACGTTCTGTTCGTCGCCTTTGGCATATTTTTCCAACAGCACTTCACTGGAGATGGCCTGATCGGCCAGTTCGGGGAACAGGGCTTCCTGCATGGTGGCGTCCTCACACTAGATATATGGTGGAAATCGCTTTTTAGACACTATGGGCAGTGTTTTCAAGCAATATTTTCACGGCCGGAATACGGCGCCTCCCGAGGCTCGGCCGCAGCCCGCCACGGCAGCGACATCTCGGCCGGGAAGGGAAAAATCAGGGCCTGGCGAGGGTCGCCACCACCGGTGTGTGGTCCGATGGACGTTCCAGCTTGCGCGGTGCTTTATCGATCTCCACCGCCGAGCAGCGCGTGGCCAGTGCCTGCGATAACAGGATGTGGTCGATGCGCAGGCCCAGGTTGCGCCGGAAGCCGGCGGCGCGGTAATCCCACCAGGAGAAACTCCTTTCCGGCTGCTCGAACAGGCGAAAGGCATCCACCAGACCGAGGCCCAGCAGCGCCCGGAATTGCTCGCGCTCCGGTTCTGATACCAGCACATTGCCCTCCCAGGCTGCCGGGTCGTGCACGTCGCGGTCTTCCGGCGCGATGTTGTAGTCGCCCAGCAAAGCCAGACTCGGGTAACGGGCCAGCTCGTCCTTGAGCCAGGCGTTCAACGCATTCAGCCAACGCAGTTTGTAGAGATATTTGTCGGAATCCAGGCTCTGGCCGTTGGGAATGTAGACGCAGACCACACGAATGCCATCTACCGTGGCCGCCAGCACCCGCTTCTGTTCATCCGCGAAACCGGGAATGTCGGCCTGGATGTCGGCCAGCGGCGCGCGGCTGACGATGGCGACCCCGTTGTAAGTCTTCTGCCCGGCGTAGGCGACCTGGTAACCGGCGGCCTCGATTTCCTCGCGAGGGAACTTCACGTCTTCCGTTTTGGTTTCCTGCAGGCAGACCACATCGGTCTGGGTCGTGGCCAGCCAGTCGAGCAGGTGCGGCAGGCGGACTTTCAGGGAGTTGACGTTCCAGGTGGCGATTTTCATGTTGTCTATTGGAAAACGGGGTCACTCTGCTGCGACGATGACGCGCTGGATGGCTTCTTCCAGATGTTCTTCCAGCCCCAGCCAGAGCGGCAAGCGTACCAGGCGCTCGGAAAGTTCCAGGGTATGCCGCATGTCGCCGACCGCGCGGCCGTACCGCCGGCCCGCGGGTGCCGTGTGCAGAGGGACGTAGTGGAACACGCTGCTGATACCCTGAGCCTTCAAGGCCTCGATGAAAGCGCTACGCTTTTCCAACGAGGGAAGCAGTAACTGGTACATATGCGCGTTATGCACGCAATGTGCCGGAATTTGCGGGCGAACCACCTTGCCACGCCGCTCCAAGTCAGCAAAAGCGTCATGGTAGATCCTCCAGATATTCAGCCGGCGCTGGGTTATGGCATCCGCCTCCTCAATCTGCGCCCAGAGGAAGGCGGCGATGAGTTCGCTGGGTAAAAAGGAGGAACCGATGTCCACCCAGGTGTACTTGTCCACCTGGCCACGGAAGAACTGGCTGCGGTTGGTACCTTTCTCGCGGATGATCTCGGCACGTTCGGCCAGTTCCGGGTCGTTCACCAGGAGGGCGCCGCCCTCGCCGGAAATGATGTTCTTGGTCTCGTGGAAGGAGAGCGCGGCAAGGTGGCCGATACTGCCCAGAGGGCGCCCCTTGTAGTTGGACATGATGCCTTGCGCGGCATCCTCGATGACCAGCAGTTTGTGCCGCGTGGCGATGTCCATGATGGCGTCCATCTCGCAGCCCACGCCGGCGTAATGCACCGGCACGATGGCGCGGGTCTTCTCGGTGATGGCGGCTTCGATCAGGGTTTCGTCGATGTTCAGGGTATCCGGGCGGATGTCCACGAACACCGGAACGGCACCGCGCAGGACGAAAGCGTTGGCGGTCGAGACGAAAGTGTAGGACGGCATGATCACTTCGTCGCCGGGCCGCAAATCGGCCAGGATCGCCGCCATTTCCAGCGCCGCCGTGCAGGAATTCGTCAACAGCGCGCGCCGCGCGCCGATACGAGCCTCCAGCCAAGCATTGCATTTCCTGGTGAATTTGCCATCGCCCGCCAACCAGCCATTGTGGTGTGCCTGGGCGATGTACCCGAGTTCCTTGCCGGTCATGAAAGGCTTGTTGAAGGGGATGGTCATGGCAGATTACTCAATGGGTCGGTGGCTGATTCGTCGCACATGCCTGGGAAACCGTAAATAACGCAGTTTTTAGTGGCGTGGGCGCGGAATAGGAAGTCGCCGGCGTGGCGGAACTCAGCATGAATACTTGATTCATGTGATGAGCAGAGCAACAAACAGTGGGTGATCCACCCCGGTACACGACAGGCTCATAGGGCGAGGAATAATCAGCCCCACAGGGCAGGAGGTTGGTTGGGTCGGGTTGTGTCGCCAAATCGGCCGAAGGTGGGTACGCCGGGCCAAGGAATCTGATTATATTCAGGTTTTCTTGCTTTATTCCCGGTGCCGCAAGCAAATAAAGCGGCTTATTCTGGATGTGTAACCAGTCGGCTATCTGGCGTAGATCTTTTAGCGGAAAGAAAACCACTTCGTAAGCGGGTGGCCACAAGAACATCCTGACATATTGCAGTCGCCAAGCCCCAGGCAATTGGCGTAGCTGAGCATAAATCGTCGGGTGGGCAATACTGAAGCTGCCTAGCACAATGGCCACCAACCCGGCCTGAAACAGGCGTCTATTTTTCGTTACCAGGTGTATCCGAGTCAGTGTGGTGAACCCCAATGCGACAAGAAGCATAAGGGGCAAGATCAGCAATACGAACATGCGCGTTTGGACTTGTCCTCCAAAATATTTAAAAAGCAAAGGCAGCAGACATAAAAATAGCCAGATCCAGGCGAATCGCGTCAGCGGTGTACGCCACCCGGCTAGTATGGCAAGAGGAATGCCCATCCAAAGCAGCCCCGTCGCGACAAAGGGCGTCATCCTGTCTGTATTACTACCGGGCAGGGCCGCGGCGACCTGTTGCTGGAATCCAATAGCGGTCTTTGGCGTTGCAAGACTGCCAAAGAGCCAGACATGGAGGGCATAGCCAATAATGGCAAAGAGAGCGGCCCAAAACAGAAGAATTGTCACAGGCCCTCTGCCTTTTTCGGCTGGAGGAGCCAGCCAGAGGGCAAGATAAAGAGAGACAAAGAACCAGACTGCTTCCATCATTACGGCAAAAGTAAGATAGGCAAGCAGGCCACTGGCAACCGCCATAAACCGGTTATTTGATTGTATCGCCTGAACCAACAACCAGAATCCCAGGGAGACTCCAAGCAGCGCGGGAACCTCCGCCACCAGATTGCCGGCCATGTAAATATAGCTTCCAGAAAAAACATAAATGAAGCCGGCAAGCAATACAAACTGAGGGAGGTTTTTCCCGAGCGGCCCTTCAGGTTGGTAAAGGCGGCACAGTGCACGCCCCCCAATAACCGCCCACAGCACCCCCATTCCCAGAATCAGCGCATAGACCAGACTGGCCGCCAAGATACCTGTCTCATTACTGCCGAATATTTTGATGATGCCGCCAAGCAGCGCAATATGGCCCAATCGAGTAAAGCGCCAGTAAGACTCGGAATACCCCTCCCCTTCAGTCAATTGACCGGATTGTATCTGGCTGGCGATAGCAGCCGCATGACTTATATAACTGGCGACAAGAGGGGTGTCCGCAAAGCGCTTTGCTTGATAAAGATAAATAGGCGCATCCCAGTGCACGCTTTGCATTGGGCGCCAGGCGGTAGTGAACGCTACCGCGATCAATATCAGCGTCAGCAGAAATAATCCCAGGCTGCTGGGCGTTCGGATCGGCCGGAAACTCATGCAAGACCTCGTGACATGGGAGCGTCAGATATGCCGTTTCATGAATGGCTCGTGCCGAATCAATCGCCCTTCTTCGCGATAAGGAGCAAAGACCCCCCCGCCATAAAACGCACCCCGAGTTGCATCAGGAAACGCTCCAGAGTCATTACGCCACCCAGCAGGCGGTTGAGCAAGGGAGGCATTCTCAGCTCCGCTAATGCGTCCTGATGCCCATCACCAGCCAGGCCGCCGGCAATACGCGAGAGCCACATCAGCGGTAGCAGGAGCGAGACGAAGGATCGCATGTCCTGAACCGTGAACCCGGCCTCCGTGACCTTGCGACGCAGTTCGTCCGCGCTGTAACGCCGTACATGGCAGGCCATTTCATCCTGTTTGCTCCATAGCCATGCATGTTGCGGCACGGTGATCATCAAGCCGCCCCCTGGCTTGAGTGCTTGGTACATCTGGACGAGTACAGCCTCGTCTTCCGGGATGTGTTCCAGGACATCGAAGGCGCCGATCAGTCCGAACTGGTTCTCGAACGGGATGTGCCGCGCATCCACTTGAAGGAATTCGGCCCCAGGCACGCGCCGTGCCGCATAGCCGAGGCCGGCACTGAATATCTCTGTGCCAGTGAGTTTGGCTGACGGGCAAGCCGCGGCCACCCCGGACAGGACAAAACCGGTGCCACACCCAATCTCAAGAAAGGAGTCGATAGCTGGAAAATGCCGTCGTAGCAACTCGGTGATCAGACTGTTGCGCGCCCGGAACCAGAAATTTCCCGCCTCCAGGACAGCAAGTTCCGAGTAGTACTCCGGATGGAATCCTCCTCCCGCATGCGCCAGTTCCGGCGCCAGCGCGGGGTATCCATCAATATTGGCTGGCAGATGGCCACAGACGGGACATATCCACGCATCGCTATCGAAGCGAGTAGCGCAGGCGGGGCAAATTTTCATGGCTTTCCTTACACCGATTTGGACAGGGGAAGCACATCGCCCCCATGAAAAACCCAGTAACGCTGGAGGAAAAAAAGAAGCGCGGCAACACCCACTATGGCCCCACCCTGAACCGCCTGGTGAGGCCATCCAATGACGTCCACAAAGAAATGAAGTATCCCCAGGTTAAGCAGATAACCCAGTGCATAGCTGATCAGGTAACGCACCATGGAAACGCCTGTATTGCCCTGGTGCGAGAACGTCCAGCGTTTGTTGAATATAAAGGTTTGCGCCACCCCCGCCGCATAGACCAGGCTCATGGCGACCTTGGGGCCGATACCGACGCTGGTCAGGGCCAGATAAGCCAGATACAGCACCGCGTTGGAGGCCAGGCCCACCACGGCGAAGCGCACTGCTTGCAGATGGATGCCGGTGAAATCAGGCATCGCGCAACCAATGCAGGGTGATCTCGGGTGGCTGGAAGCGAAAACCCAGGCGGGCATAGAGATTGAGCACCGGAACATTGCCAGCGGCGATGGTGGTAGCGATACGCAACATGCCTTCCCGCTGGTGAAAATGCAGCATCTCGCGCCAGACCCGCTTGCCATAACCGCGCCCCTGGAAGTCAGGCGCAATGGCCGTGAGGTGCCAGTAGCAGCGACCATCGGGCTGATTCTCGGTCACGAAAAAAGCGACCAGATCAGGGCCATCACAAATCTTGTACAGGCGCTGGGTAGGGTGGACATGGCTATTGCGCACCCAGACCAGGTAACGCTGGTCGGCCAACCCGCGATCCAGGCGCGGGTCGGCATGAAACCGCTCGTATCCGAAGGCGGTTGAGGCGATCGCTTCGATCGCGGGCAGATCAGCGCTATCCGCCAAGGCCACGTCCAGCCCCTGGGGCTCGCAGGAAAAACCCTGGAGATCGGCCAGATATGGATGCAACACCATTTCCACAAAACGAAATCCGACCTGTTCCAACAACATGGATTCGCGCAACCGGCCGTGAGCCAGGCGGCAACTGGCCAGATAAATGGTTTCCTGTTCCAGCCATGCCTGGAACGGCGCCAGGTCAATCAGAGCTCGTCCCGGATGCGACACCTGAATTTCCGCAATCTGGGCAACGGGGAAGCCGAAAATGTCGCTATCCCAGGGAACGTGAAAATAGGCGAGGGAGAGCGCGCCGGTTTCCAGTCGGTGTGGCCGGTAATCAAACTTCACGTTGGCCTACCTGCTCGCGAACCAGATAAGGTGGCCGATCCATGCTACGGAAATGCATGCGCGCCAGGTACTCGCCGATGATGCCTAGCGCGAACAACTGTGCCCCGGAGAAAATGGCGATGATGGACGCCAGAAACGGGAATCCTGGCACTCTGCTGCCATCCATCAGGTAGCCCACCAGTACATAGGCCAACACGAGAAAACCCAACAGGGAGAAGACAAAGCCCATGACGCTGGCCAACTGGAGCGGCAGCGTGGAAAACCCGGTCATCATGTTGACGGCATGGGTGATCAGCTTGCGCACGGAATAGCCCGATTCACCCATCTGGCGGGCGGCGTGCCGCACCGTCACTGAAGAAAACCGGGTGGTGCCCCAGGTCAGTAACACATCCAGGTTGACCGAAGGACTGCGGTAGTCGCTGAACGCCTGCCGCAACTCGGTGCGAAAAGCACGGAAGGCGCTGACATTGCGCGCGGTCTCGGCGCCCATTGCCCCCTGCAAGGCATATTTGGTGGTGCGCGAGGCCAGGTCGCGCAACAGGCCATGTTGCTCACGTTCCGGCGTCCCGTAGACCATGTCATGGCCTTCGGCGAGCTTGGCCAGCAACCTGGGGATTTCTTCCGGCGGATTCTGCAGATCGTCGTCCAGCGTGACCACGACTTCGTTGTTTGCCGCGCGAATGCCGCACAACAGCGCGCTGTGCTGGCCGTAATTACGCGACATGCGCAGGCCGCGCACGCGGCTGTCCTGATCGGAAAGTTCCTGAATCAAGTCCCAGGAGCGGTCGCCACCGCAATCCTCGATGAACAAGATCTCGAACTCGATTCCCTCTGGTTCCAGCGTGGCGACCAGACGGCGATGCAACTCGCGCAAACTCCCTTCCGCGCGATAGACAGGAACGACGATAGATAAGGTGGGCACGGGTTTTCACTCTTTCTGAAACGACACAGCTTACGCGGCCATGTGGAACGGCCCGGATTGTACATGCGCCCCGGCCCCTCCCTTGGGTGCGACAACAGACTGCTAAACTCCGGCGCACTCACGGGATGGTGACATGACCTTGATATTCATTGCATTGCTTGCCTGGCTGCTGCTGGTTGTGGGCCTGCTGCTGGCCTGGAACAGACAGTTGCTGGCTCTGTGGCGTGAGCCGGTCATGCGCCACCCTATTCTGATCGTGGAGAGTGACGACTGGGGCGCCGGCCCGTTGGAGCAGGCGGAGGCGTTCACCGCCATCGCGGATTGCCTGGCGCGTTACCGGGACAGCCAGGGACGCTCGCCAGTGATGACTGTGGCCCTGATCCTGGCGCTTCCCGAGCCGAACGACGCCGCCCACCCGCGCCAACTGGACGCGCCTGAATTCGCACCCATCCTCGCCGCATTGCATGCCGGCATTGCGCGTGGTGTGCTGGCACCGCAATTGCACGGGATGACGCACTTCTGGCCCCCCGCCCTGGCCCGCGCCGCTCTGGTTCAACCACAAGTGGCGGCCTGGCTGGCGGCGCCCGGCTTGACCGAACAACTCCCCTCAGCCTTGCAAAGCCGCTGGACCGATGCGTCCGAACTGCCGTCGCCGCCTCTGGCCGATGCGGATATCCGCGCGGCGGTCGCGACGGAGATTGCCGTGTATACCCGCTTGCTGGGCGTGCCACCGCTAGTGGTGGTGCCCCCCACATTTATCTGGACCGCCGAGGTGGAAGCCGCCTGGTCGGCGGCGGGTGTGCGCGTGCTGGTGACACCAGGCCGGCGTTTTACTTGCCGTGATGGCGCGGGACGCCCGGCCGGCGTCGACAGGACAATGCGCAACGCTGAGCGAGGCGCGGGAGATCTGCTCTATCTGGTGCGCGATGATTATTTCGAGCCCCTGTTTGGGCATACCCCGGAAAAGGCGCTCACCGCCCTGGCACGCAAGACCGCTCTCGGGCGTCCCTGCCTGCTGGAGACCCATCGCAGCAATTTTCTGGCGGCGGCTGGAGGCGATCTCGCCAAGTCGCTCACCGCGCTCGACAGCCTATACCAGCAGGCGCTCACCACTCACGCGGGCGTGCGTTTCATGTCCTGCGCGGAACTGGGACAGGCCTTGTATATAAACGATCCAGTCTGGATCGAGCAGGACCGCCAGCGCCGGTTTACCATCTGGCTGCGTCGCGCCGCCAACCTGCCCCGTTTCGGCAAGGCCGCGCGGTTGACCGGCCTCCTGTCACTGTTCAACCTGTTTACCCGATCCGACCCTCACCCGTGAAATCCATGCTGCCCCCCTCCCGACTGCTGGTTATTTCAGAACTGTTCCTGCCCACCAAGGGCGGCACCACCATCTGGTATGACGCGGTCTATCGCCGGATGGGCGGCAAAGGGGTCCATATCGTCACCGCCGATGTGCCGGGCGCCAGTGAAATCGACCACAGCCACCCCAACAGCATTCATCGCGTTGGACTCAAGCGGGTCTGGTGGCTGAAACCGGAATCGCTGGGCATGTACCTGAAGATGCTCGGGAAATCGTTACGCCTGGCGCTACGCCATCGCTTTGACGCGGTGCATGGCGCGCGCTCCCTGCCGGAGGGACTGGTCGCCTGGATCATGGCGCGCCTCCTGCGCAAGCCGCTGGTGGTCTACTGCCACGGAGAAGAACTCACCACCTGGGGGCGTGGCCGCAAATTTCGCACCATGCTTTGGGTCTACCGCCATGCCGACGCCAACATCGCCAACAGCGAATACACCCTGGAGGAAATGGTGCGGCTGGGCGTGCGGCGCGAGACCATCACTCTGATCTACCCGGGTGTCGATACCGAACGTTTCCGCCCAAACCTGCCATTCGACGACCTAAGGCAATCCATCGGCCTGCAAGCGGGGCAGAGGTTGATACTCTCGGTGGGCCGCCTGGTGCGGCGCAAGGGCTTCGACCAGACCATCCGTACGCTGCCGGATCTGGTGAAACAGGGCATCGACACCCATTACGCCCTCATCGGCATCGGCGAGGACTGGGACTACCTGGCCGATCTGGCAGCAGAACTGGGGGTGTCCGAACGATTGCATCTCCTCGGCCACGTCAGCCCGGAAGACCTGCCGCGTTGGTACAACGCCTGCGATGTTTTCGTCATGGCCAACCGCGAAATCAACGGTGACACGGAAGGCTTCGGCATGGTGTTCCTGGAAGCGGCGGCGTGCCGCAAACCGGTCATCGCCGGTGACGCCGGCGGCACCGGGGCGGCGGTGCTGGATGGGGTGACCGGATACCGGGTGGACGGCACCAACCTGGCAGCCTTGGTCGACGCGCTGGCTTCCATACTCCGCGATGGCGAACTGGCCGCGCGGCTTGGCCAGACGGGCCTGGCCCGCGCGCTTGATGAATTCAGTTGGGACTCCGTAGCCGAGCGGACGCGTACCCTTACATCGTGAGCAGACCCGGCTGGCAATCGCGGCTGACCGCTTATACGGCCCCTTGTTCGGCCGCTTGTGGGTTGTGAGGTGCGTGTATGCGTTCCCGTTCGCCGGATGAGTTGCCGCGCTTCGACGTCAGCGGTGTGGCACACTTTGCAACAGCACTGGCTTCAGATCTATCCAGCGCCTACCATCCCCGGCGGGTCAACCCGGAGCAATTGCCCGAGTCCCGGCTTGCGGCCTTGATGCATGGCTTCCCTGTGCCCGACGCCCGGCTCGATCTGGTATTGGCGACAGCCATCGCGGGTGGAACGAAGGATGTGTACATGCCTGACGATACACACTGGGGACCCGCAGGCCATATCCTGACGGCCGATACCCTCCTGAAGCTTCCGGCAGCACAGGGTCTGATTCGATGAAAGGAAAATACATGTCCGCTTTACGCTTAGTCCTAACGCTTCTTCTCGCCGCCACATGCCTACCTACAGCCGCTCTGGCCGCCAGCGAGAATGATTATCTGGCGCTGAAGATATGGTGCATTGAGCGGGACAAGTTGGCCAGGGAGGGAAGATCAAATGAGGTGATCAGTCACGCTAACTATGCCCACTTTCATCATTACTGCGCGGCCATGAACGCCATGAACAAGGCGAATGTAACCCGGGGCAAGGAAGACCGGCGCTACCAGTTGGGTCTGGTGATGAGTGAATCAAGCTATGTCCTTTCCCATTCAGCGGCCGACCACCCTCTGCTACCCGCGGTTTACACGCTTCGCGCGCAGTCTCTGATCAGCGCAAACAAACCCGCCGATGCCGAGAGGGAGTTGCGCAAGGCACTCCAGATGGATCCCACACAGATGGAGGCCCTCTTGACCCTCGCCCGACTCTATTCGGACACGGGTCGCAAGGACAACGCGGTAAAGACGGTACGCGCGGGATTAGCTATTGCGCCTGGCAACAAATCTCTGAGACGGCTGGGAGCACAGCTTGCTATGGAATTGCCCCCTTTTGAGGAGGCCGCGACCGAGGCCGCGCCCACGCCACCCCAGCCCCCCAGCGACAAAGCGGCTGAGCCAGCCGGCTCACCCACTCCCAATAGCGACGTCAAATCGGGCGACCCAGTCAATCCAGAGACTGGCGTCCCCGCCGTTGAAACCAATATCGGCTCGCCTACGAACCCCTGGTGTCGTTTCTGTCCTGACACGCCGGCGGCCCCGCCGGCGGCGACGCCATCCATGCCTGGAGTAATTCCCACAGCCGGGCAGTGACCTCGGGCTGCGCCGCCAGCACGTCCTGGCGGCAGTCCGGGTCCATCTTCAGATCGTACAGCCGCAATAGCGCTCCTTCGATCAGGGGCTGATAGACGAGCTTCCAGCGGCCACTGCGCACCATGCGATCTTTAGCCGCGATTATCCGGCCCTCAAACTCCGGCTTGATTGCCATGGTGCCGCTCTTCTGATCCGGGATTTCCAGCATGTCCAGCAATCCGGGATAGCGCAGGTGGTCAGCCGGCATGCCCGGCATCTCGGTCAGCCAGATGCCGGTCTCATGGAAAGCGGGCAGTTCAGGCAGTTCGCCACCCCGCAGCGCGGTCGCCAGGGAAATGCCTTCCATTTCCGCGGGGATGGGCAGCCCCAGCAGTTCAAGCAGAGTAGGCGCCAGGTCGACACTGCGGGTGATGCCTTCCAGGCGAGTCTGCGCTGCCAGTTGCGGCCCGGCCATGACCACCGGCACCCGCGCCGAGAAATCGCCTGTGGCCGAGTTCCCCTGGCCCCAGGTTTCATGTTCAAAGAACTCCATGCCGTGGTCACTGTAGATGACCACCAAAGTGTTTTCGGCAAGCCCACTGGCTTGCAGGTAATCGAGAATACGCCCCACCTCGTCGTCGAAACTTTTTACGCACCCGTCGTAGAGACCGAGAATTTGCTCCAGATCGAACTCCTCGCGCGGTTCACCCTGGCGTCGGATGATCTCGAAAGGGTCGGTCAGCTTGGCCATGGCGAACTTGGAGGGACCACGGTAGTGCGGGTCTGCGTACATCGTGTAATACGGGTACTCGCTGGCGAATGGTGGATGAGTGCTGGCCATGAACACGTTGAGGAAGAAGGGCTGCTCTTCCGCGCCCATACGCTCCAGCATTTTCCGGGCCCGCAGCCCTAATTGGCGGGTCAGCGGGACGCCACCGAGAAAATAGATTTCTTCCAGGAAGAACTTGCCGATGCGATTGGACAAGAACAAGGACAGGAACAGGCGAATGTCCTTGGGCCCCTGGCGCATGAAGAAATGGATATTCCATTGGTCCGCGGGTAGATCCCGTTCCTGAAACCCCAGGTCGAATTTGCCCATGTCGGAACCGGCCCAGTCACTGAGAGCAGCCGTGTGATAGCCCGCCGCGTGCAGTAGGCGCGGCAGGGTGGGAAGCCGCAAGCGGGTTTCCCCGTCGGAGACGAAATTGTCGCGAACACCGTGGGTATGCGGCCAGGTGCCGGTCAGCAGGGAAAGCAGGCTGGGCGCGGTGCGCGCGCAGGGAACATAGCAATGCGTGAGGACAGCGCCCTGTTCGGCCAGGCGGTCCAGATTGGGCGTCAAGGCACGGTGATAGCCGGCATGGCCCAGGCGATCCGCCCGCAGGGTGTCGGAGCCGATCATCAACAGGTTGGTGCGCTGCCGTGATGGTGACGCAGGCAGTGGCGGCGGTTCGCTGTCCTCGACCCAAACCCGATAAATCAGTAGCACCAGGCCATGCAACATCACCAGCCCGAGCGCGGAATAGACCGCGCCGCGCCAGAATAGCGCGGCAATTCCCAGGGCCACCCAGCTTGAATATGCAAGCAGCACCCACCACGACCACCGTTTCAGGCGCTCGCTGGAGAGGCGTTCCCAGAGTGGGTAAAAGCGGTGAATGGCGTAGTTCGAGGAGGCGACGATCACCCCTGGTGAATCATGCAGCACGCGGCAAAACTGGAAAAAAGACAGCAGGCCGAGTGACATGACCGCGACCAGAGCGGCGACTTCCCGGTGATACGGCAGCCCGAAGGTCGACAGACCCAACAAATAGGACAGCACACCGGGCAGGGCGAGCATGTTGGCAATGAGAAATGTGGCCAGGGTCAGGCGGCCCAGGCTGAGAGCCAGATAGATGCGATGGTGCGCCAACACTTCGCGCCGCACCGGACCGGTCTGGCTGAAGTCGATCAACGACTTGACCAGGAGCAACAACGCAAAGGCCATCGCCACCAGGCCTGTCATGTTGCTGGCTCGGATCGCCAGTGAGAGAAAGGTCAGATCATCCATCGTGTTAAATCTTTTGCCGTGTCAGTATCGCCAACAGCAGACTGAGTGACAGCCGGCCACGACCCAGTGGCGCCAAAGACAGCGCATGCAGAAGGTCGCCCAGCGCTTGCGCGGTACGCCCCTTGCGATAGGCCCACTTGGCATAGTCGGAGAGCATGCTGGCGAACGCCCCTCGCCAGAAGGCACCGCGCAAGCCATCGGGTAACAGGGCGCGGTTCTTGCGCAGGACCTGGATGGCGGCGGCACGCATCACGTCGAGATTGCCACTCATGCTATCGGCACTCTTTTCAATCACCGCAAGCGGCTCGTCGATGCAGGCATAGCCGCCCAACGCGGCCAGACGCATCCACATGTCGATGTCCTCAAGGCTGCGCAGCGATTCATCGAACCCGCCCGCCCGAGCGAACGCCTCACGTTTTGCCAGCACGCTGGAACCACTGCCCGCCACGTGGGCGTTGACCGCAAATATGCATTCCAGCGCGGGACGATCACCACGCCCACAGCGCCAGTCCGGCAGCCGTCGCCCCTCCGGTGTCCGCACGCCGCTGGTGGTGGAACAGAACAGGAGTTCTCGCCGGCTATCCATCAAGGCCACCTGGCGCGACAGCTTGCCGGGCAACCACCAATCATCGGCATCAAGGAAAGCAACATACTCGCCGTGAGCAGCGGCAATGCCAGCATTGCGCGCGCTGGACAAGCCGCCATTGGGCTTGCGCACGACTCTCAGGGCCGCGCCATAAGTCGCCAATATCGCGGCTGTGTCGTCCTGGCTGCCGTCATCCACCACGATCACCTCAAAATCCCGATACTCCTGGGCCAGCACGCTATCCAACGCGCGGCGCACACACCAGGCCGCGTTATAGGCGGGAATGACGACAGAAACGCGTGGCGCGGAAACAGTTTCGACCGAAACCGGCGAGGTGTTATCAAGCATCCGTGTCATACCCCAGTTCCACCATGAGCGGGCGGATCATGGGCAGGATGCGTTCGATGGCTTCCGGGTTGTGATCCTTCCACTTCTGCTTCTTGGGAGCGCCCTTGACGATACTGGTGGGCGCCAGGTGCGCGCAGCGCGAGCGCAGGCTGTCATCGAAGGGGACGCCAAGGCGCTCGAACGCCTCACGGAACATGTCCACCGGGCGTTCGAACAGATCCTCATAGCGCAGCTGGATCCAGCGTTCCTCCGGGATCAACCGTTTTCCCTCCAGGGCCAGGCGGTTGGCGGAAAGCCACTGGAATGCGCACACCTCTTCCAGGCTGGCCCGGTTGTAATCGCGCCAGCCCGGTGGCAGAAAGAAATGCCACTCATCGAATTCGCCGCCATTGATCGCAACCGGTTCCGGGAAGGGGCCGAAAAACTGGGTCAGGTGGAAAGCGCCATCAGTCCGGCCCAGGCGCCAGCCGTCGATCATGGAACTGATGTTGTCCCGCCCATCGCGCTGAATGAATACGTATTTCGCGTTGGGAAACAACACGTTCAGATAGGGCACACGCAAGGTATTGATGCAGGTTTTGTCCAGCACCAGGCCACGGCCCAGGCGCTGGTAGAAAAAGCGCAGCGCGGCGGCCCGGTGTTGCGCTTGCGCTTGTTCCGCTCCCGCCGCTTCAGAGAGCCAGCCATTGTTGAGCGGGCCGTAAAGGCTGTTCCAGAACTCCGGGATTTCCACACCGAGGCTGAGAAATTGCGGTGCCGCCGCCAATGTTTCATAGGTCACGGTAGTGCCGGAGCGAGAGCAGCCGAGGACAAAGACCGGGTCAGGCAGCGTTGGCTGGAACAGGTCGAAGGCCTGACCGCGCAAGGCAAACCTGATTGCCCGCAGGTTTTTGGCGCGGATTTCGGGGTCGAGCAGTTTGAGTAGCTTGCGCGGGCTTGACACGATAGGTTGCGGGAAGCGTGGATGGAATCAGCCGCGCCGGGCGGACTGGTCGAGCACGACTTGGCGATAACCCTTGATTTCACCCAGCGCGGCAGAAAATCGGATGAGAAAAAATCGGGTTCGCGGCCAACTCAAGCTGAACAGTCCACTAAGGAGATAGCCGGCTGCCTTGCGATAGGTGAATAGCGGCACCCTTTCCACACTCTGACGCAGTCGCACCGAGGACGAGGAACGCTCGAACGCCTTGCGGATCAGATAGGACAGGCGTAGCCGTTCGGCATCGACATAGTGGTGCTGCACCACCTCCGGCTGATAGCGCAGGTGAGCGTGCAAGGCAAGCGCGCGGCGAACCCACTCGAGGTCTTCCGCGCCTCCCAGATCATGGCCCCTGGGGCCGAAATCAGTAGAGAACTCGCCCACTTTCGACAGCCACTCGGTGCGCAGGAACAGGTTGCCGCCCCCTGGAAGCGGCCCGTCATCATGGATTTCCCTGGCTTCATGGCCAAGGTCATAACGTGGGATAGGCAAAGGGTAAATACGGTAGGGGCCGCTGTCATGCACCCATGCGGGTTCACTACCATCCCAGTCGGGGAGGATACGGCCACAGAACAGATCCGTTGACGGATTCGCGGTGGCGGCTCTGGCGATGGCACATAAATAATCCACATCGACCCGATGATCGTCATCGACGAAAGCGACGAGCATAGCGTCGATACGTGGCATCGCCTGGTTGAGCGCATGGGATTTTCCCGGGCTTGGCTCCTCGAACCAGGTGAGCGGCAACCAGCCACGCGACTCGGCCTGTTGGCGATAGCGCTCCAGGAAGGCATGGGTTCCATCTCGGCAGGCGTTGGCCACGACCAGAACATCGACTTCGCACCCATCCGGGCGTCGGGCAGCATTCAGAGAGGCCAGGGTCCTTTCCAGCAAGCCGGAGCGGTTGTGTGTGCAAATTAAAACGGTGAGACTCTGCATCTCTAGCCCCGGCGGAGAATATGGTATGCGAGATAACGCCACTTTTGAGTGGCTTCCGCCACAAATAAGCCGCTTTGTGCACCGCACTCAAAAACCGCTTTGTTTAGACAGGGACGCCCGCGACATCCGGCGAAACGGAATTTGCGTGAATTTCTGCTCTGGCTCGACAATGAGGGCATCTTTTTACTAGCGTGACCGATAACCGATCAGCATACCCAATGCATGAGCAGCGTTCATGGCTTGGCGTAGCACGCCTGCTTCAGATCGTAGCCATTTTGTGACGGTTCTTTGGCAGTGCGTAATAAACTGGCTGACCATGAATGGTGGAACCCCCAGAATTGTTGTTTCATATTCAGGTGATCTCAATTTTCCGTAGCGTACTCCCGCCCGGTAATGAAGCTTGATGAAATATCCTCGTTTGAGCCGCCATGCGTCGATGAAATGTGACACGGCCATGTCCGGGCGATACCGGATTCTGACGCCTCGTGAGAGCATGTTTTTAAACATGATGGCATCCTCGCCACCACCAACGTCCGAACCCACCCTGTTGTAATTCTGATCGAAGCGCAACGTCGGGTCTTCGCGGAAAAGACGCATGTCATAAGCGATATTGGCGGTCCAGACCGGTGTACTGGCATCAGTGATCCAGAATGGATCCATACCGTGCTTGACTTCGGCGAGAAATCCGAGCAACTCATCTTCAAGCCAGGCCGGCCGTCCGTAAGGACTGAAATCCACATCGACCCGCCCCCCCACACACTGCGCATTTTCATTGACGATGGCGTCATAGGCAGCGTTAAGCAAACCTGGCTGCGGCAATTCATCATCATCCATGAAGACCATGATGTCACTGGCAATTGCTTCCTCGATGGCTCGATTCCGTGCATGGACAATGCCCTGCAAAGCTTCGGTAACATAACGCAGTGGCGCCCCACTTTCCGCAGCAAGTCGCTCTAGAACATCAATTGTATTGTCTTTACTATTGTTGTTGACCACGAGAATATCGTAGGGCACGGGGCATATCTGTGCGCGCAGCGCGCCAATAAGTTTCTCAAGTCTGTCCACACGGTTAAACGTACAGAACGCAACGGTAAGTGTCTTCATCAAGTTATTTCACCCGCATAATTCGGCGCGCGTAGTAACGCATCAGATTTACCAGGCTACCGTCATTGGTGCCTAGTCGTATTTTGCGTAGCAGCATGCCAGGCGTGTCGGTGCCATAGACATCGATCCGGCGGATACCGTAACGGTTGTTTTCTCGCTGGTTGAAGCCTGATTGTGTGGAAAATGCGGCCCGGTAGCCGGCTGCTCTGGTAGCGGCGATAACCCGCTCATCGAATTGCCCGTAAGGGTAGGCCAAATAGGCTATTTCGACTCCCAGCAGTTCGGACAACAGCTGACGGGAACCCACGAGCTGTTCTGCCAGCTCGGCATCATCAAGCGACGGCAAACTCGCATGGCTCCGGCTGTGGGAATGGAAACTGCAGCCACGCCGTAGCATGTCACGCGTCTCTTCGAGACTCAACAACTCGTAGGTTTTTCCAGCGGGATTGGCATCAATGGTCCAGATGTCACGTCCCCCTATCAGATCACTCACCAGGAACACGGTGAAGGGCCACTTCATCTGCTCCAGGATCTCCAGGGCATGGTCGCGCACCCCACGATAGCCATCATCGAAAGTGAGCAAGAATGCACCCTCCGGCAAGGATGCCCCCCCTTCCAGCCAGTCAACCAGTCGGTCGATCGTGATGGCCGCATACCCGGCTCGTTCAAGCGCCCGCATGTGGTCGATAAAACGCTGTGCGGGAATGGCATAGCGCGCCTCCCAGTCATTACGCGCTTCACCGACACGGTGATACATAAGCACAGGAATACGCGCGGCAGCGTTCACAGGGTACTCAACTTTTCTTTTGCCGCCAGAATGGCGCGATGAACCCTGAGTGGCAGAAGGCTGGGCAACATACGCAATATCGCGGGAAAGGAGCCACGCCCCGCTTTAAGTGCTTTTCGAAATACTGGACGCGCATTTTCTAAATCGCCCCGCCAATGCAGCTCATTTCCTTGCTGGATCAGTTTTCCCCACGTCAGCATTTCAATTTTATCCGACCCGAGTCGCGTCACGACCTCGGGGTGCCGCTCAAGAAATATCTGTTTCGCTCGCAACGTATCCAGCACGAAGAGTGCGCGATTTCGTGTGGCCTGATCACCACCGTGATGAAGGTATTTGGCAAGCACCTCGGGAACACGAATGATGGGACCCATTGCGGATACTTCCATCCAGAGCAAATAGTCCTCGCCGATTGTAAGTTGCGTGTTGAAATTACCAGCGGCGGTAATAGCTCGACGTCTGGTCACACAACCATGGATCGGCCAACGACAACCTTCCAGTAGCGCGGCAAGTTTGTCTGGTGTTTCATAATCAGGTGGGATAAATGGTTCTCCACGCGGACCGGCTAAGCCGACGTTCTGCCAACCACAATAGGCAAGAACAGCGTTGCTGTTGGCTTCCAACCGGGCGCACATTTTTTCAAGAAAATCACTGCTCCATGTGTCGTCACAATCCAGGAATGCGATGAGGGAGCCAACCGCGTGCTTCAAACCAAGATTGCGCGCAAGGCTGACACCCATAACTGGCAAATGGAAAACCTTGAGCCGTTCATCAGTGATTGAATTAAGTATTTCATGTGTGCTGTCTGTTGAGCCATTATCAACAACAATAAGTTCGAAATCAGTAAATGTTTGCGTCAACACGCTGTCGATAGCGGTGCGGATATATTGCTCGCCATTGAGACAAGGCATGATTACCGAAACATAAGTCGTTCTGGTAGTTTTAAGTATTTTTGGTTGCATGCTCAGTCTGGCAGAATTACTGATTTCTTGATGACATCCAGGTAGGCACGCCCCCATTTCTGGTCGGGCTCCACATAGTTCCCTTCAGCCCACTCATTCCATGCTTTCAAAAACACAATCCGCTCCTCGGGAGGCCGTGTGGCAACACGGGAGAGTGCCTCCTGAAAATGGCGCTGGAATAATTCTGGTGTCGCGTTGTGCATCACCAGACCGCGTGTTCCGGATCTAGGGGTATTGTCCCAGTTCGGCAGTGCCACAGGATAGTCGGGCCAGTCCACCCTGTTTTTACGCAATAACAACGGAATAACCTCTTCGTAATCCCAGATCGTCAACTCATTGCGCCGCCCCTCGAGCAGAGCCCGCATCTTGCACGGCAGTTGGTAACGAAGCGGCTGATGCCCATCCTTGTTGGGCAATACCTCCATGGCACTGGCATCCATACCAACTGCGCGCGGATCCCAATTTGGGCTGTAGTGTGAAATACCGATCAGATGTAAACCTGGCAACCCCGCTTTGGCCGCGCGGTCACGCCAGAACTCCATGACACGCTGTACGTCGGGAATGTCTTCTGGGGACCAGATAACAAAAATTGGTTTGCCGTCGATCTTGATGTAGCGTGGATCGGAGAATGCCTGAAGCAACCAATCGAAATGTGCGGCATGGTCATCCCAGCCGGGATAGGTTTGCTCCATGAGCATTTCGTTGGTTCCCTGCCAGACCGTATTCCAGGAATGGTTGGCCCAACACAGGCAAAAGGGAAAATCCGGTTCGCCACTGGCCAGTATCTCGTTGACAGGCCGCTCCAGAATGCGACGGCCATCGCCGAACCAGTAGTGGTAGTAACAAAAACCTTCGACGCCATGCTCGCGTGCCAGTTCGGCTTGAGCGTGGCGCGCTTCAGGCAAGCGTAGGTCATAAAAACCAAGGTCGGCGGGAACGTGCGGCTGATAGTGCCCGGGGAAAAGTGGCTTCGCCCTGGCCACATTGGTCCACTCGGTGAAGCCCTTGCCCCACCAAGCGTCGTTCTCGGGTGTGGGGTGGAATTGAGGCAAGTGAAAGGCTATGAGGCGGGCGGCTAGACTGGTCATAGTTCAGACTGACGTCGAGGTTGAAGGGGGTTTGGACTAGATAGAACATAGTGTGGTTGCCAATCATTCCACCCGGAAGAGGCTATTCCTTCTCGTTTCACACAAAATAAAATCTCCATGTCAGCACAAGTGCCCGGTAGCACCATACACAATATAAGGCCCTTGATCAGTGAACATGTGCCATGACACAAGCACTACTCGCGCGTTGCTGATTTGGCTACTCGGCCGAAGACACTTTGAATACGTCGAGCATACCAAGACAAGCGACTCCGCGTATGGCTGTTCATACGACGCCAGAGATACTCACGCAGATTGTCCAGCCTGAATGGATCCGCGATTACCGCGGCCCAAAGATGCCGCATCTCCTCCTCCCTATGCTTGAGTAGCGTGTGTTCCCATGCGACTACCCGATGTAGCCTGGATATTCTTTTGCGAAACTCGTCCCGGGACACTTCCTTTTTCAGCGATGGACTATTAGCCCACGATATCAAAATATTCAGGCTACTATCATGAGCCAGCAGGTCGTGTTCGTCTTTCGACTGGTTATCGCCATGGATTCTGTAAATGGTAAAGGGTGTAGCGAGACAATAAACCCCATATTCTGCGGAAATTCGCAGCCAGAGATCGTAGTCGAATCCTAACTTCAGGTGTTTGTGAAATCCGCCCACATGCTGCAACACGTCCCTCCGCACCATGACTGAAGAGCAATTCAGGACACGATTCCGTGCAAAGAAATCAGCAAAAGAGCACACTCCCTCGCCCTGCTGATCATCAAGATCACTGTGCTTGGAAGGAGCGCCTTCCTGGAGCAGATGGACCGGTGAAAAAACCATTCCCAATCGATCATTGGTAGCAAAGAGACGCACTTGTTGTGCATTCTTCTCAGGCTGCCATATATCATCCTGTTCCAGAAAGGCCACCAAATCACCCGATGCAGCTGTAATACCCTTGTTGTATGCAGCAGCCGTGCCCTGGTTTTGTTGCAGAATATAGGTGACCTTATCCCCGTAGCTTTTTACCAGTTCCGCGGTAGCATCGGTCGATCCATCGTCAACGACAATAATCTCAAGTGAGGGGTAAGTCTGCGCCAGTGCACTATCGATTGCTTGCTCAATATATTTCGCACCATTGAACGTAGGCATTACGACACTAACCGTTCGTTTCATGCTTGCCCCGGACTATTGCAGCAAGAGATATCCGGCACGCCATCCACCACCACGGTTCGCATTACCGAAAGAAATCGCCATACCTGCAAAAATAACAGGCTGGCTAAATAACCAGTACGCACCCAGTAGCGAACCATTTTGCTCACTAACGAAAACGCCAGAGCAAGTGCCTATCCATCAATACCCCTAGCCTCTGCTTTAATCGCGCGACTGGAGAACGCGGCCCACCCGCCTCTTCGTCAAGAACACGATTTCGCATCATCAATATATCCTGATTAGCCGATGGGTTTCGCATATAAATAGTGCTGTAATCCTTATAATGACTATTTTTCTTCCTCGTTGTCACACTATCCTGCGCATCTGCCCTGACTCTGATTTCCGCGGTATCGCCACTCACCCTCCCAAAATCCCACAACCTTGACAACCGGAGAAGAAAATCCCAATCCTCGTGCGAGGACAGTGATTCGTCAAAAAAACCAATGTGCTCCAAACACCCTCTACGGTGTGCCCATGCATTGATTGGAATGCGATTGCGCACGAGAATATCTTCTCGCGAGTTGACCAAGGAGTCGTAATAGTTATTTCTCGAAATCTCGATTCGTCGGCCATCAACTATCTTTTCGAGCACCCTCTCGGCGCCGGTAAAAACAAAAGGCGTCCCAACCTCCTTCATTCTTTTTACTATCCCCTCCAAATGGGTTGGAGCATATAAATCATCGTCATCCAAATACGTTATTATTTCACCCGTACTGAGCCGCAAAGCCGTATTGCGAGCCGCGGGCTGCCCAAGGCGGGTAAAGTGGCGCATGTGGCGAATTCTGCCTTTCTTGTCCATTTGCAGTATATCTTCACCAATTTCCTCGCCACCATCATTAACAACGCAAGCCTCCCAATTCTCATAGCTTTGCGCCAACAACGATGCTAAAGCATCTCGCAGCATTAACGGTCTATTCAAGGTCGGAATTATTACTGTAACCAGCGGCTCCTCGCCCAACGGAGCGAACTTGAATGTACCCCCCGATGCGGGCATGACCCCCCACCCTCGCGGCCAGTGGCGGCGTCTGGATTGATCAGATTCATCCTGACTTGCTTTTGAATTGGATGCCTCTACGCCAGACGGCGATGCCAGATAAAGGCCAAGCATTTCCGGAACATGTATAAACTCAACTCCGGCCACAGCGAGCCGCATCCAGAAATCGTAATCTCCAGCGGACATCAAGCCCGCATCAAACAAGCCATATTTCTCATGGATTTTTTTTCGCCACATTGGCTGTGGCCCAACATAACATATATTGAATAGCAGCCTTGGATCAAATACCGGCCAATGAAATACACCGGTACACTGATGATTACCCCACGTATCATTTTCAGACTGTGTGATCAAGCAGTCCGCATAGGCAACATCAAATCCTTCATTATTATCCAAAGCATTCGCAAGCCTCTCCAGCGCATCCGGCCGGTGGCGATCGTCGCTATTGGCATTTGTAATGTACTTCCCATTGGCCGCGGCAATACCTCTATTCCAGGCGTGATAGATGGTCTCGCGCTGCTCTGTACGAATGTATCGTATATTTGTGTGACTCTGCTGGTATTCGCGAACAATTTCGCCTTCCTGCTCCGGGGACCCGGAATCAACAACCACTATTTCCAATCGATCTCCTAATGTCTGTTGTATCAGATCATCCAGACAGCCCCTAAGGTAGCGCTCTGCCTTATACGTAGATACGACCGCTGTAACCAAATAGGGTGGCATACGGGGTCCTTATTTGCTTGGGGTTGATTGCATAATAATTAATGCATCAGCGTAGGCCTGTTTCAGGCCATCTTCCAAAGACATCGTGGCCTGCCAGCCCAAATTGTTCAGCTTATTTATGTCCATCAACTTGCGCAGTGTGCCATCCGGTTTGCTGCTATCAAATACGATTTCGCCCAGGTATCCCACAACGTTCCTGACGGTTTCAGCCAGCTCACGAATGGAGATGTCGGTTCCGACACCGATATTCACCAGTGGAGGTGTGAAAATTCCAGACCTTGCCTCATCGCTACCCAGCATGCCGTTGAACCGCACGTCGGGTAAGTTCATCAGATGGACGCAGGCGTCGGCCATGTCCTCGCTGTAGAGAAACTCCCGCCTTGGCGTCCCTGTCCCCCACACCGTAACGCTGGGGCTGTTGTTGACTTTGCCCTCGTGAAACTTACGCAGCAGTGCCGGAATGACATGGGAATTCTCCGGATGGTAGTTGTCACCTGGGCCATACAAATTGGTGGGCATGACGGCCAGGTATTGAGTGCCGTATTGGCGGTTATAACTCCAACACATCTCGATGCCGGCAATCTTCGCCAGAGCGTAGGGTCGATTGGTAGGCTCCAGGGGGCCGGTGAGCAGGTACTCCTCACGCATCGGCTGCGGGCACGACTTTGGATAGATGCAACTAGAACCAAGAAACAGCAAACGCTTGACGCCGTTTTTCCAGGCCGCATGGATGATGTTGGTTTGAATGGCCAGGTTATCGCGGATAAATTCCGCCGGGTATTCGTTGTTGGCGTGGATGCCACCGACCCTGGCGGCAGCCAGAAGTACGTAGTCGGGTTTTTCTCTCGCGAAGAAGGCCTCGACGCTAGCTTGGTCAGTCAGATCCAGTTCTGCGTGGGCGCGGGTAAGGAGGTTATCGTAGCCCCTGCCACGCAAGTTGCGCATCAATGCGGACCCGACCAGGCCGCGATGCCCGGCGATGTAGATCTTGGAGTTTTGATCCATGCGTATTACTCGTGGTAGTCCATGGTCTTGTAGCCGTGCTTCTTGACGAGTTCGTCACGCTCGGCGGCCTTGAGGTCTTCGCGCACCATTTCAGCCACCAACTCATCGAAGGTGATCCTTGGGGTCCAACCCAGTTTCGCCTTGGCCTTGGACGGGTCACCCAGAAGGGTTTCCACTTCGGTGGGACGGAAGTAACGGGGATCAACAGCCACGATGACTTTGCCGGCGGCGTCGTGGCCTTTCTCTTCAACGCCCTGTCCTTCCCAACGGATGCTGATGCCGAGTTCCTTGGCGGCGGCATTGACGAAGTCGCGCACACTGTATTGCACACCGCTGGCGATGACGAAGTCTTCCGGCTGTTCTTGTTGCAGCATCAGCCATTGCATTTCGACGTAGTCCTTGGCGTGGCCCCAGTCGCGTTTGGCGTCCATGTTGCCAAGGTAGAGGCAGTCTTGCAGACCAAGTTTGATACGGGCAAGCGCTCTCGTGATCTTGCGAGTGACGAAGGTTTCGCCGCGAATCGGGCTTTCATGGTTGAACAGGATGCCGTTGCAGGCATACATGCCGTAAGCCTCGCGGTAGTTGACGGTGATCCAGTAGGCATAGAGCTTGGCGCAGGCGTAGGGGCTGCGCGGGTAGAAGGGGGTGGTTTCCTTCTGCGGGATTTCCTGCACCAGGCCGAACAGTTCGCTGGTGCTGGCCTGGTAGAAGCGGGTCTTCTTTTCCAGGCCGAGGATGCGGATGGCTTCGAGGATGCGTAGCGAACCCAGGGCGTCGGAGTTGGCGGTGTATTCGGGTTCTTCGAAGCTGACGGCGACGTGGCTTTGTGCGGCGAGGTTGTAAATTTCGTCGGGTTGCACTTGCTGGATAATGCGGATCAGGCTGGAGGAGTCCGTGAGGTCACCGTGGTGGAGGATGAACTTACGCTCGGTCTCGTGCGGATCCTGATAGAGGTGGTCGATACGATCGGTATTGAACAGGGAGGTGCGGCGCTTGATGCCGTGGACTTCGTAGCCCTTGTTCAGCAGGAATTCAGCGAGATAGGCACCGTCCTGGCCGGTGATGCCGGTAATAAGTGCAATTTTATTCATTCCTGGCCTTTCAAAGTTGAAATCGATAATCGGCATTCTGGCGCGCTCACTTGACGGCCTCAATATTCAGGCTGATCTGGAATTCACGTCCATCAACCGAAATCGTCTTGGATGCCCAGTCTTCAAAGTCGTGGTGTTCGCAGTCATCTGGATTCCACTCCCTGGTCTCTTGAAAACCGCTGCTCAGCATTGCCCCACGTAGGTGTGCGTCATTGAAAACCGTATAGTGATAATTAAAAGAATAATCTTGCCCACCCATGAGAGGCTGCTCGATCGCTGCTATATCATTACCGGTAGCCTGATAAATGGTCAGCACATGATCAAAATCCGGCACTGAAACTCTCAGAACTCCTCCAACCCTTAGAATTCGCCTCAATTCACGCAACGTCATGACAATATCTCGATGACTCACGTGCTCCAGTATGTGGCTCATATAGATCAGGTCAACCGCATCATTCGGAATCATCGACAGATTGAACAGGTTGGTGGTAACAATGTGAACATGCGGCTGTGGCCTGGCATCCAGGTTGATAAAACCTGGCGCATTAACCCCACCGCAACCGATGTGCAGAAGGACTTTTCCATCCGCGCCATGGGGCAATGATTTTACACGGCATTCCCATTGACGCCTTACCCGTTTTGCTCTCGATAGCGCGCATACGCCTTGCCAGGAATTAAAAATCCTCTTAAGCCATTGCCGCAGTCGCCACATATATACATCACCCCTATCGATTACAGGGCATCGGTAAATACATCATCAAGAGAGGTTCGGCTCCAATTGCCACTCACCCTTCATTTCAACAAATCCCTCCTGCATACTCTGCGTGCGATAGCGATTTACCGCCTCGACCTGGAAATTCAACACGCCTTCCTGATAAAAAACATTCTTTGCCAGTTCTCCGGTATTGACACCAAGCCGCACAGAGTACACCCCAGGCAGAAAAGGAAATTCCTGTATGTGAAACTTGACAACAAACAAGCCCGGCCCTAAAGATTTATCTTCAAACTGTTTCTCACTTATTTCCGTACTCAGATACAAGAAATCAACGGTATGAATACCGAAACCAAACATCGGCTTTTCAAGCTTTATATTTGACTTGAACGTAATGCTCAGCGTCACATCAGAATGGCATGCTATGCGATCCAGGGGCGCGCCTTCCGCGTCAAGAAAAGCGATATTCATCAATTCAACATCACCAGTCGACTCGGTCTTTGATCGCGCTGCAAATTTATCAGTCGTATCCTTTCTTACTTTTTCGTCATTCTGTTCATAAAAAAGGTCACAGATCGGACTTGGCTCTCCATCAGCGATAAGTCTTCCGTGATCGAACAGGATGACGCGTGAGCAGAGTCTCTCTACCTGCCGGATGTTGTGGGAAACCAGCAGCACGGTTTTTCCCTGCCGCTTGATCAGGTCTTCCATGCGATCGAAACACTTCCTCTGAAATGCCAAATCCCCCACGGCCAGAACCTCATCGACGATCAAGATTTCCGCATCGATGCTGGTTGCCACGGAGAAGGCCAACTTGACCTGCATGCCCGAACTGTAACGCTTGACCGGAGTGTCAATAAATTCCTCCATCTCGGCGAAGGCGACAATCTCATCGAACTTCCTGTCTATCTCACTCCGAGCCAGGCCCATGATCGAACCGTTCAGGTAGACATTCTCGCGCCCGGTGAGGTCGGGAACAAAGCCCGCACCTACTTCAATGAGCGGCGCTATTTTCCCTTTGACGCTGACGTTGCCTCGAGTTGGCTGGGTAATGCTGGATAGCAACTTGAGCAGGGTGCTCTTGCCGGCACCGTTGTGCCCGATGATGCCCACCACTTCACTTTGTTCGACAGAGAAACTGACATCATCCAATGCCTTGAATGGCTTACGTTCCTCCACCGGGCGACCGGCCAGGCGATTGACGCCGTTCAACAACGTTTGCTTGAGGCTGGTGAGTTGCCCCAGCTTGTATTCCTTGGTGACGTGGTCAACTTGAATGATGGGCATAAAAGGCTAGTAGTAGTTTTCGCAAAGGTGAGGACTTAAGCCTCTGGAGAATCCAAGTGTCTTGTTAAGAATGTGCACAGTAATCACCAATAAGCAGGCGTGTGGCTGCGGCGGCAATCAACTGTGCTCCAATAACCCCCTCGGGCGAGGTCATCAATTCATGCACAAATTGATTGCATGGTTTGCGGATTATGACGAATTCTTCTGCTCCATCCAGCCATTGCATCCTATTCATGCAGGCCAACAGTTCGGTCAGTGGCTTGAGTTTTCATTTAGCAATCGGGCAAGACTCGGAATGATTTTTTCTCCAGCATGATCTTGCAAACGTCCAAAACGGCCAACAGGTTCACTTAGCTTACCGACAAGCTTTGCACCGGAATTGTGGGGCTCCGATATGCAGATATCGGGGTGGGTTAGCGCACATATTCAGATGACATCCGCGAAATACGCTTCAGCCCGTTTGAAATAGAGGTAGCTGAACGGCAACAACACCAGCGTGAGCAGAAGGCCCGGCATCATGGCTCCGACATCGGGTGGCAGACCACGCAGAGTAATATTCTGAAAAGCGTCGATCAGCCCGGCCAGCGGGTTGAGGGTGAACACGGTATAGATAAGTTCTGACCATTCACCGGCGGCTTGTTGTACCAGCAGCTTGTCCTTGACCAGGGCTAGCGGGTAGATCACCGGCGACATGTACATCATGAGGGAGAGCAGCACGGGCAATGCGGTGGCGACGTCACGGTAATAGACGTTGAGGGCGGCCCCGATGAATGCAATGGTAAGGGCGGCCAGCATCGCATTGAGCACCAGCAGGGGCAGCCAGAGTATCTGCCAGGTGGGGACGATGCCGTACCAGGACATGAGCCCTGCGAGTATGAAGAGGCTGATGCTCAGTTCCACCAGCTTGGTCATCACGCTGGTAAGTGGGAATACCTCACGCGGGAAGTAGATCTTGCGGATCAGGTTGGCGTTGCCAACGACGCTTGTGACCCCTTCCGACGCGGATTCCTGAAAAAATATCCAGAGAGTGAGTGCCGAATAGGTGAGTACGGGGTAGGGGATGTCACCACTCTCGATGCCAACGAAGCTACGCAGCACCATGAAGATGAGCACCAGCACGATAGGTTTCAGTATGGCCCAAAGGATGCCCATGTAGGACTGCTTGTAGCGAACGGCGATGTTCTTCCAGGCCAGGACGGCGATGAGTTCGCGATATTCGATCAGATTCTTGAGGATGCCAGTCATGGGTTGTCTGAATTGGGCGTTTGAATCTGGGATCAGACGCCTGTGTGAGTGGTGGAGGCGTTATCGAACAACAGAGCGGCAAGGGTAGCAGACGGTTGCCCCTGTTTGCCATGCCATGAGACCGCGATATATCTGATGCGACAGATTATCATTGACCCTCATTTTTCAGGCTGTTATTTCCATGCAAACCCTTTCTGTCGACCTTGGCGACCGCGCCTACCCCATTCACATCGGCCCCGGCCTGCTCGATCGGGCCAATCTGGTCTTGCCGCACCTGATTCAAAAGCGTGCGGTCATTGTTACCAACACCACGGTCGGGCCGCTTTACCTGGAGCGGTTCACTCGCGCTTTGACTGGCGCGGGTGTGCAAGTGGAGTCGGTGGTACTGCCCGATGGCGAGGCCTACAAGACTTGGGAAACCCTCAACAGCATCTTCGATGCACTACTGACCCGGCGCGCCGAGCGCAAAACCACGTTGATTGCCTTGGGCGGCGGCGTCATCGGTGACCTCACCGGCTTTGCGGCTGCCTGCTACCAACGCGGCATGCCGTTCATCCAGGTGCCCACCACCTTGCTGGCCCAGGTGGATTCGTCGGTGGGTGGCAAAACCGGTATCAACCATCCACTCGGCAAGAACATGATCGGCGCCTTCTACCAGCCGCAATTGGTGCTGGCGGATACGGACACACTGGCCACCCTGCCCGACCGTGAGCTTTCCGCCGGTCTGGCCGAGGTCATCAAATACGGCCTGATTCGCGACCTGCCATTTCTGGAATGGCTGGAAGCGAACATGGAAAAGTTGATCTCACGTGACACCGATGCACTCATGTACACCATCTATCGCTCCTGCCAGAACAAGGCGGAGGTGGTTGCGGCCGATGAGCGCGAATCAGGGCAGCGCGCTCTGCTCAACCTGGGCCACACATTCGGCCACGCCATCGAGACCGGCATGGGCTATGGCGTCTGGTTGCACGGCGAGGGCGTTTCCGCCGGCACCATGCTGGCGGCGGATCTATCGCGGCGCATGGGCTTGATCTCGCAGGCGGATGTGGACCGCGTCGCGGCCTTGTTCCACCGCGCCGGGCTTCCGGTGGTCGCCCCCGACCTCGGCTATGACGCCTATATGAACTACATGGGCGTGGACAAGAAAGTGGAAGCGGGGCGTATCCGCTTCGTTCTCTTCCGCAATCTGGGCGAAGCTTTTGTCAGTGGCGATTACGATCCAAGCGCATTACGGGCAACGTTGACCATGTAGCAGCGGATTACGCCCGCGATGCAGCCGTTGCCAGCACGGGCGTCAACCACTCCAGCAAGCCGCGGACATTACAGGCCGCCGCCATAACAAACGGATTCGCACTCATGACAGACCTCGCCCGCTACGCCGCCCAATCCGCTCGTACTCATGGCCGCCGCCATCCTGAGCCGGCCGCCGCGCCGCGCTCCGAATATCAACGCGACCGCGACCGCATCATTCACTCCACCGCGTTTCGCCGCCTGGAATACAAGACTCAGGTGTTCGTGAACCACGAGGGTGATCTGTTCCGTACCCGACTTACCCACAGCCTGGAAGTCGCTCAAATCGGCCGCACCCTGGCGCGCATGCTGGGGTTGGACGAAGACCTCACGGAAACGGTTGCCCTTGCGCACGACCTCGGTCACACACCCTTCGGCCATGTCGGCCAGGACGTGCTCAACGATTGCATGAGGGAGCACGGCGGCTTCGAGCACAACCTGCAATCCTTGCGCGTGGTGGACGAACTGGAACAAAAATACGCCGAATTCGAAGGGCTCAATCTCACCTATGAAGCGCGTGAGGGCATCCTCAAACATTGTTCATTGAAGAACGCGGCAAGGCTGGGCGAGGTGGGGCGGCGCTTCATCGAAGGCTTGCAGCCGTCACTTGAAGCCCAAGTCACCAATCTGGCCGACGAAATCGCCTACAACAACCACGACGTAGACGACGGTCTGCGCTCCGGCTTGATCAGCATGGAGCAATTGCGCGATGTGGAAATTTTCGCGTACCACCTGGACACCGTGCAGACGCTTTACCCAGCCCTGAATGATCGTCGCATGACACATGAAACAGTGCGCCGCATGATCAACACGCTGGTCGTCGACATGTTGGAACAGACCCGACTCAACATCGCCCAGCACAAGCCGGAAAATCTCGATGATGTACGTCACTGCCCACCCCTGGCCGCCTTCAGCCCAAATGTGCTGGAACAGCACCGAGAGTTGAAGCGTTTCCTGTTCCAGAACCTGTACCGCCATTACAAGGTGGTGCGCATGAGCGAAAAAGCGCAGCGTCTGTTACGCGAACTGTTCCAGGCTTTCACCAGCGAACCGCGCCTGATGCCGCCTGAACAGCGCGCCCACGCCGATCAAGACCAGTACCGCGCGGTAGCCGACTACATCGCTGGCATGACCGACCGCTACGCGATACGAGAGCATCGCCGGATTTTTAATATTGAGGAGTTGGCCTAACTAAGCCCTGTTCATCGACAGGAGAAATGATTTCTTTAACCAGCAAATCCTTTGCCAACAAATCAGAAGCAATTGGCGTTAAATGCCCATAGTCCCAAGTTGTAATCCCTAACTTCCGGTCATCTCCGATATAAGTCAGGCAACCCTCAGCGTTGCAAAAGAAATCAACAAGACTGACATAATAAACACCGCGCCGCTGGTGAAACCCAGATTTAAGCTGGTTGTTGAGGTTGAGCACACCTTGGTCGACTCCAATATATGTTTGTCTCGGTGTACTATCCCATAACTTGCGCGCCACAACCTTGGGCAGATCTGGCTTCCACTGCGGGGAGGGACCAGTAAATATTATTTTCTTGACTCCCATATCACGCAACCTGTCCGTAATCTTATTCATGTTGCCAATCGAATGCCCATGGCCTTGAGCAACAATAACGACATCAGGTTTTATTTTGTCGATCGTTTGAAGGGCAAACCAATTTGATTGGTCACAGTACTGTATCGACGAAGGTTTAACAACACTCGGGTTGGCAACGCAGCCAGAGGTAGCCCCCATCAGTATCTGCCAATCAGCGGGCAAGTTGTTCTTGATCCCGTAATAAAGCATTTGCGCGTGCGAATCGCCCCAAATAAACAGGGAATGAGCAAGCCTTAGATCTCTTGTATAGCAGCTTTTGTCAATATTAGATCGAGGAATATCAGTAGCCTGACCCGCCCTGTATTTATCCAGATCATAGTAGTCGCAATCTCCACGAAACTTCCGCGCATGATCAATTCTTGTAAAAAATTTCCATTCCGGTATGGAGTTTTCGAAATAGGCCAGGAAAGCGTTACGTCCTTTGTCAGATCGATTCAACCCGGGAAGGTTTTTCGAGTCGGCCAAAAACATCCCGAAGCCAAACAGCAACAGCATCAATACCAACAATCCCGCCGCTTTAATCCTTGCATTCCCACCGAATCTGAAAGGCCCCTCAACAAACCTGTACGTCAGCCAGGAAAGCACAACAGCAACAACAACAGCCACAACGCGTTCAAAAGGGGACACATCGCCCTTTTCAATCATCAAGAAACTTAGCAATGGCCAGTGCCACAGGTAAAGTGGATAACTAATCAGTCCAATCCATACCATGAACCTATTTGCCAAAAGCTTTTTGTTAAACCAGGCGTCCGGCCCGGCGGAGATGATAAATAATGTACCCACTGTTGGCAAAAGCGCCCACCAACCTGGAAAAGCCCTTCCATGATTCAGCACTATCAGCCCAAGAAATAGAAAAGAAAAACCAACAATAGACTGAGCGTTCTTGTACTTATCAATGAATTGTGGGCGATGCAGAGCCGTGTAAGCCAGCATGCCACCCAACATCAATTCCCAGAAGCGAGAACCGGGAAGATAAAACGATGAGGTTTGGCTGCGCTGAACCAAATAAATATTTATCGCAAAAGAAACAGCCGCAATAACCACCGTGATGCTCAAGAAGCTCCAATTGCGCTTCCAGACAAAACCTAATAGCAGCGGCCAAAATATGTAGAACTGCTCTTCAATAGCGAGACTCCACAGATGCAGCAGGGGCTTGGTTACGGCGTCGTTATCAAAATAGCCGCTTTCACGCCACAAGATGAAATTCTGGACAAAGCCAGCACTTGCGGCAGTGTGCTTGCCCAATTGTTGATATTCATCATCAAACAAAACAAACCAGCCCACAGCCAGACTGGCGACCAAAACCAGAATCAATGATGGAAAGATACGGCGAATCCTGCGAACATAGAATTCAACCAGACTGAAGCGATCTCGCTCCAGGCTGGAGAATATGATTGTTGATATCAAAAACCCGGAAATAACAAAGAATATATCAACGCCAATAAACCCTCCCGGCATCCTCCACGGAATAGCGTGATAAGCCAGCACCGAAAGAATCGCAACCGCTCGCAGGCCGTCTATGTCAGGTCGGTATTTTTGGTGTGTAAGGTGGGGATGCTTGTGAGCCATGGATCAAGGCAGTGTAGTAGAGTTTCCAACCAGAGCAATTAACTACGCTAATCATCCGGCAATTACAGAAAATGCCACAGGGCAGCCGTGCGCGGTTGAATCAAGCTCTTGCCAGTAGAGGCGCAAAAATAACCCTAATACGCGGCGACACTAACACCTGTATCGCGCGCCCCGCCTGGGATGGGCCATTGTAATTGACAGGGGTAATTCAGCGCCTATCGAGGCACGTCGCCAATTGATTTTGAGAGTACCTTTTCAAGTCTAGGAATATTTCTGAAAAAGAGGTGCTTGATGGCAAAATGAGTCGCGCTCGAATTATGATCCGTGTAATTGAACGAGTAAGTATCCGGTAATGGGGCACTTCCGCCTTTTTGTTCAACGAGATGATTGTAAGCTCGCTGTTCAAAGGTTGCGACCTTGTCCATCAATTCCCTGTTGCTAGCTATCCAGGCTTCTATCACATTCAGGTCATAGGCATGCTTATCGAGGCAAAGCAAGCCTGCATTGACATAAGTTGGTGGCGGTGTTTTGCGTACAAAACCTGTGACTTCATAACGGGAATTTCTCTGGGGTATATATTGCTCGACGCTGTACAGACTATTCCTGTCCTCCGGATCATCCGCCCACTCGATGATCTCTTGTGGCTTTTTGAAAAAAAGTATATCGGCATCGAGAACCAGAGTCTTGCTGGCATCCGAAAGCAGATTGAAATCGAAAAGTCTGAGGGCAAATATATGCATGTTGTACTTCACGCCCCGGTGATCAGATGTTTCTTTAGGGGAGAAGCGGTAATCACCACAATTCGGAAAGTTCTTGAGCTTCTCCCTAATCAATTCGTCGGCATCGGTTTTGCGTACAACCCTGGCATTGACCAGATGCTTTTCAAGCGTCTCGACATCCTTCTCTGTGAGACTGCCATCCTCATGCAAAACAACCGAATATTTCCGGCCGGAATAATGTAAAAAACTCTTTATGCACCACAAACTCATGCCAACATGCCTGTGCCCCAACAGGATGTGCAGTTCGAAGTGCGGGGAATCTTCACCAGTGAGATAAGGTCGCGTGGACAATACTTTATAGTCATAGTATTGGCGAATTACATCCTGCTTATACCTATCCAACCACTGGCTCATGCGCCAGGGAAGGCGCCGCTCAACAAGAAGCGAAGCTATTTTTGTGACCCAGCCTTGCGAATTGGATGCCATATATTTGTCAATCCCAGTTTGATTTTCAGCGGGCTGATGCACTTAAATTACGCACCGCCCCAATACCACTATCCGAATCAGTTCTCATCATATGGAGCGCAACAAAGCTCAGCACAGAAAATTGCATCATGGAAACACTTGCGAGATGTTTCTCGAAAAATGCGACGCATCATATTCGGATGCATGCTCTCTACAAAATATTCAAGCAACTCCTTTCAGCAAAACCTTGATCTCCAACGGCGTCATGCTCTGCCCATCCAGTTCCCGCATGAACCACTCGAAATAGGCGCGTGTCTTGTCCAGGAAACGGCGCAAGCCGGCTTCGTCGCGTACATAGGGTGTGTAACCGGGGTGGACCGAGGGGGAGTGGAAACTGAACACGAAGATGCGTTGGCCGTCATTCAGCATGGCGCGGGTCATCCGCTGCATTTCCGCCAGCGTGTAGTCCTCCGGCGACAAGCGGATGCGCTCGAAGGCGCGCAGGCGCGAGGTGATGGCCGGGAGGCGCGCCCAGCGCAGATTGGGGTGGGTCAGCATCCGATAGAACGGCGCGCCGGCGAATTTCAGCCAACCGGCATAGCAGCCGCCACCAGGCAGCCCCAATAACTTGCGCCGCCCGCCGAACCAGAATGGATCGGCGCTGTAGCCCGAGTAATCGGGCCCGCCGTCCGCGCTGTAGTCGATCGGTGGCGCCACACTGATATCCACCTCGTAACCCAGTTGTTCCAGGATGGCCGCGCTGTTCGGGCCATTGCCGTAGCGGCCGGCCAGATAGGTGAGGGGTCGTTTACCGAAGTTTTCCGCGATGGTTTCGGTGAGCACGCGCAGTTTTTCGTACTCCAACTCGCGCGGCAGATTACCGGGGTAGGTATTGGCCCGAGTGAGTGGTTCGGTCAGCGGCGGTGACACCCAGGGATGCAGATGCGCGCCGATCAGGGCGCGGCCCTCATCCTGGTAGCGGCGTAGGGTTTCATAGCCCAGCGGCTGGCTGGCAATGGGGTAGTCGATGACGTAGTTGGGCACGATGCCGAAGGCGTCGAAAACTTCCTGGGCACGGCCGATGTGGCGCATGTGCTCGACGCCAATTTCCTCGCGCGCGTGCTCGCGCGCCCAGTCGAACTCCTCCTCGGTGTGGATCACCACCGACAGGATGGGGCGCGAGGCGGCGGGCAGCGGGATGCGCCGCGCGTTGGGAAACAGATCAGAGATCAAGGGCGACGTATTCCGAATAGAGGTTCTGGATGTCCGCCTCACCCAGGGTATCGCTACGAAACACCCGGTTGCGATAGCCGGTCAGTTCTGTGTGTGGCCAGGCCGGCTTGCCTGGCAACAGGCGTGACTCCACCCGCGTGGTGACCATGCCGGAAAGCAGAAAGTGGCAGCCGAGCACGGGCAGGTAGCGCAGGAACGTCTCGGGATGAGTGAAGCCGATGATTTCCGCGCTGGGCAGGCCCTTCAGGGTGGCGCGCTTGTAGACCACCAGGCTGCGTTCCTTGCCCTTGCCGACGGCGACAAAGCGCAGCCAGGGGAAATGCCTGTGGTCAAGGTAAACCTTGAGCGAAGCTTCATCCAGCACCGCTTCGATGCGCGCCGGGTCGCACAGCACACCCGCGCCCAGCAATCGCTGCCGTGGCGCCGGCAGATTGAACAGTACCGTGCGCGCCTCGTTCATGGGCTTGAATTTGAGGAACTTGAGCGACTGTTCCACCACGGCTGTGGGCGACAGGTCGGTGAAATGGAAACCGGGCTGCGAAATCACCGCCATCGCCAGGCGCATGCTCTGGGTGCGGTAGGCATCCAGCACCATCCAACTGGTGATGTTGCAGAACCGCTCGATCTTGCCGCGCACCGGATAGGCGCCGTAGATGGCGCCGATGCCGCCGACGATTTTTCCCGCGTCGTCACGGATCAGAAAACCGTTGTTGGGCTTGTCCACGCCCCAGTCCTGGCGGAAGGCGTCGGCCCATACTTCGGCCGGGTGGCTGGGATTGAGGTTGGCATGCAGGAACGCGCAGAACGCCGGCAGGTCCTCGTCGCGGATGGGTTCTAGCTTGGGCAGGGCCATATCGATAGGGAGTCCGTGGGAGCACGGGGACGTTAGCACAAAGGCCGGGAAAACTGGGTTAAGCTCGCGGCCACCCTGCGGTCCAGCCACAGAACCCGCCTCAACCGACAATCCGACCCGCCGCCATGCCTACCCTTCCCATCCCCGGCTTCGAACGCGATGCCCACGGCAAACCGATCATCGGCACCACCCCGGAAGACCTTTACGCCTACGGCCACTTGATCCGATCCAGCGAACAACTGGTGCTCGACCAGTTCTCGCGCGGCTTTGTTTCCGGCACCACGCATACCTGCCTGGGCCAGGAAATCTGCGCGATGGCGGTGGTGCGAGCGTTGACCCACCCGGAAGACGCGGCGCTGTCCAACCACCGCAACCACGGCCATTTCCTCGCTTATTCCGGCGAATTCGTCGGCCTGGTGGCGGAGATCATGGGCCGCGAGGCCGGCGCCTGTGGCGGTCGTGGTGGTAGCCAGCATCTGGTCTGGCGCCACTTCCATTCCAACGGCGTCCAGGGCGGCATGACCGGCATCGGCGCCGGCCTCGCCCTGGCACGCAAGCTGCATGGCAGCGGAGCCATCGTCGCCGCCATGATCGGTGACGGCACGCTCGGCCAGGGCCTGCTCTACGAAGCCATGAACCTGGCCTCGGTCTGGTCGGTGCCGTTTCTGGTGGTGGTGGAAAACAACGGTATTTCACAGACTACCGAACCGCACCAGAACCTCGGCGGCGACATCCAGGCTCGCGGTGCCGCGTTCGGCTTGCAGACCTGGCGGCTGGACGACGCCGCCCCGGATTTCTGCGAGCAGGTAGCCGCGGCGGTACAGCAGGTGCGCGACAGCCAGCGCCCCGGTTTTCTGGTCATCGACACCCGTCGCATGGGGCCGCACTCCAAAGGCGATGACCTGCGTGAAGAACACATCGTCGCCGCCATCCGTGCGCGTGACCCTCTGGCGGCGCTGGGCCGCCAACTCCCCGATGCCTTGCGCGCCGGCATCGAGGCGCGCAACGCCGCGTTCATCGAGGCGGTGCGGGAAACCGCCGATCAATCGCCGGAAGCCGTCTACATCGACGCGCCGGAACACATCTTCGACCGCGCCGCTGAACTGGCGGGCGCGGCGCCGAGCTATCCGCGGGTTGCCGCGAAAACCAGTGTGCGTCTGGCCATCAACGCCGCGCTGAATCACCTGCTGGCCACCTATCCGGAAACACTCCTGCTCGGCGAAGACCTGCACGACCCCTACGGCGGCGCCTTCAAGGTGACACAGGGCTTGAGCACCGCCTACCCCGGCCGCGTCATTTCCACGCCCATCTCCGAGGCCGGCATCACCGGCGCGTCCATCGGCCTGGCGATGGACGGCTTTCGTCCGATCCTGGAAATCATGTTCGCGGACTTCCTTTCCCTGTGCATGGACCAGCTTTACAACCATGCGGTGAAGTTCCCCGGCGTATTCCCGGAAGTGACGGTGCCGCTGATCGTGCGCACCCCCTCGGGCGGCCGGCGCGGCTATGGCCCCACGCACAGCCAGAGTCCGGAAAACATCTTTACCTCCATCCCCGGCCTCACTGTCCTTTACGGCAGCCAACGCCACGATGTCGCCCATCTGCTGGTCGACGCCGCGCGGCGCTGGCCCTATCCCACCCTGTTCCTGGAGCACAAGCTGCTCTATGGGGAAACGATGGATGCCGGCGACTACGGCGAATTAACGGCCAACCCGGACGACCTCGCCGCCCACCTGTTCCCCACCCTGCTGCGCCGCCGCCCGGACGCGGACCTGACCATCGTCACCTACGGCGGCATGCTGCCGGTGGTGGAAGAAGCGGCGAAACGCCTGGAGGAAGAGGAGGAACTGATGGTGGATATCGTCGTCCCCTCCCTGCTTTCTCCCCTGCCGCGCCGCACCTTGCTGGCGCATTTGCTGAACAGCGAGCGGGTGGTGATCGCCGAGGAATCGCATCACGAATTCGGCGTCGGCGCGGAAATCGCCGCCTGCCTGCTGGAAGCCGGCTATCAAGGCCAGACTTTCCGCATCGGCACACCACCGGTACCCATCGCCTCCGCGCGCAGCCTGGAACGGCAGATCCTGCCGGACGCCGACAAGCTGATCGAAGACATCCTGGATAACCTGTACTGAGGAACATTATGGCCTTTGCCCTCCACGCCCCGCGTGTAAACAACAACGACGACATCGTCCAGGTCATCGCCTTCCGTGTCGGAGTCGGCGATTACATTGAAAAAGGCGAGATCGTCCTCGACGTGGAAACCGACAAGGCCATCGTCGAAGTCGCCGCCGAAAACGACGGCTACATACTCAAGCTGATGTGCGAAGTCGACGACAAGGTGGCGGTCGGCTCCATCCTGCTCTGGCAAGGGGAACGTATAGACGAGCCGGTGCCGGAAGCCCCACCGGTCGCGCCCGCCGCTATGGGAAGCGGGAACGCCCGCCCCACTGCCAAGGCGCGCGCCCTCTTGAAGGAACTCGGCCTCGACGCCGGCGCGGTTCCCGCTTCCGGCGACCGTTTGACGCTCGCCGATGTGGAAACCTACATCGCCGCGCACGGTATCCAGCGGCACGATCACACACCCGCCGTCACCGTCTCGGCGCGGGAAAGCCTGCCCGACGTACCGGGCCAACTGGTCGATCTCAACGCCGAGGAACGCGGCATGCTGATCACCGTATCCTGGCACCGCGACCATGCCGCGGCCACCTATCTGGAGGTGGAATACGACCCGAAAGCCTGGGAAGAGCACGCGGCCGCCTACGCCAACGCGAACAAACTGATGCTCTCGCCGCTGCTGCCGCTGCTGGCCTATCGCTACGTGCAACTGGTCAAGGCCAGCCCCCGACTCAATGCCACCGTGGTCAACGGCAAGCGTTATCAATACAAGCCGGTGAATCTCGGATTCACCGTGCAGGCCGGGGAAACCCTCTATCTGACCGTGGTAAGAGAGGCCGACACCCTGGACACCAAGCAATTCATCGAGAACCTGGGCGAAGTGCAGCGCCACGCCATCCAGCGCAAGTTGAACCGCGAGGAAACCACCGGCGCCACCATCGCCTTTTCCAGCATGGCGCGCTGGAACGTCAGTCGCCACATTCCCATCCTGCCGCCCTACTGCTCGCTGATGATCGCCCACGCCGCCCCCAAGGGCAGCGGCCGCGCCGTGCTTGGCGCCAGCTACGACCATCGTGTGCTGTCCGGCTTCGATGTCGCGCGGCTGTTGATGGAACTGGCGAAACCACCGGCGTGATCGATGCGGTTCGCCGCGCTCACCACATCCTACGACTCAACCAAAGGAACCCCGAATGAACCTAGACCGTGATGCCATCAAGGCCGCAGTGCGCGCGAAAGTGATTGAATTGGCGAAGAACCTGGGCATGGACGCCAGCGACATCGGCGACGACGACATCATCCCCGCCACCGGCTATATCGATTCCGGCGCCATCCTGGAACTGGTGGTCTGGTATGAAGACGCCTACCAGATGCCGCTGAAGCAGGAAGAAATCAACATCGACAATCTGGGATCGATCAACTCAATGGCCGAGTTCGTGATCAAGCGGAAGGGCTGAACGCCCCCCCCGCGACGTAGGTCAGGTTGCCGGAGGCAACTTGACGATCCACCAGCACACTCCAGAAACAAACGTCAGGTAGCGATAAAGCTGCAACCTGACCTACGGGGCCGGCACAAGGGGGAAGTGTTTACTCCTTGATCCGCCGCGCCATTTCCACCGCCTTGCCGATGTAGCTGGCGGGGGTCATTTCCAGCAGCAGACGCTTCGCGTCTTCGGGAATGAGGAGGCTGTGAATGAAAGCGGCCAGGGTTTCCCGGTTGATGCCCCCCTTGCCGCGCGTCAGCGCCTTCAATTGCTCGTAGGGATTGGGCACGCCATAGCGACGCATCACGGTCTGGATCGGCTCGGCCAGCACTTCCCAGTTGTGGTCCAGGTCTTCCAGCAGTTTCGACTGGTTGGCTTCCAGCTTGCTTAAACCCCGCAGTAGGCTTTCATAGCCGATCAGGGCATAGCCCAGCGCCACGCCCATGTTGCGTAGCACGGTGGAATCGGTGAGGTCGCGCTGCCAGCGAGAGATCGGCAGCTTTTCCGAGAGATGGCGCAAGACGGCGTTGGCCAGGCCGAGGTTGCCTTCCGAGTTCTCGAAGTCGATCGGGTTGACCTTGTGCGGCATGGTCGAGGAGCCGACTTCGCCCTCCTTCACCTTCTGCTTGAAATAGCCCTGCGAGATGTAGCCCCAGACATCGCGATCGAGGTCGATCAGGATGGTGTTCAGCCGCGCGCAGGCGTCATATAGCTCGGCCATGTAATCGTGCGGCTCGATCTGGATGGTGTAGGGGTTGAAGGCAATGCCCAGACCTTCCACGAAACGCTTGGCGAAGCCTTCCCAGTCGAAGTCGGGGTAGGCGGACAGATGGGCGTTGTAATTGCCGACCGCGCCGTTGATTTTGCCCAGGCAGGCGATGTCCTCGAAGCGCGCGATGGCGTGCTCGACGCGGTAGGCGACGTTGGCCATTTCCTTGCCCAGCGTGGTGGGCGAGGCCGGCTGGCCGTGGGTACGCGCGAGCATGGGCAGGTCGGCCAGTTGCACCGCCAGTTCAGCCAGGCGCGCTTCCACCTGGCGCATCGCCGGCAACATGACCTCGCGCCGCGCGGCATCCAGCATCAGGGCGTGGGAGAGGTTGTTGATATCCTCGGAAGTGCAGGCGAAGTGAATGAATTCCTTCACCGCCATGACTTCCGCGTTGCCTGCCAGGCGTTCCTTGAGGAAATATTCGACCGCCTTGACGTCGTGGTTGGTGGTTTTTTCGATGTTCTTAACCCATCCCGCGTCGGCCACCGAGAAACTGGCGGCGAGGGCGTCCAGCTCGATCAGGGTGGCGGCGGAGAAAGCGGGGACTTCGGCGATGGCCGGCTCTTCGGCGAGCGCCTTCAACCATTCGATCTCCACTTTCACGCGATAGCGAATCAGGCCGAATTCGCTGAAATACGGCGCCAGCTTGACGCCGCTGCGGCGATAGCGGCCATCGAGGGGGGTAAGGGCGGTCAGTGCGGTGAGGTCCATGATCGTTTCTCTTTCGTTGAAAAACCGGGGCGCGGGGCGACATTATGCCGGCCTTCCAGCCAAAATCGCCCGGCGGCCCCTGTAGCGCGGGCGTCCCGCCCGCGGTTGCCGGTGGATGCAGGCGGGACGCCCGCGCTACAAGGTCATGCCGGCCTGCGATCCAGCAGCGCCTGCGCGATGGTCATGCCATCGACATGTTCCAGTTCGCCGCCCGCCGGCAGGCCGCGGGCGATGCGGGTGACCTTGAGGCCACGCGCCTTCAACAGCTCGCTGGCGTAATGGGCGGTGGCTTCGCCCTCGGCGGTGAAATTGGTGGCGAGGATCACTTCTTCGGTAACACCGTCGCGGGCGCGTTCGATCAATCTCTCCAGGCCGATCTCGCGCGGGCCGATGCCATCCAGCGGGCTGAGCCGGCCCATCAGCACGAAATAGAGTCCCTTGTAGGCCTGCGTCTCTTCCAGCCGGTTGAGATCGGTGGGCATTTCCACCACACACAACTGGCGGGCGTCTCGGCGTGGACTGGCACAGGTCTCGCATATCGACGCTTCGCTGAAGTTGTTGCAGCGCTGGCAGTGGCGCAGTTTTTCCAGGGCATGGGTGAGGCCCGATGCCAACCGGGCCGCGCCGTTACGGTCGCGCTGCAACAGGTGATACGCCATGCGCGCCGCCGACTTCGGCCCGACGCCAGGCAACACGCGCAGGGCGTCGATCAGGGATTCGAGTGATGAGGGAAGCGGCATGGGGGTTTTGTAGCGCCGGCATCCTTGCCGGCGTGTTTTAAAGACGCCGGCAAGGATGCCGGCGCTACATTAAAACGGCATCTTGAACCCGGGCGGCAGGGGCAGGCCGGCGGTGGCGGAGGCCATTTTTTCCTGCACGGTTTCCTCGATCTTGCGCACCGCGTCGTTCACGGCGGCGGCGATCAGGTCTTCCAGCATTTCCTTGTCGTCGGCCTCGGCGCTACCGAGCAGGCTGGGGTCGATGGCGACGCGGCGAACGTCGTGCTTGCCGGTCATGACCACCTTGACCAGGCCGGCGCCGGAAACACCTTCGACTTCCAGTTCCGCGAGCTTGGCCTGCATCTTCTGCATGTTCTCCTGCATCGCCTGCGCCTGTTTCATCAGGTTGCCGATGCCACCCATTCCACCTTTGAGCATGTTGTGCCTTTCCAAGTAGCGCCGGCACCCTGCCGGCTATGTTACGAATTCAGCCAGTCGCGCTCAGCGGCCGGATGTTGGCGACCGTCGCGTCGCATTCGCGCACGAGTGTCTGAACGAAGGGATCGGCGCGGATCGCCGCTTCAGCGTCGGCCTGGCGCGCGGCCTGTTCCCGCGCGCGGGCGGCGGCGGGCGATTGCCGGGTCGCGACGGCGAGTTCGAATTCGATTTGCAGGCCGCCGCCGAGTTTCTCGGCGAGCGCCACCTTGAGTTTGTCGCCGAAGTTGTCGAGCAGCGTTTTCTGGTTCTCCGGCAGGCGCAACCGCAGCGTGTTGCCGCTGTGCTCCAGGCGTTCGCACTGCATGGCGAGCTGGCGGGTGGCGCCAGGCAGGCTCTCGGCGAGCGCGCGCCAGTCGCCATCCTCGCTCTCCCCGGATACGCGAGTCGGCGTGGGTGTGATGACTTCGTTGGCCGCCTGATCCCAAGGCGGCGGCGCGGTCTGGCGGGTCGACGCAAGACAAGGTTCCGGCCGGGGCACCGATCGTGTTTCCGGCGGCTTCGCCCGCGCTTCCGGTACGGTATCGCTCGGCGCGAAGGCCAGCATGCGCAACAGGGTCATGCTGAAACCGGCGTACTCATCCGGTGCCCATTCCAGGTCGCGGCGACCCAGGGTGGCGATCTGGTAGAGCACCTGCACCCGTTCCGGGTCGAGCCGCCCCGCCAGTTCGAACAGGCGTTCACGTTCCGGCGCGTCTTCGCTCACCGCTTCCGGAATACTCAGAGCGAGGGCGACCTGGTGCAGCAAGCCGGCCAGATCCTGCAAGGCGGCGTCGAAAGAGAACCCGCGCGCGGCCAGTTCTCCCGCTTCCCGCATCAGGCGTGGACCGTCGCCGTCGGCGAGGGCTTCCAGCACCGGCATCAGGTAGGCCTGGTCGATCACGCCGAGCATGGCGCGGGTGTCGTCTTCCTTGACCTGGCCGCTGCCATAGGCGATGGCCTGGTCGGTCAGCGAGAGCGCATCGCGCATACTGCCGGCTGCGGCGCGCGCCAGCAGGTTGATGGCGCCGGCTTCGAACGGCACGTTCTCGGCTTCCAGCACATTCTTCAGGTGTCCGGCAACGTGGCCGGGCGGCATCTGCTTCAAGTTGAACTGGAGACAGCGCGATAACACCGTGACCGGCATTTTCTGCGGATCGGTGGTGGCAAGAATGAAAATGACGTGGCCGGGCGGCTCTTCCAGCGTCTTCAACATGGCATTGAAGGCGTTCTTCGAGAGCATGTGCACTTCGTCGATGATGTAGACCTTGTAGCGTCCGGCGGTGGGCGCGTACTGGGCGTTTTCCAGTATCTCGCGCATGTTGTCGATGCCGGTGTTGGAAGCGGCATCGATTTCAATCAAGTCGACGAAACGTCCGCTGTCGATCTCGCGGCAGGCGGCGCATTCACCACACGGTTCCGGGGTGACCCCGGGTATGCAGTTGAGACACTTCGCCAGGATCCGCGCCAGTGTGGTCTTGCCGACGCCGCGCGTGCCGGTAAACAGGTAAGCATGGTGCAGACGACCGCTGGCCAGCGCGTTGGAGAGCGCGCGCACCACATGCTCCTGGCCGACCAGTTGGTCAAAGCGCTTGGGGCGCCATTTTCGTGCGAGGACTTGGTGGCTCATGAGCTTGAGTGTGAGGCCGTAGGATGTGGTGAGCGCGGCGAACCGCATCAACCAAGGATGCGCCTCATGATGTGGTTCGTTCCTCACCGCATCCTACCCGCTTACCAAAATAAGGTGGCGAGCCTGGTCCCCGGCACTGGCATCGGCTGCTGTGGCTGCTTCCTTCCGGACCTGACCAGGTTCACGGCTTAGCCATGCGGGGGGGCCCGCCGAGCGGCATTCTAACCCACTCCGGCGTCGGGCTACGGCTCAAAAAACCGCGCCCGACTTTCCGAAATCCGAAATCCGAAATCCGAAATCCGAAATCGAATCACTGTTCGTCGCTCGGCTGGACCAGTCGGCGGTTGCGCACCGCCTCGGCGAGTTCGCGCAGCAGGGGCTCTGTGTCGTCCCAACTGATGCAGGCGTCAGTGATCGACTGGCCATAGGTCAGTGTCACGCCGGGCTTGAGATCCTGGCGACCGGCGACCAGGTGGCTTTCGATCATCACGCCCATGATGCGTTTGTCGCCGTTGCCGATCTGGTTGGCGACGTTATGGCCCACTTCCGCCTGACGCTGATACTGCTTGCTGGAGTTGGCGTGCGAGAAGTCGATCATCACCTGCTGGCGCAGGCCGCTGCTCGCCAGCTCGGCGCAGGCGGCGTTGACACTCGGGGCGTCGTAATTGGGCTGCTTGCCGCCACGCAGGATGACGTGGCAATCCTCGTTGCCCTTGGTTTTGAATACCGCCACATGGCCGGATTTGGTGATGGAAACGAAGTGGTGATGAGCGGCGGCGGCCTTGATCGCATCCACGGCGATGCGCAGGTTGCCGTCGGTACCATTCTTGAAACCCACCGGGCAGGACAAGCCGGAAGCCAGTTGCCGATGCGACTGCGATTCCGTGGTACGCGCGCCGATGGCGCCCCAGGCGACCAGGTCGGCGATGTACTGCGGCGAAATCAGGTCGAGGAATTCGGTGCCGCAGGGCAGGCCCATCTCGTTGATTTCCAGCAACAACTTGCGCGCCAGACGCAACCCTTCGTTGATGTCGAAGCTTTCGTCCATGTGCGGGTCGTTGATCAGGCCTTTCCAGCCCACCGTGGTGCGTGGCTTCTCGAAGTAGACCCGCATGACCACGATCAGATCGTGCGCCAGTTCTTCCGCCAGCGGTTTCAGCTTCTTGGCGTATTCCAGCGCCGCGCCGGCATCGTGGATGGAACAGGGGCCGACCACCACCACCAGGCGATCATCGGCGCCGCGCAAGACGTCGTGAATGCGGGTGCGCGCCTGGTAGGTAGCGCGCAGGGCGGCCTCACTGGACTTCAGTTCACGCATGATCTGCATCGGCGCGAGCAGTTCGTCGCCCTGTTCGATGCGGGTGTCGTCGGTACGGTATCCGTGCATTACAAAAACTCCTGTGGGGCCAGCCTGAAACGAAAAAACCGCCAGGTACCTGGCGGTTTCTCGGGTGGATTAAGCGGTTTACTACTGCTCGCGCATCAATCGATCCCGGCCGCCGGCGCGGTCGGAAACGTAAAGAAGAAGTGCGCGTAACAAGTTTTCATGGCGCGCGATACTAACAGAGCCACCGCATCACCCACAACTTTGTGCATTGCATCATCCGACCTTGGGCAGATGGTGCAGGGCTTCGTCGATGGCCGCCGCGGGGTATTCGTAATCCTCCAGTTGCCCGGAGAAATACTTGTCATAGGACGCCATGTCGAAGTGGCCGTGGCCGGACAGGTTGAAGAACAGCACCTTGGGCTCGCCGGTTTCCTTGCACTTCATGGCTTCGTCGATACAGGCGCGGATGGCGTGACAGGACTCCGGCGCCGGAATGATGCCCTCTGCGCGGGAGAAGGCGACGCCGGCTTCGAAGGTGGCCAGTTGCGGCACCGCCACGGCTTCGATCAACTTCTCGTGGTAAAGCTGCGACACCAGCGGCGAGTCGCCGTGATAACGCAGGCCACCCGCGTGGATGCTGGGCGGCATGAAGTCGTGGCCGAGGGTGTACATCAACATCAGCGGGGTCAGGCCGACGCTGTCCCCGAAGTCGTAGGCATAGTGGCCACGCGTGAGGGTCGGGCAGGAGGTCGGCTCCACCGCCAGCAGGCGCAGATTTTTCGCCCTCGGGTCGCCCGCCGCCTTGTCCGCGAGGAAGGGGAAGGCCGCGCCGGCGAAGTTGGAGCCACCGCCGCAGCAGGCGATCACCACATCCGGGTATTCGCCGACTTTCTCGAACTGCTTCTTGGCTTCCTGGCCGATGATGGTCTGGTGATGGCAGACGTGATTGAGCACCGAGCCGAGCGCGTAGTTGGTGTCCGGGCGGTTGGCCGCTTCTTCCACGGCCTCGGAAATGGCCATGCCCAGGGAGCCGGGCGAATCCGGGTCGATTTCCAGCGCGCGACGGCCGGTCACGGTATGCGGTGACGGGCTGGCGAACACCTCGGCGCCCCAGGTATGCATCATCGAGCGGCGGAACGGCTTCTGGTCGTAGCTCACTTTCACCATGAACACGCGCACGTCGATGCCGAACATCTGCCCTGCCAGAGCCAGGGAGCAGCCCCACTGGCCGGCGCCGGTTTCCGTGGCGAGGCGGTGGATGCCGGCCTGGGCGTTGTAATAGGCCTGGGCGATGGAGGTGTTGACCTTGTGCGAGCCGGCCGGGGAGACGCCCTCGTACTTGTAATAGATGTGCGCCGGGGTGCCCAGCATCTGTTCCAGACGATGCGCGCGAAACATCGGCGAGGGGCGGTAGAGGCGATAAGCCTCGCGCACCGGCTCGGGTATGGGAATCCAGCGTTCCGCCGATACCTCCTGCTCGATCAGTGCCATCGGGAAGATCGGCGCCAGGGCTTCCGGCCCGATCGGCTTGCCATCCGGGCCCAGCGGTGGCGCAGGCTTGTTGGGCATGTCGGCGACGACGTTGTACCAATGGGTGGGAATATCACGCTCGTCGAGCAGAATCTTGGTTTGCGGCATGACCGTCTCCTGTGGGGTTGTGCGGTGCGGCAAAGATGCTAACCGAGAGCGCGTGACCAGGAAAGCGGAGCGCCCCCGGGCGCTATACTCGTTCAACTATCATTCCCGCCACGTCTGCCATGTCCGCTCCCGATCTCACCGAACACACCCTGGAATCCAGCGACGAATATCGTGGTCGTCTACTGCATGTGAAGAAGGACCGGGTACGCTTGCCCAACGGCGCTGAATCCAGCCGCGAGTACATCATCCATCCCGGTGCCGCGGTGATCATTCCCATGTTCGACAACGGCGACATCCTGCTGGAGCGCCAGCACCGTTACCCGCTGCGCCGCGATTTCCTGGAACTTCCCGCCGGCAAGTTCGACCCGCATGAAACCGAACTGGCATGCGCACAGCGCGAACTGGCGGAAGAGACCGGCTACCTGGCGACACAGTGGCGGGAACTGCCCACCTTCTACCCGTGTATCGGCTATTCCGACGAGCGCCTGGTCTATTTCGAGGCGCGTGGCCTCAGCTATTCCGGCGAAAACCTGGACGAGGACGAGTTCCTGGAAATCCTCCGCGTACCCTTTGATGACGCGCTGGAGATGGTGCGGGACGGCCGCATCAATGAGGCCAAGACCGTGATGGGGCTGCTCTGGTATGCGTGTTTTGCCCTGGTAGCCAGCTGACGGGAGGGCTTGCTTTGTCAGGTGAGTGCGGCCTGCCGGGCGCACCAACAAAACGGGGCGCCTCGCGGCGCCCCGTTTTGTTGCTGCTTACAGCCGAGGGATCAGAAGTTGTAAGCCCGCTCGCCGTGGCTGGCGGTATCCAGACCTTCGCGTTCCTGTTCTTCCGGCACACGCAGACCCATGGTCATGTCGATCAGCTTGAACAACACGAAGCTGACCACGCCGGACCAGACGATGGTGAGGAGCACACCGGTAGCCTGCGTCATGACCTGGCCACCCATCGTGTAGTTGGCCACACCGACACCACCCAGCGCGGGCGAAACAAAGATGCCGGTGCCGATGGCGCCGATGATGCCGCCAAGGCCGTGGATGCCGAAGACATCGAGCGAGTCGTCGTAACCCATCGCTTTTTTCAGGCCGGTCACGCCCCATAGGCAGGCCACCCCGGCAATCGAGCCCAGAACGATCGCGCCCATCGGCCCGACCAGACCGGCCGCCGGTGTGACCGCGACCAGACCCGCCACCACGCCGGACGCGACACCCAGCATGGAAGGCTTACCGCGCAGCATCCACTCGGTCAGCATCCAGGCCATGCCCGCGGCGGCGGTCGCCAGGATGGTGTTGATGAAGGCCAATGCGGCGCCACCGGTGGCTTCCAGGTTGGAGCCGGCGTTGAAACCGAACCAGCCCACCCACAGCAGTGATGCGCCGATCATGGTCATCGGCAGGCTGTGCGGCGGCATCGCGTCGCGGCCGAAGCCGACGCGCTTGCCCAACACGATGGCACCGACCAAGGCCGCGATACCGGCATTGATGTGCACCACGGTGCCGCCCGCGAAATCGAGGTCGCCGTGCGCAAACAGATAACCCCCGGTTGCCCACACCATATGCGTGATCGGCAGGTAGGAGAAAGTGAACCACAGCGCGCCGAATATCAGCAGGGCGGAGAACTTCACCCGCTCGGCCAGACCGCCGACGATCAGCGCCACGGTGATGGCGGCAAAGGTCAGCTGGAAGGACACGAACACCAGCTCGGGAATCACCACGCCCGGGGTGAAGGTTGCGGCCGTGCTGGCCGGAGTAATGCCGGCGAGGAACATCTTGGACAGATCGCCGATCGCCCAGTTGAGACCGCCACCATCGCCGAATGCCAGCGAATAGCCATATACCGCCCAGAGGATCGAGATCAGGCAAAAGATGGCCATGACCTGGGTCAGCACCGACAGCATGTTCTTGGTGCGCACCAGACCGCCATAAAACAAGGCCACGCCCGGCACGATCATCAGGATGACCAGCAGGGTGGAAACCATCATCCAGGTAGTGTCGCCCTTGTTCGGCACCGGGGCGGCAACCGCGGCCGGCGCGGCGGCGGGCGCAACGGGTGCCGCGGCGTCAGCCATGGGCGCGGAGATGGCCTCAACTGCCGCCGTTGGTACTTCCTGTGCCAGGGTCAGGCCGGAAAACCCCAGCGTGCCCAGTAATATCAATGTCGCGAATAAGCTTTTCATGTCGGTTCTCCTTAGATCGCCGCCGCGCCGGCTTCGCCGGTGCGGATGCGGACGACTTGTTCCAGATCCCAGACGAATATCTTGCCGTCGCCGATCTTGCCGGTCTGCGCGGCTTTGGAAATGGCCTCGATGGCCTGGTCGAGCATCTCGGCGGCGATGGCCACTTCGATCTTCACCTTGGGCAGAAAGTCGACGACGTACTCGGCGCCGCGATACAGCTCGGTGTGGCCTTTCTGGCGGCCGAAGCCCTTGACTTCGGTCACGGTGATGCCGGAGGCCCCGATGGAGGACAGGGCTTCACGCACCTCGTCCAGCTTGAAGGGCTTGATGATTGCGGTTACGAATTTCATTACTGTCTCCTGACAGAACTTGCCGATCTCACGTCACCCCGCCTCATAGAAGCGGGAGCGGGGGACGGAGGCCTGGACGAGGTTAGAAGGACTTGGAGAAGGAAAGGGCGAATACGCCTTTGCTGACGTCTTCCCGCGCCCATGTGTAGGCAGCCGCGGCATCGGCGTCGGTATCGGAATAGGCCGCGGTGACGGTGCCGAAGCCGACATCCTTGGTCACACCCACTTTCCAGTCGCTGTAGGAAGCTTTGTTGACATCGTCATGCTTGACCTTCTGATGGCCGATATGGCCAAGCAGGCCCCAGCCATCGCCAAGGTCTTGGCTGGCATTCAGTTCGAGGTAGTTACTGCCTCTAGTTTTGTATGCGGGGGCAGTAGTCGAGCCCCAACCAACGAAATAATCCGATAAGGTATGGCTGTACTTCAGAGAGAGGAATTTCCAACTCGCGCCCAGATAGGCCTCAGTGGTATCCGGAGTAGGAAGGCCGGCGCCAGCGCCGGAGCGGTTGCCATCGTAGTAATAGTGAATCAGGCCCACGTCATAGCCGATGCCACCGGCTTCACCTTTGTATCCGCCATATAGATCCAACTCAAAATCACTTCCGGATTTGGCCGGGCCGGTCTTGACCCACTTCTGCGTCGACAACCAGGTGCCGGCATAAAGACCACTGGCGTGGCTGTAGTCGATACCGCCGGAAACAGCGGGATCGTGCTGTGACTGAGAAATACCGCGGAAGACATAGTCCGTGGTCACACCGACGTTGTAGGAAAAAGAATGCGGCGAAGCCGGCGCGTCAGCCGCGATCGCGGGGATGGAAATCAGGCCTGTCAGAACGAGCAAGTAAGGAAGTTTTTTCATGACGCTTCTCCAGAGAAATGGTGCGGTGGTGCACGTCCACTAAAAGCACAACCCGTGCCAACATTAAAAACCTTTAATAGTCATATGGTTGCAAACAAATGCCCGATGTTGATGCAAAACCATGCGCCTTATTGGTGCGCCCACATCAAGCACCGCACCGTCTTTGCGCGGCGGGAAGCGGGCATCCCTTTGCTAAACTGCCCACACTGATCCCAACTGCCGGAGTGCACCGTGCTCAAACAAAAAATCGCCGCCGACATGGCATCCAAAGTCTCCGAAGTACTGGCCATGACCCCGGCCCGAGACATCGAAAAAAACCTCAAGGCCAGTCTCGCGGCCTGGCTATCCAAGCTTGATCTGGTAACACGCGAGGAATTCGATGTGCAGGCGCGGGTGCTGGCGCGCACGCGCGAGAAATTGCAGGAACTGGAAACACGTCTGGCGAGTCTGGAAGGCCACTCGCAAAGCGAGTAGTTATTGCAGGTCGGGTTGCGGCTTCTTCGCCACCTGACATTTCCAGGCGTCAGGCAGCCGCTAACGCGCCAACCTGACCTACGGTAGCCCTTCCATGAAACCTCTGAAATCCCTTTGCCTCCTCGCCCTGTTCGGCGTGCTGGCCAGTTGTTCCAGCAACCCCATGACCGGGCGCAGCCAACTCATGCTGGTGCCGGAAAACCAGGTCATCTCCCAGTCGCTCAGCGCCTACAAGGCGGAACTGGCGCCGTATGCCAAGAAGAGCAAGCTCAACGACGACGAACTCGTGGTGCGACGGATACGCGCCATCACCGACCGCCTGGTGGCGCAGGCCGTGCGTTATCGCCCGGATAGCGCTTCCTGGGCCTGGGAAGTGAATGTCATCGACGACCCCAAGACCCTCAACGCCTTCTGCATGCCGGGCGGCAAGATGGCCATCTACACCGGACTGATCGACAAACTAAAGGCGACGGATGACGAGATCGCCCAGGTCATGGGCCATGAGATCGGCCACGCCCTGGCCAACCACGGCGCCGAGAAAATGTCCGTGGGCATGGTCTCGGACATCCTGGTTTCCGCCATCGGCGGCAACAACCAGGGGCGCCAGCAGGCCGGCCAACTGGCCGCGCTGGTGGCCTGGCAATTGCCCAATAGCCGAGGCGCCGAGACCGAGGCGGATCGCATCGGCATCGAACTCGCCGCGCGCGCCGGCTACGACCCGGATGCGGCGCCGCGTCTGTGGCGAAAAATGAAGGAGGCCAGCGGCGAAAAGGGGCGTTTCGATCTGCTCTCCACCCACCCCGCCTCCGACAAGCGCATGGAGGAACTGGCCGCCCTGGCGCCACACATGCGTCCGCTCTACGCCGAAGCGGCGAAGAACCCGGCCGCCCTGCCCACGCGCCTGGCCGCCAATGTGCGTGATGTCACACCGGGCGGCGACCCGGCCAGCCACGCGGTGGCCCCCTCCGCCCTGCGCCCGCTGACTCTGGTCAACCCGGCGTACGAACGCTTTCGCGGCGGCGAAGCCTTGCTGGCGTGCGAAAACTGCGCCCTCAGTTTCAGCAACCGCGTGGACAAGCTGAAAACCCTGGACGCGCGCGGCGATTGGGAGAGCCTGGCGCGCGAGGTGCTGGATGTCGGCTATTCCCAGGACATCGCCTGGTATTACCTGGGCCGCGCCGCCGATGGCCAGGGCCTGCGCGAGCCGGCGCGCCGCTACTACCAGCAAGCCGCCAATCTGGCGCGCAACAAGGAAACCCATTGCAAGGGCACGTTCACCGACCTGTGCAACGGCCTGCGCCTGCCGGAACAGGCGGAAGCGGCGCTGGCGGGGCTGGGGAAATGAGCGGTGCCACAAAAATCGTCGAAGTCGCCGCCGCCGTCATTGAAAACCCGGACGGCGCCTTTCTCCTGGCGCGCCGACCGGAAGGCAAGGCCTATGCCGGCTGGTGGGAGTTTCCCGGCGGCAAGGTGGAGGCGGGGGAAACCGCGCGCCACGCCCTCGACCGGGAATTGCGCGAAGAACTCGGCATCGAGGTGATCGATGCCTGGCCCTGGCTCAAGCGTTCCTTCGTCTACCCCCACGCCCACGTCATGCTGCGTTTCTTTCGGGTGACCGCATGGCGCGGCGAGCCGCATCCGCATGAAGGGCAGCTTCTGGCCTGGTGCCATGCCCGCTCACCGGAGGTCGAGCCGATCCTGCCCGCCAACGGCCCGATCATGAAGGCGCTGCGACTGCCGCTGGAATACGCCATCTCGGACGCGGAAAAGCTCGGCGTCGAAGTCTTCCTGGAACGCCTGCGGCAACGCCTGGCGGGTGGCCTGCGCCTGGTCCAGTTGCGCGAGAAATTTCTCGCGCCGGGAGCCTTCAAAGACCTGGCGCGCCAAGTGGCCGCGCTTTGCCGCGAACAGGGCGCCGACCTGATGCTCAACGCCGATACCGCCCTGGCGGCGGAACTGGGCTGCGGCCTGCACCTCAATTCCGCGCAGCTTGCGCACCTGACATCGCGATCTGAATTGCCTCCGGGAATCGGCCTGCTCGGCGCCTCCTGCCACGGCCCCGAGGAACTGGCGCGGGCGGTGGAACTGGACGTGGATTTCGTGGTGCTCTCGCCGGTGCTGCCCACCCCCAGCCATCCCGGCGCGGAAACCATAGGCTGGGAACGCTTCGGTGCCTGGCTGGCCGACTACCCCATTCCCGTCTATGCCCTGGGTGGCCTTTCCCTCTCCGGCCTCGATCTGGCTCGCGCGGCGGGGGCGCATGGTGTTGCTTTGAAAAGCTCGGCCTGGAAACTGCCTTGAACAGGAAAATATTCTGGACCGCCCTACCCCTGCTCATCATCGCGCTCGCCGCCATGGTGCTCTGGAAGGGCGGCGGGGAGCCGCCGGTCGCCGCCGTCACCCCGCACTGCGCAGATCTCGTGGCGGGATGTACTACCCGCCTCCAGGGTCATGAGGTCAGCATCGGCCTGAGCGGGGCGGTGAAGCCGCTCAAACCGTTCCAGATATGGGTGAAGGCGGCCGGCGCCGGCAAGGTACAGGCGCGTTTCGTCATGGAGGGCATGGATATGGGCTTCAATCTCTATACGCTGCGCAGAGATGGCGATGACCTCTTCCACGCCCGCGTCACCCTGCCGATTTGCGTCAGCGGCCGACGCGACTGGATCATGGCCGTGGAGATCGACGGCGCCACGATCCAGGTGCCGTTCAGCAGTGAACTGTAAGTCTCACAAGCGGCTGGAACAGGCCCGAACTGTCACCCAGTTGTAATAAACGGAAGCAACACCGCGCCTATAATCCGCAAACGCCGCCGGACTGGGCATACAAGCCAGTACCAGAACGGTAATCGATGGAGACGATGTAATGCCCAACGAACACATATACAAACAATTCGATGCCGATCTGGAAGCCGTGCGCGCGCGCGTGTTGGAAATGGGCGGACTGGTGGAAGAACAGGTCAGCAAAAGCATCGAGGCGCTGATCTCCGGCAACGTGACACTCGCCGAGGAAGTGATCGCCAACGATCACAAGGTCAATTCACTTGAAGTGGCCTGCGACGAGGCCTGTACCCACATCATCGCGCTACGTCAGCCCACCGCCGGCGATCTGCGCATGATCCTGACCATCGTCAAGACGATCACCGATCTGGAACGGATTGGCGATGAGGCGTCCAAGATCGCGCGCTATGCCGTCAAGATTTTCGAGAATGACCGCATCACCTCGCCGCGCTACACCGAAATCAAATACATGGCCGGCCTGGCCAACAAGATGCTGCGTGAATCACTCGACGCCTTCGCCCGTCTCGATGTTTCCGGTGCCGCCGGTGTGGCGCGCCAGGACATCGAAGTGGACGAGGAATTCCAGAAGATCATGCGCCACCTGATCACTTACATGATGGAAGACCCGCGCACCATCTCCACCTTCATCGACCTGTTATTCGTGGTGAAAGCCATCGAGCGCATTGGTGATCACGCCAAGAACATGTCGGAGTATGTCGTGTTCATGGTCAAGGGCAAGGATGTGCGCCACACCACCATCGAAGAACTGGAACGCGAAATTCAGTAGTACCGGGCCACACAACAAAGCCGGAGAGGGCGACCTCTCCGGCTTTGTTTTTTTCTGTTATGACTCAGAAAAACGCGGTTTCCACTTCCGCCGGCAGCTTCAGCCCGGTAACCCGTGCTTTTTGCAGGATTTCCCAGTAATAGCGATAGGTTGCTCGATCGTGCAGTTCGCCGCCATGCTGGATCGGCCCCCAGTCGGCCTGTTGCGCGGCGAGCAGGATGGCGGCGGCGGTCGCCACTTCACTGTGATCCGGCTTCATGGCATCGACGATAGGCTGAATCTGCGTCGGGTAGATGCTCCACTGCCGCAAAAAACCGAATTCCATGCGCGCGCGGCGGGCGTCAGCGTAGGCGGCATAGGGATTCTTCAGGTCGAGGGTGACGTTATGGGCGGGGATGACGCCATTGGCCAGAGCGGCCGCGACGACTTCGGACTTGGCGCGGGCGATCAAACGGTGCTCGAACTGGCCTGGGCTGCGCATGCAGCTGGCGGGGATGGCGCCGTGGTGGCCGGAGACGAAATCCATCAGGCCGAAATCCAGCACCTGCAACCAGGGCAGTTGCGCGATGCGGTGAATGTCGCGCAAGGCGCCGTGGGTTTCGATCAGGATGTGAATGGGAATTTCCCGTTCGATACCGTGGTTGGCGGCGACTTCCCGGATGTAGCCGATCATTTCCGCGGCCTGCTCATGGGCCGTGCACTTCGGAATGGTGAGGTAGGCCAGCCTCTCGCCCGCGCCAGGCACCAGGATATCGACGTCGGCGCGCCAGTGCTGATGGGTGTAATCGTGGATGCGGGCGCCGGCCAGGCGGTGGTGGTTGGCCTCGCCGTTGACCATGCGCACGATCATTTCCGCGTGTTCCGGCTCCCGCCCGGCGGGGGCGCCGTCTTCGCAGTCGCAGGTGATATTGAACAGCGGGCCGAGTTTCTCCATCAGCTCCAGCGCCTTCTGGATCAGTTTCTCGCTGCCGGCGAAGTGCTCGCAGGCGGGGATGGCGGGGAAGGGTTTTTCACCGGCGAACAGGGCGGCGTTGGGATGGGTGGGCATTGGGGCTCCTTGATGGGGGGGCGACATCGCGGCCGCTAAAGAGCCGGCTGGAAGCCGGCGCTACTTGGGCATCAGCACGGTGTAGTCGAGATCGAGCACGACGTTGGGGTGGTATTTACCTTCGATCTTCGTCTCGGCCAACTCGGCGGCAAGCAGGTTCTTCAAGCCGATCATGCGCAAACGCAAGGCGCCGATGTCGCCGCGGCCAGGCAGTTCCCATTTCTCCAGCACTTCATGGCGGCAATACAGGGTGTCGCCCGCGAAAGTCGGGTTGGCGTGGCTGCCGGCGTTGATGGCGGCGATCAGCAGGGCGTTCTCCAGGCCTTCGTAACTCAGCGCCCGGCACACCGAAATGACGTGGCCACCGTAGACCAGTCGACGGCCGAACGGGGTGTCGCGCATCAATTGCGCGTCGAAGTGCAGGCGCGCGGGGTTCTGGTAGAGGCGGGTAGCGAAGGTGTGGTCGGCTTCCTCCAGGGTCATGCCGGCGGGATGGTCGATGCGTTCGCCGGGCTGGTACTCGCCCCACAGACGCGCGCCGCCGGTCAGCGAGGTCTCGAACTGGGCGGCATCCAGGAACGCCGGCACCACCAGGCGAGCGGGCGTCACGCAGGGTGGGGTTTCCGGAATGACCGGGGTGGGCGCGGGAGCGGTCTTGTCGCGCTTCTTCACCATCACCCAGCGCACCCAGGTGAGGACTTCGCGGTCATTCTGGTTCACCGCCGTGGAGCGCACCCAGACGATGCCGGCCTCGCCGTCGCGGTTCTCCTTGCGGCCGATGACCACGGATTCCGCCGCCAGGGTGTCGCCGACGTAGACCGGGGCGAGGAAGCGCACATCGGCATAACCGAGGTTGGCGACGGCATTGAGCGAGATGTCCGCCACGGTCTTGCCGAAGGCGAGGTGAAAGGCGAGCAGATCGTCGAGCGGCCGTTTCGGGTAGCCCAGGGCATGCGCCACCAGGCCGGAGGAACCGAGCAGATGGCGCGAACCGGTGAGCGCCAGATACAGGGCGATTTCGCCCTCGCCCACCGTGCGCGGCGTGGCGTGCAGGAAGCTCTGGCCAAGCTCGAAGTCTTCGAAGAAGTTGCCGTTCATGGTTGAGCCTCCGTTGCCAATGCCTCGATCATGTCGTGAATCATCAGGGTGCGGCGCGCGGCTTCGACGTGCAGGGTTTCCACCAGCCTGCCTTCCACCACGGTGACACCATAACCTTCGGCGTTGGCCACGTCCCAGGCGGCGATGATCTTGCGCGCGCGCTCGATGCTGGCCGGGCGTGGTGTGAAGGCGTCGTTGGCATAGGCGATCTGATCCGGGTGGATGAGGCTTTTGCCGTCGAAACCAAGGTCACGGCTCATGCGGCAGGCGTATTCAAAATCGGTCATGTCCTTCATGTCCAGGTGCACGCCATCGACTATGGCCAGGCCATGCGCGCGCGCCGCCAGCAGGCAATGCGAGAGACTGTAAAGCATCGGCAGGCGCTCGGTGGTGATGCGCGCATGCAGTTCATTGGTAAGGTCGGATGTACCCATGACCAGACAGCGGATGCGCGGCGAGGCACCGGCCATTTCCTCGGCGCGCAGCACGGCGAGCGGGGTTTCGATCATCACCATGATCGGCAGATGGGCGCCGCCGGCCTCGTCCAGTGCTTGCAGCGCGTCGAGCACCTCCTGGCGGCTTTCCAGGCGCGGGAACAGGATGGCGTCGGGCGACAGCGGCGCGATGGCGGTGAGATCGTCCAGCCCCCAGGCGGAATCGTGGCGGTTGACCCGCACTACCACTTCGCGCTTGCCGTAGCCGCCTTCTCGCAGCGCGGCGGCGGCGTTGCGCCGGGCTTCCAGCTTGCGCGCCACCAGCACCGATTCCTCCAGATCGAAGATCAGGGTATCGACCGGCAGTTCGCGCCCCTTGGCGAGAAAACGTGGCACGCAGGCCGGCACATAAAGCATGGAGCGGCGCGGGCGGTAATGTGGGGGCGGGGGGGGCAGGCGGGACGCCTGCGCTACAAGGGCGGGGTTTGTAGCGCAGGCGTCCTCGCCTGCTTCGGCCGTCGGCATGGTGCTCATGCCGACCTCTCGGTGGCCAGTGTCGGCGCCAGTTGCTTGCGGATGATCTTGCCGTTCTTGGTCCGGGGAAAATCGGCGGCGAGGTAGACGATCTTGGGCGCCTTGTAGCCGGCCAGGTGTTGGCGTCCGAAGGCGAGCAATTCGTCGGGGCTGATCTCCATGCCGGGATGCAACATCACATAGGCCACCACCAACACCTTGTCGGCGCCGAGTTCCTCTCCGGTTGCGGCGCAGTCGGCCACGGCGGGGTGGGTCTTCATCACCCGCTCGATTTCGTGCGGCGACACCCGGTAGCCGAAGGAGTTGATGATGTCGTCGCGCCGCCCGAGGAACCAGATGTAGCCGTCTTCATCGAAGCGCGCGTAGTCGCCGGTGAGGAACCATTCACCCTTGAATGCCTTGCCGGTCTCGCCTGGCAGGTTCCAGTAGCGCATGAACAGGCCGGGGTCCTCGGCCGGCAGACAGATCATGCCTTCCTCGCCGGACGCGACTTCCTTGAGGGTGTCCGGGTCGAGCAGGCGGACATCGTGACCCGGCTGCGGAAAGCCGGCGGAGCCGGGGCGGATCGGACGGTACTTGTTTTCCGACAGGTAATACGACACTTCCGACATGCCCACCGCCTCGTAGATATCCACCCCGAAGCGCTCGCGCCAGAGACCGAGCATTTCATCGGAAAGGTGTTCACCGGCGCTCATGCAGTGGCGCAGGGTGGGCACGTCGGCGCCGGTGTAAGCCGTCTTCTGGATGATCTGCCGGTAGATGGTGGGCACGCCGATGAAGATGGTGGCGCTGTGCTTGGCGATCAGGCGAATCCAGCCGGCGGCGTCGTTCCTGCCTTCGTGCACGATCACCGTCTTGCCAAGATAGAGCGGATCCATCAGCGCGGAACCGAGCACATAGGTCCAGTTGAATTTTCCGGAGTGGACGATGCGGTCGCCTTCTTCAACAAAGTCGAACCAGTAGTTCGTTGCCGGCTCGCGCCCGATCATCGCCCGGTGCGCGTGCAACACCCCCTTGGGATAGCCGGTGGTGCCGGAGGTGTAGACCAGATAAGCGGGATCGTGCGACTTGGTCGGGTGCGGCGGCGCGCAGACCGTGATCTCGGCCAGGGCGGTGTCGAGATCAAGCACCTGGAGACCGGCCGCGCCCGGACGCAGGGCGGTGTAATCGGGAGGGGCGATACCGGAAAGCAGCACCAGACGCAGGCTTTCCAGCCCCGCCAGCTTGTCGCGCAGCGTCGCCCACATGGCTTGGTCGGTCACCAGCACCGAGGCGCCGGAATCCTTCGCCAGATACACCACTTCTTCCGCCGTCAGCAGCGTGGAAGTCGGCACCGAGATGGCGCCGCGCTTCATCGCGCCGAGGAAGGCGGCGGGGTAGTCCAGGCAGTTGGGCAGGCGGATCAATACCCGTTCGCCGTCTTCCACCCCGAGGTTGCGCAGCAGTTGCGCGAAACGGCTGCCGCGTTCGGCCAGTTCCTTGTAGGTGGCCTGGCTGACGCCGAGTTCATCGTCCTCGACGATCATGGCCAGGCGGCTTTCCGTGGCCGTGCCGAGATGGGCATCGGTGCAGGCGACGCCGATATTGAAATGCTCGGGCAGGTTCCAGGTCCAGGCGGGGAAGGGAGGAAAGGGCATGGCGTGCTCCGTATCAGAGGCTGGCAAGGGGGCATGCGACTCCCCCCTTTTCCAAAGGGGGGGTGGGGGGGATTTCTCAGAGCGGTGCAAGGGGCCAGCGTCGCCAAATCCCCCCTGCCCCCCTTTGGTAAAGGGGGGGATAGCCAGTTTCTCGACCCGCATCACAGAATCACCCCATACGGCCAGTTTTCCCGCACCACCTGCGGCGGCAGCATGGCCAGCACTTGCAGCGCGAAATCGGTGTCGTCGTCGGTAAGCGCCCGCAGGGAATGCGCGCGCAGCAGCACTTGCAGGGCCTTGCCGAACATCGGCGGGTCGAGCATTTCGCCTTCGAACTTGATCGCGCCGCCGAGCAGCGCGTCGGCCTCCACGGCGGCTTGCAGGACGCGGATGTTGCGCGCCACCTCGGTCGGTGAAGGCGTGTAGGCCACCTTGCACAGGTGGATGTGGCTGGGGTGGATCACCTGTTTGCCGGTCAGCCCCATCGCCGCTTCCTCGCAGGCGTGGCGATAGACCACGCGGGATTCGTCGTCGCCATGCAGGTCCAACCAGCGGCGGATGTCGTGCGGTTCCAGGAAGGTCTCCGGCATGCCGGCCTGGCCGATCAGCACTTCCACGCCGCCGATCACGCCGACCCCGGCGATGCGCGCCTCGAACAGGATCTGGTGCAGGAAGTAGGCCAGTTCCTGGGTCCAGCCTTGCGGCGTGATGTGGATGCCCATGGCCTTGGAGAAGTCGTGAATGCCGAACACCACATGCCTGACCGTGGGGTAGGCCATGATCTCCGGCGCGATCTTGAGCGACTTCGGATGCTCGATGATGGGCTGAATGGTGATGCGCGGATTCAGTCCCGCCAGACAGGCGGAGAGATCGCGAATCTCCGCCGCGCCATAGGCCTCGCCGGCCTTGGCCAGCATCACCACATCGATGTGCTCGGCGAGGTCGCGCACCATCGCCATGTCCTTCTCGTATTCCTCGGTGCGGAAAGGATTGATACGCACCGCCACCGCCAGATCATCGCGTTGCAGGCCGGGCAACTCCTGGCGCAACAGGTCGCGTGACAACGCCTTTTGTCGGCAGCCGTCTTCCAGGTCGAACAGCAGGGTTTGTGCGTGGCAGTGGCGCGCGTGCTTCTGAAAGCGCAGCGCGGCGGCTTCCAGGTCTTCATACAGCCCCAACGCCGGCGCGTACTTCACCGGCGGGTAATAGAGCTGGATGCCGGGCCAGTAGTCACCCAACACACGGCTGGCTAGCGCCATTGTCGATCTCCTCGTCTCGGAGCAAATTCCGGTCTCTCGCCGGTGTTGTGGCGAACCCTATTCCCATAGCCCCTGACGCACTGCACAATTATTTCAAGTCTAAATATTGGAAAACCCAATGAATCAGTCGGCTTCTCTATAAGACGCCGCGCGGCCATACTTGCGAATAGAAAAGGAGACCGCCATGCCCGCCATTCGCCAGGAAGACCTGATCCAGAGCATCGCCGACGCGCTGCAATTCATTTCCATCTATCACCCGCTGGATTTCGTGCGGGCGGTGAAGGCGGCTTATGACCGCGAGGAGTCGCCGGCCGCGAAGGGCGCGCTGGCGCAAATACTCATCAACTCACGCCTGTGCGCGGAGGGACGCCGGCCGATCTGCCAGGACACCGGCATAGTGGTGGCCTTCCTCAAGGTGGGCATGGGGGTGCGCTGGGAAGGCAGCATGAGCCTGGCCGACATGGTCAACGAGGGCGTGCGCCGCGCCTACATGAACCCGGACAACCCGCTGCGCGCCTCGGTGCTGTCCGACCCGGCCGGCGCTCGCAAGAACACCAAGGACAACACCCCGGCGGTGATCCACACCGAGTTGGTGCCGGGCGACACTCTGGAAATCACGATGGCGGCGAAAGGTGGTGGCTCCGAGAACAAGGCCCATTTCACGGTGTTGAACCCGTCCGATTCCATCGTCGACTGGGTGCTGGAAACCCTGCCGACCATGGGCGCCGGCTGGTGCCCGCCGGGCATCCTCGGTATCGGCATCGGTGGCACGCCGGAGAAGGCCTTGCTGCTGGCGAAAGAGGCGCTGATGGCGCCGATCGACATCCAGGAACTGCGGCAACGCGGCCCGAGTAACCGCATCGAGGAACTCCGGTTGGAATTGATGGACAAGGTCAATGCCCTGGGCATCGGCGCCCAGGGCCTGGGCGGCCTGACCACGGTGCTCGACGTAAAGATCCTGGATTATCCGACGCACGCGGCCAGCCTGCCGGTGGGCCTGATTCCCAACTGTGCCGCCACCCGCCACATCCACTTCACCCTGGATGGCTCCGGCCCGGTCAGCTTCACGCCACCACCTCTGTCGGAATGGCCGGCGGTGGCCTGGGATGGCCCCGCCTCGGCGCGGCGGGTGAACCTGGATACGTTGTCCAAGGCGGATACGGTCACCTGGAAAGCCGGCGAGCAGCTATTACTCTCCGGTCGCCTGCTCACCGGGCGCGACGCCGCGCACAAGAAGCTGGCGGAACTGGCGCGGGCCGGCCAGCCGCTGCCGGTGGATTTCAACAACCGCTTCATCTACTACGTCGGCCCGGTGGACGCGGTGCGCGACGAGGCGGTCGGCCCGGCCGGCCCGACCACGGCGACGCGCATGGACAAGTTCACCGACCTGATGCTGGGCGAACAGGTCGGTTTGATCGGCATGATCGGCAAGTCGGAACGCGGGCCGGAGACGATCGCCTCGATCAAGGCGCATGGCGGTGTGTACTGCATCGCCGTCGGCGGCGCCGCCTATCTGGTCTCGAAGGCGATCAAATCGGCACGGGTGCTGGCCTTCCCGGAACTGGGCATGGAAGCGGTGTACGAATTCATCGTCGAGGACATGCCGGTGACCGTGGCGGTAGACAGTCGCGGCGAGTCGGTGCACGAAAGCGGCCCACGCGAGTGGCGCATGAAGATCGGCAAGATTCCCCTCGCCGTGCATTGATCCACCACCCGGATGAACGCGCTATCACACCTGCTGACCTCGCCGCTGCGCGGCTGGACGCATCTCCTGCGCCTGCTGCGCGATCCCCATGCCAGGCTGGTGGCCGCCCTGTTCTTCGTGCTCATCGCCAGCATCCTGGGGCTGGGCTACATGTACACGGTCAACACCGGGTTTGGCGCTTTTTCCCGTGGTTGCGCGGCTGGCTTCAGCGAAGGCCGCATCGCCGCCTTGCTGATGCTGACCCCCATCGCCTTTGCCCTGGCGCTCTCCTCAGTGGGCGAAGCGATCCACTGGATGGAGGCGAAACGGCTCGGCCGTCGCTACAACCTGCGTTTCTTCTGGAAACTGATCGCTCTGGGCGGTGTCTTGCTGCTGGCCGCGTTCCTGTTGGGACGCTGCTGAATCAGCCGTCATGTTGAAACGCGAGGACACAATCGCGCCGCAGCTTGACGTGGGTGCGGTTCGCCGCGCTCACCACATCCTACAAACCATCCAGTCGATTCAATCTGACTGACTACCGGGTGGAATGGGGAGCGGCGAAACCTGCACCGCATCTTCCGCGGGCTCGCTCTTCTTCACCGGCGCCAGGCGCAGTTTTTGCCACCACGAGCGACCACGCCCGCCGCTTGCGTCGTCTACCCTGAGCAAACGTTCCGCGATATCCGGTGCCTGGCTGGCCGTCGCCTTGCGCGCCAGCTTGTCGGCGCGCGCCGCGTCACCATCGAGATGCGCGCGCACGGCGTCCAGCAGGGCGCGGTCGGCGGCGGCGCCGCGCCGCCTTGAGTGCCAACCACGCACGTCGTCGGGCAGGTGCAGGGCGGTCTGGCCGAGACGTAACATGGCATAAGCCAGTACGACGAGACCGGCCAGCAGCGCCAGCGCAAGCATGAATGACAACTCCATGCGCCAGGGTGGGTAGACCACGATGACGTAGCCCTGATCAATCTGCGCCGCCAGAGTCAGGGCCACAGCCAAGGCAAACAGGGCGAGCACCCAGAAAGCGGCGCGCATCAGAGGTTCTTCCCCCGCGCGGTGCGCGCGGCTTTCAGGCTGGCATCGATTTCCGCATCCTTGAGCACGACGGGAACCTTGCGCATCTCATCCAGGCTGGCGAGCACAGCGCCGGTGGCTTCATCACGTGGATTGAAGTAGCGATTGATCCACGCGTGCGCCTCGTTAACGTCGTTTCGGAAGGCGGTTTCATCGCGTTGCAGCAGGCTCATGCGCGCGGCGAGGAGGCGCAGTTTCAGGTTCTCGCGCAGGAAATAGAGTTGCGAAGGGGCCAGCAAGGGCAGGTCGGGATGATCCAGGCGACGAATACGTACCAGGCTCTTGAATTCCTGCCAGGCTTCGGCCGAGAAGCGCGCCAGGGTATCCGCGGCCCCTTGGGCCGCGGGCGCGGGTTTCGGTGCCGGTTCGGTTTCCGACTCGGGCTTGAGCTTGTCCACGTTCTGGATCAGGGCTTCGAGGCGGGCATTGAGGCTACCGATGTCCGCCGCCGGCAATAGCTTGAGACGCTCCATATCGCGCGCGATAGCGTCACGCAGTTTGTTGAACTGCGGCTTGTCTAGTTGTGCCAGGCGCGTAGCCGCCGCATCCAGTCCTATCAAAGCCGCTTTCACATTGCCGGCCAGTTGCAATTGTTGCTGGGCCAGCAGCAGGGTTTGCTCGATGTCCGCCACCACCCGCTCATCCTGGCTGCGCGCGAGATCCTGATACATCGCGTTGAGGGCCAGTTGCTGGTTCAGGGTTTCCTGCCCGGTGGATTCCAGGGTGCCCAGGCGCCCTTGCAGGTCTGCCAGAGCGGCGTTGGCGGCCTTCGCGGCGGCTCGCGCTTCCTCGCTGGCGGCATCGAAGGTATTGATGCGGCGGGCCAGTTGCACTTCCATCAGCTGCGCGCGGTCGTAACCCTGCCAGGCCAAGCCGAGGGTGAGCACGATGGCGATGCTGGCCAAGGCGGGACCAAGCCATGCCAGACGGCTAGTCGGGGTGGTGGTTTCCGCGGATTTTTCAGGAAGGTTTTCAGACATGGGCGAAGTATTCCACAAGACACTGCAACAGGCCCGCTTCGCCTGAATGGGTGGCGCTGACATGAGCGACGCCGAGTGCGCTTGCGTGCGCGGCAATGCGCGGATGCGGCGCGAACAGCGGGGTGGCACGGATCAGCTCGGCGTTGCGTTCGCCCAGCAGGGTGAACAGGTTATCCAGCCCCTGCGAACTCAGCACGGTGATGGCCTGGATACCGCCGCGCCGCCAGGTATCTAGAAGGGCGGTGGGGTCGGCGACGGGGAGGCCGCGCCGATAGCATTCGGCGTAATTCACAGCGGCGCCACGCGCGGCCAGGGTATCCGCCAGCAGTTGGCGGCCGCCCTCACCCCGGAATATGAGCACGCGCTTTCCCGCCATGTCGGCCAGTTCCGGCAGGGCGAGCAGATGTTCACTGTCACCGCCTTCGTCGGGCGCGAAAACCTGCTGGATGCCGGCCGCGCGTAGCGCCGCCGCCGTGCCCTGCCCCACCCCTGCCGCGCGCAACCCGAGCGGCCAGGCCGCGATGGCGGCAAGACCGTACTGGACGGCGGTCGGGCTGACGAAAATCGCGAGATCGTAATGTGGCAGTTCGGCCAGGCGCCGCGCCAAGGTGGCCGTATCGGCCGGCGCCTGGATTTCCAGCGTGGGAAACAGGACAGGATGGGCCCCCAGCTCGCGCAGGCGCGCCTGTAATCCCTCCGCCTGCCCGGCCGGGCGGGTCACCAGCACACCCAGACCGGACAGAGGCAAATTCATTGCATGCGATGGATGAGTTCAGCCAGCAGGGTATCGGCGCCCTGGGCGATCAACTCTCGCGCGGCGGCGTGGCCCACGGCCTCGGGGTCGCTCGGGTCGCCTTGCACTTCGCTTCTGTAGAAACGAATCCCTTCCAGATCAGCGACAAAAGCACGCAGATGGATGCGACCGCCCTGTATTTCGGCATAGCCGCCGATAGGCGCTTGGCAGCCGCCATGCAACATGCGGCTCATGGCCCGTTCCGCGCGCACACAGGCGGCGGTCTCAGAGTCGTTGAGTGGCGCCAGCAGTTCGGCCAGATCGGGGCGGCCTTCGCGAATCTCGATGCCGAGCGCGCCCTGACCCACCGCCGGCAGGCTTTCTTCCGGCGACAGGATGGCGCGAATGTGAGCATCGAGGCCGAGGCGCTTGAGCCCGGCGGCGGCCAGCAGAATGGCGTCGTACTGGCCCTCTTCCAGTTTGCGCAGGCGAGTATTGACATTGCCGCGCAAGGTATCCACATCCAGGGTCGGATAGGCGGCGCGCAACTGCACCTGGCGGCGCAGACTGGAAGTGCCGACACGCGCGCCGGACGGCAGATCGTTCAAGCTGGCGTATTTTCTGGAAACAAAGGCATCGCGTGGGTCATCACGTTGCGCGATGGCCGCCAGTTCGAAACCGGGCGGCAGATCCATCGGCACATCCTTGATCGAGTGCACGGCGAGATCGGCACGCCCTTCCGCCATGGCGGTTTCCAGTTCCTTCACGAACAAACCCTTGCCACCGATGCGCGAAAGCGGGGAGTCGAGAATCTGGTCACCCTGAGTGGTCATGCCGAGCAACTCGACCTCCAGGTCGGGATGCAATTCCAGAAGACGGGCCTTGACGTGTTCGGCTTGCCAGAGCGCAAGCGGACTTTCACGGGTAGCGATGACTATTTTTTTCGGCATGATTGAACTATTGAGCGTAAGAAGAGCATCGCTAGAATGCTCAGCTATGTTGAGGAAAATGACGATGAAACAGACAGTTAAGCAGGTACTCGCGTGGCTGGCGATCTTATCATGCGGCATTGGGCTGGCCCGCGCGGATGTGCCCTACGCGCAAGACCTGCAAAAAGACGCCGAAGCCGCCCGCGCGGTTCAAGGCGTGGTGTTACTGGTATTCGTCGGCGCACACTGTTCTTATTGTGAAACCGCCCTCAATGAGTTCCTGATTCCCATGAGTGGCAACGCCGATTACCTTTCCAAGGTGGTGATGCGCCGAGTGGAAAGCTCCGGTTTCCGTGACCTCAAGGACTTTCAAGGCCGCAAGATGAGCCATCGTAAATTCGCTGGCGACATCGGCGCGCGCCTGACACCGACGGTCATGATATTCGATGGTGAAGGCCACCAGTTGACCAAGCCGGTCGTGGGCATAACCACCCTGGATTACTACGGCTTCTATCTCGATCAGGCGATTGACCAGGGGGTGGCGAAGATTCGCGCCAAGTTGGGCAACTTCCTCCCCAGCGGTTCCTGATTTCAGGCGTAGGTTGGGCAAAGCCGAAGGCGTGCCCAACCTACGCCACTGGGGCGGTCTCACCGCCCTGATCGCTAGTGCGTCACCCGTGCCTGGCCGCCAGAATCCAACATACGAACGCGATCACCCCTGGCGAATTTCTCGCCGGTATCTTCCTGAACCACGGCGATGGTGCGACCCGAATCCAGCCTGATAGTGATTTCCTGGCCGGCCTTGCGGGTGATGCCCTCTTCCGCCGCCGCCCCGCCGATGCCGCCGATCACGGCACCGATCACAGCGCCGACCGCCGAGCCTTTGCCGTGGCCCGCTTCGCTGCCGGCGATGCCGCCTACCGCGGCCCCGGCTGCGGTGCCGACGCCGGAACCAGTGCCCTCCAGCTTCACGGCGCGCACGCTTTCCACCACGCCCATTTTTACTTCGTAGACTCGGCGCGCTTCCACGCGCTGGTAGTCGTCGCTGCCCTTGCCGCCGGCGCAGCCGGCCAGAGCGATGGGGATGAGCAACAAGCCTAAGGTTTTGTTCATGATGTACTCCTTCATCACAGTGCGTAACCGTATTCGGTTTTGAAGCGTTCGGCGATCTCGTCCCAGGTGAAGTGGTGGTTCTGGCCGCCACGCTGGGCAATCTTGATCGCCCCGAGCAGCCCCGCGAGACGCCCGCAGGTGGGCCAGTCCATGCCCTTGTGCATGGCGGTCATCAATCCGGCGCGGTAGGCATCACCGCAGCCGGTCGGGTCGACCACCGCGCTCGCCTTGGCCGCCGGGATGTCATGCACCTGGCCATCGGCATAAATCCGCGAGCCTTCGCCGCCCAGGGTCACCACCAGCGCGCGCACCTGCTTCGCCAACTCCTCCAGCGTCTGACCGGTGCGTTCCTGCAAGAGTTTCGCCTCGTAGTCGTTGCAGGTGAGGTATTCGGCCTGGCGGGTGAAATCCAGCAACTCCTCACCGTTGAACATGGGTAAACCCTGGCCGGGATCGAAGATGAAGGGAATGCAGCCTTCGGAGAACTGGCGCGCATGATCGATCATGCCCTGGCGACCATCCGGTGAAACGATACCGAGCTTGATTCCCTCCGTGCAGTCCACCTTGTTCTGGTGCGCGAAGTTCATCGCGCCGGGGTGGAAGGCGGTGATCTGGTTGTCGTCCAAGTCGGTGGTGATGAAAGCCTGCGCGGTGAAGGTGTTGGCGACACGGTGGATGTGGCCGGCATCGAGGCCAAGCTGCTTCAGGCGCTCGGCATAGGGCGCGAAGTCGTCGCCCACGGTCGCCATGATCAGCGGCTCGCCGCCCAGCAACTTCATGTTGTAGGCGATGTTGCCGGCACAACCACCGAACTCGCGGCGCATGTCCGGCACCAGAAAGGCCACGTTCAGGATGTGAATCTGATCGGGCAGGATGTGGTTCTTGAACTGGTCGTGGAACACCATGATGGTGTCGTAGGCCATGGAGCCGCAGATTAAGGTGCGCATAAATGATCCTTATCGGAGTTGAGGGGAATGTGTACCGCAACGTTGCGGTGTCATGGCAGGCTTAGTCGCTACGAATAGCGCTTTGACTCTTGTTTGGCGATATCACATGCCTGGCAAATGAGTTGCGTATTTTCTTTGGTGTAGCCCTCGACAGCGTTAAATCTGTCGAGAATTGAGTACTTTTCAGGAAGTGGCTCACCGCAGATTGCACACAGCCCTCTTTGTTCTTTCCACTTCTGGTCTTTCAACTTCCGCCTGGCAGCAGGCTTATCCCTTTCGTCGTAGGTAAGTTCCTTGAATACCTTACGACGGTACGCAAAGAGAAGCTCCTTATCTCCTCCTGCAAGGATTTCCAATCGCGATCTGACTTCAGCCAACAGGTCGTTGGCACGGCCAAGTTCTTCTAAGGTGAGCTGACGATTTGGCATTCGTTGTTCGTGGGGAAATAAATGTGGAATAGGAAATTATGCCGCCAGCGGTATGACCTCTTCTTCCACCTTTTTCGCCAGCGTGGCTTCCGCCTGCCGGATTTCGTAAGCGGTTTGCAGGTTCATCCAGGTCTGCACGTCGCCGCCGAAGTAGCGCGCCAGTCGGAAGGCGGTGTCCACGGTGACACCGCGCCGTTCCAAAACGATGTCGTTGATCCGCGAGGCGGGGACGCGTAGCGCCTGGGCCAGGGCATTGGCGCTCATGGTCAGCGGCTTGAGGTAATCCTCGCGCAGGATTTCGCCCGGATGGATCGGGCGCATTCCATTCTTTGCGGCTGCAATGCTCATCTTGGTCTCCGCTGAAATTCAGTGGTAATCGACAATTTCCACGTCTCGCACACCCGCCGCCGTCCAGACGAAGCAAACGCGCCATTGGTCGTTGATGCGGATGCTGTGCTGACCCTCGCGTTCGCCCACCAGCGCTTCAAGCAGGTTGCCCGGCGGAACCCGCAAGGCATCCAAGGTGGCGGCGCTATCGATTTGCTGGAGCTTACGCTCGGCCACCGAGGCGATATTGGCGAACCGTTTCACCCGTTTTCCGGCAAACAGATCGGCGCTGTCGCGGTCCGCAAACGTAAGGATCATGGCGCCAGAATATACCGCTTACCGGTAAACGGCAACATCTAGTCCGACTCGATATGCAGCGTCCGCGTCGGAAAGGCGATTTCCGCGCCGTGGGCGGCGATCACTTCGGCGACCTTGAGCAGCACATCCTGCTTGATCTCCTGGTAGCGCACCCATTTGGTCATGGTCGTGAAGGTGTAGAGCATGAAATCGATGGAGGAGGCGGAGAAGGTCGTGAAATTCACGATCATCGTCGCCTCGTTGTCGATGTCCGGGTGGGCGATCAGCATGGCCTTCACGTCGGCGGTGATGGCGGCCATCTTGTCGATGTCCTGGTAGCGGATGCCGATGACTTCCTTGATACGCCGGTGCGACATGCGCGAGGGGTTTTCCACCACGATGGTGGTGAACAGGGCGTTCGGCACATAGAGGGGGTTCTTGTTGAAGGCGCGGATGCGGGTCTGGCGCCAGCCGATGTATTCCACCGTGCCTTCGATCGATTTGTCCGGCGAACGAATCCAGTCACCCACGGAGAAGGGGCGATCCAGATAGATCATCAGGCCGCCAAAGAAGTTGGCGAGCAGATCCTTGGCGGCAAAGCCGACCGCGATGCCGCCGATACCGCTGAAGGCGAGCACGCCGGAGACGCTGAAGCCCAGGGTTTGCAGTATCACCAGGGCGGAGACGATGAGCACGATGACCCGCCCCAGCTTGCTCATGGCATCCACCGTGGTCTGGTCCACCGTCTCTCCGCTCCCCCGCCTCTGCGCCAGGATGCTGAGCGCGGCGTTGTTGATCATGCGGATGAGAAACCAGGCCAGGCAGGCGATCACGCCGACACTGCGGGCGGGTTGCGCGTAATCCAGCGCGTGAGAGCCGATTTCCCGGTCGAGTATGCCCGCCACATGGGCGAGGCCGATTACCCATAGCAACACGGTGAGTGGCCGCTTCACGGAGTGGATCAGCGCGTCGTCCCACACCGTGGTGGTCTGACTCGCGGCCCGTTCGACACGCCCCAACGCCGCGCTGGCCAGAAGGATCAGCAGCAGCACCCCGGCCAGCACGAGCAGCACCTCGGGCAACCAGGAAGCCGCGAGGAAATCGAAACCGGTAAAACGAGCCCAGTCTTGCATGCGGTCGGTGGCCTTTTCTCTGCTTTGGAGGAGGCGAAGTGTAAAACCTAAAACAGCCCCCTTGGCCGCCTTGAAGCACGATTGTTACTGGAGGCCTGAGCGCACTTCGTGTGCTGACAGGGCTTCAGAAATAAAAAAGGCCGGTCTGGACCGGCCTTGGATCGTGCGTCGAAAAGAGCTCAGAAGGCGATCTGCGGAATCACATCGAGGATGTCGTGTGTATCGCGGTTTACCAGAACAACGTCCGCGCCCAGGGTCAAACGGGCGTAGGGCGCGACCAGTGTCGGCAACTGAGCATCAAGCGAGGTGGGGAGTTTGTTGGGTCGTTCTCCGGACATGAGTTTGTCACCCACGCTGACCCGGCCTTTCGCATTGGCTTGTGCCGTTACCGGCCGTGGGTAGTACCCCATGATGATCTTGCGTTCCGCTTCGCTGAATCGCATCCCGGACTGGTCAGCGGCCTTTTCCTGGCCCTTACTGGCGCAGCCGAAGAGAGCGATGGCGGGAATGAAACCGATAAAAGTACGACGATCCATGACAAAGCCCTCTTAGTAACCAGGAGAAGGAGCACTGTTTAACAAAACCGCCAAGATAAAACTTTGATTGTCATCAACATTTTTTCCCGCCACAAAAAAAGCAGGCGCCGGGCGGCAAACATGCTCCGCATACCGCCTCGGCGCCAGATCGCTACAAGCTCAGGGGCGAACCTTGTCGATGGTCAGTTTGATGTCCTTGCTGCCTACTTTCACGCCAACCAGCGTTCCCTCCAGGTCGCCCGCGCCCCCCGTAGGCTGACCGGACTTGGAGACGCGTACGGTCAGAGTGACTTCCTTGAAGTTGGATAGCTTGTTGTCCGGATTCATCGCCATCGCATCGCTCAGTTCGAATTCCAGTGGGAACTTCACGGCTGTGGAGCGCAGAGCGGCTACCGGGGCACCACCTTCCGCGGAACGGGCGAACAGGAATACCACATCCTTATCACTCATCTTGGCTTTCAGCGCGGGGGCGATATCCACCTTGCCGTGCAGGGTGGCAGCGGGGCCGGCGGCCTTGGCCGGGCCCTGGTCGGAAAGATTGTCCAGGCCGGTCGCGGCGCCGCGCGAAAGGCGGGTGGCCTCCTTCTGCGCTTCCAGGATGTCCTGGGCATAAGGCGAGTCAGCCGGCAGCAACTTGTGCAGATGCTTGAAGTAATAGGCGGCCTGGGCGTAATTCTTTTCCTGGAAGGCATGGATGCCGGCCAGTTCCAGTCCTTTGGGGTCGTTCGGTTCCTTTTCCAGCGCCTTCAGCACCAGTTCCATCGGCTTGCCCTGCAAATTGCGGCCGCCGCTGATGGCAATCGCCTCAGCATAGCCGGTCATGAGCGCGGGCACGTCGGGCTTCAGCGCTAGCGCCTTTTCGTAAGCCTTCAGAGCCTCCGGCCAACGGTCCACAGCCGCATAGGTCTTGGCCAACATGGACCAGGCTTCCGCGTCGTTGGGGTCGCTTTGGGTCTTCTCTTCGACTTTCTGGATCATTTTCTTGATGTCGTGGTCGCCTTGCACCGCCTGGGGATTAGCCTGGGGGTTGGCCTGCGCCTCGGCGATGGAGATCAAAGACATGGGATTACCAAGCCAGAAATACAGGCCGAAGGCGGCGATGGGAAGCACGCCAGCCATGGTGAAGCCGAGGCGACGGCTGGTGACCGGGGCCATCACGGCATCGACCTTGGCCAGCGCGTCTTCGGCGAGTCTGGCCTCTAGTTCCAGTTTGCCGGCCTGGTACTGCTCGTCGGAGAGAAGGGCATTGCCGAGATCCGCATCCATTTCTTTCATCTGGTCACGATAGACGGCGATGTTGATGTCACGCCGCGCCGCCTTGGCGACAACTTCCTTCTTGCGCAATAGGGGCGGCAGGACGAAGGCGAGCGCGACGGCAATACAGACGGCGGTGGCAATCCAGAACAGGGAAACAGTCCAAAACGGGTTCATTGTTTTTCATCCAGGAGTTGAGCGGCGGTGGCGAGCTGTTTCTCGTCCACCGGAGAGTCTTTCTGAGCACGGCGTTTCTTCAGGGTGGCATACCAGGCCGAACCACCTATCACCAGGAACAACAGGGGGCCTAGCCAGAGCAGGTAAGTCAAGGGCTTGAACGGTGGCCGATACAGTACGAAGTCGCCATAGCGCGTGGTGAGGTACTCGATCACCTCCTTGTCGTTCTTGCCAGCCTTCATCTGCGCGCGAATTTCGCGACGAAGGTCCTCCGCCAACTCGGCGTGCGAACCAGCCAAAGATTCATTCTGGCAGACCAGGCAACGCAACTCCTCAGCCAGCTTGACCATGCGCTGCTCGATGGCGGGGTCTTCACCGACAGAAATGGCTTCGGCGGTCCAGGCCGGCGCGGAAAGCACCAGCAACAGGGAAAACAGCAGGGATTTCATGCGCCCAGTTCCTTCAGTTTCGGTTCGAATTTCTCTTTCCAGACTTCCGGGCTGATCGGGCCGACTTGTTTCATCCGGATGATGCCGGCCTTGTCGATGACATAGGTTTCCGGGGTGCCGGTGACACCATAGTCGATGCCGACCTTGCCGGTCAGGTCGTCGGGCACGGCCAGATAGGGGCTGCCATGTTGCGCCAGGAGTTGCTCCGCTTCGCGGTCCTTGTCCTTCCAGTTGAGCCCAACGATGGGCACCGACTGGTTCCTGGACAGTTCCATGAGCACACCGTGTTCCTGACGGCAGGACACACACCAAGGCGCCCACACGTTGAGCAACCAGACCTTGCCTTTCATGTCGGCGGGACTGAATGCTGCGCCGGCACTCCCGACGATGGGCAGGGTGAATGCCGGTGCCGGTTTGCCGATGAAGGGTGAGGGCACTTCGCGCGGGTTGAGGAACAGACCCTTGGCGAAGAAACCGACCAAGACCACGAAACCGACCAGGGGCAACCAGCGTTTCATGCTCAGGCTCCCTGGACGGCGGTGTTGGTCGGCGCCAGCGCCTTCACCGCGATGCGGTAGCGCCGATCCGACGCAGCCAGGAAACCACCTATTGCCATGAACAAGGCGCCGATCCACAGCCAGTTGATGAACGGTTTGTGGAAGATGCGCACTACCCAGGTGCTGGCCTGATCGTCCAGCGGCTCACCCAGAGCAACGTAGACATCGCGGAAGAAGTTGTAGTTGATGGCCGCTTCGGTCATGGGCATGCCGGAGGCGTTGTAGATGCGTTTTTCCGGGTGCAGAACAAACAGCTTCTTGCCGCCGGGTTTTTCACCCTCGCTCACTTCCACCGTGCCGCGGGCGGCACGGTAGTTGGGGCCGGGACGTTCCGTGGTGCCCTGGAAAGTAAAGGTGTAGCCGGCAAGTTGGGTGTGGTCGCCCACACTCATGCGCACGTCGCGCTCTTGCTGGTAGTTGGCCACGAGGGTGATGCCCGCCACGCCCCAAGCCATACCCAGGTGCGCCAGTTGCATGCCCCAGAAACCGCGTGGCAGCGTGGTAAGCCGGCGCATCAGCGCACCCTGACTGTGCTTCAGACGCTCACGGAAACCGATCAACACCGTCAGCGCGATCCAGACCGAGAGCGTGAAGCCGAGTGTGGCCCAGGGATTGAAACCCTTCAGGGTCAGCGGCAACAGTAGTCCGGTGGCCACGGAAATCGCCAGCGCCCATTTCAGGCGCGCCACCATGTCCGGCAGGCTGGCTTCCTTCCAGCGCGCGAGCGGCCCGATACCCATCAGGAACAACGCGGGCGCGATCACCGGCACAAACACCGCGTTGAAGTAGGGCGCGCCGACGGAAATCTTGCCCATACCCAGCGCGTCCAGGAGCAGTGGGTACAGCGTGCCCAACAGCACCGTGCCGAGCGCGGCCAGCAGAACGACGTTATTGGACAGCAGAAGCGCCTCGCGCGAGAACCAGGTGAAACGGCCGCCGGTGAGCATCTTCGGCGCCCGCCAGGCGAACAAGGCCAGCGAGCCGCCGATCACCACCACCAGGAAGCCGAGGATGAAGGCGCCACGCGCGGGATCGGTGGCGAAGGCATGCACAGAGGAAAGCACACCGGAACGCACCAGGAAGGTGCCAAGCAAAGACAGTGAGAAAGCGGTCAGCGCCAGCAGCACGGTCCAGGCTTTGAAGGCGCCGCGTTTTTCGGTTACCGCCAGCGAGTGAATCAGCGCGGTGCCAGCCAACCAGGGCATGAAGGAGGCGTTTTCGGTCGGGTCCCAGAACCACCAGCCACCCCAGCCCAGTTCGTTGTAGGCCCACCAGCTACCCAGGCCGATGCCGAAGGTGAGAAAAGCCCAGGCCACCGTGGTCCAGGGGCGCGACCAACGCGCCCAGGCGGCATCCAGGCGACCGGAGAGCAGCGCGGCGATGGCGAAGGCGAAGGCGACCGAGAAGCCGACATAACCCATGTACAACATGGGCGGATGGATCACCATGCCGGGGTCTTGCAGCAGCGGGTTCATGTCGCGGCCGTCGGCGGCGGCCGGCAGCAGACGCAGGAAGGGGTTGGAGGTCGTGAGCAGGAAGGCCAGGAAGCCGGAGGAGATCAGGCCCATGATGCCGATCACGCGCGCCACCATGTCATCCGGTAGATGCCGCGAGAACACAGATACCGCCGTGGTCCAGAAGCCGAGAATCAAAGCCCACAGCAGCATGGAACCCTCATGCGACCCCCAGGTGGCGGTGAAGCGATAAATCTCCGGCAACTGCGAGAAGGAGTTGCGCGCCACGTTCTCCACCGAGAAGTCATTGGTGAGGAAAGAGTAAGCCAGACAGCCGAAGGCGATCGCGACGAACACGAACTGCCCCTGCGCCGCCGGTCGCGCCACCGACATGAGGGTGAGGTTGCCGCGCTGCGCGCCATAAAGCGGCAGGATGGCCTGGGTGAGCGCCAACAGCAGCGCGACGATGAGGGCGAAATGGCCGAGTTCTGGGATCAATGGTGTCTCCTTGGGGTGCCGATTTTGTTCGACAGTTGCGACCAGACTTGTCTGGTGTATTTGCGTTATCTCACTACCGATTTTTGAGCTTTTTGCGCTTGTTCCAGGGCATGGGCCGCCTCGGGAGGCATGTAGTTCTCGTCATGTTTCGCGAGCACCTGAGTGGCGGTGAACAGGCCATCGGCGCCCAGCCTGCCCTCGGCCACCACGCCTTTACCTTCCTTGAACAAGTCGGGAAGGATGCCCGTGTAGACCACGTTCATGGATTTGGCGGTGTCGGTGACCACGAAATGCGAAGTCAGGCCGCCCGCATCGCGTTTCAGGCTGCCGGCCTCCACCAGGCCGCCGATACGGAAGGCGCGATTGGTGGGCGCCTCGCCGTTCGCCACCTGGGTGGGCGAGAAGAAGAACACCAGATTGCTCTGGAAAGCATTGAGGATGAGCGCGGCGGCAATGCCGATGCCCGCGAGGGCCAGGACGATGACCATAAGTTTCTTGTGGCGTGACTTCATTGTTCTTCCCATTGCTGCATGCGCTTCAGGCGCCGGCGCGTTTCACCGGCGGCGCGTTTCAATAAAACGACCTCGACCAATACACAGGCGGCGGTGACGCCGAAGGAGCCCCAGACATAGAAGCCATAGCCGCCCATGTGCCAGAAGTCAGACCAGCTTGCCCATTCCATATCAGGACTCCTTTTCCAGCAAAGCCTTGACCCACTCGGTCTGCCGCTCCCGTTCCAGGATGATGCGGCGCACCCGAACCAAAACCACGGCGATGGTATAGAGCCAGGCGGCGATGGACAGGATCAGCATGCCCTGTAACATGATGGCGGCCATGCTGGGCGCCTTGGTGACACTGACAGACGCACCCTGGTGCAGGGTGTTCCACCATTTCACCGAGAAATAAATGATCGGCACGTTGATGGAGCCAATCAGAGTCAGCAGCGAACCGGCGCGATCACCACGCTTGATGTCGTCGATCGCGGCCCACAGGGCGATGATGCCGACATAGAGGAAGAGCAGGATCAGTTCGGAGGTCAGGCGCGCATCCCACACCCACCAGGCACCCCACATCGGCTTACCCCACCAGGCGCCGGTCCACAAGGCGACGAAGGTGAACATCGCGCCGGTCGGCGCCAGGGCGCGCGCCATCATGAACGACAACCGGGTGTTGAAGGCCAGACCGATGGCGCCCCAGAAGGCCATCACCAGGTAGATGAACATCGACATCCAGGCCGCGGGCACATGGATGAAGATAATGCGGTAGGCCTCGCTCTGCTGGAAATCCGTGGGCGCCAGGAAAAAGGCAATGTACAACCCCCAGAGTGTGAGGATGCCGGCACCCCAGGCGAACCAGGGTATGAGCCGACCGGCGAGCGTGTAGAAGTTGGCGGGGGAGGCGTAGGTATAGAGGTTCATTCGACGTTCATTCGACGCTTATTCAAGTGAGACACGTAAGGCGGCGGCGGCAATCCAGGGCGCGATCATAAGGGAGAGCACAAAAAAAGCGCCCAACAAAGACAAGTGCGCTTCGGCTCCAGTTCCCGCCATCACACCATCAACAGCACCCGCGCCAAAAATAAGCGCGGGTACATAAAGCGGCAGTATCAGCAAGGTCAGCAAAACACCGCCGCCACGCAGGCCCAGCGTCAGCGCGGCCCCCACGCCACCCAGCAAAGACAGAATGGGCGTGCCGAGCAGCAAGGACAGGTCCAGCACCAGTATCGCTTCCCAGCTTAAATTGAACTGAAGACCCAACACCGGCGCGATCAACAACAGTGGGATGCCGTAGATCAGCCAGTGCGCCAGCGACTTGCCCAGAACCAGCAGGACAGTGGGCTCGGGCGACAGCACCATGTGCTCCAGACTGCCATCACGATGATCGTCCGCGAACAGGCGCGATAGCGATAACAGCGATGCCAGCGTGGCGGCCACCCACAGGACACCGGGGCCGATGCGCGCCAGCATGGCCGGCTCCGGCCCGACACCGAGCGGGAACAGGCTGGCGACCATGACAAAGAAGAATTGCGCGATCAGCCAGTCACCACGACGGCGCGCCGCCAGGGTGAGGTCGCGACGCAGGACAGCGAGGAGAAAGCGGTACATCAGTCAACCGCCAGTTCGGGAATGGCCACATTGCCCACCAGCAGGCGCTGCACGATCACCCCTTCCAGATTCAATGCTTGGTGAGTGGTGGCCACGACCATACCACCGACGCTCAGGTGATCGCGGATCAAACCCTCCATCAATGCCACGGCGTGTACATCGAGGCCGGTCAGGGGTTCGTCCAGTATCCAAAGGATTGCGCCCGCGAGCAGCAGCGCGGACAAAGCGACCCGGCGGCGTTGGCCGAATGACAGCACTCGGCAGGGCAGGTCCAGGCAGCGGCTCAAACCCAGGCGTTCCAGGGTCACGATAGCGCGTGCCTCGTCAAACGCGCGGCCTTGCAGGCCATCGGCGAAACGCAGGTTTTCCACAGGGTTGAGATCATCCTTCACGCCATTGGCATGGCCGAGATAAACCATTTCCGCATGGTAAGCCTCACGTTGGCCTCGGATGGGCTCGCCACGCCAGCGCACTTCTCCCTCTTCCGGACTGGACAGACCGGTGAGCAGGCGCAGCAGGCTGGTCTTGCCTTGGCCGTTGCCACCCTGCACCAACAGCAGTTCGCCACTGTTCAGAGCGAAGTTCATGCCCTTGAACAACAGCCGGTCGCCACGGGCACAGGCCAGGTCATGAACAGAAAGGAGGGCGTCGGGCATTGGGTGCGGATTGAGTCAAGGCCGGCGAGGATACCAGCAAGGCGGGGTTAGCTTGTAGCCGGTAGGCGGTCAGCGGGGGTTCGATTGATGTACATCAAATGCCATCACATGAATCACATGCCATCCGGCCACTGGCTACAAGCCAATAGGCAGCAAAAGGGGCGGCGCGGGTAAACCCCGCCCGCCCCTTTCAACTATTGCTGCGCGTTACTTGGCGGCAACAGCTCCTGCTTTCAGCTTGTGCATCTCATCCTTCAGGTACTTGATGCCGTCCTGAGAGGCGTCAATGGAACGCGTCAGAGATTCACGCGCATTGTCCGGGTTGTGGAAGCCGTCGGAGTTCTCGGCGGTCCACCATTCCCAGTACAGGTTGGCGTCGTACTGGAAGTCGTAGGCCTTCTCCAGCACATCCTTGGAGACGCCAGCCTCTTTCGCCTTCATGATCTCGTCGATAAGGGCGGCGATCCAGAATTCAGCCTTGGTCATCTTGCCGCGGATGTAGTTCTGGATGGCTTCCATATGATACTTGGCGTCTTCCTCGTTCCATTCCTTGTGGCAGGACAGGCAGGCCGCCTTGATGTTGTAGCGCGGCGAGATCTGCTGGTGATTGGTGGTCACCTTGCCGTTGGCGGCGCGCTTCTTGGTCATATGGCAGTCCTTGCACTCGACGCCCGCGCGCTCGTGCTTGGAACCCCAGAAGGTTTCCGCCTCGGGGTGCTGGATCTTGGGCAGCAAGGCGCCGGTGGAGGCGTGCTTGAAGTCCTTGAACTTGTAGCCGTTGACCATCTTCTCCTTGTAGCCGAACACGTTCACCCAGGTGAACAGGTTGGTACGCGGGTCGGCCATAGTCAGGTACTTCTGATCCGGCAGCGTGGTCATCAGCGTCTTGCCATCGGGGCCAGCGCAATCGAAGCCGGGGCCACAGTTGTATTCCACATGGCACTGGGCGCACATCACGTTGGAGTCAGGCTTGTTCAGCAGGCCGATGGCGCGGAAATCCTTGCCGTCACGCTGGAACCAGACTTTGGTCATGGTCGTCTGCTTGCTCTTCACCGGATCCATCGGGTAGGTGCCTTCCTTGCGGTCAACCACGGCCTGAATCAGCGCGTCGCGCACGACACGGGGGCCGGCGGAGTGCGGGTCATGGCACATGTAACAGTTCAACGCATGGTCAACACCACGGGCGAACTCGACCGGCTTGGAGGTACGGTCCCACTTGGCGCGCGGGTCTTTGTCACCCATGAATTTCCAATCCAGGATGTGATCCTGCGTCTTGCAGTTCATGCAGACGGGGTTCACAGCGGTCGCGGTCTGACGCATGAACTTCTTCTGGTCGGAGGAGGAAGGATCCTTGTCGACAATCACGTTCCAGGCACTGTTGGCCGCCAGTTCCGCCTTGTTGATATAAGTCCAGTCCTTGAACTGCATGCGGCCACCGAAGGCGCGATCCACCGCCCACTGGTCAACCAGCATGAAGGCGTGCGAACGCGGTTCGTTGTGCTCCTTGGTGAAGCCGTAGCCTTCCATGAGCTTGTCGAACAGCGGCGAACGGCTCTTGAAGCTGGCCTTTTCGACGCGAGCCTTGGACTCCATATTGGTCTGCACGAAGGAGTTGTACTGCTCCACGTGGCAGACAGCGCAGGCGCGATGGTCCTTGTTGGTGCCGGGGCGGGTGCCCATGTCCTTGCTCTTGGCGGTCTTGAGGTGCTCTTCCGCGTCGTGGCAACTCGCGCAATTCACTGTGGCATGACGGCCGCCGGTGTGAAATTCCTCGATGTTGTCATGGCAGGAATAGCACTTCTTGGCATCCACCGGCTTGATCGGCGGCGCTTTGGGCGCATCGGGCGGCGGCAGTTTCGGTCCGGGAATATCCACGGCCGCCTGCACGCCGAATGCGAATAGGGCCGCTGCCAGCCCCATCGCCATTCGGCTCAGTACGTTTCCAAATTTCATGGTCAGTCTCCTGAAAAATATAAGCTTGCTTGGCGGCCCATGACACGCGACTGCGCGGGCCCACCGGGTGGTTAAACGACGGTAGTCTCGCGCGCGTCTTTCATAGGCCTCCTTTGCAAAAGGTCAGCGATGGAACGTCAAACGAAGGCATCCGCCATCACGTTGCGCAGCCAGCCATCGGCGTACTCGGCTTCGAGCTTGCGATAGATCGCCGGCACCGGTGACTTGTCCGGCATGGCCATGGGGGAAACACCGCTGCCTTCCTTGATGTACTTGAAGGTGCCGTTCTCCACTCGATACTGATGCGCCACGGAGAACCCGTAGTCATCACCCACGATGCTGTAGCAGGTGTTGGCGTAGTAGGGCTGCGGCGTCGGCAGGCCGTTGACCTTGGCAACGATGGCGGCGGCCGCCACTTTGGCCTGGGTCATGGCGATATGGGCGGACTTGGGCATGTCGAAGTTGGCGTTCGGGTTGCCATAGAGCGCCATTTCGCCCGCCACGCAGGAGTCGCCGATGGTGTAGATGCTGGAATCCTCGGCCGAGGCCATGGTCATGGGATCCACCTTGCACCAACCCATCTCGAAGTTATTGCCCTTGGTGCCCACCAGCCCCGTGTCGACGGCAATCTTGCCGGCCTTGTGCGCGGGGATGATGTTGAGCACATCGGCTTTCACGTCGACAAAGTCGGAAGAGACCGTCTTGGTCTTGGCATCCAGTTTGTTGATGTTGCCGCCTTCGGCACCTTTGACCCATTCGATCATGCCGTTCGTGCCCATACCTTCCTTCTCCCAGCCGTACATGGCCTTCCAGGCCTGGTTGAAGAGACCTTTCTTGGAATGGGAGTCGTTGGCGTCGAGGATGATGACCTTGGATTTCTTCTTGCCGCTGTGCATGAAGTAGTTGGCGGCCAGGGAGGCACGCTCGTAGGGGCCGGGCGGGCAACGGAAGGGGCCTTTGGGCACGACAATGACGAACTTGCCGCCATCGGGCATGGCCATCAGCTGCTGCTTCAGCAGCAGGGTCTGCTCACCGGCCTTCCAGGCGTGGGGGATTTCCGTGATCAGAGACTCGGAATAGCCCGCGATGTTGTTGTAGTGGAACTCGACGCCGGGCGACATGACCAGGGCGTCATATTCGAGTTTCTTGCCACCCTTGGTGGTCACCACCTTCTTGTCGCGGTCGACACCGACGACATAGTCCTGCAGCACATTGACGCCGCGCTTCTTCAGGCCGTCATAGCCGATCTGAAGGGTTTTGATGTCACGGTGGCCGGAGATCACTTCGTTGGAGAGCGGGCAGGAGGTGTAGACCGTGTTCGGCTCGATGAGGGTCACATCGATGCCGCCATCCAGCAGCTTCACGTACTTGGCGGCGGTGGCGCCGCCATAGCCGCCACCAATGACGACGACGCGGGCCTTGCCGCTCCCGCCGGCGCTCTTGGCGCCCGGGCCGGCACAAGCGGACAGGGGAACGGAAATGGCGGCTGCGGAAGAGGCGGCGGCAATGGCTTTAACGAATTCACGACGGTTGATTTGGCTCATGCTTTTCCCCTTACTTGCTCTGTGCGCCGTAGTACTTGGCGGCCACACCAACATCACCCTCTTCCAACTTGCGGGCGTTCTTGATCATCTTCTTGTGGGTCATCAGGAAACCCTCGTCGCGATACTTGAGCAGTTCCAGCTCCAGATATTTGGCCCACTGACCATTCAGGCGCGGGGTCTCCTCATCATCCGGCTTGCCGCCTGTCACACCGTGGCAGGTTTCGCAGCGATCGGTGGTGTCCTTGCCCTTGGCGATCAGGTCGGCGGCGACCGGCTGGACCTGCGGCGTCCAGGGCAGCTTGGCGTAATACTTGGCCAGCGCGGCAATCTCCGCGTCGGTGTAGCCCGAGATCAAACGGGTCATGTTGGCGGATGAACGCGCACCGGATTTCCATTCCATCAGAATGTTCTTCAGGTAGGTTTCCGACAGCCCCGCGATTGAGGGCATGGAATGCCCGACGCTGACGCCGCCGGTGCCATGGCAGTTGTTGCAGGTGCGGGCCAGACCTTCAATCGGGTCGGCGGCCAGCGCGGGGGTGGCGGCCAACCCAAGGGCGGCCATAGCTATCAGCAAGTTGTAGCGCATTTGCTTCTCCTACGGTTTCGACAACCATGGACAGCCCACGATTGACTCCAGGGGGCGCATAGTAGGAATTAGCTAGCCCACACTTCCTTGATGGCTATCAATTTTTTTGGAATCCGCGCGGATGAAATTTGCGTGGGTCAAGAATCGAACCACCAGAATGAAAAAAGCGGCCGAAGCCGCTATTTCCAAGGAAAAACACTCGCAATCAAGTATCGGCGCGCGAAGCGGGACGGCTGACGATCCGGCTGTCATGTTCCAGCCATTTCCGAATGCGCTGCGCATCACCAATGCGGCTCCATTTACCCCAGGAGTCGAGCAACACGATGATGACTTTCTGCTCCGCGATCTTGGTCTGCATCACCAGACAGTGGCCGGCTTCGTTGATGAAACCGGTTTTCGAGACGCCTATGTCCCAATCCTGGTTGCGTGTAAGGCTGTTGGTGTTGTTGAACGCCAAGTGGCTTTGTACGACACGAGAAACCTTATGCGTCCTACCGTTCTCACGAACCCGGACCATCCTGGTTCTCGGCACGGAGACGTCGTAGCTGCCGGTGCTGGTGATCTGGCGTATCAGTTGATAATGATGGGCCGCGTCCACCATCTTCACCAAGTCTGCCGCCGTGGCGCGGTTGCCGCTATCGAGGCCGGTTCCGTCGATGAAATGGCTGTCCTTCATGCCGAGTTCGCGTGCTTTCCGGTTCATGGCGGCGACGAATGCGCCACGACCGCCAGGATAGGCGCGGGAAAGTGCGGCTGCCGCGCGATTTTCCGAGGCGATCAAGGCCAGATGCAGCAATTCTTCGCGGGTAAGACGGGTACCCAGCGCAAGGCGGGAACTGGTGCCCTTGAGTCGATCCACATCCTCGCTACCGATCACGATTTCCTCATTGAGGTCGAGTTCGGCATCCAGCGTGACCATCGCGGTCATCAACTTGGTGATGGAGGCGATGGCGGTTGGTACATCAACGTTCTTGGAGTAGAGCGCTTCACCGGTTTTCTGGTCGACCACCAGGACGGCAGCGGAGCGCAGGTTGAGGTCCGCGTCATGCCAGGATTTATCGTAGGACACGGCACGCAGCGGAGTCATGATGGGCTTGGCGACAAACTTGCGTGTTCCAGCGCGAACGTACTTCTCGCCCTTGGCTTTAGCCCTGCTCGAATGTTTCGACTTCTTCGCCCTGGCTGTGGCTTTGGCTTTGGCCTTGTAGACCTTCGCCTTGCCTTGTTGCGCCGCCTCTACGTCGGGCACGGCCACCAAGGGCGAGGCCAGGAATGCCAGTAGCGATAAAATCAGCAGCGACTTCTTCATAATTGCTCCTTGGACTGCACTGGAATCACACATGCAATGTAGCGAACATCGGCGGTTATAGTGAAAACTTTAGACTTCACTTTAACTTGCTAGCCCGATATTTCAAGGTAATTGTAACCGTGCGAGCAGGAAGTCACTTCTTGCCACCGAGCAAACCTTCCAGGGATTTCATCAAATCACCCGGCAAAATGACGGTACGGCTACCCTCGGCGCTCGCCAGCGACTTCAAAGCGCTCACATATTTTTCCCCGAGCAGATACAGCGCCGGCAATTCCCGGTCCGGCAAAGCCAGAGCCACCAGCTTGATCGCCTCGGCACTGGCGGTGGCCAGGCGCACCTGCACCTCGGCGTCGCGCTTGGCGGATTCCAGACGGGCTTCCGCCTCCAGGATGGCGGCCTGTTTCTCGCCCTCGGCGCGGGTCACCGCGGCTTTCCGCTCACGTTCCGCCGCGGCCTGCATTTCCATGGACTTCTGCATGGTGGGGGAGGGTTTGATGTCCTGGATTTCCACCGATTTCAAGGTCAGGCCCCAATCCGCCACATCGTCGGCGATGGAAGCCTTGAGTTTGGCCTTGATATGGTCGCGACTGGACAGCGCCTGATCCAGATCCATGTCGCCGATAATGGCGCGCAGACTGGTCTGCACCAGATTCATCACCGCCATCTGGAAGTTGGTGACACCATACACCGCGCTTTGTGTATCGGTGACTTTCACGAAGGCGATGGCATTGGTGATCAGCACCGCGTTGTCACGGGTAATCACTTCCTGCTGCGGGATGTCCATGATCAGGTCCTTGGTGGTGACCTTGTATCCCACGTTGTCGATGTACGGCACTAGGATGTGCAGGCCGGGCATCAGGGTTTTCAGATATTTGCCGAGCCGCTCGACCACCCATTCCTCGCCCTGCGGGACGATGCGCACCCCTTTCCAGAGGGTGATGAACAGGAAAAGAATCAAGACGATGGAAACGATTTCGCCGCCCATGTGAACCTCCTAGATTTGCTCGACTTTCAGTGTTTGACCCAGCACGTCCACCACTCGCGCCCTGCTGCCGGCGGATATCAATTGATCCGCGACTACCGGCCAACGGTCGGAGCCCAATACCGGGCGCTGAAACAATATTTCGCCCTGGCTCAGTTCATCGACCGGGCGAGTCACCAGACCGACCATGCCGAGCGCGCCGCCCGAGGCCTGGCCGGCGCTGGTGCGGTCCGGGTTGCGGAAAAGCTTCATCCAGATACCCACCATCAGGGCCGAAGACAAACTCCAGACCACCCACTGGCTCGTGAATCCCAGCGGCAATAGCGCCGCGACCAGGCCGGTCAGCAGGGCGCCCAGCCCGAACCAGATCAGATAGAACGCGGGCGCGAGCATTTCCAGGGCAATCAGCCCCAGGCCCAACACCACCCAATGCCACCACAGCCATTCCATCGCAGCCTCCCGCCGGCAAGTAGCCACTATTGTGCCCGAGTCCAGGTGGGCATAACCGCCACCAATCTTTGATCCAGGTCAAGCCGATAACGTGCTATCCCTATGGGTGATTCAAGCCGGGCTGGCGGGTGGTTATCCTTCGCGCACTCGTCATACCAAGGAGACCCAATGACTTATCCAACTTCGAAATTCCTCGCCGCCCTGGCTTTGCTGGGTGGCGGGATATCGCTTGCCAGCGCCGCTCTGGCAGAAAGCCCCGCCGCCAGAGCGGCCGCCAATGTCTGCGCCGGCTGCCACGGCGTCGATGGCAACAGCGTGGCGACCACCTTCCCGAAACTCGCGGGCCAGCAAAAGAAATATTTGTTGCGCGAACTCCAGGACTTCAAGTGGGGAAAACGGGTCAGTGAAATCATGGCTCCGTTCATGGCCGACTTGTCCGAAGCCGATCTAGTTGAACTTGCCACCTACTACGCCAAGCAGAAACCTGCCCCTGGCGTGGCCGGCGACCCGGCTCTGCTGAAGGCGGGAAAAGCGCTGTATCTGAAGGGCAACAGCAAGACCGACGTACCATCCTGCGATGGCTGCCACGAGGAAAACGGCAACGGGGACGGTAAATTTCCGCGTGTGGCTGGGCAGCATGCCGACTACGTGCTCGAACAGTTCCGTCTCTATGCCGCCGGCAAGCGCACCAACGGCGCTCGCGTGATGCAGGCGGTGGCCGAGCGGATGAGCGAGCAGGAAGCCCGCGCCGTCGCCGAATACATGGCCAGCATGCCCTGAGACAAAGGAAGAACCACCATGAATATGAAACCTACCCTGATCGCCATCGCCGCCGTCTCTTTGGTCGCATTCAATGCGCATTCAGCCGGCGTCGAGTTCCATCATCAGCCGCATGCCGCCGGCATCGAAACCTACGGCTATACCTGGAACAGCCCGGACCAGGACATGAACCGGGCATTGGCCTACAAGGCCAGTGTGCAAAGAGGCAAATCCGCCTACAAGATATGCAAGGGCTGCCACAAGGCCGACGCCTCCGGCCTGGCCGAGGCGGACTACCCGCAACTGGCCGGGCAGCACGCCAGCGTGATCATCAAGGAGATGATGGACATCCGTGCCGGCCGCCGCGACAACCCACGCATGTATCCCTTCTCCGGCGAATGGATCGTCAGCGCCGAAGAAATCGCCGATATCGCCGCCTACCTCAACCACTTGCCGGTCAACGACAGCAACGACAAGGGCAACGGCAAGAATCTGGCGCTGGGCAAGAGCCTCTATGACAAGGACTGCGCGAACTGCCACGGCGGCAACGGCGAAGGTGACGCCAGGAAGTTCTACCCACGAGTGGCCGGGCAGCATTACGAATATTTGCTACGCGAGACCCACGAAAGCCGCGACCAGGGACGCCGCAACGCCAACCCGGAGATGGTGAAAGTGCTCAAGTCCTACAGCGACACCGATATCGAATCCGTCAGCGACTACATGTCGCGTCTGCTGCCCGCCAAGAAGTAAAGCTGATACGGGCGCGGGGGTGAACAGCGGCATCGTTTGCTCTCGCGGAACGGGTTAGCGCGCACCCGCGCGACGCAGCATCCAATACACCCGCGCCCCCAGCAGCAGGGTCAATATGGCCGCATAGATCGCCGGCTGGGTAATGTCCTTTTTCACCATCCACCAGTAGTGCAGCACAGCGAACATGCCTATGGCATAGACCGCGCGATGCAACATCTGCCAGCGACGGCCGCCGAGTCGTTTGATCATGGCGTTGGTCGAAGTCGCCGCCAGGGGAAACAGCAACAGCAAGGAGGCGAAGCCGACGGTGATGAAGGGACGCTTGATGATGTCCTTCCAGATCGCATTCCAGTCGAAGAACTGGTCCAGCCAGACATAACTCGCGAAATGCAGCAAGGCATAGGAGAACGCGTACAGGCCGAGCATACGGCGCAACTTGAGCAGCCAGTTGAGGCCGCTGATCCTGCGCAGCGGCGTCACCGCGAGCGTGATCAGGAGGAAGCGCAGGGTCCAGTCGCCCAGGCCGCGCGTCAGCGCCTCGATGGGGTTAGCGCCCAGAGCATCGCTGAACAGCCTGTAAACGAGACTGGCCAGCGGCACCAGGCAAAGCAGGAACAGGCCGTTTTTCAGCGCGGTGAATTGGCGAGGAGACATGATGTAACCGCCCATGGCCTCAGAAGTACCGCCGCATATCCAGGTTCGTATACATCCGCGCCACCTGCTCACCATAACCGTTGAACATCAGCGTCTTGCGCTTGCGGAACTCACCGATGCGGCGTTCCCTGGACTGGCTCCAGCGCGGGTGATCCACTTCCGGATTGACGTTGGAATAGAAACCGTACTCGCGTGGCGCCGCGCGCTCCCACGACGACACCGGCCGGTGCTCGACGAATCGGATGCGGACGATGGATTTCGCGCTCTTGAACCCGTATTTCCAGGGCACCACGATGCGCACCGGCGCGCCGTTCTGATTCGGCAGCGTCTCGCCATAGAGGCCCACGGCCAGCAGCGTGAGCGGATGTTGCGCCTCGTCCAGGCGCAGACCTTCGGTATAAGGCCAGTCCAGCACGGGGGAACGCAGCCCCGGCATCCGCGCGCGGTCGTTCAGGGTGGTGAATTCCACATATTTCGCGCTCCCCAGCGGCTCCACGCGGCGTATCAATTCATTGAGCGGATAGCCCACCCAGGGAATCACCATCGACCAACCTTCCACACAACGCATGCGGTAGATGCGATCTTCCAGCGACGCCAGTTTGAGCAGGGCGTCGATGTCGTACTGGCCGGGGCGCTTCACCAGGCCATCCACCTCTACCGTCCATGGCCGCGGGTTCAGGCTGCCGGCGTTAACCGCCGGGTCGGCCTTGTCGGTGCCGAATTCGTAAAAGTTGTTGTAGGTCGTCACATCCTTGTAGGGCGTCAGCTCCTCGCTGGTGCCATAGGGGCCAGGCCGGGTGCCCGCGAGTTTGACGCCCGCCGCCGCGCTGGCGGCCTGCAGGCCCAGACCACCGGCCAGGGCCAGGCTGCCGGCCGTGCGCATGAAGTCGCGACGACCCCGGTAGATTTCGGGTGAAGTGATTTCGGACGGAAGAATGTCGGGGGGGCGTTTGATCAGCATGGCGGACTCCAGATCGGTGAATGGGACATCCATTCGTCGCGGCAAAGCGAAATTCCTGACAGGCCAGGTAACAAATAGTGCGCGGGGCGTTGGTCCGTTGCGTCGCTGCTTGGTTCCGGCTACTGGATCTCTCGGCTCTTTCGGCCCTTGCAAGCAGTCCAAAATGACGAGTCTGAACAAGCGATATACCTGCGCGGCCAGGCCCGGCAATAACCCATTTGACAGAAATGGGTATATTTAATACATTCACATCCGAAATTGCTTTTCGCTGTGTTTGGCCTTATTTCGGGCCTGTCGCGTAGCGTTTCATCTTGAATCCCACCGGCCGCCTTTAGGCATTGGGCAGTTGGGTTGGGATAGTTGGTCGCGATTCAGCACTGGCGCGACTGACATCCTCCTCTCTTCACCCCGACCTTGCGTCGGGGTATTTTTTTGTCCCGCGCGCCGGGACAATGGCTCGCATGGACACTTCCTTCGCCGCCGCCGCACAGGTCTTCCTCGAACATGAGGGTGACCATTTTCCCGATTTTTCCGCCTGCCTGATCCTGACCCCGCATCACCATGCCGGCCTGGCGTTTCGTCGCGCGCTGCATGAAGCCCTGCCGGGCAAGGTGTTGTTGCCGCCGCGCCTGCTCCCCCTGCCGGAACTGGCCGCCGGCGCGCCCGGCAACGGCAGCCCGGAGCCGGACAGCCTGCGCCTGGCCGAGTTGCAGTACTTCCTGGCGCGTACCGACCAGGTGCCGCGCGCGGCGCTTTGGCCGGCGGCGCAGGAATTGTTGAGCCTGCTCAATGAACTGGATGAACAAGGGCTGGGCCTGTCCTTGCCGACACCGGGCGAGAATCGCCATCTCAGCGTGGAGGCGGGTATCACCCAGGCGGTGTGGCAGGCGTTGCGCCGAAGCGGCGTGAAAAGCCGCAAGCGCGATTACGGCGAACGTCTGGCCCAACTGGCGGCGAATTGCGATACGCCTCTTTACACCCTGGGACTGGCCGGCCTGTCGCGGGTGGAACAGGCCTTCCTCGAAGCATGGGCGCGGCGCCAGCCGCTGGTCGATCTACCGGTACCGCCGCGCTTTCCCGAACGTGAAGCTCTGCTGGCGGCGGCATGGGATGTCGAGTCGCCGGAACTGGCGCGGCGCGGCGCCGACTTTGCCGCCCGGCATCCCGACAATCCACTGAACGACACGGTCGAACTCCTTGCCGCGCCCAGCCTGGAAGCGGCGGCGCGGGCCGCCGAAAGCACCCTGCTGGAATGGCTGCGCGAAGGCCGCCGCGACATCGCCATCGTCGCCCTCGACCGTCTCGCCGCGCGTCGCCTGCGCGCCCTGCTGGAACGGCGGCGGATCCTGATCCAGGACGAAACCGGCTGGGCCTTTTCCACCGCTTCCGCCAGCCATGTGCTGGACCGCTGGCTGAATGTGGTGATGGACGACGCCTGGTTCCGCGACCTGCTCGATTTCATCAAATCGCCCTTTGCCTTCAGCGATGCGGAACAAACCCGCCTGGCAGCCGCCTCCAGCCTGGAGCAGGCCTGGCGCCGACATGGCGCGCCACAGGGGCTGGCCGGCCACCTGGCCCTGGCGCGCCAGGAAGATCTGGGCGCCGCCGTGCGGATACTGACGCGCATCGAACACGCGCGCGGCCTCTTCCCCGATGTACGCCTGCCCTTGTCGGACTGGACTCGCCGCCTGCTCGAAGCCTTCGACCGCCTCGCCGCCACGCCCGCCCTGCGCGCCGATCCGGTGGGAAAGCAGTTGCTGACCCTGCTCGCCGCTCTGACGCAGGACACCGCACCACATGATCGACGCTTTGCCCTGGCGGAATGGCGGCGCTGGCTTTATCTCCACCTGGAACAAGCCACTTTTACCGATACCCGGGTGCAAAGCCCGATCCGCCTCACCCACATGAACGCCGCGCGTCTGCGCGACCTCGACGGCCTATTGCTGCTCGGTGTCGATGCCGGCCATCTGCCCGGCAAAACACCCGCTGGATTGTTCAATGACGCCGCCCGCGCGCAACTCGGCTTGCCCGGCGCCGCCGAACGCGAGGCGGAAAGCCGCGCCGCCGTGGCCGATGCTCTGGCGCGTTGCGAGCGCGTGGCGCTGATCTGGCAGAACGCGGAAGCCGGCGAGGAAAAACCGCTTTCTCCCTGGTTGCTGCGCCTGGAGGTGTTTCAGCGCGCCGGCTGGGGGACCGAATGGCTGAAGCAGGCCGCGACACACACGGAGGCCGTCTCGCTTGCCGCTACCGATCAGGCCGCCGCCTCTCCAACCGCCGATGCCCCGCCGGAACGCATCAGCGTCAGCGCCTGGCAAAGCCTGGTGTCCTGCCCCTACCAGTTCTTCGCGCGCCACCTGCTCGGCCTCAACGAACTCGACGACGTGCCGGAGGAAATGGACAAGGCGGATTACGGCAGCCTGGTGCATCAGGTACTGGCCGATTTCCATACCCGACACCACATCCTGGCCGGCTGCGAACGCGGCGAACTGGAAGCCGACCTGCTCGCCACCGGCGAGCGCGTATTCGCCCCGGCGGAAGCGCGCGGCTATCTCGCCGGCGCCTGGCGGCTGCGCTGGGAGCGCCACATTCCCGCTTATCTGGATTGGGCATCGCGGCGCGAAGCGGACGGTTACCGCTTCGCGAAAGCCGAGGAAAAACTGGCGCGTTTGATCGAATGGTCGCCAGAACGAGGCACCCGCCTGGAAGGCCGCGCCGACCGTCTCGACCAGGGAACGGATGGCGCCGCCCTGCTGGATTACAAGACGCAGTCGAAACAAACGCTCAGGCACAAACTGGACGAAAACGCGGAAGACGTGCAACTCACCGCCTACGCCTGGATCACCGACGCCGCCGAGGCCGGCTTCGTCACCCTGGATGACGACAAGGTGGAAACCCTGCTCTGGCAAGGCGATCTTCGCGATGCCGCCGCCGCCGAGGGCGAACGCCTGGAACACACCTTCGCCGCACTTGCCGCCGGGGCACCGCTACCCGCCAACGCCGCGCCAAAAACCTGCGAATGGTGCGAAATGCGCGGCTTGTGCCGGCGCGAACATGACGCGGAGCGATAGCCGCGTAGGTCAGGTTGCGGCCTTATCGCTACCTGACGATCCACGATCAAACTTCCGGATGGACGGAGTGATCGTCAGGTAGTCGCTATCGCGCCAACCTGACCTACGCAACCCGTGCGTTCAACGCAACAAGCGCTTCCGGGTCAGGCGCAACCCCAACGTGAACCCCGCCAGACCATAGCCCAGCAACACCAGCACATGCAACGGCACGGCATCCGGCCAGCGCCCCAGCAACAGCGGCCGCGCCAGCTCGATCGCGTGGGTCAGCGGCAACCAGGCGGCGATAACCGACAACCAGTCAGGCAGCGCGGTGGGCGGATAGAACACGCCACCCAGCAGCACCATCGGCGTGATCGCCAGGGCGAAGTAATAGAGAAAGAAATCGTAATTGGGCGAAACCGCGTTGATCGCCAGCCCCAGGCCGGCGAAGCACAGCCCGATGAGCACCACCACCGGCAGCAGCGCCAGCGTCAGGGCGAAGTTCGAATACAGCCCCAGCCCCCAGATCACCAGGATGATCGCCACCCCGGACAACAGGCTCTTGGTCGCCGCCCAGACCCACTCGCCGATCAGCACATCGCGCAGCGTCAACGGCGTGTTGAGAATGGCATCCCAGGTCTTCTGCACATGCATGCGCGAGAAGGCGGAATACAGCGTCTCGAAGGTGGCGCTGTTCATCACGCTGTAGCAGAGCGTGCCGGCGGCGAGGAAATTCAGATACGGCACGCCATCCACCTCATGCAGCAGCCCTCCCAGGCCATAGCCCAGGCCCAGCATGTAGAGCATCGGGTCGGCCAGGTTGCCGATCAGCGACGGCATCGCCAGCTTCTTCCAGACCAGGAAATTGCGCTGCCAGACGGGGAACCAACCCATGGAAAACCAGTTGAGGTTAATCACGCAGATCCCTCCCGGTCAGTTTGAGGAACACGTCTTCCAGGTTGGCCGGGCGGTGCAGGTAGCGCAGGCCGGGCTGGGTTTCCAGTTCGGCGACCACTTTTTCCGGGGCTTCCGTGTAGCAGAACAGCGTTTCCCCCGCCTGTTCGCAGCGTCGACAAAACTGGCTGGCGCAGGTCTGCCATTCGGCCAGGCCGTCGCCGTAGATTTCCACCACATGCGGTTCGATGTGGGCCTTGATCAGCTCGCGCGGGCTGCCCTGGACAATGACGCGGCCGTGGTCGATGACGCTGATGTCGTCGCACAGGCGTTCCGCTTCTTCCATGAAATGGGTGGTGAGCAGCAGGGTCTTGCCCTGGCCGATGAGGCGGCGCAGGCCCTGCCAGATCAGGTGCCGGGCCTGCGGGTCGAGGCCGGTGGTGGGTTCGTCGAGGATCACCAGGTCGGGATCGTTGACCAGGGCGCGCGCCAGGGTCAGGCGCCGCTTCATGCCGCCGGAAAGCGTGGCGATGGTGACGTCGGCCTTGCCGGCGAGACCGGCGAAATCGAGCAGCGCGGGGATGCGCGCGGCCATGTCGCGCTTGGAAATGCCGAAATAGCGGCCGTAGATTTGCAGGTTCTCCCGCACCGTGAAATCCGGGTCGAGGTTGTCCATCTGCGGCACCACGCCGACCCGGGCGCGGGCCTTGTCGGCGTGGTCCGGCAGGATATGGCCGAGTAGTTCTACCGTGCCGGCATCGGCCCCGATCAGACCGAGGGCGAGGCGCAGCGTCGTGGTCTTGCCGGCGCCGTTGGGGCCGAGCAGGCCGTGGCAGCGGCCGGGCGCGAGTTCCAGGTCGAGGCCGTCCACCACGGTGGTGTCGCCGTAGCGCTTGGTCAGGCCGCTGAGTTTCAGGGGCGAAGTCATGGACAAATGAGCGCTTCCACGTGCGTTTGCAGTTCCCGCAGCCTGCCGTGGAAGAAGTGGCCGGTGCCATCGATTTCTATCAGGGGAATGTCGTGCCGTTCGGCGTAGTCGTGCGCGGCGGCGAAGGGAATGACTTCGTCCTCGTTGCCGTGAATGAGGGTCGTGGGGATGTTGTTGGCCTCGAATTCGTACATGGACACCGCCGGGCCGACCATGATCAGGCGCTCGGCATGAAGTTCCCGGGCCACCCGATGCTGCACGTAGGCGCCGAAGGAGAAACCCAGCAAAGTCCAGGGCAGGGTGCCGTAGTGGCTGGAGACCGAGGTGGCCAGAGCAAGCAGGTCTTCGGTTTCGCCGATGCCGTGGTCGAAGCTGCCGTCGCTGCCGCCGACACCGCGGAAATTGGGCCGCACCGCGATCAGGCCACAGGCCAGGGCCGCGCGCGCCAGGGTCCAGGCGACCTTGTTGTCGAGACTGCCGCCTTTCAGGGGATGTGGATGCGCGATCAGGGCGAGGCCACGCGAGGCACCGTCCGGCTCCTCGATGACGGTTTCGAGGTAACCGACGGGAACCTTGATGCGAAGTTTGTGGCGCTTCAAATCTTCAGCCGCTCCACCACCTGGCCGTCGCGCAGGTGGGATTCGACGATTTCGTCGATGTCGTCGGCGTCGACGTAGGTGTACCAGACCGCGTCCGGGTAAACGACGCACACCGGGCCTTCGCCGCAGCGGTCGAAGCAGCCGGCGCGGTTGACCCGGCAATCGCCGCCCTTGCCGTGCAGGCCAAGTTTTTTCGCCTTCTTCTTGGCGTGCTCGAACATGGCTTCGGCGTTGTGGTCGGAGCAGCAGGCGGCGCCGTCCTCGCGCTGGTTGAGGCAAAAGAACAGGTGGTGTTTGAAGTGGCTCATGGTGGTGTTCAAAGCTCGTGTGATTTCGCGCAGGACCCTTTCGCCTTCTCCACCGGGTACTTGGCGGCGTTGATCGCCAGCTTGTCCTCGGCGGCTTTCAGCAGGTCTATTTCCAGGCAGTTGGCCAGGCTCACCAGATAGATCAGCACGTCGGCCATTTCCTGGCGCACCGCTTCCTTCTTCGCCGCGGGCAGGTTCAGGCTCTGCTCCGGGGTGAGCCACTGGAACGGTTCCAGCAGTTCCGCCGCCTCGACGATGAGGGCGGCGGTGAGGTTCTTGGGGGTGTGGTAGAGGTGCCAGTCGCGCTCGCGGCCGAATTCGCGCACGCTTTCGGCGAGTTGCTCCAGTGTGACGATCGGCAACCGAGTCGACATGATGGACAGCCTCCCAGCCCGGTCAGCGCAGCACGAGCACCACGGCGATGTTGATCAGGCCCAGGGTGAGATTGGTGCCCACCAGCATCCGGATGCGGTTCAGCGCCGCGCCCGCCGCCGGCCATTCCCCCGCCATGACGGCGCGCTTCATGGCCGCGAAGGGCACGAAGTAGAGATAGGCATAAAGCGCGGCCATGAGGTAACCAATGCTCAGCATGATATGCACATGCGTTGGCACGGCGGCCATGCCACCCATCTGCCCGATCATCAAATGGCCGCTCAGGAGCAACACGATGACCGACACCCACACCCAGGGAAAGAAACGCCCGAACACGCCGCGCCATAGCGCGAGGCGCAACGGTGGTTCCAGGGTGGTGATCGCGGCCGGGCGGAGACACTGATGCGCGAAGAACATCCCGCCCACCCAGATGACGGTGGCTAGGACATGGAACAGGACAAGCAGACTATGGATCATGACGGGCTCCGAGAGGTCAGCCGACGGCTGCGACAGGCGGCAGTTTACCCGCACCAGCCTCTCCTGCCCGAGGTCACGAAGAGATGGCCAGCAGCCGGGTGCCGCGCGCAAGCGGGTGGGTCAATCATGACCCATGCGCTCGCCTGATCGGGTCATGGCCGCCCCAGTCGCGGGGCCGAATCAGCTTGGTGGCGCCGCTTTAGCGGCGGCGCGGCCCTGGCACCATCCTTGCTGAAGCCCCTTGTATCCACTGTGACCAACAACAGGCGAGGAGCTCTCATGAAAATCCGTAATCACCGGCTGCTTCAGGATGACGGCACCGCGTTGCCCTACCACGCCAGTCCCAACAAAAATGGCCCCCTGCAACCACGCTGGCTGGTCATGCACTACACCGCCGGGCGCAATGCCGACAGCAGCATCAGCTGGCTGGCCAACCCGCGGGCCAAAGCCTCGGCGCACCTGGTCATCGGTCGCGACGGCCAGATCACGCAACTGGTCCCCTTCAACGTGGTCGCGTGGCATGCCGGCGCATCGATCTGGCAAGGCATGAGCGGCCTCAACCACTACTCCATCGGCATCGAACTGGATAACGTCGGGCGACTCGACCACATCGCCGGGAAATGGGTTTCACCCCTCAAGATCGCCGTCCCGGACGACCAGGTGCGCGTCGCCAGGCACAAGAACGACGCCCTCGGCATGCCCCCCAGCGGCTGGCAGACTTACACCCCGGAACAGATCGACGCCGTTTTCAGCGTCGCGCAGGCCTTGATCTCCCAATACCAGTTGCAAGACATCATCGGCCACGACGACATCGCCCCCGGGCGCAAGAGCGACCCAGGCCCCGACTTTCCGCTGGTCAGCCTGCGTGCCCGCCTCTATGGCCGCAAGGAAGATGATCTACCCGTGTTCATCAGCAGCGCGGCGCTCAACGTGCGAAGCGGTCCCGGCACCGAGCACACCCTCCTCGCCGGCAGCCCCATCCCGACAGGCACCCGGGTACAGGCGCTGGAACAAAGCGGTCTGTGGTGGAAGGTCGATGTGCTGGACGAGGTGGGCGGTGTGATGGATCTGGTGGGGTGGTGCCACGGCCGCTATCTACTGGCGGCCTGAACGATGGATCGCGCGCGAAGGCGCATCCCCCGTAGTCAACGACACAAACGAGGAGCAGGTCATGTCATTCGAGAAATTCCGCCCCGACACCACTTTCTACCACCCGGAAAACGCCTATTGCCTGGGCCTGGCCTCCGAACTGGCCTACGAGCCGGCGAAGAAGATCGAAACGCGCTGCAAGGCATGGGGCCTGGAGCAAACCCGCTTCATCGAAAGTCCCAAGGCAAGCAAACGCGATACCCAGTTGTTCGTGGCGGCAAACGACAGCATCGTGCTGGTGGCGTTTCGCGGCACCGAGCCGAAGAAGCTCCAGGACTGGCTGGCCGACGCGAATACCGTGCTGGTCGACGGCCCCTTCGGTGGCCGGGTTCATGCCGGCTTCCACCTGGCTCTGGAGACTGTCTGGCAAACGCTTGTCGATACGCTGGGCGAGATTCCCAAAAAAGGCCAATCACTCTGGTTCACCGGCCATAGCCTGGGCGCGGCCCTGGCGGCGCTGGCCGTGGCGCGCCTGCGCGACGAATTCGACAAACCCGTGCACGGCCTCTACACCTTCGGGCAGCCGCGTATCGGCGATCGTGTTTTCGAGCGGGCCTACGACCAGGACAACGGCGGCCGCAGCTTCCGCTTCGTCAACAACAACGACGTCGTGACTCGCGTGCCGACCCGCCTGATGGGCTTCAGCCATATCGGCACCTTTCTCTATTTCGACCACGACGGTGATCTGAAGACTGACCCGCATTTCTGGTTCAGTCTTCTCGATAGCATCGAAGGCCGCGTCGACGACCTCGGCAAGGTCGGCACGGATGGCCTCAAGGATCACTTCATGAAGAATTATCTGGCGAACCTGGAAAAAAACCGCGCGTTCAATCCGTTCTAAGCAAGGAGTTCCGCCATGCCCGACAGCAACCGTTCCCGCCTCGGCCTCTGCCTCTCCGGCGGTGGTTTTCGCGCCTCGCTTTTCCACATCGGCGTGCTCGCCGCCCTGGCCGAACGGGAGATGCTGCACCAGGTCGAGGTGCTTTCCACAGTGTCCGGCGGCTCCATCATCGGCGCCTACTACTACCTCAAGGTCAAGCAACTACTGGAGGGCAAGCGCCCCGGCTGCGCCAAGCCGCCGACGCCGGAGATGTATCGAATGATCGTGCGCGAGATCGAGGTGGATTTTCTCGCGGCGGTACAAAAGAACATCCGCCTGCGCCTGTTCAGCAACCCGTTAAAGAACGCCTTGATGGCCGGCGCGGACTACTCGCGCAGCAACCGTCTGGCGGAACTGCTCAATCTCCATTTCTACGACGTACTCACAAGCGAGCCGAGCATCCTGCTCAAGGACATCTTCATCGACCCGGACAACAACGGTGTCAGCGCGAGTGTCTACAACGACAGCCACCCCTACAAGATTCCCGTCCTGGTAATCAACGCCACCTGCCTCAACACCGGGCACACCTGGCACTTCACCGGCGCTTATGTGGGCGAACCACCACAGCGGCGCGAATTCATGAAACAGGTGGACAGCAATGTGCGGATGCAACGTCTCAGCCTGCAAGAGGACTACTACTACGAGGAAGACAAGAGCAAGCGGAACGCGCAACGCAAACCGCTGAATGAAAAACAGAAGCACAAGCTGGCGCGTATCACCCTGGCCGACGCGGTGGCCGCTTCCGCCGCCGTGCCCGGCGTATTCCCGCCGCTGGCCCTGCATGACCTCTACGAAACCCCGGAGGGCGGTGAAATAGTCATCGAGCTGTCCGACGGCGGCGTGTACGACAACCAGGGCGTGGACGCGCTGTTTCATAACGAATGCACCCACTTCGTCATCAGTGACGCATCCGGCCAACTGGAGGACGAAACCATACTGAGCGACAAGACCGTCCAGGTGATGATGCGCGCCAATGACGTGATGATGAACAAGATACGCAACGAGACGCTGTATCGCGTCCACGCCGGGCAGATCGCCGCCGTCGCGCTTAAAACCAGCCTGGAGGAAACGCCACCCGCCACCGTCGACCCCGGCCAGGAGCTGGTACTGGACAACGGCCTGACCGCCCACGCGCTGATGCACTTGCGCCAGGAATTCCCCAATAGCGAGGCCTACCCGTTTTTCCCGCCGCCGGTCGATTCGCCGCAAGGCTGGGTCTACCGGCTTTCCACGCTGCGCACCGATCTGGACAGCTTCAGCGATATCGAGGCGAACGCGCTCATGTACGACGGGTATTGTCTGGCCGACGCCCCGCTGGAAAAGGGTTTCGCCCCCCTCCACGCCAAGGAGTGGCTCAGAGACGAACGCTGGCGCTTCCTCGCCATGCGCGAGCTGCTGCGCGACCCGAAGCAACTGCACGAACTGCACGAACGGCTCGATGTCGGCCGCAAGCAATTCTTCAAGGCTTTCAGCTTGCAGCCAGGGAAGGCATGGACCTGGGTGGCACTGATGGCCGCCATCCTGGTGGCGCTCATCTGGTGGGGCATCGGCCATTACTTCGGCTCACCGGGCGACCTGCTCGACTACCAGGTGCATATTGATTTCACCCTGAGCGAAGTCGCCATCGCCGTCGCGCTGGTCTTCGCCGTCCTGATCGCCGGCATCGAGCGAGTGCGGAAATGGCTCAAGAAAAGCAGCGTCACGCCCTGGATGCTGCCACTGGGCATTGCCTTCGCCGTGCTCATGCTCCTGGTGGCGGGCGGCTTTTTCCTCTATCGCAAAGTATTTGATCGCCTGTTCCTGCGCGACGGGAGCCTTCCGGCCAAACCGCAAGGCTGAAGCATGGACAGTGATCGCCCCGCCGGCTTCACCACCTGGTCGCCGTTCCTGCTGGCCCTGATGCTGGCGCTGGGCGCCATTTTCACGCCCTGGCCGCTGATCGGCACGCGGCCGGATCAGCCGCTGGCCGGGGTGGACAGTGTCGGCGTGCAACAAGCCGAAGCGCGCCTCTGGCAAGACCCGTTTTCGGCGGTCGCGCGGCACCAGGACAAGCATCCCGACGATGGCCACACGCTGGACTGGCTAAGCAAACAGGCGGGGACAAAATGTGGCGCGAACAAAGATTGCACGGTCGCCGCGCTAGGCATCCTGCTGCCTGGTTCACCCTACGTGGGGGCGGAGGAATTTCGCCGCCGCATCCGCTATGCCGTGGTTTCCGCCCTGGGCACGGCCGGCTACGCGCCGGAAGACGCCGAGCACATCGGCTATGTGGAACCCGGCATGCCCAAACTGCTGCCGTTCGAGTGGCACACGCGCGAAACCGGTACGAATCAGGGCGTCGCCAGGCGCCATATCCTGCTGCTCTGGCTGGACGAGGCCGCGCTGGGACAGCGCCCGCGCGAAGGCGGCGCGGCCCCGCTGCTGGCGCGCATGCGGCAATTGCTGGAGACGTTGCCGCCCAGTTGCGACCTGCATCTGATCGGCCCGGCTTCGAGCGGGACATTGCGCGGTTTGTATGACAACGAAACCACGACGGCTTTCGCCCGGCGCCTGCACTGGCATTCCCCCTTCGCCACCCTGGCGCCGGACAACCTGCAAGGCGGCGCCGGCGATCTCGATAGCGTCTTCGCCGGCCGCTTCGGCGGTTTCACCAGCCAGATCGCCGACGATGCCCAACTGGCACAGGCTCTGGCGGGCGAACTGGCGGCGCGCGGTATCGACGGGCGCTGGCCGACCTGGCGTGGGAAAGCCTTGCCTGGAAGGAACGTGCCCGTGCTCGGAACGGCGGGCATCACCGTGGCCCTGGTCGGGCAGCGCGACACGGCCTATGCGCGCGGCCTCTCGGCGGCGCTTGAACAGGCCCTGCGGCCATACCGGGTCGAAGTGCTGAAAACCGGTTATCTGCGCGGCGTCGATGGCAAACAGGCAGGAGGGGCTTCCAGCAAGGATGACCAGTCCGGCAAGGACGAAAAGACCGCCATCGAGCGACCGGAAGGCGATGCCCAGATCGACTACCTGCGCCGTCTGGCGCAAGACCTGTTGCGCCGGCAAAGCGAGCTGCAACGCGCGGGCAAGCCGGGGATACGCGCCATCGGCATCCTCGGCGACGACTACCACGACAAACTGCTCGCCCTGGAAGCGATGCGCGGCGCCATTCCGGATGCCATCTTCTTCACCACCGACCTGGACGCGGCCATGCTGCACCCGGCCGACAACCGCTACACCCGCAACCTGCTGGTCGCCTCCGGCTACGGCCTCAGCCTGGCCGCGCCGGTACAGGGCGACGCGCCGCCGTTCCGCGACAGCTACCAGACGGCCGCCTATGCAACCACGCGCGCGGTGCTGGCGGAAATGGCGGGCGGCACGACCAATCACGCCGCCTGGCGCCAGGCACGGCTGTTCGAGGTGGGGCGTAGCCAGTTCATCCCCCTGAACACGATTGCCGGCGGTTGCGCGGACTTCCCCGGCCACTGCGTCAATCCCCAGGCTTCTGCCGCCCGCGATCTGCCACTGTGGCGACTGGGCTGGGTGCTGGCCACGCTGGCCAGCGGCGCCCTGTTGCTGGCGCTGCTCTACCCCGACTGGCGCCGCGCCATGCGCCAGCCGCGTCGTCGTCGCCACTGGGTTTACAGCGCCGCCGCCCTTGCCCTGCTCACGGCCAGCTTCGTGGCCTGTCTGCCGATGCCGGCCGGCGAGCCATTCGGCTGGGTGGAAGGCGGTAGCGCCTGGCCCACCGAATTCATCCGCCTGGGCGCGGGCCTGCTCGCCCTGTGTCTGCTGGCGCGCGCGCAAGGCACGATGGCGGCGAGCGCGCGGCGCTGCATGACCCGCTACTTCAAGGGTGTTCGGCACGGCGCCCCGAGCGCCGACTCACGCATTTCCACCCTGACCGTGTGGCGTGACTACCTACGCGCGCTTGGGCACGAACCTCGGCTCGCCCCGACCCGCCGGCACGACAGCCGCTCCCTGCTGCGGCGCGCCCTGGGCTCGCTCAAGCCACCGTCCTTCATGCAAAGTGCCCGCCCTTACCTGCTCGTGATCCTCATGTTCTGGGCCCTGGGCGTGGCGATCTTCATGGCCTACGGCTTTCCCCGCGCGCCGGTGCGCAGTTTCACCATGCGCGCGCTGGACTACGGCATCGCGGTCATGTCGATCTCGGCCTTTCTGTGGCTCCTGGTCTATGTCCTGCGCGTGACCCGCCACGCCATCACCATGGCGCGCGCCCTCGCCGGCGAAACCCGCTGGCCGGCGCACAGTCTGGACCGCTTCGGCATGCCGGACGCCAGCCTGGAATGCCTGTACGACGACTGGATGGACGTGCAACTTCTGGCGCGCGCCACCGAACCGGTGCAACGCCTGGTTTATTACCCTTTCCTGATCCTGTTCCTGTTGTTCTTCGCGCAAAGCAGCTTGTTCGACCATTGGGTGGTGCCGCTTTCGCTCTATCTGCTGGTGGGCTTCACCCTGGTCGTGCTGCTGGGTTCGGCCTGGCGCCTGCGCCGGGTCGCGGAAGGCGTGCGCTCGGAAGCCCTGCGCCGCCTCGCGCGCTACCGCATGCAACTGCTGGGAGAATGTGAAGGCGGCCTGGTCAGCCAGGTCGACGAAATGGTGAACCAGATCCGCACCATCAACGTCGGCGTGTTCGCCAACCTGAGTCAGCAGCCGCTCGCCCGCACAGTACTCGGTTTCCTCTCCGGCATTTCCGGATTGAGCCTGCTGGAATACTTCAGCCTGAGCGGGATGTAAATCGGCGTCCCTCGCCCGCGCGCCGGCCGTGGGGGAGTCGCCAGTCCAGCAAGATCGGCGCCGATTTCCCTGGGGTCTGTTAGCGCTAGCCGGAGATGGCCCCCCCCTTTGCCAAGGCTCTTTTCTCGTTACCTGGTGATGCGACCGAAAGCGCCCAATGGAGTGGCCTCCCCTTTTTCCAAAGGGGGAATGAGGTACCGAAGGGTATAAGCAGGGACTTGGCCGCCGTCTTTTGGCGGCTAAGTCCTTCGCTTAGGGTCTTTACAGGGGCTTCATCAGGGATATGGCGACGTTCGCCGGGCCGGGGGTACTGCTAACCCCCCTTTATCTAAGGGGGCAGGTCAGGCTTTGCCGACCAGTGCGTCGATTTCCGCTTCCGCGTCAAACCAGTCCTGTACTTCGTAACCGGCGGCGAATCCGCGTTTCTCGGCGCGATGGTAGGCCGCCGTGGCAATCCAGCGCTGACGTTCCTCGGCTGAGGGCGCGGAAGGCTTGTCGACAAGTTTGTTGGCGGCGGGCGCCTTTTTCTTGGCCGCGGGCGCGGATTTGGCGGTTGCGGCTTTGGCCGCGGCGGGCGCCTTGACGACCGCCTTGGCGGCGGTTTTCGCGGGAGTGGTGCTGGCTGCCTTGGACGCGGCCTTCTTGGGCTTGCTTGCTTCCGCCACGGCGGCCACAGCAGCTGGCTTGGCCGCTTTGCCGGCGACGGCCGCTTTCTTGGGCTTGGCTGTTTCCGCGACGGCTACGTCTTTCTTGGTGGCTCGCTTGGGGGCTGCTACTTTCTCTTCGGACACGATGTTTACTCCTACGGAAAAATGATTGGGATAAGACTACTGTGGGCGTGGCGAGAATAGCGGAAAACTGCCGCCAATCTTTACCCCTCTTTTTGTCGTTTTCAGATTCAGGCCGCAGACAACGCGCTTCGCTCCACGGCCGATCCGCGGGCTTCCTTGGCGAGGTCGACTTGCTGAATTTCCAGTTTGGCGCTCATGGTTTGCCAGTGAGATAACGGTATGTTTCCTCACAAAGCAATATCCGCACCAGCCTACGCTACTGGCTATCATATTGTTTTTAAAGCAATTCATATCGACACAAAAGGGCTGATGTTGGCCACGCGCACTGGTTTGGGTCGTAAAGCCCACAGACGGAAAACGGCCCGCCCTCCCCCTTGAAGGAACGACTCCCATCCCGTTCAAGTCATTGACATTGGGGTCACAAGATACTTGCTTGCATGTTACGGTCTGGCCTTCGGCGCAAGCCTCCCCTCTTTTTAACCTGTGTGGACTGTGCGGATGTGGGGCTCGCAAGCCCCCATGATCCGCGTCCATCGTCGCTTTCAACCCTCCCAGGAGACCATGTATGACGAAGAAAACCGTCACCCCCATCGCATTATTGTGTGCCGCGCTGTTGCTACCTGGCACGGCGTCCGCGCTATGCGTCAAGGTTCCCGAGGCGAACCTGCGCCAGGGCCCCGGGATTCAACATGAGAAGAGCTGGGAAGTATTCCAGTACATGCCCTTCAAGAAGCTCGGGCAGCAGGACAAGTGGATCCAGGTGGAGGATGTGGACGGCGATACCCACTGGATTTACAGCAGGCTGGTGACGGATGCCATGCAATGTGGCGTGGTGAAAGTGGGCAAGGCCAACGTGCGTAAAGGGCCGGGTACCAATTTCGCGAAATCCCCGTTGAGCCCCGTGGATAAATACTATTCCTTCAAAATCATCGAATCGAAAGGCGACTGGGTGAAAGTGCGGGACGAAGTATTCAATGATGGCTGGGTGGCGAAATCGCTGCTCTGGACACAGTAGCCGGCGCCACTACCCTCCACCACTCCCGCCGCACACCGGGCGTTGCAACGCCTGATAGAGTTCGCCCGTGTTCGCATTCTGGATGAAGGCACTCACGCCCAGATCGTCGCGTTTCCAGTCCGCGCCCAGGGCAAAGTCATGCTGGAGGCGCAAGTGCCCGGAGGCGGGAAAGCGGAACGGGCCAACGAGTTCCCGCACCACGAAGTCGTGCCTGAGCAGACGGCCGGCGTTTTCTCCGGTTGCCACGCGGGAAGTCAGATTGTTCTCATAAAGGGCGAGGAATACCTCAACGCCCTCCACCCGCCCGTCCAGGCGGGCTTCGCCGCTGACGCGCAGCCGTTCGCCGCTCACCGGGCCGAGCGCCAGACGCAGTTCGCCGGCGGCCTGGTCACCACTCCCCGCTTCGGGCATGGCATCACGTTGCGGGCGCCAATCGCGGCCATCGAGCAGGAACTGCGGGGTGTGGATGACGCGCGCCCGATTGACATCCGCCATCCAGCGCTGACGCGCGGAATAGGCCGCTTTGGAGAAGCGATCCGACCAGCCCAGCCGATTCCAGTAATCGACGTGAAATGCCAGCGGCACCAGTCGTCGCTCTGTCGGTGCCCGAGCGAGCAGCCCGGATAACCAGCGGTCCGCGGGCGGGCAACTGCTGCAACCTTCCGAGGTATACAGCTCCAGCAGCGAGGTTCGCGTCGATCCACTGGCGGCGCCGCAACCCGCGTCGCCCGCCAGCGCCGAGCCAGTCAAGGCCAGCAGAAACAACGCACCGCCAGGCGACAGCCACTTGCTCATGAGTCAGCCTCCTAGGTCAGTTCCGCACGGCCGTTCCGAAGGAACTGACCTCCCCCTCGGGGGGAAACGAGCGTAGCGAGTCAGGGGGTCGTTTCACTTCAGGTGGAGTGCCCGCGCCAGATAATCGAAGAACAGGCAATACCCGGCTATAGGCAAGGGCAACCCCAATAAAGTGCCGAGCAGGTAGGCGCGAAAACGGATGCCCGACATGGCCAGGGCGTAATTGAGGGCCGGCAAGGTCTGAAACAGCACGCGCGCCACAAAGATGCTCCTGACCGGGTGGCTATCCAGCCGCGCCAGGATGCGGGCGACGAAGCGGTTATCCAGTTGCCGCAGCGCGTCGCCACCGATGAAATGGACGATCAGGAAACTGCTGACACAGGAAACACACGCGGCGACATAAGTGGCGACCCCGCCCCAGGTACGCCCCAGCGCGAGCACCGCGGCGGCAAGAAACACCCAGCCGGGTATCTGGATCAGGTTTCCCAGCGCGAACACCAGGATGAACACGCCCAGGCCGCCGACCCGGTGGTCCAGTATCGTCTGGCGCAGGAATTCGAGGCTGAAGTGGCCGCGCAGGCCGGTAACCTCGAAGACCGCCAGGATCAGGCCGAGAAATAACAGAACACCGAGTAAGCGAAGGGAGGGAGGCATCGTGTGTTCATAGGTTGGATGGGCCAATCTACCAGACAAAAAGCTGTTGGTACCACGCCAGCAGCGGCGCCATGGCGGCTAAAGCGATGCCGATGGGCGCGGCGATGCGCGCGGCGATGCGCGAACGTCCCGATGCCAGCCGCCAGGCCAGAGACACGCCCCAGAGCGCGGCCAGGGCCAGCAGGGTGAGCCGGAGACTGTTCGCCCAGGGCAAGGTGATGCCCTCGCCCGCGAGTTGGCTGCTGGTGAGCAGGGACAAGCCGACGAACACGCTGGCGCCGGCCAGGGGGATCAGGGTCATGGTCAGCCGCGTCCAGGCGATGCCGCTCGACCCGGCGGCCAGCCTCAGGCAGAGCCAGATCCAGCCGCCCAGCAACAAGGCTTCGCCGCCGATGTAGGCCAGCAGCACGCCGCCATCCAGCCAGGTAAAGGCATCGTTCACCTCGGGGTAGTTGGTAAACAGCCACCAAAGGCCCGGGGACTCCAGCGCCCACCAGATTTCCCGGTTCACCAGCCATTCGGCGGCGACCTGTTTCATGGCCACGAACCACGGCGAGGACGACCACTGGAAGGCGCCGAGGGCGACGCCCAACATGCCGAAAATGAGGAGATAAGCGAGCCAGTTTTCCCCGGTATCGGCCGCCTTCGCGGGCCGCAGCACCTCGGCTTGCGGCGAACGCCAGGCCAGTTCCACCGCGCCGCGCTGGCCGGCGCATTGGCCGCAGGCGTGGCAGGGGGAGGCGCTTTCCATGCGGCGGATGTCGATCAACGGCGCGCAGTGAACCGGGCTGGCGGGCGCCGGCGCGGCATCCCAGGCGGCGCGATCGACCCGGAAATGCAGTGGCGCGACGCGGGCGAGCAGGCCGAACACGCCGGAGACCGGGCACAGATGCCGGCACCACACCCGGCTGTTGCGCCCATAGACCAGACCGACCGCGATCGCCGCGACGGTGGAGCCGCCCAGGATCAGCAGCGCCGGCTTGGGATATTCGTAGACGCTGGTCATCTGGCCGAACACGGTGGTCAAGACGAAGGCGACGAAAGGCCAGCCGGCCCATTTCATCCAGCGCGGCACCGGCCGCCCCAGGCCGAAACCGGAGGCCCATTCGGTCAGCGAACCTTCCGGGCAGAACACCCCGCACCAGGCCCGGCCCATGACCATCACCGAGAGAATGACGAAGGGCCACCACACGCCCCAGAACAGGAACTGCGCGAGCCGGGTGAGGTTGTCGAGCATGCCGGCCTGATCCGGCGGCAGCGGCAGGAAGGCCGGCACGGCCACCAGCACCAGGTAGAACAGCACCACGATCCACTGGATGGCGAGGATGGCGCCGCGATGGCGGCGCATGGCCAGGCCGAGGCGGGCCAGGCGGGTGGGTGGCGTCTTCCCCGATTCCAGAAGGGGGATCGTGGGGTAGCGAAGAGTAGGGGTTGCTTCAGCATTGACGGGGTTCGCCTGGCCAGTCGCTGCGGAAATCCCTGATGAAGCCCCTACCCTTCGGTACCCTAGCCCCCCTTTGGGAAAGGGGGGAATGGCGGCGCTCGCTTGTTTCATGGCTGCCGCCCAGCCCGTTTCGCCGCCGCTTTCACGCGCGGCATGGTCAGCCAGGCCAGGCCCCACCACAGCGCCAGCGCCAGATAGCTGAGGCCGGCCGGGTGCGCGCGCCAGCCGGTGAAGGCGGCGATGAAGCCGCCGGCGCGGCTGCTATCATCGAGCAGGAAATCGGCGTTCCACAACGGGTCCATCAAGGCTGGCAGGGCTTCCAGGCCGATCAGCTTGTCCATGGAATCCACCAGCAGCGCCCCGCCCAGCAACAGCAGCAGGATTTCCGTGATGCGGAAGAACACCCGCCAGGAGAACAGCCGCCCACCCCTGGCCAGCAGGCCGTAGCAGGCCACGGCAAGCGAGAAGCCCAGGACGCCGCCGATCAGGGTTTGCGTGGGCGCCTCGGCGGTGCCGACGCCATAAAGGAAGATCACGGTTTCCGCCCCTTCGCGGCCCACGGCCAGTGCGGCCAGCACGGCCATGCCGACCCAGTTGGCGCGCGCGGCGGCGCTTTCCAGGCCCGCTTCCAGGCCGCGTTTCAGCCCGGCGCCATTGCGCCGCATCCACACCACCATCTGAAAGATCAGCGCGCTGGCCAGCAAGGGCATGAGCGCCTGGAACCACTCCAGCGCGGTGTCCGAGGACCAGGTCTGGATGCCGAGCAGGGTGATGGCGAGCAGCACGGCCAGGCCGATGCCGGCCGTAACGCCGCCCCACAACCAATTGAAGGCGCGGCGGCGGGCTACCGCTTCCAAGTTCTGCTGGGCGGACAACCAGCCGTGCAGGATGCCGATGACCAACATGGCTTCGATGGTCTCGCGCCAGACGATGAAGGCGGCGTTACCCATGCGCGCCCCCCAGGCGGCCGGGCTGACTCGCCTCCAGCGCGTCGCTCATGCGCTCACAGAGGCTGCGCGTTTCCCTGTCCACATCGGGCCGCGCCGAGAGCTGCTCCAGCAGATCGGCGGCATGGCGCGCCGCCTGGCCGCAACCGGAGAGGCTGTGGCGCATCAGGTGGTCGAGCGCGCCGGCAAACAAACTTGCGGTGGGTTGAGTCATGGTGTTCCCCTTGATCTGGCGTTACTTTGAAACAAGTTGTGTGACTGACCTTGCGGCTGGACTTTTGTAGCGCGGGCTTCCAGCCTGCCCGTTGTTGTCCCGGCGCCGTGATGCAGGCTGGAAGCCCGCGCTACAGGGGGCTTCATGGGGCGGGGCGGCTGATTCAGCCATGTCGAGTTACCTGGCGACAATGCGGCCCTGGGCCGTGGCGGCGTGGAATTCGTCGAAGAAGTCGTACTCGCCGGGCTTCAACGGGGCGATCACGACGAAGGAATGAGCACCGGGCGCGAGCACCTTTTCCTTGCGCAATTGCCGGCTCTCGAACTCGATGGCGTCCTTGCCTTCGTTGCGGATGACGATCTTGAAACGCACCCCGGCGGGCACTTCCAGGACATCGGGCAGCAGTCGCCCGTTCTTCGCCACCACGGTATGGGTGAGCAGATCGGCGGCCGACAGGGCCGGCGAGGCGGCGGCCAGCAGCAGCGCGACGGGGAGGAATAGCGGGTATGCGATTTTCATGGCCATCTCAGAAGGTAATCTGGGCGCGCAGGCCCAGGAGGTGGGCGACGCCGGCCGCGCTGTTCGCGCCCGAGCGACGGATGATCTGGTAGTCCGGGCTGAGTTCGAACTGCGGGTTCACGCGCCAGCGGTAATAGAGTTCGGCCAGTTGCTCGGCGCCGGACGCGCTCCAGCCGAAGTCGGGGCCACCCGCGCCATCGGCGTCCAGCGTGGCGGATTGCGCCTTGAATTCCTCCGAGGCGCGCAACCAGCCCACGGCCAGGCCGAGGCTGTCGGCGCCGCGCCCCCAGGCGTTGCCGGTGACTTCCGCGCCCAGCGTCAGCACCCGATCGAACCGCGCGCGGCCTTTGCTGGACTGGCCATAGCGTCCCCAAAGCATCATGTTCTCGCTCACCCGCTGATCCGCCGAAATGCCCCAGCCGGCCCGCGTTTCCTTGCTCGAATCGACGGCATTGTCGAATGGGGTGGCGCGGCCATTGCGCCACAGGTAGGCGCGGTAATTCCCGTTAAGGCCATCGAAAAACCGTTGCCGCGTCTCCGCCTGCGCGATGACGAACGGGCTCTTCAGGCTGTCGTTGAACGCCGCGCCGCCTCCGGAACCGAACACTCCCACGGAGACGCCCCATCCGGTCGGCTTGAACTGGTTGTCCTGGTAGGCCAGGCGCAGGCCCGGCGTGAAGCCGTAGGCATCCAGCCCGGCGCCACCACCCGCGTCCAGCAGCGGGTTGTGGACGAAGGCCAGATTCATGAAGCGGGTCGTCTCGTCGTCCGCCGCCGCGTTCTGGTCGAAGAACAGGAAGGGGTCGATCTTGCCGAAGGTCACCTCCATGTGATGCCGACTCTTGCTTAGCGGCTTTTCGTCCAGCGGCATCTGCAACTGGTACCAGGCCTGCGCCAGGATGGGCGAGGAATCATCCGGCTGGCCGGCGCCCCCCAACTGGAACGCGGTGGCATTGGCCGCCGAGAACGTGGCATTCTGGCTGGACAGGCCGTTGCCTTGGCCGGTGCGGAAATGGAAGAACATCGCGCCCTCGGTGTTGCCGATATGGCCGCCCGGCAGACTCACCTGGGCATCACCGCGCCAGGACAACTGCGTTTCCGACGCGCCGTTGGCAGCCGCCCCGCCATTGGCGTGTTGCGCCACTGTGGTGAGCGACACCCCCGCCGTGATGCCTTCCAGTGCCTCCACCATGCGCGCCTGCTTCTGCATGCCCAGGGCCTGGAATTCCATCGCCTTGAGACGGGTGGCGATTTCCGGCTCACTCTGCGACAGGCGGTCGCTGGCCAGGGCTTCCTCCATCTTGGTGTTGGCGCTTTCCAATTGCTGGACACGCGCCTCCAGGGCCACGCCGGCGCCGGATTGCCGGCCTTTCAGTTGTTTCTCCAGTTCCGCGTTACGGGCTTCCAGCCGTGCCAGCCGATCCTGCAGATGCTGTAACGCTTCCAGCATTTCCGGCGAAATCTCGGCCGCGCCGACCGGGCCGCTGGCCACCAGCGCCAGGGCCAGCGCCCCAAGCGTTCGTTTCGCCATGTCAGTACCCACCCTTCTTGCCGATGCCGGCGAAGACGAAGTCGTAATCCACCGTGAATGCCTTGAACCACGGGCGCACACCGGTGAGACGGTCGGTGTGACGATGGAAATGATGACCGGCGGGGTTATCCGGGTCGTTGGGCGGCAGGATGGTGAACTTCAGCGTGTACTTGCCCGGCCCCAGCAATTTGACGTTGTCGCCGTAGTGCGCTCCGTCGCTGGCCACCATGGGCAGGAAATCGCCCTTGGCGCACTCGCCGCCTTGCTTGCATGCCTCGTACTTCACCAGCAGATACGGCACCCAGTCGCCCTCGGCGAAACCGTTCGGGTTATTCGCCATGGCGTGGATGTCGGCCTCCAGATGCACATCGGACTTGTTGGCCGGCAGCATGGCGTGGCCCATGACCGACTCCATTTCCACGGGTTGCAGGTAGACCGCGCCAATCTCCATGCCGTTGCGGTTCTGCGGCGAGCCGATGGGATATTCCACCGCCATGGCGGTGCTGGACAGGCCGGCGGCCAGCGCCAGTGTGGAAAGGGCGAGTAAGGGCTTGCTTTGCATGGACTTCTCCAATCATCGAGTAATCAGTCATTTCTGGCTGGCTACAGGGGCTGCGGAGTCGTTGGCGCTTCAGCGCTTACGAATCCGGCGTCCCCCTTGCGGGGGCAGCGGAGTCGTTGGCGCTTCAGCGCTTGCGAATCCGGGAGAAGCCCTTTGGCTGGCTCTATCGTCGCCGAGGCGACAATCGGGTCATTTCGTCAGGATCAACTTGCCGTTCTTGGTCAGGCGCAATTGATAACACTCGCCGCCATGCTCGATCCGCAGAACCGGCTGGCCTCGCATCAGCGCGGCCGCGCTCACCACTTCCGGCAGGGTCGGCGGGGGTTTCACGACTTGGTTTCGAGTGGCTGCGTTCATGTGGCGAATCTTATATGCGAACCATTCTCAAATGCAAGCGGTTCTCATTTGGGTGGTTGCCATTCACCGAACACGCTTGCTCGGGCACACTGATGGCCTTCCCGCACTTGAACCGCCTATCCGATGAAATTCACGCCTGCATCCTTCCGTGCCTGGGAGCACAAGAAAATCACCTTGCTGGGCATGTCCGGCGTCGGCAAGACCTATATCTCCGCCCTGCTGCGCCGCCACGACTGGTTCCATTTTTCCGGCGATTACCGCATCGGCACGCGCTATCTGGACGAACCCATCCTCGACCTGATCAAGCAGCAGGCCATGCAGGTGCCGTTCCTGCGCGAACTGTTGCGCAACGACTGGATCGACGTCCGCAACAACATCAAGATTCAGGATCTCGGCCCGGTGTTGTCCTTCGTCGGCAAGCTCGGCAATCCGGACTTCGCCGGGCTGTCCCTGCCCGAATTCAGCCGCCGCCAGGCGCTCTATCGCGAGGGTGAGATCGCCGCCATGAAGGACGTGCCGGAGTTCATCCGCAAGGCACAGGAAATCTACGGCTACGACCATTTCGTCAACGACGTCGGCGGCAGCCTGTGCGAGCTGGAAGACGATTCCGTGATCGACCTGCTGGCCGAACACACCCTGATTCTCTACATCAAGGTGACGACCAGGGACGAGGAAGACACCCTGATCCGTCGCGCCCAGTCCGACCCCAAGCCGCTCTATTACCGCCCCGCCTTCCTGGCGGAAAACCTGCCCGTGTACATGGCGGAAAAGGGTCTGGAATTCGTCGCCCAGGTCGAACCCAACGACTTCACCCGCTGGGTCTTCCCACGCCTGTTCCACTCCCGCGTGCCGCGCTACGAAGCCATCGCCGGCCCGCACGGCTACACCGTCACCTCACAGGAAGTCGCGCAGGTGAAGAACCAGACGGATTTTCTGGAATTGGTGGAAGCGGCCATCGCGCGCAAGGGCTGAGCACGTACGAATCGACCTCTGGCGCGAGCGCTCCCCCGTAGGTCAGGCTGCGGCTTCATCGCTGCCTGACGGTCCAACACATGCTTTCTGGGCTTTCGGGTAAAGGCGGTGATTGCCTGACGATCGTCAGGCAGCGATGAAGCCACAGCCTGGCCTACAAACAGAGTTCCGCTCCCGCTTCAGTGACTTGGTCAAACAGACCCGCTATGCCTCAGTGGACTAGCTCTGAACCCCGTCCATCTTCTCCACCCGCGTGATCCGGTCCAGCACATGGCCTTTGCGGGCGCGGCGGTGGCGGTGTTTCTCCAGGGCTTCGCCGGATAGCACCACATTGGCGGGGCGGCCGAGGCGGGTTTTGCCTTCGACCGCCAGGCGCTGGCCGTCGAAGGTGGCCAGCGCCAGGAGACGTTCGTTGTCTTCCAGCTTCATCAACTGCACGCCCTTGCCGCCGCCGAGGATTTTCATTTCCTCCAGGGGGAAGGCGAGCAACTTGCCGTTGTCGGCGGCCACCGCGACCCAGGTGCCGGCCTCAAGTCGATCGCCGGGCCGCCCCAAGATCGACTTGGCCCCCTCGGGGGGCGGCTCGGGCGCTTTCCCCGAGCCGGGGGCGCAACCAACGCGGGCCGGCGGCAGGGGTTGCCAGCCGGGTTCCAGGGTGAGGAAGGCCTTACCGGCGCGCTGTCGCGAAAGCAGGTCGGAGAGCTGGCAGAGAAAACCGTAGCCGCCGTCGCTGGCGATCAGCCAGCGGCTGTCCGGGGTGGCGGAGAGGGCGTAGAGCAGACGTTCGCCCTTGGCGAGTTCGGCCAGGGTGGCGAGCGGGACGCCGTCGCCACGTCCGGTGGGCAGATCGGGGATGCGGATGGCGTAGCTGCGCCCGGCGCTGTCGAGCAGGGCCAGTGGCCAGGTGCTGCGGGTTTCCAGCACGGCCAGGGCGCTGTCGCCGGCCTTGTACTGGATCGCGGCGGGATCGAGGCCGTGGCCCGCGCGGGCGCGCAGCCAGCCGTTCCTGGAGACGATGACGGTGACCGGCTCGTCGACAATGGTGTCGTTGGTCGAGGCGGCGGTGATGGCCTGCGCGGTTTCGATCAGGGTGCGCCGCTCATCGCCGTACTTCTTCGCGTCGGCGCGAATTTCGCTGATGACCAGGCGTTTCAGTTCGCCCTCGTCGCCGAGCAGCTTGAGCAGGCCCTCTTTCTCGGTGCGCAGCTCACCCAGTTCCCTTTCGATCTTGATGCCCTCCAGCCGGGCCAACTGGCGCAGGCGGATTTCCAGGATGTCGTCGGCCTGGATTTCACTGAGCGCGAAGGCGGCCATGAGGTCGGCCTTGGGGTCGTCGGCTTCGCGGATGACGTGGATGACTTCGTCGATGTTGAGCAAGACCGCCTGGCGGCCTTCCAGGATGTGGATGCGGCGCTCGACCGCGTCGAGGCGGTGCGCGGTCCGGCGCCGCACCGTATCGACCCGGAAGCTGGCCCATTCGCCGATCAGGGCGGCCAGCCCCTTCTGGCCGGGGCGGCCGGAGCGAGAGACCACGGTGAGGTTCATCGGCGCGGTGGTTTCCAGGCTGGTCTGGGCCAGCAGGAGCCGCATGAAGCTGTCCGGGTCCTGGTTGCGCGATTGTGGCTCCAGGACGATGCGCACCGGCGCCTTTTCGTCGGATTCGTCACGCGCGGCGTCCAGAGCGGCGAGCAGGGCGGCCTTGAGGGTCTTCTGTTCCTGGGAAAGCTCTTTCTTGCCGGTCTTGATCTGCGGGTTGGTGAGGGCGTCGATCTGGGTCAGCACCTGGGCGGTGGACACGCCCGGCGGCAATTCCGTGACCACCACACGCCATTGCCCGCGCGCCAGCGGCTCGATCTGCCAGCGCGCGCGCACGCGCAGGCTGCCGCGCCCGGTTTCGTAGGCGGCGCGGATGTCGGCCGGGTTGGAGATGATCTGGCCGCCGCCGGGGAAATCGGGGCCGGGCACGAAGGCAAGCAGTTCGGCGCTGGTCGCTTCGGGATGCTTGAGCACATGCACACCGGCTTCCGCCAGTTCGCGCAGGTTGTGCGACGGGATTTCCGTGGCCATGCCGACGGCGATGCCGGAGGCGCCATTGGCCAGCAACAGGGGCAGGCGCGCCGGCAGCAGGACGGGCTCCTTGAAGGCGCCATCGTAGTTGGGTTTGAAATCGACCGTGCCGGCGTCGATTTCCGACAGCAGCAATTCGGCGATGGGGGTGAGGCGGCTTTCCGTGTAGCGCATCGCCGCCGCGCCGTCGCCGTCGCGCGAGCCGAAGTTGCCCTGGCCGTCGATCAAGGGGTAACGCAGGGTGAAGCTCTGCGCCATGCGCACCATGGCGTCGTAGACCGATTGGTCGCCGTGCGGGTGCAGTTTGCCGATGACATCGCCGACCACGCGCGCGGATTTGACGTGCTTGCTGGCGGCGGTGAGTCCCATCTCGCGCATGGAGTAAAGAATCCGCCGCTGCACCGGCTTCATACCGTCCTCGACATGCGGCAGCGCCCGGCCCAGCACCACGCTCATGGCATAGGAGAGGTAGCAGCGCTCGGCGAATTCGCCCAAGGGCAGGTAGTCCTTGGGCGGCGCCTCGTCGCCGGAGGGGGGCAAGGGCGGCATCGGGGGCTCGCTCGCGGCGGGAGGCGCCACGAACAGGTCAAGGGTCAGGGAATCGTCGTGCTGGGTCATGGATGGCTGCGCGGTTCTAAATGGGTGGGGTAGGCGCGCACTTGTAGCGCCGGCATCCTTGCCGGCGTCTGTTAAAACTGCCGGCTGGAAGCCGGCGCTACAACCGTTGCGTCGGGTTACGCTGCGCTAACCCGACCTACGTGGTGCCCGTCTTGGTGGCCTGGTGCGCCTTCGATTTGGCGCGGCAATCCGCGCATTTCCAGCGCTTGGCGCCGTTCGCGCAGCGCACCAGGGCGCCGCCCAGGAGCGGTTTGGTGCGGCCACAACTGGAGCAGAAACGCCGCTCCTCCATGTCGCTCGCCGTCGGGGTTGTAGCTGGTGTTTCCTGTGTCATATATCCGCCTCTACCGTGTTGCCTTTTGCTTCCATCCATTCCCGGCGCGCGCCGGCCTCTCCTTTGCCCATGAGCATGTCGAACATGGCGATCGCCGCGGCCATTTCCTCGCGCGACACCCTCACCGGCAATACCCGGCGAGTAGCCGGGCTCATCGCGGTTTCCCGCAATTGTTCTGGATTCATCTCGCCCAGGCCTTTGAAACGGCCCACCTCGATGGCTTCCGGTTTCACCCCGTCGCGTTGCAGGCGGTCACGGATCGCCGTCAACTCATCATCGTCCAGGGCGTAGAAACGGCGCATTGGCTTCTTGCCACGCGCCGGTACGTCCACCCGATACAACGGTGGCTGCGCCACACAGATGCGACCCTGTTCCACCAGCCGTGGAAAGTGGCGGAAGAACAGGGTGAGCAACAGGGTGTTGATATGGGAACCATCGACATCGGCATCCGCCATCAGCACTACCTTGCCATATCTGAGACCGGAAAGGTCGGGATGATCGTCGATCCCGTGCCGTTCCACCCCCAGGGCGACGGCGATGTCGTGCACTTCGTTGTTGGCGTAGAGCCGTTCCGGCTCCACTTCCCAGGTGTTCAGCACCTTGCCGCGCAGGGGCAGGATGGCCTGGGTTTCGCGGTCACGCGCCTGTTTGGCGGAGCCGCCGGCGGAATCACCTTCGACCAGAAACAGTTCGTTGCTCTCCATGTCGCTGCCGCTGGCATCGGACAACTTGCCCGGCAGCACCACCACGGAAGATTGTTTGCGCTTCTCCACCTTCTGTGCCGATTTCAGCCGGCTCGCCGCCGCCCGCGCGGCCAGTTCGGCCAGCGTCTTGCCGTGTTCGACATGGCCGTTGAGCCAGACCTCGAAGGGGTCGCGCACCATCGAGGAGACCAGTTTCACCGCCTCACGCGAGTTGAGTTTCTCTTTCACCTGGCCCTGGAACTGCGGGTCGAGGATGCGCGCCGAGAGCACGAAACTCATGCGCCCGCAGACATCCTCCTGGCGCAACTGCACGCCACGCGGCAGCAGACCGTGGTGTTCGGCGAAGGCCTTCACGGCGTCGAACACGCCGGCTTTCAGGCCGGCTTCGTGGGTGCCACCCTGCGCGGTGTGGATCAGGTTGACGAAGCTCTCCGCCGCGCCGCTCCCATCCGCCCAGGTGAACACCCAGGCCGCGCCCTCGCCTTTGGCGTAGCCGCCGCTGTTGCCACCGCTGTTGCCACCGCTGTTGCCACCCTCGCCGTCGGCATAGCGCTCGCCGGAGAAGGCGGGCACCAGGGGTTCGGCATCGTTGAGCAATTCCGCGAGGTATTGCGGCAGGCCGTTGGGATAGGACCAGGCTTTTTCCTGCTCACCCTCTTCGCGTTCGATCACCAGCTTCACGGTGACACCGGGCAGCAACACCGCCTTGGCGCGCAGCAGACGCTCCAACTCCGGCAGGGAAATGCGCGGGCTGTCGAAAAACGCCGGGTCGGGCCAGGCGCGCACCAGGGTGCCGCTGTCTTTTTTCGCGCACTTGCCGGTGATTTCCAGCGGTTTCTCCAGGCGGCCGCCGTCGACGAACTCGACCTGATGCACCTCACCATCGCGCTTCACGGTGACGCTCAAGCGGGTGGACAGGGCGTTGGTCACCGACACGCCGACCCCGTGCAGGCCGCCGGAGAAGGCGTAAGCGCCGTCGCCGCTGGTCTTGTCGAACTTGCCGCCGGCGTGCAGGCGAGTGAACACCACCACCACGGTCGGTTCCTTCTCGGTGGGGTGCGGCCCCACCGGAATGCCGCGGCCATCGTCCGCCACCGAAACCGAGCCATCGAGATGCACGCGCACCGTGAGATTGCGCGCGTAGCCAGCCAGCGCCTCGTCGGCGGCGTTGTCGACCACTTCCTGGATGACATGGGTGGGCGAGTCGGTGCGCGTGTACATGCCCGGCCGCGCGCGCACCGGTTCCAGGCCCTTGAGGACTTTTATTGAGGATTCGTCGTAAAGCGTCATTCGGAAATCGGGTTGGAAAACCAGAAGCGTTGTAATACAAGAGCGCGAGCAATCGGGCAAGTGGCTGGCGCGGCAAGCCGGGTTGCAATGAGCGGCTTGATATCCCGCGCCAAGTCGCCATGAAGCCCTATGGCCAGCGGGATAGCCATCCCTGCCACCCCCGTTTTGCTTGCCAATATTTGACAGTCTTTGCCAGCTTGGCTAGTTTCGAAACACCCTCCCGCAAGGACGCTCGCCATGACGATGAACATCAACCTCACGCCGCAACTTGAATCCATGGTGCGTGAAAAAGTCAGTTCAGGACGCTATACCTCGGCCAGCGAGGTGGTACGCGAGGCGTTGCGCCTGATGGAAGAGCAGGATCACCTGCGCGCGGCGAAACTGGAACAGCTACGTCAGGCGATTCGTGAAGGAGCGGAAAGCGGCATCGCGACGCCATTGAGCATGGTGGAGGTGAAGGCCGAAGGGCGCCGTCGCCGCGCGGCAAGCCTAGTCTCAGCGGAAGCTAGAGATTGATCCGTGCCGTTTGTTTACTCGTGACATCGACGCCGACACCCTCAACCCGGCCACGTAATTTCGGAGCCCTTCATGCCCATCGTCGCCCATAACGATCTGCCCGCCCTGCAACGCCTACGCGAGGCGGGAACGACCATCGTGCTGCCGCAGGAGCGGGCGGCGCATCAGGATATTCGTGAACTGCACATCGGCCTCCTAAACATGATGCCGGACGCGGCGCTGGAGGCGACCGAGCGGCAATTCTTCCGCCTGATCGGCGAGAGCAATCCGATCGCGCAGTTCTATGTGCATCCCTTCACACTCGACGCCATTCCGCGCGGCGAGAAAGCGGCGGCGCATATCGCGAGCTATTACGAACCGTTCGAGAAAATCCGCGCGGAGGGCCTGGATGCGCTGATCATCACCGGCGCCAACGTCTCCGGCGAGGATTTGTCGAAGGAGCCGTTCTGGGGGCCGCTGGGCGAGGTCATCGACTGGGCCTGGGGCAATGTCACCACCACCCTGCTGTCCTGCCTGGCCACCCATGCGGTGCTGCACTTCCGCTACCAGCAGCCGCGCGTTCGGCAGCCGCACAAGCGTTGGGGCGTGTTCTCGCACCGGGTGATGGACAAACGGCATCCGCTGGTGGGCGACGTGAATACCCGTTTCGATGTGCCGCATTCGCGCTGGAACGATGTCTCGCGCGCCCAGTTCGAAGCCGCCGGCCTGCGCGTGCTGGTGGAAAGCGAGGAGGTGGGCGTGCACCTGGCCACCAGCCACGATGGCCTGCGCATGGTGTTTTTCCAGGGCCATCCGGAATACGACACGATTTCCCTGTTGAAGGAATACAAACGCGATGCGCTGCTGGCGGCGCAAGGCAAGCAGCCCTCCCCGCCGCCCTTCCCGGACAACTATCTGCATCCGCATGAGCAGGCCATCCTGCTGGAATGGCGCGAACATCTGCATAAAGCGGTGGCGGCGGGCGAGTCGCTACCGGCATTCCCGGAAGTCCTGGTGGCGGCCAATCTGGACAACACCTGGCACGACACCGCCGAAGCCGTGATCGGCAACTGGATGGGCTGCATGTATCAAGTGACCCACCGCGATCGCAAGAAGCCGTTCATGGATGGGGTGAACCCGGATGACCCGTTCGGTATCTACTCGTAGCATCCGGGCTGCTGGTATGTTTCCGCCGTCGCGTCATCTACCGTTGTTCCCTCACCCCCAGCCCCTCTCCCAGCGGGAGAGGGGAGCAAGGAGACACCCATGCAACACCTGACCCCGAAAGAAACCCACGATTTTCTCAATAGCCATCCGGACGCGGTGTTCATCGACTGCCGTTCCGAGTTCGAATTTCTCTTCGTCGGGCACCCGGTGGGGGCCATCCTCATCGCCTGGTACGAGGGCATCAACTGGGATCTGAACCCGCATTTTCTCGGCCAGGTACGCATGGCCGCCTCGCACCATCGCCCGGTGCTGCTGATCTGCCGTTCCGGCAACCGCTCGAAGGAAGCTGGCGAGTACCTGGAGAAAAACGGGTTTTCCGATGTCTACAACGTGCTCTACGGCTTCGAGGGCGAACTGGACGACAACCACCAACGTTCCACCCACAACGGCTGGCGCTTTGACGGGCTGCCCTGGGAGCAGTGCTGACCCGCCCCTCCCTTTGCCAAAGGGGGGTTAGAGGGGATTTGCCGACGTAGGCATCAATCCGAGCCGGGTTAAATCCCCCCCGGCCCCCCTTTTCAAAGGGGGGAGCAAACCACCAACCCACCCCCTCCATGAACCGCGCCGAACCCATCGAAAATCTGCTGCTGAATCTTGCCGACAACCTGGGCAATCCGCCCATGTTGCTGGAGCTGGCCGTGCTGGTCGCCCTGGCGGCGCTGTCCTGGCTGCTGATGAACACGTTGCGCAAACGCGCCGACCACGTCGGCGCGGAGAAGCGGCTGATTCATCTTTCCCCCGCGGAATGGGGCCGGCTGGCGCTGCCCGCCCTGCTGCTGCCGATGATCCTGGTCGGTCGCGCGGTGCTGGAACATTGGCAGTCCGTGCATCTGCTCAATCTGGCGCTGCCGCTGCTCGGTTCGTACTTCGCCATTCAGGCCGTGCTGCACTTGCTGCGCCGGGCGTTCAAGCCGGGGCGCATGCTGCTGTCCCTGCAACGCGCGGTGTCCTGGCTGGTGTTGTGCGGCGTGGCGCTGCATGTCACCGGCTATCTCGATGCCGTGATTGCCGCGCTGGACGGCATCGGCTTCCATGTCGGCAAGCAATATCTCTCGCTCTATACCGTCCTGGTCGGCCTGCTCTCGCTGGGCGCGCTGATCACCCTGGCGCTGTGGCTGACCAAGGTCGTGGAGGGGCGCCTGGCCATCGCCATGCCGGGCAACGCCAATCTGCGTCTGGCCATCACCAAGATGACGCAGGGCTTGCTGATTCTGCTGGCGATCCTGATCGCCCTGCCGCTGGTGGGCATCGACATCACCGTGCTCTCGGTATTCGGCGGCGCACTCGGTGTCGGCCTGGGCCTGGGCTTGCAGAAAATCGCCGCCAACTACGTCTCCGGTTTCACCCTGCTGCTCGACCAGTCCATCCGCATCGGCGACATGGTGACGGTGGGCCCGTATTTCGGCGAGATCACGCGCATCGCCACGCGCTACACGGTGATACGCAGCCTCGACGGCACGGAAACCATCATTCCCAACGACACCCTGATCACCTCGGCGGTGGTCAATCACACCCTCGCCAATCGCGACAACCGCATCATGCTGCCGGTGCAGGTGGCCTACGGCACGAACCTCGCGGCCGCGAAACGGGCCTTGCTGGAAGCCCTGGCGAAGGTGGATGGCCCGCTCGCGGAACCGGAGCCCCAGGTACATCTGAGCAGTTTCGGCGACAACGGCATCAACCTCGACCTGGTGTTCTGGATCGACCACCCGGAAGCGGGTGAACGCCGTCTGCGCTCGGACATCAACTGGGCCATCTGGGAACGATTCCAGCATGAAGGCATCGAAATCCCCTTTCCGCAACGGGTTGTGCATCTGGCCCGCGAGGCCAACAATCCCGACTCAGCCAGCCAAACGAGTCCCGCATGAGCGAATATCTGAACGGATTGATCGACCTGCCCTGGTGGGGTTATGTCCTGACCACCCTGGCGCTGACCCACATCAGCATCGCCAGCATCACCATCTTCCTGCATCGCGCGCAGGCGCATCGGGCGCTCGACCTTTCCCCCAGCGCCAGCCATTTCTTCCGCTTCTGGCTCTGGCTCACCACCGGCGCCGTCACCAAGGAATGGGTCAGCGTGCACCGCAAGCACCACGCAAAATGCGAAACCGCCGAAGACCCGCACAGCCCGGTCATCCTCGGCATCGGCAAGGTGCTGACACAGGGCTACGAGCTGTATCAGGCCGAAGCCGGCAAGGCCGCCACGCGCGAGCGTTACGGCCACGGCACGCCGGACGACTGGCTGGAGCGCAATCTCTATAGCGGCCGCCGCAATCTGGGCATAGTCCTCATGCTGATCATCGACCTCGCGCTGTTCGGCGCCATCGGCCTGACCATCTGGGCGGCGCAGATGCTCTGGATGCCGGTGTTCGCCGCCGGCATCATCAACGGCGCCGGCCACTACTATGGCTACCGCAACTTCGCCTGCGACGACGCCAGCACCAACATCCTGCCCTGGGGCATCCTGATCGGCGGCGAGGAGTTGCACAACAACCATCACGCTTACGGCAGTTCCGCCAAGCTCTCCAACCGCTGGTATGAATTCGACATCGGCTGGGGCTACATCCGCGTCCTGGCGTTTTTCCGGCTGGCCAAGGTCAAGAAGATCGCGCCGAAAGTGCGCTGGGGCGAGATCAAGCACTTCTGCGATGTCGAACTGCTGCAAAGCGTGGTCACCCACCGCTACGACGTGCTCACCCGCTACGCGCGCGGCATGAAACGCACCTATGCCGAGGAACTCGACAAGCTGGGCGCCAGCCTGCCCCAGGACATCACGCTCAAACAGGCGCGCGCCTGGTTCGGCCGCAACCTCGCCGACCTGAAAGCCAGCGAGCGCCTGCACCTGCAAATCCTGCTGGCGCAAAGCCCGCGCCTCGACACCCTGTACCAGATGCGCCAGGAGCTCACCGCGCTGTGGAGCCGTTCCACCGCCTCCAGCGAGCAGTTGGCGAGGCAACTCCAGGACTGGTGCCAACGCGCCGAAAGCAGCGGCATCGAAGCGCTCTCGCAGTTTTCGTTACGGCTACGCCGCTACGCTTGAGTGGCACACCCCGGTTGGCCCCCGTGCATGGTCACCATTTCTTCATCTGGCTGTCACCGTCAGGTAATCGCGCTTTCTTACCTTTGCCGCACCACCGCAAAGAAAAGGAAAACGCATGCTCCAGGAACGCACCGGGCAGGAAGGCAGGACCAGGAAACAGTTTCGCGTCGCCATGGCGCGACATCAGGAAGAAGTGCGCGAGGCGCAACGGTTGCGCTGGAAGGTATTCGGCGAAGAAATGGGCGCCCGCCTCGCCACCCCGGAAGCGGGCCTCGACATCGACCTCTACGACGCCTTTTGCGAGCACCTGCTGGTGCGCGACCCGGACAACGGCGAAGTGGTGGGCACCTACCGCATCCTCAGCCCGGGCAATGCCAAACGGGTGGGCAGCTACTACTCGGAAAGCGAATTCGACCTCACCCGCCTGCAACACCTGCGCGGGCGCATGGTGGAACTGGGACGCTCCTGTGTGCATGCCGATTACCGTAGCGGCGGCGTCATCACCCACCTTTGGGCAGGCCTGGCCGAATACATGTTGAAAAACGGCCATGAATACCTGATCGGCTGCGCCAGCATCGGCATGGCCGACGGCGGCCATAACGCCGCCGGCATCTGGCACGCGGTCAAAGAAAAGCATCTGGCGCCGATCGAATGGCGTGTCTTCCCGCGCTGCCCGCTGCCGCTTGAATCTCTGGAAAGCGCGGCCGCGCCGGTGCTGCCACCCCTGGTCAAAGGCTATCTGCGCCTGGGCGCTTATGTCTGCGGCGAGCCGGCCTGGGACCCGGATTTCAACACTGCCGATCTGCCCATCCTGCTGCCCTTGAAGAACCTCAATCCGGTCTACGCGCGCCACTTCCTGAAGCAGGCGTGAGTGAAAAATGCCGGCTGGAAGCCGGCGCTACAATGCCGGCATGTTGTTGTCGCCTAGCCTGAAATTCCTCCGCGTGGTCAGCCATATCGTGGCTGGCACGCTCCTCGTGCTGCTACGCTTCCCGTCGCTGGGTCGACCGGAACGGGCGCGCCGGGTAACCCTCTGGGCAACACAATTACTGGCGATTCTCGCGGTGCGTGTGCGTGTGCACGGCGAGCTACCGCCTCCGGGTGGCGCTCTCGTCGCCGCCAATCATGTTTCCTGGCTGGACATCCACCTGCTCCATAGCCTGTTGCCGGCGCGTTTCATCTCCAAGGCCGAAGTGCGCAACTGGCCGGTGTTCGGCAGGTTCGCGGAGGCCTCCGGCACGGTGTTCCTGGTGCGCGAGAAAAAAGCCGATGCGATGCGGGTGAACCAGCTCATGGCCGAGCATCTGCGCGAGGGGGATTGTCTGGCGCTGTTCCCGGAAGGCACCACCTCGGACGGCCGCGGCGTGCTGCCGTTCTTCCCCTCGCTGTTCCAGCCGGCGGTGGAGGCGAAGTCGGCGGTCTGGCCGGTCTTCATTCGCTACCGGAATGGCGACGGCTCGCTCTGCGCCGAGGCGGCCTATTACGCTCGGATCAGCCTGGGCGAATCACTTCTGAAAATCCTGAAGCTGAGGGAAGTACACGCGGAAGTGGCTTTTCTCCCACCGATCGCCAGTGAAGGCCTCACCCGGCGAGAGCTGGCGCGCGCCACCGAAGAAGCAATCCGGGCGGCGATGGGGTAGCGGCTCCCCCCTTTCCCAAAGGGGGGCTGGGGGGGACTTCTACAAGGTCCGCGCCAGGACAAGCGTTGCCCAATCCCCCTTGCCCCCCTTTGGGAAAGGGGGGTTCCAGAACCTACGTTTTCGGCGTGTGCCGCGCCTGGCAGCGGACCTGGAAGCACTGCTCGTCTTCCAGTCTGAACGCGGTCAGCGCGCCGCCCCAGAGGCAGCCGGTATCAAGCGCCACCACGTCTTCGCGCACCATCAGGCCGAGCGTGGACCAATGCCCGAACAGGATGCGCGCGTCGCCACTACGGCGATTGGGGAAATCAAACCAGGGAACGAGGTTGTCCGGCGCGGAATCCAGGCCCAGCTTGTGCTGGTATTCCAGGCTGCCGTCGACGTGCAGATAACGGGTGCGGGTCAGCGCGTTGGCGATGAAACGCAGACGATCCTGGCCACTGAGCAGCGGACTCCAACGGCGCGGCTCGTTGCCGTACATGTCTTTCAGGAAGGCGCGCCAGCGCGGCCCGCGCAAGGCCCGTTCCAGCTCGCCGGCATGCAACTCGGCGGCATCGGCGTCCCACTCCGGCGGCAGGCCGGCATGCAGCATCAGCCAGACTCCTTCCCGGTGCAGCATGGGACGCCGGCGCAGCCATTCGAGCAGCGCCGCGCGGTCGGGCGCTTGCAGGATCAGGTCCAGCGTGTCCTTGCGGTGTGGCGGCACGAAACCCTCCGCCACCGCCAGCAAATGCAGGTCGTGATTGCCCAGCACCGCCACCACACAATCATCGTGTTGCATGCACCAGCGCAGCACGGCCAGCGAATCCTCGCCGCGATTGACCAGGTCGCCGGTGATCCACAGGCGGTCACGGCCGCGGTTGAATTTCAGGGCGGCAAGCAATGTTTCCAGCGCTTCGTTACAACCCTGGATGTCACCGACGACATAGGTGCTCATGGGGATTCCTTGGCTATCGCATCCGGCCCCTGCAGCGTCATCAGCGGCTTCATCGCGGTGAGCAGGCTGGCGAACAGTTTGGAGTGTTGCTTCTCCTGTTCCGCCAGCAGATTCTTCATCTGGTAGCGCTGCATCGGCATGGAAAAACAGGCCGGGCAGTTCTCGAAGATCACCGGCAAGCCGGCGCGGTTGGCGAAGTCGCGGGTCTGCCGTTCGCGCGCGTAGACCAGGGGGCGGATCACCCGCACATCGCCCGCGTCGTTCAGGTAATGCGCCTGCATGGTGCGCAGTTTGCCGCCGAAGAACGCGCTCATCAGGAAGCTTTCCGCCAGATCGTCCAGGTGCTGCGCCAGGGCCAGCACGCCATAGCCGTTCTCGCGCGCGATGCGGTAGAGGATGCCGCGGCGCATGCGCGAGCAGTAGGCACAGAAGGAATCGCCCTTCATGTGCTCGGCGGCGGATTCGAGGATGGGCTGGCTTTCATAGAAATAGGTCACGCCCAGATCCGCCAGGTAGCCCTTGAGTGGCGACGGGTCGAACTCGGGCGATTGTGGATCGACAGTGCAGGCCGCCAGTTCAAACTTCACCGGCGCCTTCTTTTGCAGGTGCAGCAGGATCTGCAGCAGCGTGAGGCTGTCCTTGCCGCCGGAGAGGCCGAGCAGGATGCGGTCGCCGTCGCGGATCATGGCGAAGTCGCCGATGGCGCGCCCGGCGGCGGTCAGCAGGGGACGCGAGGGGGTGGCGGGGACGGCTGTCATCTTGCCCCCCCCCTTTTGCAAAGGGGGGTTGGGGGGGATTTAAGCAGCCCCAGCCACTCCCTAGCGCGAAAAAATCCCCCCTGCCCCCCTTTGAAAAAGGGGGGTTCCTGCATGAATTCGGCTGTCCCGTTCATAGCAGCGGCTTGACCAATGCTTCCATGCGCGCGCGCGGCACCGCGCCGGTAAGGCCGGCGACGGCGTTGCCCTTACGGTCGAACACCACGGTGTAGGGCAGGCCGCCGAGACGATTGCCGGCGATCCGACCGAGGTCCACCGCCTCACCACCACCGAGCAGGATGGGGTAGTTCATGCCTTCGCCGTCGGCATAAGCCGCGACCTTGTCGTGCTCGTCCAGCGCCACGCCGATGAATTGCAGGCCCTGCTTGCCAAGTTGTTCCTGGAGCGCGATGAAGCCGGGAATTTCCTCGCGGCAGGGCGGGCACCAGGGCGCCCAGAAATTCACCACCACCACCTTGCCCAGCCATTGCGTCAACGGCTGTTGCCGCCCGGCGAGGTCGGGCAAGCTGGCATCCCAGAATTGCGCGGAACGCAGCTCGACCGGCGCGGGCGCTTCGGGCGCGGAGGAAAAGAGATAACGCTGGGCGAGCGCCCCGGCACCGGCCAGAGCCAGCGCGGCGGCGAACAACAACAGTTTCTTGTCGATCACGGCAAGGCTTGGTCCACGCTGCGCAGGAATTTCTCGGGCGGCTCATAGCCGACCACGCGGTAAGCGGCTTCCTGGCCGGCTTTGTCCCAGAAGATGAGGCCGGGCGGGCCGAACAGCTTGAAACGCGCCAGCAGCGCCTTGTCGTCGGCTGTGTTGGCGGTGACGTCAGCCTGGAGCAGGAGCACGTTCTTGAGGCGCGCCCGCACCTTGGGGTCGGCGAAAGTGAAGTTCTCCATTTCCTTGCACGACACACACCAGTCCGCATAGAAGTCCAGCATCACCGCGCGACCGCCGGCGCCCTTTACCGCGGCATCCAGTTCAGCGCCATTCTTCACGCGCTGGAAGGTCATATGCGGCGCCACTTCGGCCGCGCCGGCGACACCGCCCTTGAAGATGGCCAGCGGTTGCAACATGTCGCGGCCGCCGCCCAGCGCGCCCAGTAGCATGGCGATGCCGACTACCAGGCTGATCAGGCCGGTGCCTTTCCAGAAGCGTGCCCAGCCGCTGGCGTTCACCGCCAGGGGTTCCAACGCCTTGAGGTAGACGCCGGAAATCATCAGCAGCGCGGCCCACATCAGCATCTGCACGATGGCCGACAACACCGGCGAGATCAGCCAGATCGCCACGGCCAGCAGGGCGACGCCGAAGAACTTCTTGACCGACTCCATCCAGCCGCCCGCGCGCGGCAGCAGGGCGCCGGCGGAAAGGCCGACCAGCAGCAGCGGCACGCCCATGCCCATGGCCAGGAAGAACAGAGAGATCGCGCCCAGCACCACATCTCCGGTCTGGCTGATATAGAGCAGCGCGCCGGCCAACGGCGCGGCAACGCAAGGGCCGACGATCAGCGCGGAGATCACGCCCATCAGGAACACGCTGGCGAAATGGCCACCCTTGACGCGGTTGCTGGCCTCGGTAAAACGGCTCTGCAGGAAGCTGGGCAGTTGCAGTTCATAGAAGCCGAACATGGACATGGCCAGCGCCACGAAAATGGCCGCCCCCGTGCCCAGCGCCCAGGGGTTCTGCAAGGCGTTGGAGATCAGGGTGCCGGAAAGGCCCGCCGCCACGCCGGCCAGGGCGTAGGTAAAGGCCATGCCGAGGACATAGGCCAGCGACAGCATGAAGCCCTTGCGCTTGGTGATGCCAGCGCCCTGTCCGACGATGATGCCGGAGAGGATGGGGATCATCGGGAACACGCAGGGGGTGAACGAAAGCAGCAGGCCGAAGCCGAAGAAGCTGGCCACCACCACCCAGTAATTGCCGCCTTCGAGCAGGGCGGTGATCCGGCCCGCGTCGGAGGTGTCCTTGGCGGGCGCGCTTGCGACGGGGGCGGGTGGCGCGCTGACGGCGACTGGCGCGCCGGTGTTCGCTTCGGCTGCTGGCGGCGGGGCTGCTTCCGCGACCGGCTCGGGGGCGATTTCCGCGCTTGTGGCGGCCGGCGCGGCGGGAATGGGCGCGGCGAATTTTACGGTCGGATTGAAGTTCTGCTCCTGTGGCGGATAGCAAATGCCCTTCTCGCTGCACCCCTGGTAAACGGCGGTGAGTTTCAGCTTGCTGGTTCCCGCCGGCAGGCCGGCCAGCCTTACCACGGCGCTGAAGGACTGATGGTAGATGCGCATCTTGCCGAAGTTGGGGTCGATTTTCTCATCGGCCGGCGGCAGATCCAGGTTCGCCACTGTCACCCCGGCGGGATGCGTGATCTTGAATTTGAGCTTGTCGCGATACAGGTAATGCCCCTTGGCGATCTTGTAGCGCGCCTCCAGGGAGCCGTCGGCGAGCGCCTTCAAATCCATCTTGAAGGCTTCCTCGGGCGCCAGGAATTCCGGCTCGTCGCCGCCCATCAAACTGCCCGCCATCGCCTTCAATCGGGCGAGCGCGGACGTACTCTGCTGTTGCGGCGGCGCGCTCACGGACGGCTGTGGCGCGACCGGTTTGATGGCCGCCACGCCTTCCTGCGGCGGATAGCAGACGCCGACATCCGCGCAGCCCTGGAATTCGGCCTTCAGGTTGTAGGGCTTGGGCGCGCCGTCGGGGAACACCACGGGAATGCGGAAACGCAGGTCGTCGCGATAGGTTTCGATGCGACCGAAGTATTCATCCTGCTTGATCTTGCCGGCGGGCAGGGCCGGGGTTCCCAGTTTCACGCCGGAATCGGCGCTGAACTTGAGTTTGTTCTTGTACAGGTAATAGCCCTTGGCGATCTGGAAGTTCACCTCCGCGCTGGCCGGGCTCGTCTGGCTGGCGGAGTAGACGAAGGCTTTTTCCGGTTCCAGCAGATCATCCTCGGCGTGGGCGAGAAACGGGGAAATGCAAAAGAGGGCGGTGAGGAAGCCGAGGCGAAAACGCATGAGAAAACTCCGGGTCAAGGTTGGGTCGCGGCGGCGACCCAGCGGAGATAATCGGGCAAGCCATCGTTCACGTCGATGGCGATGATTTCTGGCAACTGATAAGGATGCTTCTCGCGCAGAAAGGTTTCCAGCGCGAGGTAACGTTCGACCGTGGTCTTGATGATCAGGGGAATCTCCCCATCTTCCTGGATGCTCTCAAGTCGATCGCCGGGTTCACTGCCATCCCGCCAGCGGTAGATCGAACGGCAGGGTGACAACACATTGACGCAGGCCGCCAGCCTGGCTTCCACCATCTCGCGCGCCAGGCGGCCGGCAATTTCGGCATCGGGCAGGGTGGTCAGTATGATGCGGAGTGCCGGCGGCGAAGACACGAGGATAAATTATGAGTATTCGGGTTACGGGGGGAGTTGCATGGCTGGCGCTGATTATAGCCGTCGCCATTCCGGCCCTGGAAATAGTGGGCATTTACCAGATCGCGCAAAAAATCGGCTGGGGCTGGACCCTGATCTGGTTGATATCCGCGATCTGGGTCGGGGCAACGCTGATCCGCGCGCAACACAGCGACCTGCCGGCGCGCGTGAAATTGGCGCTGGAACGCGGTGAAGCCCCATTCGGTGAAATCTGGGCCAGTGGTCGCCGCCTCATGGCCGGCGTCCTTCTGATCCTGCCCGGCGCCGGCTCCGATGTGCTCGCCCTGCTGCTGCTGCTCTGGCCCACCGCGCGGGCACCCTCCGGTAGTCCGCCCTCCCCGCCACCGCCGAACACCCCACCCGGTGAAGGCGATGTCATCGAGGGGGAATTCCGGCGCGAGGATTGACTACTGCGACAGCCTGATGGCGTTGCGCCCCGCGTTCTTGGCGGCGTAGACGGCGTCGTCGGCGCGGCGCAGCAGGGCGTGGCCGTTTTCTTCGGGTTTCAGGGTGGCGATGCCCGCACTGAAGGTGGTATTAATCTGTTTACCCTCGTAATTCAGCGGCGTGCGCGCCATCACCTGTTGCAGGCGGCCGAGCACGAAATGGGCACCGCGAGCATCGGTTTCCGGCAAAATCAGCGTGAATTCCTCACCGCCGTAGCGCACCAGGGCATCGGATTTGCGCATCACCGAGCGGATCAAGCTGGTGAAGTGCATCAGCATCTGGTCGCCGGCCGCGTGGCCGAAGTCGTCGTTGATCTTCTTGAAGTGGTCGAGATCCACCATCGCCAGGGAAAGACGCGCATTGATGCGTTGCGCGCGGGCGATCTCCCGTGACAGGGTCAGATCCAGCCCGCGTCGGTTGAGGGCGCCGGTCAGGGCATCCTCGTTGAGCAACTGGCGCGTCTCGGCCAGTTCTTCCTGCATGGCGTTGAGCGACTGGCGCGTTTCCAGGAGTTCCTGATGGCTCGATTCCACCGTGCTGTGGATGCTACCCGCCTGCATCACCACGGTGGAAAGCAGGCGCAGTATTTCCTGCTTGTCGCGGCAGGATTTCAGGCTGCTGACATTTTCCGAGAGGCCATGATTCTTCTCCCCCAGATCGTGTGCCAGGTGCTCGGTCTTGTTGGTGATTTCCCGCACCATCTCGCGCAGCATGGCGAGCAGTTTGAGGTTGGCGCTGTTGTCCTCGGCGGGCTCGCTCGGCTTGGCCGGGCGCGGCAGGCCGGAAAGCTCGTAATAGGTACGTTCGTAGTTATCCGGGGTCGCGGGTTCCCCGCGATCCTTGAGCAACTGCATGACGGCCGTGCCGATGACGTTGGGGGTTTGGGCCATGTTCCCGGAAAAATTAATACTGTTTGGGATATGTCTATCGGCCAGTCCGGAGAAATCTTTATAGCGTTTTTTTCGTTTTCCTCTCGGCGGCGGACCGGAACAGCAACGACCCCGCCAACATCCCCAGCACACTCATGAGAAAGCCCGCGAATTGCGGCGGCATGCCGCCCTCCGGCGCGAAGAATTCCAGCGACAGCCAGGTCGCCAGCCCCAGGCCGATGGCGAGATAGGCGCCAGCCGTATTGGCGCGCGCCCAGTAAAGCCCGGCGAGCAGCGGCACGAACGCCACCACCAGCGTGACCTTGTAGGCGTTCTCCACCATCTGGTGGATGCCCGTGTCCGCGCCCAGCGCCCACAACGCGTAGAGCGTGACCAGCGCGGCGAAAGCGCCGACCACCCAGCGGGTCATCAGCAGCAGCTTTTTGTCCGACATGTGCTTGCGGCGGGTGACGAAGCCCTTCAGCACGTTTTCCGAAATCGTCACCGATGGCGCCAGCAGGGTGCCGGAGGCGGTGGACATGATCACCGAGAGCAAGGCGCCATAGAAGATCACTTGGGCGAACAAGGGCAGATGCCCCTTGACCAGTTCCGGCAGCAGTTTCTGACTATCAGCCGCCAGCCATTTCGTCGCCAGCGCGGGGTCGACCAGATTGGCGGAATAGGCCAGGAACAGCGGCACGGCCGCGAACAGGAAGTAAGCCACGCCGCCCGCCACCGTGCCCCATATCGCCACCGACTCGTTCTTCGACGAGTTGGCGCGCTGGAACACGTCCTGCTGTGGGATCGAGCCGAAACCCATGGTCAGCAGGCCGGAAATGAAGGCCACCAGCGCCACCCCATTCAGATCCGGCCAGAAATGGAATTTGCCGTGCGCGGCCGCGTGTTCTATCACCGGGGCCACTCCGCCCGCCAGGCCGGCCACCAGCCAGGCGATGTAGAAGAGGCCGAGGACGATGACGATCATCTGGAAGAACGTGGTCAGCGCCACCGACCACATGCCGCCATAGAGTGTGTACATCAGCACCACTGTCGCGCCGATCAAAATGCCCTGTACCTGCGTGACCTGGCCATCGGACAGCACATTGAACACCAGCCCCAGCGCGGTCACCTGCGCCGACACCCAGCCCAGGTAGGACAACGCGATGGCCACGCCGGTGATGACCTCCACGCGGCGGTCATAGCGTTCCCGGTAGAAGTCGCCGATGGTCAGCAGATTCATGCGATACAACTTCTTCGCGAAGAACAGACCGAACAGCACAAGGCACAACGACGCGCCGAAGGGATCGGAAATCAGCCCGCTCAGGTCTTCCTTGAGGAAAGTCGCGGGAATCCCCAGCACCGTCTCCGCCCCGAACCAGGTGGCGAACACCATCGCCATGACGATATAGAGCGGCAACGAACGCCCGGCGGATATGTAATCGCGGGCGTTATGCACGCGGGTCGCGGCATACATGCCGATGCCCAGAGAAACGACCAGATAAAGAATGACGAAACCCAGCAACATGGGATGGCCCTCTAGTGTGGTTAGCTTGACGATGCGTATTCGTTCACGACCGGGGTTTGCTAGCAGCCTGTCGGACTTTGGTCGTCGATAGCGAAAAGCGGCCCCAGCGAGGCCAGTTTTTGCCGGATTTGCAGCCGCATAGCCCAGCTATGGGGCAGCGGAGTCGTTGTCGCTTCAGCGACATTACGAATCCGGCGTACCCCTTGCGGGTGCAAAAAGCCGGCGAAAAATGGACCGCCGCGGTCGCTTTGCAGCCGACGATTCCAAAGTCCGACAGGCTGCTAGGGGCGCGTGAAGAAAAAACGGCGCGATTATCCGCGAATTGGCGCTGTGCGCCCCTCACCCTTCTGATCCGGGAGGCGGCTGGGATAGAGTTTTTTTCTCCACAAGTGGGCGCTGGCCACATAGCCAGAATGGAGTTCGTGATGCGCACCTATGAGTTCGACGAAGCCAAAATCAGGTTCAACGAATTACTCGCCGCCGTCGAAGCCGGCGAGGAAATCGCCATCACCCGTCATGGCCGGGTGATCGCGCGAGTGGTGCCCGATACCCAGCGCATAGCGGCAGACCTGTTCCGCCCCTTCTGGGGAGAAACCGACATCAATCTCGAAGCCCCCGTGGACAAGTTGCCCGAGCCGGTGGCTTCCCTGGACTGAGATGCGCTACCTGCTCAACACCCACATCCCCATCGCCGCTCAGGCTCGTGCCCTATGTGCCACCGTGGTCACGGTTCCTAGCATATGCATCGTAAGGTATGGAACTTGGAAGCAGGGAAGTACAAGACAAAGTTTGAGCCGAGTATGGTCGTGTTCAAAGATGGAACGAAGCTGACCGTACCTGAGTGAGTGCAGCATTAAAGTGCCAGCGCGTAGGGCGTATATGGACTCCTCCCGATAAGCAAGGAAGAGCGGGTCGATTTTTTCAAGGCGGATGCGGCCGGATCGGAGTGAGGCGCAGCGTTATCCACGGCTGCCCGGCCGGGAGCGCGCCGCTCACGCTGGCGGGAGGGCGGGCGGCGGTGGATAACGCGTTGCACTCGGCATACCGGTGGATCGGGCCAGCGGTTTTTTCCACGGCAATCGAGATCAAAGCAGCAACACGGGGGTAACAAGAGTGAATCACGCATCCGGCGCCAAGGTGCGACTGCGCGCGTATATCCGACCTGTTTGTGGAGGACGATGCCTCCTGGCCATGATGGGCATCCGCGCGGCGGGGGCTGATCGGAAAAGCGGCCTCGAAGGCCATCGCCCTACTCAGACTCACCCGCCGCCGGTTCGACCTGTTTGCCATCACGTTTCTCTCTTGCGCAACCGCGTGTTGAGGGGTTGATCCGGGTGGCAACGGCTCAGGCCGTTGCCATGCCGAATTGGTTGTCATAGGCGCCGCCTCGGACGATCAACGCCCAGGCGATGCGCGCGTTCTTGTTGGCCAGGGCCACGGCGGCCACGTTTTTGTGCCGTCGCGCCACCACCCCGGTAATCCAGCGGCTGCGCGGGTCGGTCTTGTTGGCCGCGACCTGGACGACCGCGCGCGCGCCGTGAATGAGGAGGGTGCGCAGGTAGCCGTCGCCCCGCTTGCTCATGCCCAGCAAGCGCTCCTTGCCGCCGCTGCTGTGCTGGCGAGGGGTCAGCCCCAGCCAGGCGGCCATATCCCGCCCATGCCGGAATTGCCGGCCATCGCCCACCGACGCGGCCAGGGCCGTGGCCGTGATCGGGCCGATTCCGGGCACGGTTTGCAGCCGAAGCGCCGTCTCGTCTTCTTTGGCGGCGGCTTGAATCTCGCCATCGAGTTGATCCACCCGCCGATCCAGTTCCACCAGGTCCGCTCGCAAGCCTTCCAGGAGCCGCCGGAACAGGCCGGACAGGCCGTTCTCAGCGTCATCCTGAATTTCCGGCAGGGTGCGCCGCAAGGCGTTGATCCCGACCGGAACGATGACGCCGTATTCCGCCAGAAGACCGCGAATCTGGTTGGCCTTGGCGGTGCGCTGGTGCACCAGTTCGCTACGGATGCGATGCACAGCCAGCAGGTCTTGCTGGGCCATGGTCTTGGCCGTGACGAAACGCATGTTGGGCCGCCCCACCGCTTCGCAGATGGCCTCCGCGTCGTTGGCGTCGTTCTTCTGGCTCTTGAGGTAGGGTTTGACGAACTGCGGCGCGATCAGCTTGACCTCGTGTCCCATGCGGCCGAATTCCCGCGCCCAGTAATGGGCGCCGGCGCAGGCTTCCATGCCGATCCGGCAGGAAGGGAGCTTCTCGAAGTAGTCGTGGACTTGTCGGCGCGTGAGCTTGCGTTTGGCGACCATACGTTCGTCACGGTCGACTCCGTGAACCTGGAAGACGTTCTTTGCCAGATCCAGACCTATGCGGGTAACGTTCATTTCGGGCTCCTTCTTCTCGTGACTGGTTGAGACTTCTCCAGTCTGGCACTTCGATGCCGTGGCAGAGGGGAGGAGTCCATCCCATTGGAAAAGCGTAGCGCCTTCCGCCGAATTCAACACCACGCCAATAGTGCCGGCATCACACTGTTCAAGCAGACTGTCTCCATAGCCGATTGCAATCAACCCCCTATTCCGCTTGCCATCACCAGCAGAACCAAGTGCTATCATTGCTATCAACCAAGTGGCAGGAGTAACGAAATGCCCAATCTTCTTGTTCGTGGTATCGATGAAGCCCTGATTGGCTCCTTGAAAGCGCGCGCCGCCGCGCATGGCCGTAGCGCGGAGGCTGAGCACCGGGTGATCCTCATGGAAGCGTTGGCGCGGCCGCGCAAGCGCGGTTTCGCGGAAGTGCTGGGCGCGATGCCCGACGTTGGCAAAGATTCCGATTTCGCCCGCGATGAATCAGTGAGCAAGTTGCCCAATGTATTTGATTGATACCAACATCATCAGCGAGTCCCGCAAGGGAAAGAAGGCCGATAGCGGTGTTGCCGAGTTTTTCCGGCAGGCGATCATGACGGAGACGCCGCTCTACATTTCCGTGGTGACAGTCGGGGAGTTGCGCCGGGGCGTCGAGATCATTCGTTGGCGGGGAGACCTGGATCAGGCGGAACGGCTCGATGAATGGCTGGGCAGGGTGCTGTCTGATTACCAGGATGACATCCTGCCCATGGACACGGACATCGCTCAGGTATGGGGACGGCTGCTAGTGCCACACCCGGAACACGCGCTGGACAAGCAGATCGCCGCGACGGCGCTGGCCTACGATCTGACCCTGGTTACCCGCAACACCCGCGATTTCCAGGGCACCGGCGTCAGGTTGCTCAATCCTTTCGCGGCGGATTTGCCTTGAGTGGGCGCGACGATCAATTGGATTGACGCCCCACGTTAATTTCCCACGCCTCACCATTCACCGCAGTTTGATCTCCGTCCATATCCGGTTCAGTACCCGGCGGCTTCTCCGGTCCAGGTCGCGCAGCATTTCCAGGCGGTTGAGTGCTGCGTGGTCCGGGAAGATGGCCGGGTCGGCGGCGATGTCGGGGCGGATGTGGCTGGTGGCGGCGCGGTTGGGGTTGCCGGAGCCGATCAGGTTGGTCAATTCGGCGGAGTTCTCGCCGCGCAGCATGAAGTCGATGAAGCGCAGTGCCAGTTCCGGATGGCGACCGGTCTGGTGCAGGACCATGGAATCCAGGGCCAGCACCGCGCCTTCCTTCGGGATACTGGCGGCGATGTTGAAGCCGCGATGGGCTTTCACGGCGTCGGCGTTGGCCTGGAACATGTCGTTGGAGTAGCCGTGCGCGACCCAGATGTTGCCCAGGGTCAGTTCCTTGATATAGCTGGAGGCGTTGAACGCGGCCCAGTAGGGCTTGGCGCGCAGGATCAGGTCACGCGCCTGTTTCCATTTGCGTTCGTCATTGTCGTTGACCGAATAGCCCAGGTACATCATCGCCGCGCCGATCAATTCCCGCTGTGAATCCAGCACCGTGACGCGGCCCTTGAGCTTTTGCAGATATTTCGGCTCGAAGATCAGCGCCCAGGTGTCCGTAGGCAGGCCGAGTTCCGCCAGCTTGCGCGTGTTGTAGCCGAGCAGGGTAATCGTGTAGGCATAGGGCACGGAATAGCGGTTGCCGGGATCGAAGAAGGCATTGAGAAATTCCGGCTTGAGATTCCTGAAGTTGGATAGGCGCGAGGTGTCGATGTGGCGCAACTGTTTCGAACGGAGCAGCGCCTCGACGGCATAGCCGGTGGGCACGACCAGGTCGTAGCCACTCGCCCCCGCCGCCAGCTTGGCCAGCATTTCCTCGTTGTCGGAGTAATAGTCCCGCACCACCCGACAGCCGCATTCGGCCTCGAAGCGGGCGACCGTGGCGTCCGAGATGTAGTTGTTCCAGTTGTAGAGGTAGAGGCGAGGTTCCGTGGCAAAGGCGGCGTGGACGGAGAGGCCAGTGGACAGCAATACCGCCAAGGCGATAGTCAGCACATCGTACTCCCCCCTTTTGCAAAGGGGGGCTGGGGGGGATTTCTTCCAGGGGCGCGGCAACATGCGTTCTGCAAAATTCAGCCACCCCATCACTCGCCCCCCTTCATGAAACCCTTGTCCAGGCGTGACGCCGCCACCACCAGCACCAGGGTGAGCAGCATGAGCAGGGTGGAGACGGCGTTCACTTCCGGCGTCACCGCGATCTTGATCATCGAGTAGATCTGCAAGGGCAGAGTCGAGACGCCGACGCCGGCGGTGAAGAAGGTGATGACGAAATCGTCGATGGAGAGCGTGAACGACATCAGGAAGCCCGCCACCACCGCCGGCAGGATCAGCGGAAAGGTGACCAGACGGAAGGTCTGCCAGGGAGAGGCGCCGAGGTCGCGCGCCGCCTCGAAAATGCTTTCGTCCATGCCGGCCAGACGGGCGCGCACGATGATGGCGACGAAACCGATGGAAAAGGTGATGTGCGCCAGCACCACCGAGAGCAGGCCCAGGGTGAGGTGCAGCACCTGGATGAAGAACACCAGCAGCGAGACGCCGAGCAGGATTTCCGGCATCGCCACCGGGGTGATGACCAGCAACGGCAGCCAGCGCGGGCGGTAACGGTGGATGGCGAGGCCGGCCAGGGTGCCGAGGAAGGTGGCGCAGAGACTGGCGACCAGGGCGATGAACAGCGAGTTGCGCGCCGCCAGCAGCATTTCCGCGTCGTTGAACAGCACCCGGTACCACGCAAAAGTGAAGCCCACCCACTCGGCGTTGAGGCGCGAGTCGTTGAAGGAGTAGACCACCACCACGAACAGCGGCACATAGAGGAAGGCGAAGGTGGCGCCCGCCGCCAGCGTCAACCAGAGGGGCAATTTGCGCATGTCAGTTCCGCGCGGCCGTTCCGAAGGAACGGACCTCCCCCTCGGGGGTACCGAAGGGTAGGGGCTTCATCAGAAACGAGCGTAGTGAGTCAGGGGGTCGTTTCACGTCAGGCTCCTCCCCGCCGCGCCCGTCCGGCCCAGGCGGCGATGGCGGCCAATGTCAGGACGCACAGGGTCAACACGATGGACAAAGTGGCGCCGAACGGCCAGTCGCGCACGCCGAGGAACTGGTCCTTGATCAGGTTGCCGATCAGCATGTCGCGGGTACCGCCGAGGATGTCGGGAATGGCGAACATGCCCAGCACCGGGATGAACACCAGCGCCGATCCGGAAAACACGCCGGGCAGCGACAGCGGCCAGGTCACCCGCCAGAAGCGCTGCCAGGCGTTGGCGCCCAGATCCTGCGCGGCATCGAGCAGCACCGGGTCGTGTTTTTCCAGGTTGGTGTAGAGCGGCAGGATCATGAACGGCAGGTGCACGTAGACCATGCCCACCAGCACCGCGAAAGGCGAGAACAACAGGCTGACCGGTTCCAGGCCGAAGGCGCCGAGCATGCCGTTGACCATCCGCGCCAGCGCCGCCTGCGGCCCGAGGATGATCATCCAGGCATAGACGCGGATCAGGAAGTTGCTGGCGAAGGGCAGGATGACCAACAGCACCAGGAAATCGCGGTGTTGCTTCGGGCTCTTCGCGATCAACCAGGCCACCGGGTAGGCCAGGAGCAGGCAGATCAGGGTGGAGGCCGCCGCCACCAGGAAAGAACGGAGAAAGATTTCCGTGAACAGAAAATCACTGAAGAAGAACTGGTAGTTCTCCAGCGTCAGGCCATGTTCGCGGCCATCACCGGGATCGGCCAGCGGCGCCAGGCCGCCGAACTCGCCGGGATACTGGAACGAAGCCAACACCACGAGCAACGCCGGGGCCAGGAAAAAAGCCAGCAGGAACAGGGTGGGCGGCGCGGTGATCGCCCAGCGGGTGCCTTTCTCCCCCCGTTTGTTCAGGGGGGGCGAGGGGCCACGTTCGCTAGTCACGGACAAAATGTCCCGCGTCCCACGCCCAGCTCACCCTCACCCGGTCGCCGATCTCGAAGAAACGGGCACGGCCGGGGGCGTCGTTGGCGCGCAGCGCGGCCAGCTCCTGGCCGTTGTCGAGGGTGACCTGGTAGGTGGTGACATCGCCGACGTAGAGGAAGTCGCGCACGGTGCCGGGGAAGCTGTTGACGTGGCTCCCCCCTTTATCTAAGGGGGGCGGGGGGGGATTTTTGGAGGTTCCGCCATCGCCCAACGTCGACAAATCCTCCCCGCCCCCCTTAGATAAAGGGGGGTTCAACATCTCAGCGGCACCGATCCGCGCCTGTTCCGGGCGTAGCGCGAGCACACCCTTGTCGCCCACTTTCACCCCCTCGACCGCCGGCGCCAGGATTTCGCCCAGGCCGGCCGCTTGCAGGCGCAGCAGGCCATCCCGGCGTTCGACCACGCTGGCTTCGAGCAGATTGCAGTTACCGATGAAGTCTGCGACGAAGCGATTTTTCGGGAAGCTGTAGAGGCGCGAGGGCTCGTCCAGTTGCTCGATGCGGCCCTGGTTCATCACCGCGATGCGGTGCGACAGGGCGAGCGCCTCCGGCTGCGCGTGGGTGACGAAGACGAAGGTGACACCGACCTCGCGTTGCAGCTTGATCAATTCCAGTTGCATTTCCTCGCGCAGCTTCAGGTCGAGCGCGCCCAAAGGCTCGTCCAGCAACAGCAGGCGCGGCCGGTTGACCAGGCCGCGCGCCAGCGCCACGCGCTGTTTCTGGCCGCCGGAAATTTCGTGCGGGTAGTGCTCGGCCAGTTCGGCGAGATGCACCTGTTCCAGGGTTTCCGCCACGCGCCGTCGCAATTCGGCCTCGTTCACCCCGGCCATGCGCAGCGGAAAGGCGACGTTCTGGCCCACGGTGAGGTGCGGGAACAGCGCGTAGCTCTGAAACACGGTGTGGATGGGGCGTTGCTCGGCGGGCGTGCTTGCCAGATCGCGGCCGTCGAGCAGTATCTGTCCGGCATCCGGCAGATCGAAGCCGGCGATCATGCGCAGGATCGTGGTCTTGCCACAGCCGGACGGCCCCAGCAAGGTGAAGAATTCACCGCTCTCCACGTCAAAGCTGACGTCCTTCACCGCCGTGAAGGCGCCGAAGTGGCGGGTGATGTCGCGGATTTCTAGCAGGGCCATGAGAAAGACTATAGCCGCTACCCGGCATGGGCTGGTGGCGTGTTGCCGCCGGCTGCCTTGACACGCCTTTTATACTGATCGGCCTCACGCAATGGATTGAGCCTCCTCTCATGAATGCTCCCGCCTCCAATACCCTGCTTTCCGTCATCGAACTGCTTGGCTACCCCAATCTGCGGCCGCTCTATGAGCGCATGGGCTACCGGGTACAGACCGAGTTCGCCGTGCGCCGCGCGATCAGCTACCTGCGCCGCGAGAAGCCGATGGTGATCGTTGCCGATTTCTATTTCCAGCCCGACTTCCGTGACCGCGTGAGCAACCTGGAGTCGCTGCTGGCCAGCGTGCAGTCGAGCAAGGAAGTGAGGGTGCTGGTGCTCTACGAAGCGGCGCAACAGCACGCTCTGGACCGTCTGCTGCAACGCTTCCGCATCGACGCGGCGCTGACCCTGCCGGTGGATGAAACGCGGCTCGAAGCCATGCTGGCCGAGTGGCGGGCATAATCCGTGTCCCCGGCTCGGGAAAATCAGTCGAAACGCCCTCCACGGAGGCCAAGTCGTTTTTGGGACGGCCCGGCGAACGACTTGAGCGCTACTATCCGGCCCTTCAGTAAAATTTGAAGTCACTTCAATATGAAAACCATCTCACTTCTTCTGCTCGCCGCCGGCATGGTGCTCGGCCCCGCCTACTGGATTTACGCCAAGTTCTACTCGGGAAGTCAGGCCGTGCTGGTACCAATGACCCAACTGGACGCGGCGGCCGGCACATGGCGTTCGGCGGAATTCAGAATGTCCGCGGATATGGCGCCAGTGGGACTGATTCTGAAATCGCAGGGCAGCTTCGCGCCGAACATGGATGAAAGCCACCCGCCCAAGGATTTGTACGCCGCGCTGCTCAGCCGCGAAGGCGAGAATGCCAAGCCGCTGGGCTTCGAACTGAATGCCGGCAGCACCGGCAACAGCAATCCCATCTTCAACTCACATCTGGTGCTGTTCCAGACCGTGAAGGACGGCAGTTACCAACTGGAAATCAGGCCTTCCGACTCGCCCAACATCCCGCTGCAAAAGGTGGCACTGGAAGTGCGCCAACACCTGGTCGAACCCAACCCCAACATCGTCATGGCCGGGGTGTTGCTGCTGGTATTCGGGATATTGGGGCTGGTGATGGTGTGAGGCTTGGCGCCACCTGACACAGACCTAGGTCAGATGGCGATCGTGCTGCTCGGGCTTGAGAGGTCGTCAGGTAGCGATAAAGCCGCAACCTGACCTACGGTTCACCCGCGTCGCATCGAATCAAAGAATTCCGCGTTGTTCTTGGTGGCGCGGATTTTGTCGGAGAGGAATTCCATCGCCTCCAGGTCATCCATCGGGTATAGCAGTTTGCGTAGCACCCAGATCTTCTGCAGCACGCTGGCCTCGATGAGGAGTTCTTCCTTGCGGGTACCGGAGCGGTTGACGTTGATGGCCGGGTAGACGCGTTTTTCCGCCATGCGCCGGTCGAGGTGGATTTCCATGTTGCCGGTGCCCTTGAATTCCTCGTAGATCACATCGTCCATGCGGGAACCGGTGTCGATCAGGGCGGTAGCGAGGATGGTGAGGCTGCCGCCTTCCTCAAGGTTGCGGGCGGCGCCGAAGAAGCGCTTGGGCTTTTGCAGGGCGTTGGCGTCGACACCGCCGGTCAGCACCTTGCCGGAGGTCGGCTGCACGGTGTTGTAGGCACGCGCCAGACGGGTGATGGAGTCGAGCAAAATCACCACGTCCTTCTTGTGTTCGACCAGACGCTTGGCCTTGGCGATCACCATTTCGGCGACCTGCACATGGCGGCTGGCGGGTTCATCGAAGGTGGAAGCAACCACTTCGCCGCGCACGGTGCGCTGCATTTCGGTCACTTCTTCCGGACGCTCGTCGATCAGCAGAACGATGAGGATGGCTTCCGGATAGTTGGCTGAGAGGGCATGGGCGATGTGCTGCAGCATCACCGTCTTGCCGGATTTGGGGCTGGCGACGATGATGCCGCGCGAACCCTTGCCGATGGGGGCGACGATGTCGACCATGCGCCCGGTCATGTTCTCTTCCGCCTTGATCTCGCGTTCCAGCTTGTACGGCTTGTTGGGGAACAGCGGCGTCAGGTTCTCGAACAGTATCTTGTGCTTCAAGTCCTCCACCGGCCCGCCATTGGCCTTGTCCAGCTTGGTCAGCGCGAAGTAGCGCTCGCCATCCTTGGGGGTGCGGATTTCACCCTCGATGCTGTCGCCGGTATGCAGGTTGAAGCGACGTATCTGCGAGGGCGAGATGTAAATGTCATCCGGGTTGGACAGGTAGGAGGTATCCGGCGAACGCAGGAAGCCGAAGCCATCCGGCAGAATCTCCAGCACACCATCGCCGAAGATGCTCTCGCCATTCTTCGCCTTCTTCCGCAGCAACGCGAAGATCAGTTCCTGCTTGCGCATGCGGTTGGCGTTCTCGATATTTTCGGCTTCGGCCATTTCGAGTAGCTGGCTGACGTGCAATTGCTTGAGTTCGGATAGATGCATGGCTTATGGATGCGTGTAGCTGAACCGGCGAGAGGCCGGGAGCGGGGAAAACCAGGAGGCTTGGGGAGAGAGGCGCCCGGTAGAACACCGGACGCCGCGAAACTAGCGGAACTTAGATGTTGCTGTCAACAAAAGCCGTGAGCTGCGACTTGGAGAGCGCGCCCACCTTGGTGGCTTCGACATTACCATTCTTGAAGATCATCAGTGTGGGAATGCCGCGGATGCCATACTTGGGCGGAGTGCCCTGGTTTTCATCGATATTGAGTTTGCACACCTTGAGGCGGCCGGCGTATTCCTTCGCCACTTCGTCGAGGATGGGAGAAATCATCTTGCAGGGGCCGCACCAGTCCGCCCAGTAGTCCACCAGAACGGGCATGGGGGACTGTAGGACTTCCTGTTCGAAGGTGTCGTCGGTGACGTAATGGATGTGTTCGCTCATTGTGGAACCTTTGCGGGATGAGAGTGAGGTATTGCCTGGATATCGTATGGAGTTGGCCGTGGATGGCCGGGGGCGCATTTCGCCGCTATCCTAGCGAAAAAGTCATAGCGAGGAAAGAATGACCTACGTCGTTACCGAGAACTGCATCAACTGTAAATATTCCGATTGTGTGGAAGTCTGCCCAGTCGATTGTTTCCACGAAGGGCCGAATTTTCTGGCGATCGACCCCGAGGAGTGTATCGACTGCTCGCTTTGCGTGGCCGAATGTCCGGCGGAAGCCATCTTCGCGGAGGACGACGTGCCGGATGACCAGCGGGACTTCATCGCCCTCAATGCCGAGCTGGCCAAATTGTGGCCGGTCATCAGCGAGAAGAAACCGGCGCTGGCCGCCGCCGATACCTGGCTTGCCAAGCCAGGTAAACGCGAGTTGCTGGAACGTTGAAAGTCACTGCTTCCCCTTGCTTTCCATCTCGATCAGATCGTCGAGCACCTTGAAGGTCTGCGGGTTGCCGCCGGTCAGGTAGGCGGAGGTGCTGTACTTGCCGGCAACCACGAAGGCGGGCACGCCGTTGAGCTTGAACGCGCGGGTCAATTGCCGGGCGCGCATGACCTTGGTTTCCACGGAAAAACTGTTGTAGGCGGCGGCCAGTTTCTTGCGGTCGGCACCTTTTTTCGCGGCCCAATCGAGGAAGGCGTCCGGTGGATTGAGGTCAAGTCCCTCGACATGGATGGCGTTGAACACGTCGTCATGCAGCTTGTCCCGCAGGCCCACGGCTTCCAGCGCGTAATAGGCGCGCGCGAGCGGCATCCAGCCATCGCTGAGTATGCCGGGCACTTGCTTGAACACGACGTTCCTGGGCAGCTTCTTGGCCCAGGCGTTGAGTTCCGGCTCCAGGTGGAAGCAGTGCGGGCAGCCGTACCAGAAAAACTCCAGCACCTCGACCTGGCCGCGTTTGGCCGAGGTCGGCTGGGCCGGCACTTCCACATAGTCCTTGCCCCATTCCAGGGCGACGGCGGGGGCGCTGGCGAGCAGCAAAATCAAGGCGAGGGGGGCAAAACGTTTCATCACGGCGCGCTTCCTTTCACAGGTTCCTTGAACAATCTCGGTTCGTAATTATTGGCCGCCAGGGTGTCCAGGTCGGCGAACGCATCCTCGTCCCGTTTGTACGGGCCGACGCGCACCCGGTAGAGGGACATCCCGGCGCTTTCCACCTGCTGCATGGAAACAACCAGGCCCAGCAGGCTCAGACGAGCCTTCAATTTGTCCGCATCGTCCGGGCTCTTCAAAGCGGCAACTTGCAGCCACCAGAGTTCCTTGGGCTTGGGAGGTTCCACCGGCTTGGCCGGTTTTTCTCCGGGGAGGATGCCGTAGAAAGTGAGCGGCACGCGCGCGGTCGGCTCGTTTGTCCTGGCGGGTTTGCGCTCGACGATGGGGGCGGACGCTTCGCCGCTTTTGGCAACTTTCGCGGGCTTTTCCGGTTTGGTCTCGACCGCCTTCGCCGCCGGTGGCGCCACCGGCGGCGGGATGGCCTCACGGACGGGAGGCGGCGCCTTTTTTACGGGTTCGACGGGCCGGTCGGGCTGAATGGGTTGCAAGGGCACAGGCGATTTCGGGGCCTGCTCAACCGTCTTGAATTCACCCGTTGTGAGGTTGAAATACCAGGCGAGGACGGCGGCGGCCACCAGGCCAACCACCAAGCCGAGTAACAGGCCCAGGAACAGTCCGCCGGGCTTGCCACCCTCGCGCCTGGGCTCCTCTCTATGGGTCGATCTGGTTTCTCGTCTGGCCATGCGCTTACATCTTCTCCGGCGCGGAGACGCCCAGCACGCTCAAACCGTTACGCAGCACCTGGCGGGTGGCGGCAACCAGCAACAGGCGCGCCTGTTTCAGCGCTTCGTCGGCCACCAGGAACTGGCAGGCCGCATAGAGGCCATGCAGATCGGCGGCCAGGTCTTTCAGGTAGTAGGCGATCACATGCGGCGACAACTCGCGCGCGGCGGCAGTGACGGTTTCCGGGTACTCGACCAAGCGTTTCAGGAGCGCCAGTTCCTGTGGTTCCCGCAGGAGGCTGCTATCGGCATCCAGCAAATCGCGCTCCACGCCCCCCCAACCATTCAGCACGCTGCAGATACGGGCGTGGGCATACTGGATGTAGTAGACCGGGTTGTCGTTGCTCTGCGACTTGGCCAGATCGAGGTCGAAATCCAGGTGTTGTTCGGATTTACGCAGCACATAGAAGAAGCGGGCGGCATCGTTCCCCACTTCGGCGCGCAGTTCACGCAGGGTGACGTACTGGCCGGAGCGAGTGGACATCGAGGCCTTCTGGCCGTTGCGATAGAGCACGGCAAACTGTACCAGCGCGACCGTGAGACGGTCGGCGTCGAGACCGGCGGCGCTCAGAGCGCCTTTCACACGCGGGATGTAGCCGTGGTGGTCGGCACCCCAGACATCCAGCACACGGCTGAAACCACGCTCGAACTTGTTGATGTGGTAGGCGATATCAGCGGCGAAATAGGTGTAGATGCCGTTCTCGCGCCGCACCACGCGGTCCTTCTCGTCGCCGAAGGCGGTGGATCTGAACCAGAGGGCGCCGTTCTGTTCGTAGACGTGGCCATGCTTCCTCATCTGCTCGACGGCACGGTCGATGAGGCCGGATTCGTGCAGGGTCTTCTCGGAAAACCAGGTGTCGAAGGTGACGCCGAATTCGGTGAGATCGTTGCGGGTGTCGCCCAGTTGCTCTTCCAGGGCATGGCCGTGGATGTAGGCGTAGTCGGGGCCAAGCAGGCGTTTGGCGTTGGCGATGAGGGCGTCGAGATGGCCTTCCGCGTCCTCGCCCGCCGCCGGCACGCCGACCAGGGCATCGGCGGCGGCGCGTTTGTAACGGTCGCCATGCAACGCATAGATGCTGTCCGCCATCGCGCCGACGTAGTCGCCCTGATAAGCGTTGCCGGGAAAGGGTACGAACTCGCCGCACAGAGCCAGGTAACGCAACCAGGTGGACAGCGCCAGGATGTCCATCTGGCGCCCGGCGTCGTTCACGTAATACTCACGCTGGACATCATAGCCGGCCAGCTTGAGCAGGCTGGCCAGGCTGGCGCCGTATGCCGCCCCACGTCCATGCCCCACATGCAGCGGGCCAGTTGGATTGGCCGAGACGAACTCGATCTGCACCTTCTCACCCTGGCCGACCTTGCCCGCACCGAAGACAGCACCCAGTTCCAGCACATGGGCCGCGGCACCCTGCCAGGCGGCAGACTTGAGAAACAGATTGATGAAGCCGGGACCGGCGATTTCAGCTTTTTCCAGCAGATCTGAAGCCGGCAAGGCGTCGATGACCGATTGCGCCAGCTCGCGCGGATTGCGCTTCATGGCCTTGCCCAATTGCATCGCCACATTGCAGGAGAAATCGCCGTGGCTAGCCTGCTTGGGGCGCTCAAGGTCGATCAAGGGCATCGAGTCGGCGGCGACCTGGCGCAAGGCCTGTTCTAGCAGGGAGATGAGTTGGGATTTGGGGTCTAGGTAGGCGGTCATGGAAGAAAACGGCGGAAAAGTCCTGGAATTATAGCGGCAGACGGCTTTGGGCCGCGTCGCAGCCCTTGGTATTACTTATGACTAGCCGTGTTATCTCCTTTGCCGAATTGGCGGCAAGGTGAGATTTCATCACGATCTGGCGCATAAGCTAATCTGAGGTTGTACATTGAGGTGAACCATGCATATCCATAAAGAAGACGGTGGTACTTATTTCGTGACGTTGGAGTGTTTTCAACGCCAGCCGCTGCTGGCTCGGCCTCGGCTGAAACAGTTGTTGGTCGATGCCATCCTGAAGACGAAAACCCAGTTCAGACTGCATATGGCTGCCTACGTCATTCTCGATGACCACGCACATCTGATTTTCGTGGCGCCCGCCGAGAGCGAATGCCTGGCACCGATGAATTTTCTGCGTGCCTCCATGGCGCGGCTCTGGCGCGAGCACGATCAGGTTCTGGATGACACGCCGTTCTGGACTCACAGTATGAAGCAACGGCCTTTACTGACACCGGACGATCTGCGCGCGCATCTCGATTACATCCACTACGACCCGGTCAGGCATGGCCACAGTGAACGCGCATTCGACTACCAATGGAGCAGCCTGCCCGCGCGCGTCGAGCAGGGGCATTATTCGGAAAACTGGGCGGTCATGGGCCCCCCCGCTTCTCTCCATCGCATCACGCCTCATCACGCGGCGCGACGATCGGCGTGAAGCCAGGGAACCGTTTCTAGGTTTATCCGGGGAATGTCCAGTTCACCCTTTCCCCGGCGCGCAACGGCACCACGCCGGCGGCGTGTTCGCTCACCAGGATGTGCGGCTCACGGCGCAGGGTGATCTTCTCCGCGTTGCGTGGCAGGTCGTAGAAATCCGGACCGTAAAAACTCGCGAAGGCTTCCAGTCGATCCAGGGCGCCAGCCAGTTCAAAAGCTTCCGCATACAGTTCGATGGCGGCATGCGCCGTGTAGATGCCGGCGCAACCACAGGCGCTTTCCTTGGCGTCGCGGGCATGCGGCGCGCTGTCGGTGCCGAGAAAGAACTTCGGGTTGCCGCCGGTGGCCGCCTCGATCAGCGCCTGGCGATGGCTTTCCCGCTTCAACACCGGCAGGCAGTAGTAATGCGGCCGCATGCCGCCCTGAAACATGGCGTTGCGGTTGTAGAGAAGGTGATGCGCGGTGATGGTGGCCGCCACGTTGGCCGGCGCGGCGGTTACAAACTCCGCCGCCTGACGCGTGGTGATGTGCTCCAGCACGACTTTCAGGCTGGGAAGGCGCTTGAGCAGCGGCTCCAGAATGTGTTCGATAAACGCCTCCTCGCGGTCGAACACATCCACTTCCGGGTCGGTTACCTCGCCGTGCAACAGCAACGGCAAACCGGCTTCCTGCATGGCTTCCAGCGCGGCTTGCACCTTGGTGATGTCGGTGACGCCGGAATCCGAGTTGGTGGTGGCGCCGGCCGGGTAGTACTTCACCGCCCGCACGAAACCGCTGTCCCGCGCCTTGAAGATTTCCTCGGGCGTGGTGTTGTCGGTGAGATAGAGCGTCATCAAGGGTGTGAAATCGAGCCCCGCCGGCAGGGCCGCGAGGATGCGGGCGCGATAGGCGGCGGCCTCCGCCACCGTGCGTACCGGCGGCTTCAGATTGGGCATGACGATGGCGCGCGCGAACTGCCGCGCGGTGTCGGGCAGGACGGCGGCCAGCATGGCGTCGTCGCGCAGATGCACATGCCAGTCGTCAGGCCGGGTGATCTTCAGTTGGTCCATCGCTTTCACCTTGTTGTTTCATTTCCAGAGCGAGTTGGTAGAGGGCGTTCTTGCGCGCGCCGGTAAGGCGGGCGGCCAGATGCGCGGCCTGCTTCACCGGCATTTCCTCCAGGAGCAGGGCGAGCACGCGGTGCGCCTCGGCGGCGTCGTTTTCTTCCCTGGCGGCGGGCGGGTCGAGCACCAGCACGAACTCGCCGCGTTGGTGATTTTCATCCGCCTCCAGCCAGGCAAGCGCCTCGGCCAGCGGACAGGCGTGTAGTTGCTCGAAACGCTTGGTCAGTTCGCGCGCGAACAGGATGCGACGCTCGCCTCCCAGCATGGCGCACAGATCCACCACCGTCTCTCGTACCCGATGCGGTGCCTCATAGAACACCAGGGCATAAGGCAGATCGCGCAGACCTTCCAGCGCGCGGCGCCGGCCGGAAGCCTTGGCCGGCAGGAAGCCGACGAACAGCCAGGGCGACTCCAGCCCGGAAACCGAAAGCGCGGTGGCCACCGCGCTGGCGCCGGGGATGGGAACCACCACCACCCCCGCGGCCCGCGCCGCCGCCACCAGCCGCGCGCCGGGATCGGAAATGCCGGGGGTACCGGCATCCGAGACATAAGCCACGCTTTTCCCCTCTTGCAGCGTCATCACCAGGCGGGTGGCGGCGGCCTGTTCGTTGTGTTCATGCACGGGCGTGAGGCGCGCCTGGATGCCGTAGGCGGAAAGCAGACCCTGGGTGTTGCGGGTGTCCTCGGCGGCGATCAGATCCACCGAACGCAGGACATCGAGCGCATGCAGGGTCAGATCGCGCAGGTTGCCGATCGGCGTGGCGACGATATAGAGCACGCCGGGGAGGGCGGATTGAGGAGTGTCGAACATGACGGGGCCGGGGGTAAGCTGTGGGCAGTGTATCGAAAAACGGAAGGGGACCATGCAGCAGGGCGAGGCACCAAAAAGCGAAGCACGCAAAGGCATGGCGGCGGAACAGGCGGCGGCGGATTATCTGCTGGCACAGGGGCTCAAGCTGCTGGCGCGCAACTACCGCTGCCGTGGCGGCGAGATCGACCTGATCCTGCGTGATGGCGGCAGCCTGGTTTTCGTGGAAGTGCGCGAGCGCGCCGGCACGGCCTTCGGCGGCGCGGCGGCCAGCATCACCACCGGCAAACAAGCTCGCATCCGCCTGGCCGCGCAACATTACCTCTGCCGCCACGGACTCGACCTGCCCTGCCGCTTCGATGCCGTGCTGGTACAGGGCGGCCGCCTGGAGTGGCTGCGCGCCGTGATGGGAGTATGAGGGAGACGGCTATAATGACTGCGCCATGCCCCTTCAAGCCCATATTCATTCCCGATTTCTCAGCAGCATCGAAGCACAGCGCGATGCTATCGAGTCACTCGCCGAGCCGATCGCGCGGGCCGCGGAATTGATCGTGGAAAGCCTGATGCGTGAGGGCAAGATTCTCGTCTGCGGGCAGGCCGGTAGCCATGACAGCGCGCGCCTGTTCGCCTCCCTGCTGACCAATCAGTACCAGCAGGCGCGTCCGGGCCTGGCCGCCATCGCGCTGGATGGCGGCGCACAGTCACTGGCCGATGATGGCGATTGCGGCGCGATATTCTCCCGCCAGATCGAAAGCCTGGGCCATACCGGCGACGTATTGCTGGCGATTTCCGGAACCGGCAACGCGCCCGGTGTGCTTGCGGCCTTGCGTGGCGCGCACGATAAAGACCTGCGTGTGATTGTCCTGGCTGGCGGCGATGGCGGCCTGCTGGCCGAATCGCTGAATGAGGAAGACGTGGTGATCTGTACCTTTGCCGAATCAGCCGCTTTCACGCGTGAACTGCATTTACGCGCCATCCACAGCCTGTGTGATGGCATTGATTACTTGTTGCTAGGAGCCTGAACCATGCGAACCCTTATCCTGACCGCCCTGCTGGGCATATCCGCTGTCAACCTGAGTGGCTGCGTGCCAGTCGTCGCCGTGGGTGTTGGCGCCGGCGCGCTGATGGCCGACGACCGCCGCACCGCCGGCACCTACCTGATGGATGAGGAAATCGAACTGAAGGCGGCCAACCGCATCCGCGAGACCTACAAGGAAGGCGTCCACGTCAACGTCATCAGTTACAACCGCCGCGTGCTGTTGACCGGAGAGACCGCCGACGCCGACGCTCGCGCCAAGGTGGAACAGATCGCCAAGGAAGTGCCGAACGTGCGCGAAGTGCAGAACGAGATTCTCCTGGCCGGCGTCAGCACCATCATGGCGCGCAGCAACGATGCCTACATCACCACCAAGGTGAAGGCGCGCTTCCTGGATGACCGCCGCTTCAGCGTCAACCATGTCAAGGTGGTCACCGAGGCGGGGACCGTGTACCTGATGGGCCTGGTCAAGCGCGAAGAGGGCGCCGCCGCCGCGGAGGTTGCCGCGAAGACCAGTGGTGTCGCCAAAGTGGTGAAGGTATTCGAGTACATCGATTGAAGCTTCCCGGCAAGCGGTGGACGCCTCTTGCCGCCCGCCTCCCGGCGCGTCCACAATGCCTCCCCCATGCTTATGTGAGCAGGAGGAGGACGACATGAAAACAGCCATCATCACGGCATGCCTTGCCCTGTTCTGGGCAAGCGCGCCGCCTGCCCTGGCGAGCGAAAAACCAGTCAACATCACTCAGACCGTCAAGTCGGTGGAAGTGCTGCACCAGGGCAAGAAAGTCATCATCGAGCGCAATCCGGACACGGAAAACATGCTCGACCCGGACTACTCCCTCACCTCGCGTCCCTGTCCGCCTTATTGCATCCAGCCCATGCAGCTCGCCCCCGGCGTGGAAACCATCGGCGAACTGGAAATGCTGGAATACCTGAAAAAGCTCGGCAAGGATGCCAGCGTCATGGTCATCGACTCGCGCGACGGCGACTGGCCATTACGTTCCGGCATCATCCCCGGCGCAGTGCAACTGCCCTGGCAGGAACTACATCCCGGCCATACCGATGTGGAAAAAATCGTCGAAACCCTGATTTTCCGCTTCGGTGCCGCGCGTCAGGGTAGCCTGTGGAATTTCGAAAACGCCAAGACCCTGGTTCTGTATTGCAATGGCCCCTGGTGCGGACAATCTCCCACCAACATCAAGCAGTTGCTCGCACTGGGTTATCCGGCGCACAAGCTCAAGTGGTATCGTGGCGGCATCCAGGACTGGAAAATGCTGGGCCTGAGCACGGTCGCACCAATGTAGCCGTAACAATCAAACTGGTATTCGCCAGGAAGGACGCAACAATGACTAAAAGAAGCATGAAACACACACTACTCGCCACCCTGGCACTGACCCTGGCCGTTCCCGCGCTGGCCGCCGATCCGGCACCCACAGGCAACCCCTACCTGACCAATGTACCGGCTACCACCGGCCTGACGCTTCCGAAGTTCCCGTCGCTCCCGTCGCTCCCGTCCATCCCGAAGTTCCCGGCTCAGGGTGTCCGCCCCTATGAGATGTCGGGCGTCGTTCCGCAGGATGTGAAGGCGGGGCTGATCAAGTCGATGCTGCCCTTGATGAACATGACCACGCGCATGGACTTGAAGGACATGATGAACCTCATGACCATCAAGTACAAAGCCAAGCCGGGCCTGACTTTCGACGACGTGAAGGCCTCCATGGAGCTGCGCGCCAACGCCCTCAACTTCAAGAAAGTCGGTGAGAGCCCGATGTGGAAGGATTTCCAGGCCGTACTGGGCGACATGGACGCGCCGCGCATCGAGGTCTACCACTACTGCGACATCGCCGTGGGCCGGGAAATGCTCAGGTACTCCCCGGAATCCGCGGTCTACATGCCCTGCCGTTTCACCATCATGGAAGACGCGGACAAGAACATCTGGGTCATGACCCTGGATTGGGATACCACTTGGCTGGATTCCGTCAAAGGCCGGATGGGCACACCTGACGTGTTGTGGAAATATGCCGTCGAAATTCGCGACAAAATGGACAACATCATGAGAGCCGCCGCAAACGGCGACCTGTAACAGGCAAGCCGCCCCACGCCGACTCCGGTGGGGGGCATTCAATTCTTGGCCCTGATCTTCACGACCCGCACGAGACACCGGCCCCCGGTTCTCTTTCCACACTCCCTGGAGACATCCATGAAACGCCTAGCCCCGCTATTGCTCGTCGCCGTCGCCGGTTCGGCCCAGGCCGGTTTCGAAAACATGTTGAACCCGCTCGCCATGATGGCGCCGACGCCCTCGTTCAACCCCTTCGGCGGCTATGGAGGATATGGCGGCTACGGGGGATTCAACCCGCTGTCCAATCCCTTGCTCAGCCTGGGTGGACTGGCCGCGCTCGGCGCGCTGGGTGGTCCGGCACTGCAAATGGCGCCCGGCCTGCTCACCGGTGGTTATGCCAATCCCTTCTCCAACCCTTATTCAGGTGGGCCCTTCGCCGGCAATCCTTTCACCCAGCAGAGCGCACCGACGCCTTTTTCGCTGCCAGGCTACGGCACGCCACGCTATGGCAGCCCGGCCTTTACCCCGTCCATCCCGAACATGCCCGGTCTGCCCTTCGCCGCACCGCAACCCGCCATGCCCAATTTCTTCCCTATGGCACAGGGCAACCCGTTCCAGCAAGGCAACCCCTACCAGCAGGGCAATCCGTTCCAGCAGGCCAGTCCTTACCCACAGGGCAACCCGTTCCAGGCGCCTCCCGCCCAGCAGTCCGGGATACCCTTCTTCATGATGCTCCCGGCACCTGTGGCACAGCCGGCGCAAGACCCGGCTTCCTCGTTCTTCCCACCCATGCCGCAGGCATCTTCCCAGCCCGCCGCGCCCAGCCCGTTCACCCCCCCCAGCCAACCCGCCACGCAACAGCCGACACTACCGTTCATGCCGTTCCTGGTGCCTCCGGTGGCCAGCCCCACAGAGGGAAAACCAGCCCCACAGGCCAACACGCCGGCGCCCGCCCAATCCGTTCAAAACAACGCGCTGACAGCAACCCCGGTCCTGCCTATGGATCCGGCAACGTTGCTGCAGATGTTTCTGAAGCAGGCGGAACCCGCCAAGTAAACCAGGCAACCCCCTCACCACGGCTAGGCGAAGGGGGAGGAACCGCCGCCCCTGCCGGGGCAATCCCCCATCAGCATCAAGCACTTGCGGGCCAAGTGCCGTTATACGGTGGACAAACTCAAGTGGTATCGTGGCGGCCTGCTGAGCTGGAAATCGCTGAGCCTGAGCATGGTCACTCCCTGGTGACCATAACAATCAAACCAGTTTTCACGAGAAAGGATGCAAAAAATGAATATTCGCGGCATGAAACAAACCCTACTCGCCACCCTGGCTCTGAGCCTGGCCGTTCCCGCCCTGGCCGCCGATCCGGCGCCCGCCGCCAACCCCTATCTGACTCACGTGCCTATTTCCGCCGGCCCGATGATCCTGCCGGTATCTCCCGGTGGCCGTGGCACGCGCCCTTACGAGATGTCACGCACCATCCCTCCGGAGGAAAAGGAGGCGATGATGAAAAAAATGATGCCCATGATGAACATGGTCACGCGCATGGACATCAAGGACGTCATGAACATGATGGCCATCAAATACCCGGCCAAGAAAGGCCTGAGCTTCGATGACGTCAAACAGTCCATGGAACTGCGCGCCAACCAGCTCAATTTCAAGAAAGTCGGCGAGAGCCCGATGTGGAAGGACATCCGGGCCGTGCTGGGCGACAAGGACGCGCCGCGTATAGAGGTCTATCACTATTGCGACATCGCCGCCGGCCGCGAAATTCTCAAATACGCCCCGGAATCCATCGTCTACCTGCCTTGCCGCATCGCCATCATGGAAGATGCCGACAAAAACATCTGGGTACTGACCCTGGACTGGAACACCTCCTGGCTGGATTCCATCTCCGGCAAGATGGGTGCCCCCAGCGATCTGCTGAAACATGCCACCGACATCCGCGACAAGATGGACAACATCATGAGAGCCGCCGCCAACGGCGACCTGTAACAGGAGCCGCCCCGCACAGACCAAGGCGCGGGGCGGGGCGGGGTTAGGCCAGGTCCGGGCTGGCCTTTGTTTATCCCGGACCCTCCATCAGCCGCAACACGCCAGTAGCGCTGGCGTCTCGCCGGCATCGCCCTCCTGATCAGGCCCACGAAGCCGGCGAGACGCCGGCGCTACAAGTGGGAGCAACTCCGTAAAACCTATCCGGGATTACCCGGCGTGGCACGCCGCCACACCCTCATCCGCCTGGATGAAGCACTCGCTGTGGCGGCTGTCCTCGCAGAACATCTCCACGTCGAATTCATCCACGGCCGCCGCCAGCAGTCGCTCGAAAGCGGTGGGATCGCCGACATCTTCGTATATCTCCATCCACAGACGCGGCTCCTCGCGTTTTTTCAGGAGCCGGCCGGTGACACCGGCGCGGCAGGCCAGGCGCGCCATCATGTGGCGGATGACGGTCTCGGTTTCTCGCTCGTCGGCGCGCACCCGATACCAGATGTAGTAAGCGAAACTCACACCGGATAGGGCAGAGGCCGGAAGGCGAGTCGCGGGCCGTCGCGTCCGCCCAGACGCACTTCGCCGGCTTCCACGCTGCTGCTATGGACCACGGCCAGCACATCGAAGCCGCCACCGGGTGCCGGAGCGGCGTTGGCGATGCCGCCGGCGGATTGATCCGGCAGATCCGGGCTGAACAGTTCGTCACCCGGCTTGGCCTCGGCGTCGACATGCGCCAGGAACAAACGTCGCTTGACCTTGCCCAGGTACTGGCTGCGCGCCACGATTTCCTGGCCGGGATAGCAGCCCTTGTTGAAGCTCACCCCGCCCAGCACTTCCATGTTCGCCATCTGCGGCACGAAATGGTCCTGCGTGGCCGGCAGCACGGCGGGAATGCCGGCATTCACCAGCAGCCAGTCCCAGGCCGGCGCGCCCACCGCGCGGTGGGTGGCGGCCAGCTTGGCCCAGATCGCCGGGGCGGATTCGGGGGCCACGAACAGGTCGAAACGCTGGTCGCCCAGTCGGATCGCGAAGGCGGATTCCGCCTGCGCCATGCTCATGATCTCCTCCGGCACTTCCTGGCCCAGAACGGCCGCCACGGCGGCATCGGAACCAGGCCCGGAGAGGCCCAGACGCACCCATTCGCCACTGGCGTCGCGCGCTTTCACCTTGGAGCGCAGGATGTACATGGTCAGGCGTTTCTGGATGGCCTCGCGCAGGGAGGCGGGCAGCAACACCAGGATATCGCCGCCACGCTTCAACACCAGGAAGTTGGTCAGCATGCGGCCCTTGGGCGAAAGCAGGGCGGCGAACACGGCGGCACTTTCGCGCAGGTTGCGCAGATCGTTGCTGATCAGGGCATGCAAAAAGGTTTGCGCCTCCTCACCGGACAAGGCGATCAGGCCGTAGTGGGAAAGGTCGGCGAGGGCGGCGCCGTCGCGCGCGGCAATCAGCTCTTCGGCGGGGGCGCCGAAGCTGGCGACAACTTCGCCGTCCAATGTGGCGCCCTGGGCGGCAAGAAAATCGGTCCAGACAGTCATGCTTTGTTACCTCGATGTGATGGCCTTGAACGGGTGCCATATGCGGCCGGAATGCGCCGTGACAAGTGCGCCTCAACCTGCTTCCCGGCGCCGGGAAGCAGGTTGCGCTAACTTAGCCGCCCGCTTCGCTTCCGGCAAGGTGAGTAATCGCTTACCGCCAAACCCCCGGTTCCACAAGCCAACCCGGTCGCAACCGGGTTGCTTACCCGCCTCTCCGGGTCTGCCTAGTCTGGCTTCACGGTCTCACGCATGGGGCGAGAGGCGGCAAAGCTGGAGACGATCATGAAAAGCATACTGTTGTGCATGTTGCTGTCGGCTGGGGTGGCGCGGGCGGGCCAACCTGAGCTGGAACAGCCACGCCAGGTACCGGCCGCGCGGGCCTGCGAAGCTGTCGTCCCGACGCGTAACGTCCGGCCGCAAACCAGCTCGGCGCGCAAGGCCGAAATCACCCGGCGCATGTTCTGGCTGGCGCTGAGCCTGCGCTGAAACGGGCCTCAGTACCACTTCTTCCAGCGAAACCACCCCAGCAACAGGGCGGCCAGCGACAGCATGGCGCCGAGGGTGACGAAGTAGCCGTAACGGGTATGCAGTTCCGGGATGTACTCGAAGTTCATGCCGTAAATGCCGGCAACCAGGGTCAGCGGCAGGAAGATGGCCGAGAGCACGGTCAGCACCCGCATGATTTCGTTGGTGCGATGCGCCACGGCGGAAAAGTGCAACTGCACCAGGCCTTCCACCTCATGTTGCTGGCTGCTGGCGAATTTCGCGACGCGGCGGATGTGTTCCAGCAGATCGGTGTAGCGAACGTACAGGTTCTCGCCTACCTCCAGACGGCTGCTGTTGCGCCAGGTGACGATGGCATCCTCCTGTTCGTCGCAAAGGATTTCCAAACGCCGCAACTGGCTGCGGTGGCCCATCACCTGGTACCACTCACCAAAGCGGTTGCGCGGATCGAGCAGGCGGTCCACCCAAACCTCCATGTGCTCCGTGAGTGGTTCGCGCAGGGCCAGGAAGCGATCCACCATCGCATTCAGCACCAGATGCATCAGCGCCGCCGGGTCGCTCGGCACACGGCCGCTCTGGCTGAGCAGGCGTTCCTTCACCCATTTCAGCGAACGGCTCTCGCCCGGCTGCACCGTCACCAGGAGACGGTCGAACAGGAAGAAGGCGATCGGATGAGTGCTGAACTGCTCGTCCTCCATTTCCGGCGCCAGGCCGCGAAAGATCACCATGTCGTAATCGCCGGTGCTGTCGAAGAAGGACGGATGCGCCGGGTTCAGACTATCGCGCACATGCCCTTCATGCAGCTTGCCACAGCCCAGGCGTTCCACCGTTTCCGCCCAGTTCGGCTCCCGCTCGCGCGTGAAATCCAGCCAGACGAAACCGGCCTCCGGGCAGAACTCGATGTGGTCGAGTTTGCGTGGGGTGTTGCCATTGGCAAAAAGCAGGATGTCCATCTCAGGCGCCGCTATACACGCAACCGGAAGCGTGGGTTTCCATGACCATGATCCTGGACAGTTGCGGCAAGGTGGGCTTCAGGCGATCCCAGATCCAGATGGCGAGGTGCTCGCTGGTGGGGTTGTCCAGGCCGGCGACGTCGTTCAGATAGCGGTGATCCAGCGCCGCGTGGACCGGCCGCCAGGCCGCCTGCACATCGGCGAAGTCGCACACCCAGCCGAGTTCCGGGTCGAGCGGCCCGGACACATGCACCTCGACCCGGAAGGAATGGCCGTGCAGGCGCGAACACGGGTGTTCGGCCGGCAGGCGCGGCAGACGGCGCGAAGCTTCCAGATGGAAGACGTTGAATATCTCCATCAGCGTTTACCCGTTTCGATGCGGAACACGGCATGGCAGGCCACACAGTTGTCCATCACCTGGCCGAGTTGCCTGAGCGCCTGGTTGGCGTCACCCAGGCTGTCCGCGTCACGCGCCAGGTCGTCGAAACCCTGATGCGTGACATGGCCCAGTTTCTTGAACTGCATGGGCAGTTTTTCCCGCAGTTTGGCGGGCACGTCGTGGGCGGCGGCCATGCCCGCCGCGCGCGCGGCCTCGGCCACGCCCTTCATGTCATTGGCGCCGGCGCTGACGACGATCTTCTGAGTAGAGGAAAGGAACAAACGCATTTCCTGGTGGATATGCGCCTTTTCTTCCGTCGTGAGGTGGATCGCCGCGCGCTGTTCCAGCGTCGCATCGTGGTGGGCGTGCTCGGCGGCATACACGGGGGTGGCGATCAGGGCGAACAGAATCAAGAGCGGGTGGCGCGGCATAGCATTCTCCAGAGGATTCAATTGGGGCGGCGTGCCGGCAAGGATGCCGGCGCTACTACAAACAAGCCAGGGTGGCATCCGCCAGCAGGCGCATTTCCGCCTCTTCGATGACATAGGGCGGCATGAAATAAACGCTGTGGCCGATGGGACGGAGGAACACGCCATGCGCCAGGGCGCGGCGGTGGAATGCTTCGGAAAAACCAGGCGCGGCATCGGCCACATCGAAGGCCCAGATCATGCCACTATGGCGAAAGTTCCGGATGCGCGGATGCGCGGCGACTTCGCCCAGCAACTCGGTGAAACGTGCTGCCTTGGCACGGTTCGCCGCGATCACCTGATCCTGTTCGAAGATGTCCAGCACCGCCAGGGCGGCGCGGCAAGCGAGCGGGTTGCCGGTATAGGAATGCGAGTGCAGGAAGCCACGCGCCGTGGCGTCATCGTAGAAGGCGGCATAGATGGCATCGCGGGTGAGCACGCAAGACAGCGGCAGGTAGCCGCCGGTGATGCCCTTGGAGAGGCAGAGGAAGTCGGCGATGGTGGCCACGTTCTCGCCGGCCTGTTCACAGGCGTACATCGTGCCGGTGCGGCCGAAGCCGACCGCGATTTCGTCGGCGATCAGGTGCACGCCATATTGGTCGCAAAGTTCGCGTACCCGGGTGAGGTAGACCGGCGCATACATCGCCATGCCGGCCGCGCCCTGCACCAGCGGCTCCAGGATGATCGCCGCCGTGCTCCCGGCGCGCGCGGCCAGATACGCTTCCAGGTCGGCGGCGGCGCGCAGCGCGTAGTCGTGCGCCGACTCGCCCGGTTCCGCCAGACGCGCATCCGGACTCATCGCCTGGTGGCTATGGCGCAGCAACGGCGCGTAGGTGTCCTTGAACAGGGCCACATCGGTAACCGAAAGGGCGCCCAGGGTTTCACCGTGGTAGCCGTTCTTCAAAGAAATGAAACCCGTCTTCTCCCCCCGGCCGCTATTGCGCCAGAAGTGAAAGCTCATCTTCAGGGCGATCTCGGTGGCGGAAGCGCCATCCGATCCGTAGAAGGCATGGCCCAGCCCGGTCAGTCGTCCCAGACGTTCCGACAGCTCCACCACCGGCGCATGGGTGCAGCCGGCGAGCATGACGTGCTCGATGCGGGAAAGCTGGTCGATCAGCGCGGCGTTGATGCGCGAGTTGGCATGGCCGAACAGGTTGACCCACCAGGAGGAAATGGCATCCAGATAACGGCGCCCCTCGTGGTCGATCAGCCACGGACCTTCGCCCCGGGCGATGGGTAACGGCGGCGTGCGCTCCAGATGCTTCATCTGGGTGCACGGGTGCCAGACGGCGGCGCGGGTGCGGGCGAGCTGGTCGGCGTTGGTCATTGAGGGAACGCCATCATTCAGCGGAGCATGTGGGAGCTATTCATGATGCATAACGAGGTAGTAGAAAACCCCCGTTTATCAGGCTTTTCGTCGATGTAAGTGATTGATTTGTCATGAGGAAGAATTGGGTTTTGAGGTTTTCTAAAGCCTCAACGTGCTAGATCAGGGGCGCGAAGCCGCGCTTACTGGCGAAGCGTGCTTCTGGAGCAGCGGGTTAGAGCACGTTTTTAGGTACGCTGCTTGGCGATGTTTCATTTGAGGCAACCGCTCTTGAAGCTAGTACTTGGGCATGCAGATCAACCGGAAGCGGAATATGCAGAAGCTCAATTGAGGGCGGAAATCGGCCAGAGACTACCGCCTTCTTGAAGTATTCATGCATTGACTCTTCCGTAAAGACCATGAGGCGGCGTGCCTGAGATTCGAGGTAAAGCAAATACAGAGCATCAGTTTTTAATTTCTGAAATTTTGCTGTAGCCAGTTTTCCAGTCGCCGTCCGTGCTGCACTTGTGGAGATAGCAACAACCATAGCTCCGTCGCTGCTCACAGCGTCAAATGCAAAGAAACCACCCCAAGTGAGCTTCATTTTCTTTCCGGCGAACGACACACCAGGGAAGAGCTCAGGTAGGCCATGCTCGATTACCCAAGCTTCGGCTTTGTGCTGCACAGAAGTATCAGCCATGGTCCTGAACTCAAACGTTGATGTTGTGCCGCGAACCGAGGCTTGCCGATGGCTATCGGCGCGACTGACTGGCTAGCCACCAGCGCGCTTGCACTCCCCCAAACCTTTAGAGCGGTAATTCCACAACCCGGATTACGCAGATTCATGAAGATGCCCGACATCCAGATTCAACGCCGCGCTTTTCCATGTCCGCCCGCACCACTACCGATGCGGGTCGTTCTGGTTGCCAGCTCGATCAGCTCCAGCAAGGCCTCATTGACGGCCTCGGCGGTGGGAAATGCCTTGGCGACCCGATCATCCAGAAGCACCAGACTGGTGCCGCGCGAATACCGCGAGAAATACTTGCCGCGAACACCTTGTCCCAGTGCGTCCCGCCGATATTCCTCGCGCACATCATCAACCTTGTTCGTAGATTCCTCCTTCATGTCGTGTCGCCTTTCGCGCTGAAATGATTCGGATGGCTCACATGTAGCGCAGGCGTCCCGCCTGCATCAAAGGCCTGATCAGAAGGACAAAGCAGGCGAGACGCCTGCGCTACATGCCGGCTTCGAGCATTTGTCTCCGTCCGGTTGGCGTGGGCGACCCAAGGCAAAACATTGGCGGAGAAGGTCAGGCAAAGAACCCCTTCGACAGCAATTCCATGGTCAGCAGCCGGTAGTCGTGCGCGCCGGAGGAATCGGCGGCGTAGGCGAAGATGTCCAGGCCATACGCCGGGCTCTCGGAGAGGGCGGGGTCGTCACCGATCTTCGTGTCACACAGGGCGTCACCGTAGCGGCCTTTCAAGGACGCCAGCGCCTCGCGGCAAAGCGCCTTGTTTTCATCGAAACGGGTCAACACCACGCGTCGTTCGATGCGCCGCTTGAGCGCATTTTCCAGAACACCCAGGGCCAGGTCGAGGCGGTTCAAGCCCTGGATGGCGAGGAAGTCGGAAGTGACCGGGATCAGCACGCGGTCGGCCGCGCACAGGGCATTGAGCGAGAGCACGCCCAACGCCGGGGCGCAGTCGATCAGGATGGGGGAATCGTCCCAGGCCAGTGCGGCATCCAGCCCCTTCTTCAGGGTGCCGGCGACACCGGGAGTGGCGGCCAGCAGGGTGTCGACCTTGGACAGGTCGGCATGGCCGGGCACCAGCCGCAGGCCGTTGCCAAGCCGGCGAGTGAGGCGGTCGAGCGGGGTCTGCTCGCGGAAGAAGGCGGCGGCGCTGGCGTTGCCGGGCAGGTGCTTCACGCCGAGTGCCAGGGTCACATGCGCCTGCGGATCGAGATCGATGACCAACGGCTTGCGTTCCAGCAAAGCCAGGGAAGCGGCGACGTTGAGCGTGGTGGTGGTCTTGCCGACCCCACCCTTCTGGTTGAATACCGCGATCACCGCCATTCAGAACTCCTCACAAGAAACATCCAGCAACCCATTGATTCAAGACGACCACTTCATGCCTCTATCGTTCCGGCTGGAAGCCGGCGCCACACATGACGCGGCGATGTTTCGCGGCGGCTCATTCCACCGTCACCGATTTGGCCAGATTACGTGGCTGATCGACGTCGGTGCCTTTGAGCACGGCGACATGGTAGGCCAGTAGTTGCAGCGGGATGCTGTAAACGATGGGCGCGGTGCCGGGGTAAATATCCGCCAGGGTGAGGTTCTGGTAATGGTCCAGTTCGATCTTCACCTTGTGGTCGGAAAACAGAAACAACTCGCCGCCGCGCGCGCGCACTTCCTGCAGGTTGGACAGCACCTTGTCCAGCAGCGGATCGTCGGGCAGGGCGCAGACCACCGGCATGTCGGCATCGACCAGCGCCAGCGGACCGTGCTTCAGTTCGCCGGCCGGGTAGGCCTCGGCGTGGATGTAGGAGATTTCCTTGAGTTTCAGCGCGCCTTCCAGGGCCACCGGATAGAACGGGCCGCGGCCGAGGAAGAGGGCGTCTTTCTTGTCGGAGAAGGACGCGGCCATCTCCTTGATGGCGTCCGACAGCGCCAGCACCACTTCCACCTGACGCGGCAGGGCTTGCAATTCCTCCACCAGCACGGCCTCCTGCTCCGCCGTCATGCCGCGCCGCCGCGCCAGGGCCAGGGTGACCAGACGCAAGGCGGTGAGCTGGGTGGTGAAGGCCTTGGTCGAGGCGACCCCGATCTCGGGGCCGGCGCGGGTCATCAGGGCGACGTCGGATTCGCGGGTGAGCGAGGATTCCGGTACGTTGCAGATGGTCAGGCTACCGATATAACCGGCGCGTTTGGCGAAGCGCAGGGCGGCCAGGGTATCGGCGGTCTCGCCCGATTGCGAGATGGACAGGAACAGGGTGCCTTCCGGCACCACCACCTTGCGGTAGCGATATTCGCTGGCCACTTCCACATGGCAGGGCACGCCGGCTTCTTCCAGCCAGTATTTGGCCACCATGCCGGCGTGGTAACTGGTGCCGCAGGCGATGATGTGCACGCCACGGGCCTGCTCGAACAGTTCCTGCGCCTTGTGGCCGAAGCTTTCTTCCAGCAGACGCCCCTTGTGGATGCGGCCTTCCAGAGTTTCCGCGATCACCGAAGGCTGCTCGAAGATTTCCTTGAGCATGTAGTGGGCGTAAGGCCCCTTGTCGGTGGTGGAAGCGGAAAGCTGCGACAGGCGCTCCGGGCGCTCGACCGGGTTGCCGGCGACGTCGAAGACGCGCACGTTGTCGCGGCTGATTTCGGCGATGTCACCTTCTTCCAGGAAGATGAAGCGTTGCGTCACCGGCAGCAGGGCGAACACGTCGGAGGCGATGAAGTTTTCACCGATGCCCAGGCCGATCACCAGCGGACTGCCGGAACGGGCGACGATGAGGCGATCCGGATCATCCGGGCTCGCGACCGCCAAACCATAGGCGCCGACCAGCCGGGTCACCGCCGTCTGCACCGCCTTGAGCAGATCGGGCTCGCTCTCCATGAGGTGCGCGAGCAGGTGGGCGATGACTTCGGTATCGGTTTCCGAGGTGAAGTGGTAGCCCTTGGCCTTCAATTCCGCGCGCAGTTCGGCATGGTTTTCGATGATGCCGTTATGCACCACCGCGACCTTCTCGCCGCTCATGTGCGGGTGCGCGTTGCGCTCCGCCGGCATGCCGTGGGTGGCCCAGCGGGTGTGGGCGATGCCCAGGTCGCCGGGAATCGGGTTGGCGGCCTCCATCTCGCTGAGATTGACCACCTTGCCGACGGAACGGATGCGCCGCATGGCGCCATCCGGCCCGCGCACGGCGAGACCGGCCGAGTCGTAACCACGATATTCCAGGCGCCGCAGCCCTTCCAGCAGGATGGGAACGACGTTGCGTTGGGCGATGGCGCCGACGATGCCGCACATGATTTGTCTCCGCTTATTTCTTTTTCACCGGCCGCTGCCAGCCGGAAAGGGTAAGTTGCTTGGCGCGCGACAGGGTCAGTTGCCCGGCCGGCGCGTCGCGGGTCAATGTGGTGCCGGCGCCGATGGTGGCGCCCCGGCCCACGGTGACCGGGGCCACCAGTTGCGTGTCGGAACCGACGAATACGTCGTCCTCGATCACCGTGCGGTGCTTGTTGGCGCCGTCGTAATTGCAGGTGATGGTGCCGGCGCCGATGTTGACCTTGCTTCCCACCGTGGCATCGCCGACGTAGGAGAGATGGTTGATCTTGGAATTGAAGCCGACCTGGCTGTTCTTGATTTCGACGAAGTTGCCGATGTGGGTTTCTTCCGCCAGCTCGGTGCCGGAACGCAGGCGGCTGAACGGGCCGATGCGCGCGTCCGCGCCGACCTTGGCGCCATCCAGATGGCAGAACGGTTGCAGTTCCACGCCCGCCGCCAGGCTCACATTCTTCAATACGCAGTTGGCGCCGATCTTGACGCCGTCACCCAGCGTCACCGCGCCCTCGAATACGCAATTGACGTCGATCAGCACATCACGCCCACATTCCAGGCTGCCGCGCACGTCGAGGCGCGCCGGGTCGATCAGGGTCACGCCTTGGACCATCAGCGCCTCGGCCACGTTGTGCTGGTACATGCGCTCCAGTTGCGCCAGTTGCTGGCGGCTGTTCACCCCCAGCACTTCCCACTCGGCGGAGGGGTGGCAGGGTATGACCTTCTCGCCCTCGGCGGCGGCCATGCCGATCACATCGGTCAGGTAATACTCGCCCTGGGCGTTGTCGTTGCCCAGGCGCGCCAGCCAGCCGGCCAGCTTGGCGACGGGCAGACAGAGGATGCCGGTGTTCACTTCATCGATCGCCAGTTCTTCCGCGCTCGCGTCCTTGTGCTCGACGATATGGGTCACCATGCCGCGCCCGTCGCGCACGATGCGGCCGTATCCAGCCGGGTTCGCCAGGCGCACGGTCAACAGGGCGATGGCCCCTTCGCGCGCAATCAGGGGCAGTTGCCGCAAGGTTTCCGGACGGGTCAGTGGCACGTCACCATAAAGAATCAGACAGATCGCTTCCGGGTCGAGATGCGGCACCGCCTGTTGCACGGCGTGGCCGGTGCCCAGTTGCGGCTCCTGCTTCGCCCAGGCCAGCTCGAGGTGACCAAACTGCGGAGCGATGGCCTTGGGCAGCGTCTCGCCGCCGTGGCCGTAGACCACGCAGATCTTTTCCGGGGAAAGGGTATCGGCGGCGGCCAGGACGTGGCCCAACAGAGGCCGGCCGGCGAGCGGATGCAATACCTTGGGCAAATCGGATTTCATCCGCGTGCCTTTGCCGGCGGCGAGGATGACGACGTTCAGAGGGGAGCTCATGAGGGGGGACGTGACCGGCAAAAAAACCGGCGTAAGTATAAACAGCGGCCATCTCGATATTCAGAAAAACATCGCCGTGGGAGCGGGCTTGCCCGCGATGCGACGCCGGTGATCGCGGGCAAGCCCGCTCCCAAGTCACTTGCGTGCATTGCGCAGGGTCGCCAAAGCGGATTCGTAGTCGAAACGCTCGATCTGCCTCATGAGTTCGTCGCAAGGTTCGCCCAGCGCATCGCGCAGCAAAGAACTGGAATCCGTGGCCAGTTGCCCGGCGCGGGCGTCGCTTTGCGCCAGCAGGTGTTCCAGCTCGTTCATCACCTGCTTCAGGTGGGCGGGATCAGCGGATATCGCCGTTGCCTCGGCCGGGTATTGCGGCAAGGCCAGTATCGCCGCCGCAAGGGTGGAAAGCCCCGATTCGATGTTGTCGATCAAGCCTTCGCAGTCGCTTCCCGGCTGTTTCACGGCGGCTTCCAGGCGCGCCATCTGATCAGCCAGTTGATGGGCGCCCAGAGTCGCGGCCACCCCCTTGAGGCTGTGCGCCAGATGGCGGGCCGCGTCGAACTGGCTGGCCGCCAGGTGTTCGCGTAGTTGCGCCATGTCGCCGGCATGCGATACGGCGAACAGGCGCAGCAGACGCAGGTATTTGTCCGCCTGGCCGCGCAGCAGCGCCAGGCCTCTGGCCGGGTCGAGGCCGGGCAAGGTGGCGAAGCGCGCCAGAGCCGCGCTCGCCGGCGCCGCCACGCCGCTCGCCGGCGCGATCGGCGCGGCGATCGCCTCACGCGCCGGCAGCCATTGCAACAGCGTGGCGAACAAGGATTCCGGATCCACCGGCTTCGCCACGAAGTCGTTCATGCCGGCTTCCAGGCAGGCGCGGCGATCCTCGTCGAAAGCGTTGGCGGTCATCGCCAGTATCGGTTTGTCGCGCCAGCCCGGCAGGGCGCGGATCGCGCGAGTGGCTTCCAGGCCGTCCATGTTCGGCATCTGCACATCCATCAGGATCAGCGCGTAGTCGTTCTCACGCGCCTTCTCCAGTGCCTCCCGTCCATCCTCGGCGGTGTCCACGGCGAGGCCCACGGCGTGCAGCAGTTCCAGCGCCACTTCACGGTTGATCAGGTTGTCTTCCGCCAGCAGCAGGCGGGCGCCGGCATGGCGCCGGTACAACGCGGCCTCGGCTTCCGGCTCGACGGCGGCCACGCTCGGCATGATCCCGTGGCCGCGCGCCAGAAGCACCGTGAACCAGAAGGTGCTGCCCTTGCCCACTTCGCTCTCCGCCCCGGCGTCCCCACCCATCTTCCGCGCCAGGTGGCGGGTGATCGCCAGGCCCAGGCCGGTGCCGCCGTACTTGCGCGTGGTGGAGACGTCGGACTGTTCGAAGGCGGCGAACAGTCTGGGCAGGCTTTCCGGGGCGATGCCGATGCCCGTGTCCTCGACCTCGAAGCGCACTTTGAGCCCGATGTCGCTTTCCTCCAGCAGTTTGGCGCGCAGGGAAATTGCGCCGCGTTCGGTGAACTTGACCGCGTTGCCGGCGTAATTGAGCAGGGCCTGGCGCAGCCGGGTGGGGTCGCCGCTCAGCCACAGTGGGACGCTGTCGCCATCCACGTCCACGCGCAGGCCCTTGGTCTGGGCCGCGTCGAGAATCATCGAGCGCACATGGTCGAGCACGGCGCTCAGAGCGAAATCGGTCTGCTCCAGTCGCAGCTTGCCGGCCTCGATCTTGGACAGGTCGAGGATGTCGTTGATGACGGAGAGCAAATGGTGGGCGGCGCTGTCGATCTTGCCGAGACGCTCGGCTTGCTCCCGGGTCACACCCGCCCGTTGCAGCAGATGGGTGAGGCCGAGGATGGCGTTCATCGGTGTGCGTATCTCATGGCTCATGTTGGCCAGGAAGGCGCTCTTGGCCTGGTTGGCCGCTTCCGCCTGGGTCTTGGCGACCATCAGCTCCGAGGTGCGCAGTTCCACCAGGTTTTCGAGGTGGTGGCGATGCTGTTCCAACTCGGCGCCGATGCGTTTCTTCTCGGTGATGTCTTCCTGCACCGCCACGTAGTGGCTGACGCGGCCATCCGCCTGGCGCAGGGGGGTGATGAAGGCCAGCTCGACATATTCACCGCCATCCTTGCGTCGGTTGATGAACTCGCCTTGCCAGGGGTGGCCCTCGGCCAGGGCCCGCCACAACCCGACGTAGGTTTCCCCGGGCGTCTTGCCGGAGTGCAGCATGCGCGGGTTCCGCCCGATCACGTCCTCGCGGCGATAGCCGGTGACGCGCAGGAAGGTCTCGTTGACGTATTCGATCTCGGCTTTCAGGTTGGTAATGACGATGCTCTCCGGGCTCTGCTCCACCGCCAGGGAGAGCTTGCGCACCTGATCCTCGGCCTCCAGCCGCGTGGTGATGTCCTGGAAGGACACCACGGCGCCCACCTGTTCGCCCTCGGAAAACATCGGCGTGGCGATCATTTCCACGGGGAACAGGGTGCCGTCCTTGCGTATGAACCACTCCTCCCGGCTGCGCGCCTGGCCATCACGCAAGGTCAGGAAGATGGGGCATTCGGAACTGGGATAGGGCTGACCATCCGGGCGGTGGTGGTGGAACAGTTCATGCTGGTTCCGCCCCAGCATTTCTGCTTCACTGAAGCCCAGCATGGCCAGGGCGGCGGCATTGACGAAGGTGCACAGGCCCTCCCGATCCATGCCGTACACCCCCTCGCCCAGCGCGGTCAGCACCGCCCGATGCCGCTCCTCGCTCTCGCGCAGCGCCTCCTGCTCCCGTTTGCGCTCGGTGATGTCCTGCGCCGTGCCGAGCATGCGGATCGGCCGGCCCTCGTCATCGCATACCAGTTCGCCGCGCCCGCTGATGATGCGCACCGCGCCGTCGGGATGCCGCGCGCGGAATTCCAGTTCGCCAGGCTGCTCTCCGGCGATGCAGGCTTCTATCCACGCCCGCATCGCCGCCCGGTCGTCCGGATGGATCAACTGGAGAAACGTTTCCGGGGTGGGGACGAAAGACTCGGGAGACACGCCATAGAGCCGATAGGTCTCCTCTGTCCAAACGATGGCCTCGATGGGTAGATCCGCCTCCCAACTGCCGATGTGCGCGATGCGCTGCGACTCGGCCAGCAGCTTGCCTTGCGTGCGCAGCGTCTCCTGGGCCTGGCGGGTGGCGGTGATGTCGCGGGCGATGCCCAACACGCCGATGAGACGCCCGTCGGCATCGAACATGGGGGTCTTGACGGTTTCCAGCAACTCGCGGTGACCGTCGTCGGCGAAGGCCACTTCCTCTTCGTTGCGGGTGGGTTTGCCGGCGGCGATGGCGGCGCGATCCTTGGCGCGGAAGAAATCGGCCAGTTCCTTGTCCACGAAGTCGTAATCGGTCTTGCCGAGAATGTCCGCCTCCCTGGCCCCGGCGAAGCGCTCGAAACGCGGGTTGCACGCCAGGTAGACGCCTTCCGGATTCTTCAGCCAGACGACATCCGGCAAGGTCTGCAAGAGGGTCTTGAGGAGGCCGCGCTCCCGGGCAAGATCGATTTCGGCCATCTTGCGCTCGGTGATGTCCAGGATCAGGCCGATGACCGCCGGGCGACCCTGATAGTCGAAGACGCGGCCGTGTACCTCGACGTCGATGCGGCCGCCATCGCGGCGCAGGCCGGTAAAGGTGTAATGCGCGTCCACGATCTCGCCATCGAGGCGGCGGCGGATGTACTCGGCCACCCAATCGCGGTCTTCCTGGCTGACCAGATCGGCGACCGCCACCCGGTCGATCACCTCCTCCGGCGCGTCGTAGCCGAAAAGGGCGGTGAAACCTGGATTGACGTAGCGGAAGTGGTCGTCCTGGATGATGTAGATGCCGGCCAGGGATTCCTCCACCAACGCGCGGAAACGGCCTTCGCTGTCCCGCAGCGCCGCCTCGACCTGTTTGAGTTCGCTGATGTCGCGGGCGATGCCGAACAGGCCGACGACCTTGCCGGATGCGTCGCGCAACGGCCCCTTGGTGGAGAGGAAGGTGCGCTCGCCGTCCGTGGTGACGAGTTCCTCCTGAAAGGTCACGGTGCGATTTTCCGCCATCACCAACTGGTCGTTGGCCTTGATTCGGGCGGCTTGTCCGGGCGGGAAAAGCATCGCGCAGTCGTGGCCGAGCACCGCCTCGGGCGGGTGGCCGGTCAGCCGCGCCGCCTCCCGGTTGAACAGCAGAAAACGCCCCTCCGCGTCCTTGGCGAAGATGGCGTCGGTGGAACTGGCGGCGATGGCGTCCAGGAGGTTCAGGGCGCGCAGGTGTTCCGCCTGCGCGCGCCGGGCCACCTCCACCTGACGACGCACGCGGTGCAACCATTCGGCCAGCACGCTGACGAGCACGCCATTGACGATGAGCGCGCCCCACTGAAACAGATCATGCCGGGCCTCGATCCCGAGTTCAGCGACCGGGGGGATGAACCAGGCCGAAGCGCAGGCGGCGATGAAGGTCGCGAGCAGCCCCGGCCCGATGCCGCCGATCAGAGCGCTGAGCACGATGGGCAACATGAGCAGAATCAGCAGCGGCCGCTCGCCGAAGGACGGCGCCAGGGTCATTCTGAGCAGCAGCGTCGCCGTGGTAATCGCCACCGCGAATAGATAGATCGACCAACGCGGCCAGTTCATGGCGGGCAGCCGGACCGGAGCGACCGCGGATGCATCAACAGCCTCGCGCGACATCGATGACACGCTCGCCGCGCGCGCGACAACCTGGCGTCTCGACGACGTTATCAAAGGTAACGCGATGGCTATCAGGCATGGCCGCGATGTCTCGGCAGTGAATACCGACCGGTTATCGGCCACCCCGGGGAAATCTTGAACGAGATGCCCCATTCGCGCGAAGCCGCCCCCCTCTCTCCAATGTGGTTGGAACAGTGGTTCCCCCCTTTGAAAAAGAAGGGTTAGGGGGGATTTCTGGACGCTCGGGCAAGCGCAACCCTTGGAGAAATCCCCATTCCCCCTTTGGAAAAGGGAGAGACCACTCCCTCGGGCGCTTTCTGTCGCATCACCAGCCAACGCGAACTGCGCCCCAGAAATCAGAAAAGTCGCCTCAGCCGGAGCGCCGAGCCCGTGCTTGCCACCCCTCGATCCCGAAACTAAAGATATATGGCGGTTTGCCGTTAACGCTTCTGTAGAGGCAGAGCCCAATCCCAGTTCACCTCCACGGGTATTTTCTTTCCGGGATGTGTTTCAGGAACCCCATTGAGCGATTCGTCCCGCCCCACCTCCACATTCCGCACCTGCGCGCCGGACTGCCATGCCTTGTTCGATGCGGCGGGGGATGCCATTTTTCTGCTCGACGGCATGCGGTTCGTGGCGTGCAACCCCAGCACCCTGACGCTGTTTGCTTGTACGGAGAAGGACATCCTGGGCAAGACGCCCTGGGACTTTTCGCCACCCCGGCAAGCCGATGGCGGCGACTCGGAAGCGGCGGCGCGCGCTCACATCAAATTGGCCTACGATGGCACGCCGCAATTGTTCGAATGGCGGCACCAACGTCTGGATGGCGGCATTTTCGAGGCGGAAATCCGCCTCAATCGGATCGAACGGCCCGATGGCTTTCTTCTGCAGGCGCTGGTGCGCGACATCACGGAGCGCAAACAGGCCTTGCTGGCGCTGCGCGAGTCACGTGATTACGCCGAACAACTGCTCTCCGTATCCGGGGCGATGCTGCTGGTACTCGACCGGGAAGGCCGAGTGACCCGGATCAACCCCGCGGGCTGCGCCATCCTGCGCTGCGCGGAGGCCGACATCCTGGGGCAGTCCTGGATCGAACGCTTCGTCCCCGAGCGCGCGCGCGACGAGGTTCGCGCCTTGTTCCAGCGGGTGCTGGCGGGCGACATCGATTCCTCCCTCGCCTACGACAATCCCGTGCTGACATGCAGCGGTGAAGAACGCCACCTGACCTGGCATAACACCCCGCTGCGCGATGCCGAGGGCAAAGTGAACGCGGCGCTCAGTTCCGGCCTGGATATCAGTGAACAGCGTCGCGCCGAGACCGCGCTGGTCGAGAGCGAATCCCGCATTCGCGCCATTCTGGATACCGCCGTGGATGGCGTTCTGGTGGTGGATGAAGCCAGCCGGGTGGTATTCGCCAACCCGGCCATCAGCCGGCTCACCGGCTATAGCGCCAGGGAACTCCAGGATCGTCCACTTACCGACCTGATACCGGAATGATTTCGCGGCCGGCACGAGGCCGGATTCAACCGTTATTTGAACAGCGGCCAACCCAGCATACCCTGGCGCGAGCTTGCCTTCGTGTTGCGTCATCGGGACGGGCGCGAGATCCCGGTCGAGGTCAGCATCGGTGAACGCGGCGGCGCCGGCCAGCGTCAGTTCATCGGCGTCATGCGCGACGTGAGCGAGCGCCAACGCAACCAACAGGCTTTGCGCGAGCGGGAAGAGCGCATCAACCTGCTGCTCGACTCGATGGCCGAGGGCATCTACGGCGTCGATACGCACGGTGAGTGCACCTTCGTCAACCCGGCCGGCCTGCGCCTGCTCGGCTACGAGCGCGCCGAGGATCTGCTGGGCCGGCACATCCACGAACTCATCCACCACAGCCATGGCGACGGCACGCCCTATCCCGCCGGGGAATGCCGCGCCTACCGCGCCTACACCGAGAATCGCGGCATTCATGTCGACGACGAGGTGTTCTGGCGCCGCGACGGTACCGCCTTCCCGGTGGAGTACTGGTCCTACCCCATGCGCCGGGACGGCCAGGTGATCGGCTCGGTGGTGACCTTCATGGACATCAGCGAACGGCGCCTGATCGAAGAACGGCTGCGCCAGGCGGCCAAGGTATTCGAAAGCACCACCGACGGGGTTTCGATCACCGACCCGGCCGGCAACATGATCGCGGTCAACCGCGCCTTCACGGTCATCACCGGCTACACGGAAGCGGAGGTGCTGGGCAGCAATCCGCGCATCCTCAAGTCCGGCCGCCAGGACAAGGCTTTCTACCAGGCACTCTGGAACAGCATCACGCAGACCGGCTCCTGGAGCGGCGAGATCTGGAATCGGCGCAAGAATGGCGAGATTTATCCCGAATGGCTGACCATCAGCGGCGTCACCGACGGGGCCGGCAAGCTGACCAATTACGTTGGCGTGTTCAGCGACATCAGCCAGATCAAGCAATCCGAGGCCGAGCGGGAACGCCTGGCGCATTTCGACCCCTTGACCGGCCTGCCCAACCGGCTGCTGTTCAACGCCCGCCTTGATCACGCCATCCAGCGCGCCGAACGGGATGACACGCTGCTGACGCTGCTGTTCATCGACCTGGACCGTTTCAAGACCGTCAATGACGCTCTCGGCCATCCCATAGGCGACCGCGTATTGCGGGAAGTGGCCCGCCGACTGGGCCGATCCGTGCGCGCGGAAGACACCCTGGCGCGACTGGGCGGGGACGAGTTCGTCATCGCCCTGGAGCGGGGGGGCGACGCCACCCAGGCCTCCTCCATGGCGGACAAGCTGCTCGCCGCCCTGACCCTCCCGTTCGACCTGGACGGCCAGACGGTCTTCATCGGCGCCAGCATCGGCATCAGCGCCTACCCGGCGGATGGCAAGGATGCCGCCACCCTGCTCAAGAACGCCGACGCCGCCATGCACCAGTCCAAGGACGACGGGCGCAACACCTTTCGTTTCTACAACGCCGCGATGACACGCTCGGCGCGCGAGCGCCTGACGCTGGAAACCAACCTGCGGCACGCCATCGAGCAGCAGGAATTCCTGGTGTATTACCAGCCGCAGATCGATGTCGGCAGCGGCGATATCCTCGGAGTGGAAGCCCTGGTGCGCTGGGATCATCCCGCCTCCGGCCTGATCGCGCCGGATCGCTTCATCCCCCTGGCGGAAGAAACCGGCCTCATCGTTCCCCTCGGCGAATGGGTACTGTTCACCGCTTGCACCCAGGGGAAGGCATGGCTGGACGATGCCGCCGTGCCCACCTTGCGCGTGGCGGTGAATCTCTCGCCGCGCCAGTTCCGCCAGAGCAACCTGGCCGCGCATGTCCGTGCCGTGCTCGACGCCAGCGGCCTTCCCCCGGGGTTGCTGGAACTGGAAGTCACGGAAAGCGCGGTCATGGAGAATCCCGACCAGGCCAGCGCCACGCTGCGCGACCTCAAGGCACTGGGCATCACGATTTCCATCGACGATTTCGGCACCGGTTATTCCTCGCTCGCCTACCTGAAGCGCTTTCCCATCGACAAACTCAAGATCGACCAGAGCTTCATCCGCGAAATCCCCCAGGACCAGAGCGACATGGAAATCGCCGCCACCATCATCGCCATGGCGCGCAACCTGCACCTGAAAGTACTGGCCGAAGGGGTGGAAACCGAGGAGCAACTCGCCTTCCTGCAGATCCACGGTTGCGATGCCTACCAGGGATACTTATGCAGCCGGCCGGTGCCCGCGGCGGAACTGGACCAGTGGCTGGCACAACGGGCCGCCGATAAAACATGACGCCCAATCAAGCCATTCCGATTCTGGATGCCGCCCCCGGCCTCTATTTCATGTTCGACGCGGAAGGCCGCTTCGCCGGCTGGAACCGCGCCTATCTGGAAACCTTCGGCCTCACCGCGGCGGACATGGTGGACTTCCGCGCCCTGGATGTCGTACCGCCAGACCAGATGGAGCACGTGCGACAAGCCATCACCACCGTCCTGGGCGGCACCCCGGTGACCATGGAGTTTGATTTGATCGCCGCCGATGGTAGCCGTCATACCTTCTACGGCACCGGCTTGCCGCTAGAACACGAAGGGCGGCGCCATGTCAGCGGTTTGGCCATAGACATCACCCAACGCAAGCAAGCGGAAGCACAATTGCAACGCGGCCATGAAATCCTGGAATGCGTCAGCCGCCTGCTCGGCCTGTATGTGAGCGACAGCGACTCGAAGACGGTGTTCGAGGCCGCCCTCAGCGACATCCTGCGTCTCACCGGCAGCGAATATGGCTTTATCGCGGACCTGGGGCATGAAACGGATGGCAGCCACTATCTCCAGTCGCTGGCCATCACCAATATCGCCTGGGACGAGACATCGCGCCGGCTTTATGACGAGCAGGCCGCCACCGGTTTTCGCTTCAACGCCATGGATTCCCTGGCCGCCGCCGCCGTGGTGAGCGGCGCCCCGGTGATCGCCAACGACCCCGCCCACGATCCGCGCAGTTGCGGCCGTCTGCCGCCTGGACATCCTTCCCTCGACGCCTTCCTCGGCCTGCCGCTGCTACGGGGAACGGAGATTCTCGGCAGCATCGGCCTGGCCAACCGAACCGGCGGCTACGACGAGGCCTTGGTGGCGGAACTGCGCCCCGTGATCGAGGCTTGCGCCCAGCTCGTCGCGGCCTGTCGCGACGAGCGGGCTCGTCGGCAGACCGAAATGGAACTGCGCGCGCGGGAACGGGAACTGGACTCCATCGTCGAGAATATTCCCAACATGCTGTTCGTGAAGGATGCCGCGACGCTGCGCTTCGTTCGCTTCAACCGCGCCGGTGAAGAGATGATGGGTGTCTCGCGCGAAGCGATTATCGGCCGCAAGGACCATGACCTGATGCCCAGGGAACAGGCCGACTTCTACACGGCGTGCGATCGCCAGGTACTGGCCAGTGGCGTCCCCCTGGATATCGCTGAAGAAGCGCACACCTCGCCGACCGGAACCCGCACCCTGCATACCCGCAAAGTCTGCATCCGGGGCGAGGATGGCCAACCGCAATTTCTTCTCGGTATCGCCGAGGACATCAGCGAACGTAAACGTCATGCGGACGCCCTGCGCATGTACGAACGCATGGTTTCCTGCATGCCGGACCATCTCTCCGTTCTCGGCCGGGATTACCGCTATCTCGCGGTCAACGACACCTATCTGCAACACCACGGCCTGGCGCGCGAGGACATCATCGGCCACAGTGTGGCGGAACTGCTGGGGCAGACCGTATTCGACACGCGGGTGAAGGAGAAGCTGGACCGCTGCCTGGCGGGGAAGCGGGTGCATTACAGCGACTGGTTCGATTTTCCGGTAACGGGGCGTCGCTTCGTGGATGTGACCTACACCCCCTATCAGGATGACGATGGCCGCATCACCGGGGTGATCGTGGCCTCGCGCGATTTGACCGATCTGGAACAGGCGCACCAAACGCTGATGGAGACCGAAACGCGCTACCGCCTGATGGTGGATCAGATGGCGGACGCCTTTTTCGTCACCGATCTGCATGGCCGCATCGTGGATGTCAACCAGCGCGCCTGCGACACCCTGGGTTATACCCGAGAGGAATTGTTGGCCCTGGACGTACTGGATGTGGAACAGGACTTCGATCTGGCCAGAGCCACGGCACTTTGGGAGGCGTTACAGCCCGGCCAGACCGTGACCATACAAGGACATCATCGGCGCAAGGATGGCACTGTATTCCCGGTGGAAATTCGGTTGAGCTGCCTTGAGCTGAATGGCCAGAGACTCTTGCCGGCATTGGCGCGAGACATCAGTGAGCGCGTCCAGGCGGAGGAAAAACTGCGCCAGGCCGCTGTCGTGTTCGACAACGCCCAGGAAGGCGTCATGGTGACAGACCGCAACGCGCGCATCCTCGCGGTCAACCCGGCCTTCTGCGAAATCACCGGTTATGACGAAGCGGAAGTGCTTGGCGAAACGCCGGCCAAGTTCAAGTCGGGGCGGCATGACACCGCCTTCTACCAGGCCATGTGGCGCGCCCTGAGCGAAACCGGCCGCTGGCAGGGCGAAGTATGGGACCGGCGCAGCGACGGCGAGGTCTATCCCAAGTGGCTGTCGATCAGCGCGGTGCGCGACGCCGGTGGCGAGATCGTGCGCTATGTTTCCCTGTTCGCCGACATCACCCACCTCAAGGAATCCGAGGCGCGCCTGGAGCACCTGGCCCACTTCGACGTGCTCACCGATCTGCCCAACCGACTGCTCTTCACTTCGCGCCTGGAGCACGCGGTGGAGCAAGCTCGGCGCCACGGCCAGCGCCTCGCACTGCTGTTCCTCGACCTGGACCGCTTCAAGACGGTGAACGACAGTCTCGGCCATCCGGCCGGCGACGAACTGTTGATCACGGTCGCGCGGCGCATCCGCAAACGCCTGCGCGACGAGGACACCCTGGCGCGCCTGGGTGGCGACGAATTCGTCATCCTCCTGGAGCAACTGGACGAAGCACAGATGGCCGCCATCGTCGCCCAGGATTTATTGCAGGTTCTCGCGACACCGGTGCAGCTCAGTGGCGGCCACGAGGTGTTCATCGGCGCCAGCATCGGCATCAGCCTGTTCCCCGACGATGCCGACGATGCCATGCGCCTGGTGAGTAGCGCCGATGCCGCGCTGTACCAGGCCAAGGAGCAGGGTCGCAACACCTATCGTTTCTATACCGAGGCCCTGACCACGGCGGCCAACGAGCATCTGGCCCTGGAAACACGTCTGCGCCGCGGCCTGGAACGTGGCGAATTCATCCTGTATTACCAGCCGCTGGTCGACGCCCATAGCGGCCGCGCTGTCGGGGTCGAAGCCCTGGTGCGCTGGCAGCCGCCGGGGGAAGCCATGGTGCCGCCGGACAAGTTCATTCCCATCGCCGAGGAAACCGGCCTGATCGTGCCCCTGGGCGAGTGGATATTGCGTACCGCCTGCGCCCAGGCGCGCGCCTGGCTCGATGCCGGCCTGCCGCCGCTGGTGATGGCGGTGAACCTGTCCGGACGCCAGTTCCAGGCAACCAACATGGTGGATCTGGTGTACACAACCCTGATCGACAGCGGCCTGCCGGCGCAATTTCTGGAACTGGAACTGACCGAGAGCGTCATCATGGCGCAGGCGGAACAGGCCATCACCACCCTGGACGCCCTCAAGGCGTTGGGCGTGCGTCTGGCCATCGACGACTTCGGTACCGGTTATTCGTCGCTGGCCTACCTCAAGCGTTTTCCCATCGACAAACTCAAGATCGACCGCGGCTTCGTGCAGGGTCTGGCCGACGACGCCAACGACCGCGAGATCGCCGCCACCATCATCGCCATGGGTCGCAGCCTGAATCTGACCGTCCTGGCGGAAGGCGTGGAGACGGACTATCAACTGACCTTCCTGCGCCTGTATGGCTGCGACCAGTACCAGGGCTACCTGTTCAGCCGCCCCCTTCCCGCCGAAGAGATCCTCCCGCTACTGATAAGCCCGTAACCCTGCGTCCCGCTTCATGGCGCACGCCCTGCCTTAGTGCCGGCGCGCCACACGGCCACGCCATCCCGGTGCATCGCGCCCCGATACGGTGCACCCACCCCCCGCCTGATCCGACAACTCGTTGATTTGTCTGCCATTCAAGACATGGCACGGCCATTGCTATATCTCTGACAGGCCTCTCGCCTAAGCGATCCTGGACAACGGTGTCCTTCCCTTAACGGGGTGGACGCCGTTTTTTTGCCGAAGGAACATAGAAATGGCACGCATGAAACTGGTACTGGTGGGCAACGGCATGGCCGGCATGCGCACTCTGGAAGAGCTGCTCAAGTCGGCTCCCGATCTTTATGACATCACGGTGTTCGGTGACGAGCCGCACCCCAACTACAACCGCATCATGTTGTCGCCGGTGCTGGCCGGCGAGCAGACGGTGGAACAGATCATCCTGAATCCGCGCGACTGGTATGCCGAGAACGGCATCACCCTGCACACCGGCAAGAAAATCGTGAAGATCGACCGCAAGCGCCGCACCGTGGCAGCCGACGATGGCACCGTCGCCTCCTACGACCGCATGCTGCTGGCGACCGGCTCCAAGCCCTTCGTCCTGCCGGTGCCGGGCGCCGACCTGCCCGGTGTGGTCGGTTTCCGCGACATCGCCGATGTCGACGCGATGATTGCCGCCTCAGGACAATTCAAGAATGCCGTGGTGATCGGTGGCGGCCTGCTCGGCCTGGAAGCGGCGAACGGCCTGAAATTGCGCGGTATGGACGTTTCCGTGGTGCATATCGGTGACTGGTTGCTCGACCGGCAACTGGACGAACCGGCCGCGCGCCTGCTACAGCAGAACCTGGAGTCCAAGGGGTTGAAGTTCCTGTTGCGGAAACAGACGGAAGAGCTGGTTCGCGGTGAATCGGGTCGTGTCTGCGCCGTCAAATTCAAGGATGGCGATAGCGTGCCCGCCGACCTGGTGGTGATGGCCGTCGGCATCCGCCCCAATACCGCCCTGGCCGAATCCGCCGGCCTCTATTGCAATCGCGGCCTGGTGGTCAACGACACCATGCAGACCTATGACCCGCGCATCTATGCCGTGGGCGAGTGTGTCAGCCATCGCGGCATCGCCTATGGACTGGTAGCACCCCTGTTCGAGCAGGCCAAGGTGTGCGCCAACCATCTGGCGGAACACGGCGTGGCGCAATACGGCGGCTCGATGACCTCGACCAAGCTGAAAGTCACCGGCATCGACCTGTTCTCCGCCGGCAATTTCATGGGTGGCGCGGGGCACGAGGAAATCGTGTTCCAGGACGTCGGCCGCGGTTCCTACAAGAAGCTGATCCTGAAGGACAACCAGTTGGCCGGCGCGGTGCTCTACGGAGACACCCTCGATGGCACCTGGTACTTCGAGTTGATGCGCGACCACACCGACGTTTCCGACTTCCGCGACAAGCTGCTGTTCGGCCGCAACCACCTCGGCGACTCCGGCCACGGCGACGAGAAGACCCGCATCATGGCGATGCCGGACAGTACCGAAATCTGCGGCTGCAACGGTGTCTGCAAGGGCGATATCGTCAAGGCCATCCACGAGAAGAAGCTGTTCACCCTGGACGAGGTGCGCGCGCACACCAAGGCCTCCGGCTCCTGCGGCTCCTGTACCGGCCTGGTGGAAACCATCCTGGCGGCGACCGTGGGCGGCGATTACTCGGTCGCGCCGTCGAAGAAACCCCTGTGCGGCTGCACCGAATACAGCCATGACGAAATCCGCGCCGCCATCATCGACAACAAGCTGAAGTCCCTGCCGGAAACCATGCGTTTCATGGACTGGAAGACACCGGACGGCTGCGCCAAGTGCCGCCCCGCGCTCAACTACTACCTGCTCTGCGCCTGGCCGACCGAATACCAGGACGATGCCCAATCGCGCTACATCAACGAACGCGCCCACGGCAACATCCAGAAGGACGGCAGCTTCTCCGTGGTGCCGCGCATGTGGGGCGGCCTGACCAACCCGAAGGAACTGCGCGCCATCGCCGATGTGGCGGAGAAATTCAACGTGCCCGAGATGAAAGTCACCGGCGGCCAGCGCATCGACCTGTTCGGGGTGAAGAAGGAAGACCTGCCGGCGATGTGGCAAGACCTATCGGACGCCGGCTTTGTCTCCGGCCATGCCTACGGCAAGGCCATGCGCACGGTGAAGACCTGTGTCGGCGCCAAGTGGTGCCGCTTCGGCACCCAGGATTCCACCGGCCTGGGCGTCAAGCTGGAACAGCTGACCTGGGGTTCCTGGATGCCGCACAAATACAAGCTGGCCGTCTCCGGCTGCCCGCGCAACTGCGCCGAGGCCACCATCAAGGACTTCGGCGTGGTCTGTGTGGATTCCGGCTACGAGCTGCATGTCGGCGGCAACGGCGGCATCAAGGTGCGCGTCACCGACCTGCTCACCAAGGTGGAGAGCGAGGAGCAGGTGCTGGAGTTTGCCGGCGCCTTTGCCCAGCTCTACCGCGAGGAAGCCCACTACCTGGAACGCACCGCGCCCTGGCTGGAACGGGTCGGCCTGGCGCACATCAAGGCCAGGTTGGTGGAAGACGAAGCCAATCGCAAATTGCTGGCCGAGCGCTTCCTGATTTCCCAGCAGCCCGCGCAGGTGGACCCCTGGAAGGCGCGCGCCGAGGGTGAACAGAAGCATGAATTCGTGCCGCTGGCGGAATTGGTTTGATTACAAGGAAACGAACATGAATGAAAACTGGCTAGAGATCGGCCACCTCGAAGACATCCCGCGCCAGGGCGCCCGCGTCGTCAAGACCACGGCCGGCGAGATCGCGGTGTTCCGCACCGTCGACGACGAGGTGTTCGCCCTGCGCGACAAATGTCCGCACAAGGGTGGCCCGCTGTCGCAGGGCATCGTCCACGGCAAGAAGGTGGCCTGCCCGTTGCATGACTGGAAGATCAACCTCGACACCGGCCTCGCCGTCGCCCCCGATGTCGGCTGCGCCGCCCGCTATCCGGTGCGGGTGGTGGAGGGTCAGGTCAGCCTGTCACTGATACCGGAGAGTAGCGCCGGCGAGTTGGCGTGATGCCGGCGAGGACGCCGGCGCTACATCCATGACCCCCATCCGCACCACCTGCCCCTACTGTGGCGTCGGCTGCGGCGTGCTGGTAAGCCGCGACGACGCCCCCCTTTCTCAAGGGAAGGCGGGGGGGGGATTTGGCGACGCTCGCAGTGCCGCCGACCCTGGGAAAATCCCCTCTAACTTCTCTTTGGGAAAGGGGGGGACTCACTTCACCGTGCGCGGAGACCCCGCGCATCCGGCCAACCGCGAGGGCTCCCCCCTTTATCAAAGGGGGGCGGGGGGGGGATTTGGCGACGCTCGCAGTGCCGCCGACCTTGGAGAAATCTCCCCTAGCCCCCCTTTGGGAAAGGGGGGGACTCACTTCACCGTGCGCGGAGACCCCGCGCATCCGGCCAACCGCGAGGGCTCCCCCCTTTATCAAAGGGGGGCGGGGGGGGGATTTGGCGACGCTCGCAGTGCCGCCGACCTTGGAGAAATCTCCCCTAGCCCCCCTTTGGGAAAGGGGGGGACTCACTTCACCGTGCGCGGAGACCCCGCGCATCCGGCCAACCTGGGACGGCTGTGCTCCAAGGGCGCGGCACTGGGTGAGACCTTGAGCCTGGACGATCGCCTGCTGTATCCGGAAATCGAAGGCCGGCGCGTTGCCTGGGACGTGGCGATCGACAGCGTCGCGCAACGTTTTCGCCAGGTGATCGCCGAACACGGTCCCGACGCCGTGGCTTTCTACGTCTCCGGCCAGTTGCTGACCGAGGACTATTACGTCGCCAACAAGCTGATGAAAGGCTTCATCGGCTCCGGCAACATCGATACCAATTCGCGCCTGTGCATGTCCTCCGCCGTGGTCGGCCACAAGCGCGCCTTCGGCAGCGACACCGTGCCCGGTTGCTACGAAGACCTGGAAATCGCCGATCTCGTGGTGCTCACCGGCTCCAACACCGCCTGGGCGCATCCCGTGATATTCCAGCGCATCGTCGCCGCGAAGAAGGCGCGTCCGTCAATGAAGGTGGTCGTGATCGACCCGCGCCGCACGGCCACCTGCGAGATCCTGCAATCCGACTCCGATCTGCATCTGGCGATCAAGCCGGGCACGGATGCCTGGTTGTTCAACGGCCTGCTCAATCATCTGCGCAGGGAGGGCGACAACAACGGCGGCATCGACTGGAGCTATCTGGAAAACCATGTCGAGGGTTTCGGCGCCGCGCTGGAGGAAGTCGGCGGCCTGAGTATCACCAGGGTCGCGCTGAAATGCGGCCTGGCGGAAGCCGATGTAGCCGAGTTCTACCGTCTGTTTACGCAAACGCCGAGGACTGTCACGGTGTTTTCCCAGGGCATCAACCAGTCCTCCTCGGGCGTCGACAAGGTCAACAGCATCCTCAACGCGCACCTGGCCACGGGCCGGGTCGGCCTGCCCGGCGCCTCGCCGTTTTCCATCACCGGCCAGCCCAACGCCATGGGTGGGCGCGAGGTGGGCGGCCTGGCCAATCAGCTGGCGGCGCACATGGAAATCGTGCCGGAGAGCATCGAGCGGGTCGCCCGCTTCTGGAACGCGCCCAACATCACCCATCGCCCCGGCCTCAAGGCGGTGGAGATGTTCGATGCCGTGCGCGATGGCCGTATCAAGGCGATCTGGATCATGGCGACCAACCCGGCGGTGAGCCTGCCGGAAGCGGATCGCGTGGTGGCGGCGTTGAAGAAGTGCGAATTCGTCGTGGTGTCCGACAACACGCGCCATACCGATACCGCCCAGTTGGCGCATGTGCTGCTGCCCGCCGCCGCCTGGGGCGAGAAGGACGGCACGGTGACCAATTCGGAACGGCGCATTTCGCGGCAGCGCACGTTCCTGCCCTTGCCCGGCGAGGCACGGCCGGATTGGTGGATCGTCAATGAAGTGGCGCGGCGCATGGGCCACGCGCAGGCCTTCGGCTATGCCGAGCCGGCGGATATCTTTCGCGAACACGCCGCGCTTTCCGTTTTCGAAAACAAGGATGGCAGTCGCCGCGACTTCAATCTCGCCGGCTTGACCAATCTGGATAGCGCGGAATACGACGCGATCACACCCGTGCAGTGGCCGGTCGACGGCAACGGCAAAGGCACGCCGCGCCTGTTCGGGCAGGGCCGTTACTTCACCGGTAACGGCAAGGCACGCCTGATCGCCCGCTCGCCGCGCGGCCCGGCCACGCCGGTCAACGCGAGCCAGCCTTTCATCTTCAACACCGGCCGCATCCGCGACCAGTGGCACACCATGAGCCGCAGCGGCCAGACCGCCCGGCTGCTCTCCCATATCGCCGAGCCCTATATCGAGATGCACCCCAGCGATGTGAGCCGTTCGGGAGTCCGTCCCGGCGCTCTCGCGCGCATCCGTAACGGTCGTGGCGAGATGCTGGCTCGGGTGGTGAAAAGCGCGGAACAGCGCCCTGGTTCGGTGTTCGCGCCGATCCACTGGAACGGCCAGAACTCGGCCAAGGCGCGGGTCGACGCACTGGTATACGCCGTCACCGATGAGATCTCCGGGCAGCCGGAATACAAGCACGCGCCGGTCTCGGTGGAGCCTTACGCGGCTACCTGGTACGGCTTCGTCATGGCGCGCGCGCCTATCGACTGCAACCAGAGCGGTTACTGGACGCGGGTACGCGCCAAAGACTGCTGGCGTCACGAACTGGCCGGCACTGAAAGCGAATGCGACTGGCCCAAGCGGCTACGCGAACAGTTTGGCGCCGACGGCGACTGGATCGAACTGAAGGACGGCGGCGTCAGCCGTTATCGCGCCGCGCTGCTTCGGAACGGCCGCATCGAGATGGTGTGCTTCTTCGATCGCGACTTCGCCGCGCTGCCGCCGCGCCACTGGCTGGAAGGGTTGTTCGAGAAAGACAGCCTCAACCCGGCCGAGCGCTCGGCGCTGCTCATGGGCCATCCCAGCCGTGACGTGCCGGATGCCGGCCGCACCGTCTGCGCCTGCTTCGGGGTCGGCGAAAACGCACTGCGGCAAGCTATCGCCCAGGGCGCGAACAGCGTGGAAGCGTTGGGCATCAAGTTGCAAGCGGGGAGCAACTGCGGTTCCTGCATTCCGGAACTGAAAAAACTGCTGGCGGCAAGCTGAGAGGAAGCGCCATGCGATCCATTGGCTTCACCGCGAATATTCAACCGCCAGACGTCGCGCGCCGTTTTGTCGCGGGGCGGCTTGTTTGTTTGGTGGCGCGCGGCTCGGCCAGGCGACCCGTAACGTACTTGTGAAGAACGCTGGCGATAAGCGTTTGGTACGGCACACCTTCTTCAAGCGCCTTGACTTGAATGTCGCTCAAATCGCCAGAGGACAAGCGAATGTTGACCCGACGATCCTTGATGGCCGTGGCGCGCGCGGCCGCCTTGAATTCCGCAAGCTCGGCCTTCGTGACAACGGACTTCAGCTGACCTTTCTCATAGGCGGTGAGAACTTCATGTTCGTAGGCATCAATTTTCGGCATCGGTTTCACCTTGATTCAAATAGTCCCTCGTTGCCTTGCGGCTCGGGATGACGGTCTTGAGAAAAAAATAGTCTTCCTCTTCGACAAACGGCACCAAGTAGGCGTAGCTATCACACGCGACAACGAGGACGCGCTGCCTGGGGTATTTCGCCTGGTTCGGGTGAGCCAGGATGTCCAGCAACCCACCGGCCTCGATTGCGACAACAATGCTCTCAAACGAAACACCCCGCTCCGCCCTGACGGTCGCGTTCTTCTCAGCATTCCAACGAAATGGTTTCATAAGGATAATTTACGCACACCGTGTGCCTTTTGTCACCACACTGGGCGTGAGCGGGGGCGGAACAACGAAAACTCACATCAACATGCAAATACATTCTCCCCAACCCTCATTTTGGAGCACATCCATCATGCGTCATCTCCCTCCCGCACTGCCCCGTTCTCTGGTCGCCGCGCTGTGTGCCGTGACGCTGTCGGCCGTTCCCCTCGACGGCGGCGCGGCTTCTTCCGGCAAGAAGAAAGCCCAGGTGGCCAGGGATGCAGGCACCTGGGTGAAGCGCTTCAAGCCGGTCTATCTCGATACCGCCTGGTCGGCGGTCAATACTCGTGACGGCAACGTCGTGGTCGGCATCCAGACGCTCGGCGCCAAGGGCAGCCCCAACGAGATGGTGCTGGCCAAGCTGGATTTGCGCGGCAAGCAGCTTTGGCGGACGCGCGTGGCCGGCAGCGACGATGGCAGTGGCAGCCAGCCCTGCGAGATTCCCATGGCCTTGCGCGAGGCGGCCGATGGTTCGCTGCTGCTGGTGGGCAACCGCTGCCGGCAATCGTGGCCGTATGCCTGGTTCGCCCGCCTCAGCGCCGAGGCGAAGCTCCTCTGGGAAGCCGCGCCGGACCAGGACACACCGATCGTTCCGGGCAAGTTGCCGGCCCAGTCCTATGGCTGGGATGTCGTCGAGTGGCCGGACGGGGGCGTGCTGGGCCTGGGGCTGCACACCGGGCCCATGGGCTTTTCCCTGTGGATGCTGGACATAACGGCGGACGGGCGGGTGAACAAACAACGAACCGATTACAACACCTTGTTCGACGAGTATTGGTGGGGGGTGAGCGCAGGCGCCGCTGACGGCCAGCGCGCGCGCGTCGCGTTCACGGTGGGCGAGAACCGGGGTGATACCCGGATCGGCTGGCTGAGTCGCGATCTGGCGTTTCACGAGGAGACGCGCCATTCCAGCCCGGATTCCGATGAGGCGCGCGCCCTGCGGGCCACCCCGGATGGCGGCTATTGCCTGCTGCTGGCGCGCGATTACGCGCGCTTGCTCGAACGCCACGACGCCGCCGGCGCGCTGCTCTGGCAACACACCCTCGTCGACCACGGCACCCGACTGCTGGCCTTGCGCGACGGCGGTTGCCTGGTCGGCGCCGGGCCGGAGTCCGGCGCGACTTCGTTGCGGCTGCGCAAATACACAAGGGACGGCGAGGTGGCCTGGAGCCAGGAGATCGCCGGTCGCTGGACCCCGAAATCGTTGCTGGAAACCCCGGCGGGCGGCTTGATCGTCACCGGCACCGAGGTGCCCGCGAACTACCGGGGCGCCGTGGCCTATGTGATGCATATTTCCGCCGCCGATCTGGGCAGGGCGAACCTTAAACCCTAAACCTAGATTGTCCATTAGCTGAAGTAGGCATGTAGCGCAGGCGTCCCGCCTGCTTTGTCCTTCTGATCAGGCCCACGACGCAGGCGTCCCGCCTGCGCTACATGTTGGCCTCCGACTTCGCCACGGCTAATGGACAATTTGGGTTAAATCTTGATTCCTCGGCAGTGCGCCTGGCGCGCGCTGACTTGAACCGGCACGCCTCGTTCGAGTGCGTAAGCCGTGGCGAGCGCACCCGAATGAGGCGCAGCTTGCCCGAATATCGCCCATGAACCCGGTAATGGTGCGGGTTCAGATGCATGGCACGACTCCTGCTATATGCCCTTGTCTACAGCGAAGCACTCAGGAGCACATGATGAACAAGGGATTCTGGCAATCCGGCCACACACCGACACTGTTGTCGGCATTTTTCTATTTCGACCTGGCTTTCATGGTCTGGGTCATCCTCGGTCCGATGGGCGTGCAGATCGCCGCCGACCTGCAACTCACCCCGGCTCAGAAGGGGCTGATGGTGGCCACGCCGGTGCTGGCCGGCGCCTTGTTGCGCATCGTCATGGGCGTGCTGGTGGACCAGATCAAACCGAAGAAGGCGGGTATCGTCGGCCAGCTCATCGTCATGGGCGCCATGGCTTCCGGCTGGCTGTTCGGCATCCACAGCTTCCAGCAGGTGTTGTTGCTGGGCGTGGCGCTGGGCTTCGCGGGCGCGGCCTTCGCCGTGGCCCTGCCGCTGGCTTCGCGCTGGTATCCGCCCGAGCACCAGGGCACGGCGCTGGGCATCGCCGGCGCGGGCAACTCCGGCACGGTGCTGGCCGCGCTGTTCGCTCCCGCGCTGGCCCTGGCTTACGGCTGGACCAACGTGCTGGGCCTGGCGCTGATTCCGCTGGGAATCGCTTTCCTGGTCTATCTGGTGTTCGCCAAGGATGCGCCGGATTGCCCGCCGCCCAAAACCTATGCCGAATACGCCCGCATCCTGCAAGACAAGGATGCCTGGTGGTTCATGTTCTTCTACTCGGTCACCTTCGGCGGCTTCGTCGGCATGGCTTCCAGCCTGACCATCTATTTCAACGACCAGTACGGCCTGCCGCCGGTGACCGCCGGCTATTTCACCGCCGCCTGCGTGTTCGCCGGTTCCCTGGTGCGTCCGATCGGTGGCGCGGTGGCGGACCGGATCGGCGGCGTTCGCTCACTCACCGTCATGTACGGCCTGGCGGCGATCTTCCTGGCCACCGTGAGTTTCGGCCTGCCCAACCAGTGGCTGGCGCTGGCGGGCTTCGTCGCGGCCATGTTGTCCCTGGGCATGGGTAACGGCGCGGTGTTCCAGTTGGTGCCGCAGCGTTTCCGCAAGGACATCGGCGTGATGACCGGTCTGGTCGGCATGGCCGGCGGTGTCGGCGGCTTCTTCCTGGCCTCCAGCCTGGGCTTCTCCAAGGGCCTGACCGGCGACTATCAGGCCGGTTTCATGATCTTCGCGGGCCTCTGCCTGGTCGCTCTGATTGGCCTCACCTCGGTGAAGACCCGCTGGCGCACCACCTGGGGCGCGGTGAGCATGGCGCGGGTTTAACGATTTCGGATTTCGGATTGCGGATGTTATTAGCGGCTGCGCCACATCCAATATCCAATATCCGCAATCCGCAATCCGCAATCCGCAATCCGCAATCCGCAATCCGCAATCCGAAATCCGAAATCCGAAATCCGCAATCATGAATCTTTTCTTCGGCTACGCCTCTGAAATAGGCCCACGTCCTCGCAACGAGGACTTCGGCGGTTTCGTCACGCCGCCGGCCGCCACAGCGGCGCTGAAGGGCTGGCTGGCGGCGCTGGCGGATGGGGTGTCGGGCGGTTCGCATGGACGCGAGGCGGCGGAGAGCACGGTGCGAAATCTGCTGGCCGACTACTACGCCACCCCGGAAACCTGGGAAGTGACGCACGCGCTGGATACCGTGATCCAGAGCCTGAATCGCTGGCTGTCCGGCCAGGTGGCCTCGCGCCGCGAAGCGGGCGGCATGGCCTGCACGCTTTCCGCGCTGGTGTTGCGCGGGCGGCGCTGGGCGCTGGCGCATGTCGGCGATACCCGCATCTATCGTTTGCGCGGCGAGCACCTGGAACAACTCACCCAGGATCACACCTGGGAACAGCCGGGCATGGAGCATGTGTTGAAGCGCGCCGTCGGCCTGGATACCTATTTGCAGGTGGATTACGCCGAGGGCGATCTGGCGGCGGGCGATGTCTTCCTCATCGTTTGTGATGGCGTCTGGCAGCCTCTGGGGCAGTTAGAACTGCACCGCCTGCTGCGGCTCTACGACGACGCCGATGCCTGTGCCCGCAATCTGGTGGCCGAGGCGCTGCGCCAGGGCGGCGGCGACAACGCCAGCGCCCTGGTGGTGCGTGTGGCCGAACTGGGCGAGGACGCCGATCAGACCGAATTCCTGGCCCGGCGCCATCTGCCTCTGCCGGGCCGCCTGGCGCCCGGTTCGCGGCTCGATGGCTACGTCATCGACGAAGTCCTGCACGACTCGCGCGAAACCCTGTTGTACCGGGCGCACGTGGCGGACTCCGGGCAGCCTTGTGTGCTCAAGACGCTGCAACCGCGCCTGGAGGGCGACACGGAGCTGGCCGACCGTCTGCTCATGGAGGAATGGCTGGGCAAACGAGTACTGTCGCACTACTTCCCGGAAATCCTGCCGGCGCCCGAGCGCAACTTCCTTTACTTCGCGATGAGCTGGCATGACGGCCAGACCTTGCAGGCCCGACTGGACCATGGTCGCCATTTCGCCGCGCGTGAGGTGGTATCGCTGGGGATACGCGTCCTCAAGGGGCTGGGCGCGCTGCACCGTCTGGACGTCGCGCATCGCGACGTGAAGCCGGCGAATCTACATCTCGGCGAGGACGGAAAGTTGCGCATACTCGACCTGGGCGTGGCGCATTGCCCTGCCTGCCCACGCGGCCAGACCGAGGAAAACCCCGGTACGCCCAGCTACATGGCGCCGGAACTGTTTTCCGGCGAGGGGGATAAAAGCGGCGCCGATCTCTACGCCACCGGCGTCACCCTGTATCACCTGCTCACCCGCAAGTACCCCTACGGTGAGATCGAGGCGTTCCAGCACCCCCGCTTCGGCGACCCGGTGCCGCCGACCCGTTTTCGGCCGGAAATCCCCGGTTGGCTGGAGAACGCCTTGCTCAAGGCTTGCGCGCGCCAGCCGGAAGATCGCTTCGAAACCGCCGAGGAGTTTCTCCTCGCGCTGGAGCGAGGCGAAGCCAGCCGGCTGACCCGGCCACGTCCGACACCATTGGCGGCACGCGACCCCGTGCGTTTCTGGCAGACTATCGCGTTGCTCGCGGTCGTTTTCAATCTGTTGTTCCTCTACCTGCTGTTGGCGGGTTAACCCAAATAGGAAAAATCCATGCTGGTCAAAGACATCATGAGCCATAGCGTTCGCACGGTTCTGCCGAATACCCCCCTCCTCGAAGTGTCGTCCCTGATGTGCCTGTACCGCCTCTCCGGCCTGCCGGTGGTGGAAGACGGCAAGCTGGTCGGCTTTGTCGCGGAGAAGGATGTGCTCTCGCGCCTGTTCCCCACCCTGTCCGATTTTCGCGACGGCATGATGGGCGTGGACTACGACGCGATGGAGGCGCAATACAAGGAAGTCATGCACCTCAAGACCGGCGACATCATGGCAACGCGGGTCGTCAGCGTGTCGCCCGACATACATGCCCTGCAGGCCGCCGCCACCATGGTGCGCCACAACTTCCGCCGCATCCCGGTCGCCAGAGATGGCGTCCTGGAAGGCATGCTCTCCCTGGGCGACGTGCACAAAGCCCTGTTCCACGGCAACGTGTCCAAGGCGGGGCGCTGATACCGCCCGGCAATTTGTCCATGCCGCGGCACCCCACAGCCACCGCCCCGCCCGAGCTGCGCGTCATGATCGTGGACAGCGATGGTGAGCGCAGCCGCAACCTGCGCGGCGCGCTCACCCTGGCGGGCTATCACGTGGTGGCGGAGCTGAAGGAATCCCTGGCGCTGCCCGACGCGGTGAAAGGCTTGAAGCCCCACATCGTCATCGTCGCCGCCGACTCGCCGGATCGCGACACCCTGGAACATATCAGCGTCACCACTCGCGACGCGCCCCGGCCGGTGGTCATGTTCACCCAGGATGGCGCCAGCGAGAGCATCCGCGCCGCGGTCCGCGCCGGGGTATCCGCCTACGTGGTGGATGGTCTGGCGCCGGAACGCATCCGCTCCATCCTGGAGGTGGCCTGCGCCCGTTTCGAGGCGCACCAGGAATTGACCGGACGTCTGGCGGAAAGCGAACACCAATTGGCCGAGCGCAAGCGCGTGGAAAAAGCCAAGGGGCTGCTCATGCAGAAGCGCGGCTTGAGCGAGGATGAAGCCTTTCGTGAAATGCGCGACCTGGCCATGCGCACCGGCAAGAAACTGGGTGAAGTGGCCGATACTTTGATCGCGGCCGCGCACCTGCTGTAAAGGCTCTTTTCGCGTTACCTGGTGCTGCGACAGAAAGCGCCCGAGGGAGTGGCCTCCCTCTTTTCCAAAGAGGGAATGAGGTACCGAAGGGTATAAGCTGGGACTTGGCCGCCGTCTTTTGGCGGCTTAGTCCTTCGCTTAGGGTCTTTATCAGGGATTTAGCGACGTTTGCCTGAGCCGACGCCTCAGAAATCCCCCCTAGCCCCCCTTTGATAAAGGGGGGAACCACTGCACCAGCCGCATCACCAGCTAACGCGAAAAGAGCCGCTGTAAAGCGGCCCGAGGCAACGCCTGGAAATGCCGCTTCCCGAGGTTCAGAACGCGATTCCGTATCGCGAACCCGCATTGCGGACGTCCCTATCCCCAATCAAGTGCACGCCGCCCCATACCTGGGCGAGGCAGCCGACATTTGCCATCAGTCAAGTGGGGACGCTAATAAATATCCAAATAAATACAACACGTTATGTGTTTAAAACCGAACTGGCACGGCTCCTGCTAAATGAGACCTGACCCAATCATCGATAGGGTTCACGGCATCAAGCACCAATGTCGGTGCTTACGGACAACGGCGTCCCTCCATGCGTTCACGCGCATCGGTCGGATGCCGTTTTTTATTGCTGTGGCCCAAACAGTTTCGTAGTGAATCGCTCAACCCCAGGAGAACCGTGATGAACAGAAGACAAGTTGTAAAAGCCGCCCTGCTGACGCCCCTGGCGCTGGCCATGATGCTGGCCGGTTGCGGCAAGGAAGCGCCCAAGGAAGCCACCCCGGGCGTGGCGCCTATGGCCGCGGCCCCGGCGGCCGGGACCGGCACGGTGGGTCCCGCCGAGAAGGCGGAACTGAAGTTCGGCTTTATCAAGCTCACCGACATGGCGCCCCTGGCCATCGCCTACGAAAAGCGCTTTTTCGAGGATGAAGGTTTGTACGTGACCCTGGAAGCCCAGGCCAACTGGAAGGTGCTGCTCGATCGCGTCATCGATGGACAACTGGACGGCGCCCACATGCTGGCCGGCCAACCATTGGGCGCCACCATCGGCTTCGGCACCAAGGCCGACGTCATCACCGCCTTCTCCATGGACCTGAACGGCAACGGCATCACCGTTTCCAACGCGGTCTGGGAAGAGATGAAGAAACACATTCCCATGGGCGCCGACGGCAAACCGGTACACCCGATCAAGGCGGATTATCTGAAGCCGGTAGTGGACGCCTACAAGAAGGCCGGCAAACCTTTCAACATGGGCATGGTGTTCCCGGTCTCAACGCACAACTACGAGCTGCGCTACTGGCTCGCCGCCGGCGGCCTAAACCCCGGTTACTACGCGCCGGACAAGGGCGACACCAGCGGCCAGATCAAGGCCGACGTGCTGCTCTCGGTGACGCCGCCGCCGCAGATGCCCGCCACCATGGAAGCCGGCACCATCAACGGCTACTGCGTGGGCGAACCGTGGAACCAGCAAGCGGTGTTCAAGGGCATCGGCGTGCCGGTCATCACCGACTACGAGATCTGGAAAAACAACCCGGAGAAGGTGTTCGGCGTTTCCCAGGCCTGGGCGGACAAATACCCCAACACCCACATCCGCGTGGTGAAGGCCCTGATCCGCGCCGCCAAGTGGCTGGATGACAACAACAACGCCAACCGGCCGGAAGCGGTGAAGATCCTGTCCAGGCCCAACTACGTGGGCGCCGACGAGAAGGTCATCGCCAACAGCATGACCGGAACCTTCGAGTATGAGAAAGGCGACAAGCGGGAAGTGCCGGACTTCAACGTGTTCTTCCGACACAACGCCACCTACCCGTACTACTCGGATGCGGTCTGGTACCTGAGCCAGATGCGCCGCTGGGGCCAGATCCCCGAGGCCAAGCCGGACGGCTGGTACTCGGACATGGCGAAGAAGGTGTACCGGCCCGACATCTACGCCAAGGCGGCCAAGGAGCTGATCGCCGAGGGCAAGATGAGCGCGGCGGATTTCCCCGACTTCGCCAGCGAGACCGGCTACAAGCCGCCGCAAAGCGAGTTCATCGACGGCATCACGTATGACGGCAGCAAACCCAACGCCTATCTGGAGCAGTTCAAGATCGGCCTGAAGGGCAAGGCCAAACCGTAACTGCTTGCATCGCCCCCCGGTAGGAGGCCCGCTCGCGGGCCGATTGAGGCGCCGACTCCCAGGCAACCCGCTCAATCGCGCCGCAAGCGGCGCTCCTATCGGGGAGACGCCACGCCACACATAAGGAATCGCCATGAAAATCGCCACCCTTTCGAGCATCGGCCAGAACTCTGGGCGCCTGCTGCCCACGCCGGACCAGCTCATGCAACTTGGCCGCGGCCTGATGTTGCCCCTGGCCGGCATCCTCGTGTTCCTGTTCCTTTGGTACAACGCCGCCATGATGATCAACACCTCCCTGGGAAAATTTCCGGGGCCCGTCCAGGTGTGGGAGCAAACCTCCGGCCTGATTGCCGAACATCGGCAGGAACGCCAGCGAGAGCAGGCGTTCTATGAGCGCCAGGAAGCCCGCAATACGCAGATACAGACGGCCGACCCGCGGGCCCAGGTCGAAATCCGGCCCTACACCGGCAAGCCCACCTTCATCGATCAGATCGGCACCAGCCTGTTGACGGTGTTGTCCGGCTTTATCCTGGCCTCACTGATCGCCATTCCTTTGGGCATCCTGATCGGCCTCAACGAATCGGCCTATGCCGCCGTCAACCCCTTGATCCAGTTGTTCAAGCCGGTGTCGCCCCTGGCCTGGTTGCCTCTGGTGACCATGGTGGTGAGCGCGGTGTACGTGACTGACGATCCCGCATTCTCCAAATCCTTCCTCACTTCCATGTTCACGGTGCTGCTGTGCTGCCTGTGGCCGACGGTGATCAACACCGCCGTGGGGGTGGCCAATGTCAGCAAGGACTTGCTCAACGTCAGCCAGGTGCTGCGCCTGAACGCGCTGACGCACGTATTCAAGATCATCGTGCCCGCCTCCCTGCCGCTGATGTTCACCGGCCTGCGCCTGTCCCTGGGCATCGCCTGGATGGTGCTGATCGCCGCCGAGATGCTGGCGCAGAGTCCGGGCCTGGGCAAATTCGTGTGGGACGAGTTCCAGAATGGCAGCTCCAATTCCCTCGGCCGGATCATGGTGGCCGTGCTGGTGATCGGCCTCATCGGCTTCATGCTCGACCGCTCCATGTTGTTCCTGCAACGCAACGTGAGTTGGGACAAGAACGCGGTCCTTCGCTAACCGACAACCAGGAGTCCAAATCATGCACAGCTATCTGCAACTCAGCGATGTCAGCATCGACTTTCCCACCCCCAAGGGCCCTTACCGCGCCCTCAACAAGGTGAACCTGAACATCGCCAAGGGCGAGTTCGTCAGCCTCATCGGCCACTCCGGCTGCGGCAAATCAACGGTGCTCAATATCGTCGCCGGCCTGCACCAGGCCACCACCGGCGGCGTGCTGCTGCGGGACAAGGAAGTGAACGCGCCCGGCCCGGAGCGGGCGGTGGTGTTTCAGAACCATTCCCTGCTGCCCTGGCTGACCGCCTACGAAAACGTGGAACTGGCGGTCAAGCAGGTGTTCAAGGGCAAGAAAAGCAAGTCCGAAATGCGCGACTGGATCATCCATAACCTGGAACTGGTGCAGATGACCCACGCCCTGGACAAACGTCCAAACGAAATCTCCGGCGGCATGAAGCAACGCGTCGGCATCGCCCGCGCCCTGGCCATGGAGCCGAAAGTCCTGTTGATGGATGAGCCTTTCGGCGCCCTGGATGCGCTCACGCGCGCCCACCTGCAGGATTCCTTGATGGAGATTCACGCCGACCTGGGCAACACGGTGATCATGATCACCCACGACGTGGACGAGGCTGTGTTGTTGTCCGACCGCATCGTCATGATGACCAACGGCCCGGCCGCGACCATCGGCGAGACCCTCAGCATCGATCTGGAGCGTCCGCGCAAGCGCGTGGAGTTATCCGGCGATGCGCGCTACAACCACTTCCGCCACGAGGTGCTGGCCTTTCTGTACGAACGGCAACGCAAGGTGGAGGACATCAACGTGGCCACACGGAAACGGCCAGCCGGGCAAGCCGAGGAGCGCGTCGCCGCAACGGCTTGAGCCGCGAAATGTAGCGCCGGCTTCCAGCCGGCATTTGTTGAGATGCCCTGATATTTCTTGAACGAGGGATGGCGACATGACTAGCCACTCAGACATCAAACCCACACCCGTTCGGGTGGGTTTCATTCCCCTGACCGACTGCGCGCCGCTAGTCATGGCGGCGGCCAAGGGTTTCGATCGCAAGCACGGCATCGAGCTGGTGTTGTCGCGCGAACCCTCCTGGGCCGCCATCCGCGACCAACTCCTCAGTGGCGGGCTGGACGCGGCGCATGCCCTCTATGGCCTGGTCTATGGCGTGCAGATGGGCATCGGCGGGCCGCGCCAGGACATGGCGGTGCTGATGACCCTCAACCGCAACGGCCAGGCCATCACCCTGTCACGGCGCCTGCGCGAGCGCGGCGTGCGCGATGGCGCCGATCTGGCCCGACTGCTCCAGCGGGACCCGCGCCGCCATACCTTTGCCCAGACCTTCCCCACCGGCACCCATGCGATGTGGTTGTACTACTGGCTGGCCAGTCATGGCGCGCACCCGTTCCGCGATATCAACAACGTGGTGATGCCGCCACCGCGAATGGCCGGCCATCTGGCCGTGGGCAACCTGGACGGTTTCTGCGCCGGCGAGCCCTGGAACGCCCTCGCCATCCACGAGAACGCGGGCTTCACCGTGGCCACCAGCCAGGACATCTGGCCGGATCACCCGGAAAAAGTGCTGGCTTGCCGGCATGGCTTTACGCGGGAACGCCCCGAATTGGCGCGCGCCCTGATCATGGCGGTGCTGGAGGCCGCCCGATATCTGGATAGCGAGCTGGGCCGCAATGAGGCCGCCCGCGTCCTGGCCGCTTCGGATTTCGTCGACGTGCCGGTGGACCTGATCGAGGGGCGCCTGCTCGGGCAATACCAGGACGGCCTCGGCCGCGCTTGGCGGGATGCCCATCCCATGAGCTTTTTTGACGACGGCCAGGTCAACTTTCCCTGGTTGTCCGACGGCATGTGGTTCCTCACCCAACAGCGGCGCTGGGGCATGCTGAGCAGCCACCCCGATTATCTAGCCGTGGCGCGCCAGGTGAACCAGATCGGGCTGTATCGGGAGGCGGCCAGCCAGGTCGGCGTGGCCGCGCCGGCCGAGGATATGCGTGGCGCCACCCTGATGGACGGCCGCGCCTGGGACGGAAGCAATCCCGCCGCCTACGCCGAGGGATTCACACTGTCGGGAAACGGGTTCCGCGAGGCGGCCTGATTCCCCCGTGGGACGCGTGGGCGCGATCCATTGTGGCGATGTCGTGAACGAAGCAAACCTTTTTCTGCCGCTGGCTTGGCACAGGTATTGCTGAAATCCTGCTGTGGGATGATGGTCTTGTCACCGTCATCCAGATGCTGACAGGAGGTTACATGAAACAACGTATTCAGCAGGTATTTCTGATCCTGGCCCTCGCCTGGCTGGGTGTGTCGGCCCACGCCGCCGCGCCGGAGCCGATGTTGCTCACCGCCACGGCGGAGGGCAAGACCATGGAACAAGCCGTGGCCGCGCTGGGCCAGGCCATCGTCGCTCACAACTATGCCTTCGTGCGGCAGCAGGCCATCGACAGCCGCCTGGTGCCTTATGCCCAGGAAGTGCGTTCGGTGCGTCTGGTGTATTTCTGCAATTTCGCCAAGATGGACCGTGTCCTGCGCCTGGACCCGCGCGCCACGCAACTGATGCCCTGTCGTGTCACCCTGGTGGAAACGCCGAGCGGAGTGGATCTGATCGCGGTCAACCCGGCCTGGGTCTCGCAAAACGTGCCGGCCCTGCACGGCGAGTGCCAGGATCTGAAAAATGATTACCTGGCGATACTGGAAGAGGCCACGTTATGACCCGCTTCCTTATGACCCGCCTCATCGTCTGGCTCGCCTTGCTCTTGAGCCTGTCCGCGCGGGCGGAGCCGCTTACCGTGAGCAAGGAAGTGGACATGCGCCAGGCGCTGGACGACATCGCCCTGGCCGCCGCCAACCACGAGCTGGTGATGGTGAAGATGCAGCCCATCGATACCGCCCTGGCCAAACGCGGCTTCGAGAACCCGCACATCCGCATCCTGTTCATCGGCAGCGAATCCGCCGTGCGCTGGGCGGAGGCGGTGGAACCACGCCTGCTCAACCTGCTGCCCCTGCGCCTGACCCTGATCCAGCGGGAAGGACGCATGACGGTGATGAGCGACGATTTCGAACCCTGGCTGCGCGAATTCCCGGCGGACCCGGCGCATCGGATGATCGAAGCCTGGCAGGCGGAACTGAAAGCCATGCTCGACGACTTCGTGCGGCAGTAATACCTGTAGCGCCGGCGCTACATTACAACCCTGGGTTGCCAGGCGGGGTTGATGTTCATAGCATGCGTACCGGCCTGCTTCCAGAACAGGCAGTCCGACTGACCGTTCAAACAGTAGCGCCCTCCGCACTCAACCGCTCCCCATGCCGCAACCGTTGCTCGATCTGCAAGATGTGGTGTTCCGCTGGCCGGGACAGGCGGACGCTTGCCTGGACATCGCGCGCTTCCAGGTGGCGGCGGATGAGCATGTGTTCATCCACGGCGAAAGCGGTAGCGGCAAGAGCACACTGCTCAATCTGATCGCCGGAGTGCTGCCGCCGCGCCAGGGCCGTGTCGAGGCACTCGGCCAGTCGCTGCCGGCACTGTCCGCCGCCGCCCGCGACCGCTTCCGTGTGGATCACATCGGCCTGATCTTTCAGCAGTTCAATTTGATTCCCTATCTGTCGGTGCTGGATAACGTGCTGCTGCCCTGCCGTTTTTCCCGGCGCCGGCGCGAACGCGCGGGGGACATGAAGCAGGCCGCCGCGACCTTGCTGAACCACCTGGGCCTGGGTGAAGACCTCTGGCAACGCCGCGCCACCCAGCTTTCCGTGGGCCAGCAGCAACGGGTGGCGGCGGCGCGCGCCTTGATCGGCCAGCCGGAAATCGTCATCGCCGACGAACCCACTTCGGCGCTCGACGCCGCCCGCCAGGAAGCGTTTCTCGGCCTGTTGCGCCAGGAATGCGCGGCGGCCAACGCGGCCTTGCTGCTCGTCAGCCACGACCAGCGCCTGGCCGAGGGCTTCGGCCGCCGCGTGGATATGGCGGAAATCAACCGGGCCGCGGTGGAAACGACATGATCCACCTCCTCCCCATCGCCCTGAAAAGCGCCTGGAACCGGCGTTACACGCTGGGCCTGACGCTGATCGCCATCGCCCTGTCGGTGACGCTGCTGCTCGGCATCGAGCGGCTGCGCCAGGATGCGCGCGACAGTTTCGCCGATGCCGTCTCCGGCACCGACCTGGTGGTGGGCGCGCGCTCCAGCCCGATGCAGTTGCTGCTCTACGCGGTGTTCCACATCGGCGAAGCAAGCAACAACATGAGCTGGAAAAGCGCGCTGGCGTTGGCCGCGCATCCCGCCGTGGCCTGGACCATCCCAATCTCGCTGGGCGATTCGCACCACGGTTTTCCGGTGCTGGGCACCACGCCGGCCTACTTCGAGCATTTCCGTTACGGCGACAAGCAAGCGCTGCGACTGGCCCAGGGCAAGCCCTTCATCAGCCTGTTCGACGCGGTGCTGGGCGCGGAAGTAGCCGATCGCCTCGGTTACAAATTGGGCGACCACCTTATCCTGGCGCACGGCATGGCGCATGAGGCGGAGCACGAACCCGGCCACGCGGAACACGGCGACAAGCCGTTCACCGTGGTCGGCATCCTCGCGCGCACCGGCACGCCGGTGGATCGCACGGTGCATGTCGGCCTGGCGGCGATGGAAGCCATCCACCTCGATTGGCAGGGCGGCGCGCCGATTCCCGGCTTCGCCATCCCAGCCGAATTCGTGAAGAAATTCGACCTGACCCCGAAGGCAGTCACCGCCGTGCTGGTGGGCCTGAAAACCCGTGTCGCGGTATTCGCCATGCAGCGTCATGTCGCCGACTACCGCGACGAGGCTTTGCTGGCGGTCATGCCCGGCGTCGCCTTGAGCCAGTTGTGGGAATTGCTGGCGGTGGCGGAACGCGCCCTGCTGGCGATTTCGGCGCTGGTGCTGCTGGTCAGCTTCGCGGGCCTGGTGGCCGTGGTGCTGGCGGGTCTCGGCGAGCGGCGGCGCGAACTGGCGATCCTGCGTTCGGTGGGCGCGCGTCCGCGCGACCTGTTCGCCCTGCTTGCCCTGGAAGGCGGCGCCGTCACCCTGGCCGGCGCGCTGCTCGGCACCCTGCTGCTCACCGTATCGACCGCCGCGCTCGGCCCCTGGCTGGAAGCGCGCTATGGCCTGGTTCTACGCCTGGCCGCGCCGACCTTGAGCGAAATGCGGTTGCTCGGCTGGGTCATCGCCGTCGGCACCCTCGCCAGCCTGCTGCCGGGTTATCGGGCTTATCGGCTGTCTCTCGCCGATGGGCTGACGCCGAGGGTATAGCGATGCACACCACGTTCTTTCGCGCGCTGCTGCTGGCCCTGTTTTTCCTGCTCGCCCAGGTCGGCGCGCTGGCGCATGGCATCACCCATATCCTGGATCAGGCCGGCGGCGACGAGCCGGTGTGCGAACAATGCCTGGCCTACGCGCCGATGGGCGCGGGCGCGGCCAGCACGCCTTTGCCGTGGGTTGCGCCCACGACAAGTTTTTCCTTCGACGCGGCCGTTCCGGCGTCGTCACCCACGGGCTTCCGCCCCAGCTACCAGAGCCGCGCGCCACCGCGCGTCTAGCTCCCCTCCCCCTGTTGGGGAGGGGCCGGGGGTGAGGAAGCAACACTTGCTCATGGCGACGTCAGCGCCAGATCAGGCGTTGCTCCCTCACCCCAACCCTCTCCCAGCGGGAGAGGGAGAAAAGCTACGCTCTCCACCAATCGAAGGGACTCACCATGTTCAGACCCACCCTGCTCGCCGCCGCCCTGGCGTGCGCGCTGCCCATGCCGGCGCTGGCGGTTTCCGATGCCGACCTGGCCGCCGAACTGGTCAAGTTACGCGCCGAATTCGACCAGAAACTGAATGACATCCAGGCCACCTATGAAGCTCGCCTGAAGGAAATGGAAACGCGGCTAGCACAGACCCAAGCCGGCACCGAGGCGGCCCAGGCCACAGCCGATCAGGCGGCACACCCGCCAGCCGGCGCCAATGCCTTCAACCCGGAAATCTCGCTGATCCTGCAAGGCGGCTACAACCAGCGCAAAGCCGGTGAGCGCCGTCCCACCGGTTATCTCCAGGATGCCGGCATCGGCGCGTCGACCCGCGGCTTTTCCCTGAACGACACGGAACTGGTCATGGCCGCCAACATCGACCCGTACTTTCGCGGCTCGACCAACATCGTCCTCGCCGACGGCCAGGCCAACATCGAGGAAGCCTGGTTCCAGACCCTGAGCCTGGATCATGGCCTCACCGTGAAGGGCGGCCGCTTCATCTCCGGCATCGGCTACCAGAACGAGCAGCACCCGCATGCCTGGGACTTCAGCGACAACAACCTGATGTACCAGACCCTGTTCGGCGAGCACCTGGTCCAGGACGGCCTGCAACTCAAGTGGCTGGCACCCACCGACACCTTCATCGAACTGGGCGCGGAAGTCGGAAGCGGCGCCGCCTTCCCCGGCGCCGGCAATCGCAACGGTGCCGGCGACTGGGCGCTGTTCGGCCATGTCGGCGGCGATGTCGGCGATTCTTCCTCCTGGCGCGCCGGCCTGTCCTGGCTGTCGGCGCGGCCGGAAGGCCGGGAAAGCACCCTGGTCGATCGCGGCGGCACGGACGCAAGCACCACCTTCAGCGGCCAGTCCAAGACCTGGATCGCGGACTTCGTCTGGAAATGGGCGCCGTTGGGCAATCCGAAGGAACGCAACTTCAAATTCCAGGGCGAGGCCTTCCAGCGCGACGAGGACGGCGAGCTGACCTGCCTGGCCAATGGCGGCGCTTGTGCCGCCAATAACACGGCGGCCTACCATGGCAAGCAGACCGGCTGGTACGCCCAGGGCATCTACCAGTTCATGCCGAACTGGCGCGTCGGCCTGCGCTACGACCGCCTCAACCACGGCAGCCTGGACTATGGCGGCAACAACGCCGCCCTGCTGCCGGCCGCCTACAGCCCGACGAAGTGGAGCCTGATGGCGGACTACGCGCCCAGCGAGTTCTCCCAGTTCCGCCTGCAACTGGCGCGCGACCATTCCATGCTGGGTAACCCGGACGACAAGCAGCTCTCACTGCAATACGTCTACAGCCTGGGCCCGCACGGCGCGCACAGATTCTGAAAACCCCCGGGGATTTTCACCCCTATTTCCCCAAGGAGGGCGGGGTGGATTCAGCGACGCTCACCGCCTCGCAACCCTTGTAGAACTCCCCTTCAACCCCCCTTTGGTAAAGGGGGGAGACATAAAGGAACCGACATCATGTTGAACCGAATCGTATTGATTGCATTGCTACTGGCGGCGAACACCGCCCATGCCGCCCTCAACGTGCTCGCCTGCGAGCCGGAATGGGCTTCCCTCACCCAGGAACTGGCCGGTGACAATGCGCGGGTAAGTTCCGCCACCAGCGCCTTTCAGGATCCGCACCACATCCAGGCGCGACCGTCCCTGATCGCCCGCGCGCGCAACGCCGACCTGTTGGTGTGTACCGGCGCGGAACTGGAAATCGGCTGGCTGCCGCTGTTGCAGCGGGAATCCGGGAATGCCCGCATCCAGCCCGGTCAGGCCGGCGCCTTCGAGGCCGCGCATTATGTCCACATGCTGGAGAAACCCTCGCGCCTGGACCGCGCGCGGGGCGACATCCACCCGGACGGCAATCCGCACCTGATCAGCGACCCGCGTAACCTGCTGAAAGTGGCTACCGCCCTGGCGCAACGCCTGGCGGAACTGGATCCCACCAATGCCGCCGTCTATGCCGCGCGCAACCAGGATTTCCAGAAGCGCATGACGTCCGCCATCGCCCGCTGGGAGCGGGAGGGCGCCGCGTTGCATGGCGCGCGGGTGGTGGTGCATCACAAAAACTGGGTGTATCTGGCCGACTGGCTGGGCCTCGACATCGTCGCCGACCTGGAACCCAAGCCCGGCATCGACCCTTCCGCCGCCTATCTCTCCGACCTGCTGGGTCGCATGCGGGCGCGGCCGGCGCGCCTGATCCTGCGCGCCGCCTACCAGCCCGACAAAGCGAGCCAGTGGCTGGCGCAACGCACCGGCATTCCGGCTGTGGAACTGCCTTACACCGTGGGCGGCACGGCGGCGGCGAAAGACCTGTTCAGCCTGTATGACGCGACCCTGGCGCTGCTCACGGCGGGACTGAAATGAACCTCGCCGGACTCGACCCCGCCATTCTCCTGCCCGCCTTCGCGGCGGGTCTGCTGGTGCTGGCCAGCCATGTGCCTCTGGGGCACGCGGTGCTGAAACGCGGCATCGTCTTCCTCGATCTCGCCATCGCCCAGATTGCCGGCCTGGGCGTGGTAATCGCTCACAGCCTGGGCGGCGAGAGCAGCCCCTGGCTGACCCAGATCGGCGCCGTCACGGCGGCGCTGCTCGGCGCGCTGTTCCTGCATCGCATGGAAAAGCTCGCGCTTGGGCACGCAAACTCGCGGCAGGAGGCGATCATCGGCGTCACCTTCGTCGCCGCCGCCTGCATGGCATTGATCCTGATGAGCCATGACCCGCATGGCGCCGAACATCTGCAGGAACTGCTGGTGGGGCAGATTCTCTGGACCACCTGGAGTGGGCTGCTGCCGCTGGCGGTGGTCACCGCGCTGGTGCTGGCGGCCTGGTTCGGCTTGAACTGGCGCGGCTCGCCACTCGGCTTCTATGTGCTTTTCGCCGTCACCATCACCGCCTCGGTACAGGTGGTAGGCATCTACCTGGTGTTCGCCAGCCTGATCGTGCCCGCACTGGTTTCCGGGGAACGCCTGGCGCGCGGCTATCTCTTCGGCGCCACGGGGTATGCTCTCGGCCTGATCGCTTCCGGTTTGTTCGACCTGCCATCGGGCGCGGCCATCGTGCTGGCGCTGGTGGCAATAGCCGGACTGGCGGCCCTGTTCAATCGAGTGAGACACCCATGAAATCCACATTCACCGGCCTGCTTCTATCCCTGTTCCTGGCGTCTCCCGCCTGGAGCGCCGATTACAAGGTGGGCGACCGCCTGCCCGAGGGCGCGACGGCGAAGTCCACCTACAAGACCACGGACTGGGACGATCTGCTGCCGAAGGACTGGGACCCGATGGCGGCGTTCAAGGGCATCGATCTGGCCAAGCTGCAAGACTCCGACCCACGCGCCGGCGACGCCCTGGCGCAAATGCGCCGCGCCTGGGACGCGGCACCGGTCAACCCGGCCATGGATGGCCAGACGATTCGCATCCCCGGTTTCGTCGTCTCACTCGACGGCGGCCCCAACGAGTTGCGCGAATTCCTGCTGGTGCCCTATTTCGGCGCCTGCATCCATGTGCCGCCACCGCCCGCCAACCAGATCATCCACGTCATGCCGGACAAGCCGGTAAAAGGCGTGAAGAACATGGAGGCGGTATGGGTCACCGGCAAACTGACGATCGGCCACTCCGATACGGCGATGGGCAAGTCCGGCTACCGGATGCAGGCGAAGGACGTGGTCAAGTACAAAGAGCGTTGAGCCGGCCCAATACGGCGCCCGCTTGCTTCAGAAACGCGGGCGTTCCGTCAGCACGATCAATTCCTCTATCCGCGCCGCGGCCTGTTTCCGCAATTCCGCGCCCTTGGCCTTGCCGGTTTTTTCGAAAGCCTTGGCGGCTTCGTTCAATACGAGGACATCGCGCAGGTGGCTCAGGCAATGGCACGATCCGCCGCCATGCTCCGAGGCACTCATCAGCAGAACGGGTTTGTTCTTGAAGGGACGCGGAACCGAGGTCGCGCACGCCACCTGGCAAGCAAATGAACAAGGGCCCATGAGCCACGGATGGGTGGAGAAAGCCTGATTGAGTGTGACATGCACAAAAAACAGTCAATCCGTCGGTTTTTTTTACACGGCTACCGCGCATACGCCAGGCCAACCACCCAGCTTCCACCTGAATTTAAAAAATACTAAATGTAATCAACAGGTTATTAAACCAAGTCCAGAATTGGCATGGGCATTGCTTTGTTGTTCTCATGCTGAGCAAACATCAGCCTGCCTCTAGTTGATACCGAGCTTCAACCGAAAACTTTTTGGAAGGATTCCTACCATGAAAAAAATTGCACTCCTGGCTGCCCTGGCTTTCGCCGGCACCGCACAAGCCGCCTCCATCAGCTACACCGATTCCATCGCCAATACCACCACGAACTGGAACGATCTCCTGACCCTGAGCCAGTTCAATGACATGGGTGGCACCCTGATTCTGGATTCCGTGTTTTTCGAGTACGACGGCACGGTAACGAGTAATTTCAAAATCGAAAGCCTGGATAACGCGCCCGCCGCGGTGACCGTCAATGCCAGCGCCAACATCGCCTTCGGTGTCCCCGTCAGCGATACCGTCAGCGTTACCGGATCAGGCGGCCAGGCCGTGTCCGCCTTTGACGGCGTCATCGACTTCGGCGGCACCTCCGGTTTCCAACTGAACGGCGTCACCGGTTCGGCCGCCAACAGCCTGCTGATCAGCTCCGGTCTGGGCAGCTACATCGGCCTGGGCACCTACGATATCGCGGTGGCGGCCACCGGCCTGTCCAACGCCAGCGGCGCCGGCAACCTGATCTCCCAAATCAATACCAGCGCTCTGGCCAACATCAAGGTGACCTACAACTACCACGATGTTCCCACGACCCATCAGGTTCCCGAGCCCGCCACCCTGGGCCTGCTCGGCCTCGGCCTGCTGGGTCTGGGCGCCATGCGCCGTCGCAAGGCTGCCTGAAGACACATCGCCTTGTGCGATCTTCGGTAGTTCAGCAAAGCCCGACTTCGGTCGGGCTTTTTGCATTTTCATTTGGTCGTTTCCCTTGGCCGTCACCTTGAGCCATCCATGTCCGCCGTCCGCTCCAGAGCCACTTCCTTTTGGCAAAAACGCCATCTGCCCAAGCTTCTGATTGCACTCGTGGCCACCGCCCTGCTGGCGGGCGGGGCTTATTTCGCAATACGGAAAGCACCGGTCGACGGACTCGCGCAGGCGCAGGCCTTGCAGCGGAAAGGCGATTTCAAGGGCGCGGTGATCAAGCTCAAGAATCTCGTCGAGAACACTCCCGGCAGCGCGCCTGCCCGCTTTCTTCTCGGGCAGGCGCTGTTTTCCGACGGCAACTATCCGGCGGCGGAGAAGGAGTTGCGCAAGGCGCATGAATTGGGCGGCGAAAATGATGACGATGCCGCCATACTCCTGGCGCGCACACTGCTTGAGCTGAATCAGCCGGAACGGGTGATCGAGGAGATCAAGGTAAGAGACGGCATGCCCGCGAATGCCGAGGCGGCTGTGCTCGCCCTGCGCGCGAAAGCGCTGTTCATCAAGGGCAATCGCGAGGAAGCGCTAGCCACACTGGACGCGGCGGACAAGAAGGCGGCAAAGCATCCGGAAACGTTGCTGGCCCGCGCGCTGATTGCCCAATCCCAGGGCGACAAGTCCTCCGCGCTCGGGTTTGTGGATGCCGCGCTGGGCAAGGACGCCTCACGCGTCGACCTGTGGGTGTTGAAGGCTGGATTGCTGCATGCGCTTGGTCAGCAAGAGGGCGCGCAGGCGGCCTACAACGAGGCGCTCACGCGCGAACCCGGCAACATCGCGGCTCACCAGGCACGTATTCAGTATTACCTCGACACTTCCGCTCTGGACAAGGCCGAGGACGAACTGAAGACGCTACGCAAGTACTCGCCCGAAAATCTGCTCGGTTACTACCTCGACGCGGTGCTCGAATTTCGCCGAGGTCAGTACACAGCCTCCTACAACAAGCTACAGACCGTTTACCAGTCGGCACCGGATTTTCTGCCCGCGCATCTGCTCGGGGGAGCCGTCAGCCTCGCGCTGGGCAAACGGGAGGAGGCACAGAGCCACCTCAACCGGATCCTCAACGTCCAGCCCGATCATCCCGCCGCGCGCAGGCTGATGGCGGGCACGCTGCTGGAGCTCGGACAGGTGGATCGCGCCAAGGAGGCCATCCAGGGCTTGCGGGCCTCCGGCGACGACGCGGTCCTGTCGATCCTGCGTGGGAGCACTTCCCTGCGCGAAGGCCACTACGCGCAGGCCCGCCAAGAACTCGAAAAAGCGGCGGCTTTACCGACTGCCACGTCCGCGCTGTTTCTGGAACTGGCGGCAAGCCAGCAAGGCCTTGGGGACAGCGAGGCCATGATCAGGTCGATCACCAGGGCCGCTGAACTGGACAAGACGTCGGCGCGGGCGGATTTCCTCCTGGTGACGGCGAATCTCAAGAACAAGCACTACGACGCGGCGTTCAAGGCGGTCGAAAGTCTGGAAAAGAAGAAACTCGGTCCGGCCCTGGTGCATAACGTGCGTGGCGTCATTTATGTCGCGAAAAACGACCTTCCGCGAGCCCGCGCAAGCTTTGCCAAAGCCCTGGAAGCGGACCCCGCGTTCATGTCCGCGGCTTCCAATCTGGCTCGCCTGGACATCCTGGCGAAAGATTACAAGGCGGCGCGTTCCCGCTTCGAACAGGTGATCAGGCATTCACCGAACGACAGTCGTGCCTGGTTGGGTCTGGCGAAGATCGCGGCACTCCAGAAGGATGACAAGGGCTACCTTGAAAACCTGGAAAAAGCCAAACGCGCCGCCGGCAAGGCGGTGGAGCCACGCCAGTTGCTGATTCGCTACTGGCTGGCAAAGAACAACCCCGGCCAGGCGCTGTCGGAAGCGCGTGAGGCACTCACGGCGACTGGGCAAAACGCATTCTATGAACTGATCGGTCTGGCAATGACGCGGCAAGGCGACACGCTTGGCGCGCTCCAGACGTTTCAACGCTGGGCCAACGGCAATCCCGAATCGGCCCAGGCCTTGACCCGCCTGGCGGGCGCGCAGGCCGATGCGGGAAAACGCGGTGAGGCAATGCAATCCCTGGAGAAAGCACTTGCCGCGCAGCCGGATTTTCTTGATGCCCTGGCAATCAAGATGTCTTTGCTGATTCAGGAAAAGCGCCACAACGAGGCGCTGGCGATTGCTCGCACACTACAGTCCAGGTATCCCAAGGCCATCGTCGGCTATCTCGGCGAGGCGGAGGCTTTGTCCGCCGGGATGAAGCACCTCGAAGCCGCCAGGCTCTATGCCAAGACCGCACAGATGTTCAATCAGGGGAAACCGCTGGTACGTGCCTACGCATCCTACTCGGCGGCAGGCCAGGCGACGGAAGGCGCCAGAGTGCTCGAACAGTGGTTGCAGTCTCGACCTGATGACGTGCTGGTGCGCCATGTTCTGGCTTCCGCTCTGGATGATTTGCGGCGGAAGCAGGAAGCCGTTGCGCAATACCGCCTGCTGCTCAAGGTGAATCCCGCGGATATGGTCGCCAGCAACAACCTGGCCTGGCTTTTGAGCGAATTGAAAGATCCGGGAGCACTGGCGGCCGCCGAGCAGGCCTACAAAATCAGCCCGAACAATCACGCAACGCTGGACACCCTGGGCTGGGTTCTGATCCAGAACGGACAAGGCAAACGTGGCATTTCCCTCATCAAGCAGGCTTTCGACAAGGTGCCCGATTCATATGAATATCAGTGGCACTATGCAAAGGGCCTGATCGCCATTGGCGAACCGGTGCTGGCACGCCAGGAACTGGATCGTCTCCTGACGCGCGGCAAAAACTTCCCGCATGTGGAAGAAGCCCGCAAGCTCCTGGATGGCCTGAGGCGCTGACCTGGCAAATCGGCCTACGGTAGCAAGGCGCTCGCGAGTTTCGCCAGTTCGCCGCGCCGGCCGGTTTCGCCGCCGGTGAGGGCGAATCCGTTGAGGTCGCCGGCCTCGGTCTGGTGCAGGGCGACGATGCCGCGCTCGCTCCGCTCCAGCCGCCAACTCCCCACCGCGCCCGGCGCCGGCGGCAGCACGGCGATCGGATAGGCGCTGGTTTTCACCATCACCGGCATGGCCGGGTAGCTCACCTGAACGTCCTCGCCGACGAGGATCGCGGCCAGCGCGCGGGCCTGAAGCAGCAAGGGCTGCACGAAAGGCAGGACATGGCCGGCCACTTCGGCGCAATCGCCGATCGCGTAGATGTCCGCGACCCCGGTTTCCAGTTTCCGATCGACCACGATGCCGCGATTCACCGGGATGCCGGCGTCACGCGCCAATTGCGTGCGTGAGCGCAGGCCGATGGCGGAGAGCACCAGGTCGGCTTCGATCCGGCTGCCGTCGTCCAGGGTGAGGCGATAGCCATTGGGGCCGGCCTCGACCTGTTTCGCCGTGTGGCCGAAGCGCCAGGCCACACCCTGGCTTTCCAGGATTTCCGCCAGCGCCCGGCCGGCCTCCTCGGGAAGCAGGCGTTCCAGCGGCCAGGGGCCGAGGTGGACGACCGTCGCGGCATGGCCGCTGGCCGCCAGGTCGTTGGCGAATTCACAGCCGATCAGGCCGCCGCCGAGGATGGCGACATGGCGTTTGCCTTCCAGGGCGGCGCGAAAACGGGTGTAGTCGTCGAGATCGTTGACGCTGATCACGTCCTTGGCGGCGTCGCCGCCCAGGCCGTGCGGGAAGGGGTCGGCGCCGAGGGCGAGCACCAGACGGCCGTAGGGAATTTCACCACCAGCGGTGCGTATCGACTTGTTGGCCGGGTCGATACCGCTGACGCGGGTATGCGTGAGGATCGTGGCGTTGAATTTCGCCGCCGCCTGTTCCGCCGTTTCCGAAGCCAATTGCGCGGGCGCGCGCTTCTGGCTCAAGGCGTTGGACAGATTCGGCTTGCTGTAGACACGGCCATCATCGGCGGTGACCAGAGTGACCGGCGACTTCTCGTCGCGCTTGCGAAATTCGCGCAGCAGACCGTAACCGGCAAGGCCACTGCCAAGGATGACGATTGGGGACATGGGGGGCTCCTGTGGGTTGGCGCCCTCCCCCAGTAGGGGAGGGGAGTTCGGTCAGATTTCGCGCATTTCGAAATCGGCCTTGGCGACGCCGCATTCCGGGCAGGCCCAGTCTTCCGGCACGTCGGCCCAGCGGGTGCCGGCTTTGATGCCGTGTTCCGGGTCGCCCTGAGTTTCGTCATAGATAAAACCACACACGATGCATTCGTAGATTTTCATGATCATTCCTTTGGTTTCGATGGGTTGACTGGTTACTGACTCAGGCGGCGATCTGGTCGAGCTGAGCCTGGTAGTGCCGGGCGTGCTTTTCTTCGACACGGGCCAGCGCGGCGAAGCGCTTGGCGGCCTTGGCGAGCACGGCCTGGAACTGTGCCGCATGTTCCTTCGATTCTGCGATCTGTTGGTCCATCTCGGCGACCGCCGCGTGGTTGCCCTCTTCCATCGCCTCGTGGCGGAACTTGGGATACATCTCGGTGTACTCGTAGGTCTCACCCTCAATGGCGTACTTGAGGCATTTCTCCGGGGTCATTTTTTCACTGGCGAACAACAGTTCGGCATGGCCGAACGCGTGTTGCACTTCCTGCGCGGCGGTTTCCTCGAACACGCGGGCGCTGGCTTCGTCACCGGCGGCGCGGCACTGTTTGGCGAACCACATGTATTTGATATGGGCCATCGACTCACCGGCAAAGGCGGCTTCGAGGTTCTGGATGGTAGGTGACTTGGCGTTTTCCATTTCGTTTCTCCTGAGGGTTGAAGGCTGTGCGCTGAACACGGAAACCATGGTACGGAGAGGGAAACTATCTATCCAATGGATAGTTATGATTACTACAATCTACCGGGTAGATTAACGCGACACCTGGTTCCGCAGGGTGCGCCCATTCCTTCGCTCCCAGGACAAGTCCTTGCTGCCGGTACTTGATCCGGCTGGATGGCAATGTGCGGCAAACATCACTAGAGTTCCGCCATGATCTCGATGAGCGTTTTTTCCCCGTCTTTCCGCGCGTGTTTCGCTGACCGGCACTTCAAAGAGGGCAACTGCTTTCGTCCGGTGACAGCAACGTGAACTCCCCCGCCGCCTTTCACCGTCTGGTCGCCGTCCTCTTCCTCGGTTTCGCTTCCGGTCTGCCGCTCGCGCTCACCGGGCAGGCCATGCAGGCTTGGTTGAGTGTCGATGGCGTGGATATCGCCACCATCGGCTTTCTCGGCCTGGTGGGCGTGCCCTACACCTTCAAGTTTCTCTGGGCACCGCTGATGGACCGCTTCGAGCCGCCATTCCTGGGGCGTCGCCGCGGCTGGCTGGTGCTGACGCAACTGGGGCTGGCGGCGGTGTTGTGGTGGATGGCCTCGATTTCTCCGGCACAGACACCCTTGCTGTTCGCCGCCGCCGCCGTGTCGCTGGCGTTCTTCTCCGCTTCGCAGGATGTGGTGATCGACGCCTACCGCACCGATGTGCTGGAGCCGCGCGAACGCGGTCTGGGTTCGTCGATGTCGGTATTCGGCTATCGCATCGCGATGATTCTCTCCGGCGGCATCGCCCTGATCTGGGCGGAACAGTGGGGCAGTTGGGGCCAGGTGTACCGGGTGATGGCGGGCATCATGGTGGCGGCGGCGGTGGTCTCACTGCTCACCCTGCCACGCGCGAGCAGTGCCGCGAAGCCGCTGGCCAGCGATGCCGGGCGCGAAGTGCTGGGCTTTCTCGCCATGCTCGCCGGGGTGCTGGCGGGGGCGCTCCTGTCGCATTGGATTTTGATCGGCGTGGGACTGGACCCCAACGATCCTAACAAGTGGATACAGCTCCTGTTCGTCCTGGCCGGGATTGCCGGGGCGTTGCCGCTGGGTACCTGGGCGGCGCGAAAAGTGGGCTTCGCCACCCTCAACCAATCGCTCGCCAGCTTTTTCAGCATGCCCGGCGCCTGGGCCTTTCTCGCCTTGATCGTGCTCTACAAACTGGGCGACGCCTTCGCCGGCAGCCTCTCCACCGCCTTTCTGATCAAAGGCATGGCGTTCAGCCAGGCGGAAGTGGGCATCGTCAACAAGATCATCGGCATCTGGCTGACCATCTTCGGCGCGCTGCTGGCGGGCGCGCTGATGCTGCGCCTGTCGCTGTTTCAGGCGCTGTTGAGCTTCGGCGTGTTGCAACTGGCGTCCAACTTCGGTTTCTACGCCCTGGCGGTGCTGGGCCGCGGCGCCTGGGGCAGCTTCACCCTGCCGCCGTTCGACCTGGGTTTCGTGGCGCTGGCCACCCCCTCCGATATCGACGGCCTGCTGATGGCGGCCATCGCCGCCGAGAACATCACCAGCGGCATGGGCACGGCCGCCTTCGTGGCCCTGCTCATGAGCCTGTGCAACCATAAATACACCGCCACCCACTATGCATTGTTGTCGGCGTTGGCGGCGGTGGGGCGCATCTACGTCAGCCCGGTATCCGGGGTGTTGTCGGAATCCGTCGGCTGGCCGGCCTTCTTCCTGTTCTCCGCCGTCGCGGCCGTGCCAGGTATCTATATGGTCTGGTACATGCGCCAGGCTATTACCAGCTTGTCCGTACAGCACACTCAGTAGGGGAATTGCTGCGGCGCGCGCTGGCGCCGTTTTCTGGATAATAAGCATTCCGCTCGCAGCCCTGAGTTTCCGGTGCAGCCTCTGTTTCACCCCATCCATTTGCTCTTGTCCCGGTTTCACCGCCCCTGGGTGGTGGCCGCGTGCGGGCTGCTGATCGTGGCGTTGCTGGCGGGTTTGGCACAGGGGACGTTCGGCCATCTCCTCGACGAGATGGAAGCCAACAAGCGGGAAATCGCCGGCCTAGCCGACGTGGCGCGGATACGCGCGGTGCTGCAACCCTTGCAAGCACATCGCGGACTCGGCCATGCGATTTTCCACGGCGACGCGACACTTGAGGCACAGCGCGCGGCCAGCATGGCGCGGGTGGACGCCGGCTTCACCAATTTGTTGGTGTGGCCGGCCCTGACACCTGAATACATGGCCCAGGCCGCGCAGGCACAAAGCGACTGGCGCAGACTCAGGGGAGCGGCCAACGATACGGATAATTTCGCACAACACAGCGCGCTGATCGACCGTCTCCTGGAACTCTCACGCCGAATCATCGACGACAGCGGCCTGACCCTGGATGGCGATGCCGGCACCTACCATCTGGTCGGCGTCCTCGATGTCATGCTGGGCGTCACTCTGGAACGAGCGGCCCAGTTGCGTGGCCTCTATGCCGCCCGGCTCGCCAGCAACGGCACGGCCCAACGTCTACATGGCGAACTGGTGATGTGCGCGAGTGTGCTGGACGACGAGCGCAAACTGGTCAGCCACCATATCGCGGCCATCCTGCGCTACCGCCCCGATCTGGCGAGCGAACTCGGCGAACTGCCGGCGCGGCTCGAACAATCGACCCGCGCCCTGCACCAGTTGGTGCGCGAGTATGTGGTTGCGCCCGGTTCGGAACTGGCTACCGAGACATTTTTCACGCAGGCCAGCACTGTGATCGGCAGCAGCTACGCCCTGTTCGACCGCACCCTGGCCCTGACTGAACGGTCCCTCCGGGCACGTCGGGACCAGATAAAGCGCCAACTTGGCTGGGATATCGCCGGCATGCTGGCCCTGACCCTGGCCATCCTCTATCTATTCGCCGGCATGGTGGTGAGCGTGCGCGCATCACGCCGGGCGACGGATGAACTGGCGCAAAGTGAGGCGCTGTTCAAGAATGTGCTCGCCACCCTGCCGGTGGGAGTGGTTATCACCGATGCCAAAGGGCAGATCGTGTCCTTCAACACCGCGGGTGAGCGCATCTGGGGCGGCGCCCGCCTGGTAGGCGCGGATCGCTACCATGAATACAAAGCCTGGTGGCCGGAGACCGGCAAGCGCGTCACCGCTGACGAATGGCCTCTGGTACAGGCACTCGGTCGGAATGAGGCGGTGCTCAATCGGATCATCGACATCGAGAGTTTCGATGGCCGGCGCAAGAACATCCTGTTTTCCGCGGTACCCACCCATGACCAGCATGGCGCCATCAGCGGCGGCCTGGTGGTCAACGAAGACATCACGGAACTCATTTCCGCCCAGCGCGCCCTGCGCGAGGAGCACGATTTCATCGACGCGGTGCTGGACACGGTCGGCGCCATCGTCCTGGTGATGGATAGCGACGGCCGCGTGGTGCGCTTCAACCGGGCCTGCGAACAGGTGAGCGGCTACCGCGCCGAGGAAGTGGTCGGCACCTTCTTCTGGGAAAAATTGATTCCCGGCGAGGAAGTCGAGCGGGTCAGACAGGTATTCCAGACACTCACCGCCGGCCACTTTCCCAATCGCCACGAAAATTATTGGCGTACCCGCGACGACGAGCGCCGCCTGATCGCCTGGTCCAACACCTGCATCGTCGACGCGGGCGGGCGGGTGCAGCACGTCATCGCCACCGGCATCGACATTACCGAGGCACGCGCGGCGGAGGCGGAACTGCGCCTGGCGTCACGGGTGTTCGAACATGCCGGCGAGGCGATCATGGTCACCGACGCCGACAACCGCATCGTCAAAGTCAACCCGGCCTTCACCGCCATCACCGGTTATGCGGCGGAGGAAGTCCTGGGCCAGACTCCGGCCAGATTCAAATCGGGTCGTCACGACGCCGCCTTCTACCAGGCCATGTGGCGCGGCCTGAGCGAATCCGATGCCTGGGAAGGGGAGATATGGGACCGGCGCCGGGACGGCGTGATCTATCCCAAATGGCTCACCATCAACGCGATTCGCGACCAACAGGGCGAACTGGGCCATTACGTCGCCTTGTTCACCGACATCAGCGAGCGCAAACGCAACGAGGAATACATCCGCCATCTGGCCGAGCACGACAGCCTGACCGGCCTGCCCAACCGCGCCCTGCTGCAGGATCGCCTGATCCAGGCGATGGCGCGCGCCGAACGCGCGCACAGCCGCCTTGCTTTGATCTATATCGACCTGGACCGCTTCAAGCTGATCAACGACACCCTTGGCCACCCGGTCGGCGATGCCTTGTTGCAGGAAGTGGCGCATCGCCTGCAAGACACGGTGCGGGTCTCGGACACGGTGAGCCGCCAGGGTGGCGACGAATTCCTGGTGCTGCTGGACGAGATCGAAAACGCGGACGACGCGGCGCGGGTGGCGCAGAAGATGCTCGATCTGCTGGCACAACCCTGCTGGGTGACCGGCCATGAGTTGAATATCACGCCTTCGATCGGCATCAGCCTGTATCCCGACGACAGCACGGACATGATCACGCTCATCAAGTTCGCCGACATCGCCATGTATCAGGCCAAGGAAAGCGGCCGCAACGCCTACCAGTTTTACACCAGCGACTTGAATGAACGCGCCTCGGAGCGCCTGACCCTGGAGCACGATCTGCGCCGCGCTTTGGAGCGTGGCGAGCTGTTATTGCACTACCAGCCGCGGATAGCGCTGGCGAGTGCGCGCATCGTCGGTCTCGAAGCCTTGCCGCGCTGGCGACATCCACGCTTGGGCCTGGTGCCGCCCGAACGTTTCATCGCCATCGCCGAGGACAGCGGCCTGATCGTGCCGATCGGTGAAGGTGTGCTGCGCGAGGTCTGCCGGCAAAGCCTGGCCTGGCAGGCGGCCGGATTGCCCGCCGTGCCGATCGCGGTCAACCTGTCCGCGACACAATTTCGCCGCGCCGGCCTCGAGGGCAACCTGCGCGACATCCTGGACGCGACCGGGCTGCCGCCGCATCTGCTGGAACTGGAACTCACCGAAAGCATCGTCATGAAGCAGGCCGACGAAACCGTGGCCATCCTCACCCGCCTGAACGACCTGGGCGTGTGCCTGTCCATTGACGACTTCGGCACCGGCTATTCCAGCCTTGCCTATCTCAAGCGTTTCCCCGTCCAGAAACTCAAGGTGGACCAATCCTTCATCCATGACGTGACAAGTGACGCCAACGATGCCGCCATCGTGCGCGGCATCATCGGCCTGGCGCACAGCCTCGGGCTGGGCGTGATCGCGGAGGGAGTGGAAACCCGTGAACAACGGGATTTCCTGCGTGACCTCGGCTGCGAGGAAGCGCAGGGCGGCTATTTCAGCCAACCCTTGCCGCCGAACGAGATCGAACCCTTGCTGCGTAAAAGCGGCTACAACGAGGATGCGCAATGAGTTATCACGCTCTGCTGCTCAGTAACGAACCCGGGTTCTCCGTCCGCGTGGCTGATCTGGATGAACTTCCAGATGGCGATGTCGTACTGCGTATTTCCTACTCCACCCTCAACTACAAGGACGCCCTGGCCATCCGCAACAAGAGCCCCATCGTGCGCGCCTGGCCGATGGTCGCGGGCATTGACGCGGCGGGTGTGGTGGAGCACTCGACGCATCCCGGCTTTCAACCCGGCGATACGGTGGTGTTGAACGGCTGGGGACTGGGAGAAACCCGTTGGGGCGGGCTGGCGCAGAAAACCCGGGCGCCGGGCGACTGGCTGGTGAAACTGCCCGCACCGCTCACCCCGCGTGATGCCGCCAGCATCGGCACCGCTGGTTATACGGCGGCGATGTGCGCGCAGGCATTGGAACGGCATGGCATCACGCCGGGCGACGGGCCGATCCTGGTGACCGGAGCCACCGGTGGCGTCGGCTCCATCGCCGTGGCCTTGCTGGCGCGAGCCGGCTACGAAGTGGTGGCCGCCACTGGCAAGGCGGCGGATCACGCCTATCTGGGAACCCTGGGCGCGAGCAGCGTGCTGAACCGCGAAGAGCTCATCGCGCCCGGCAAGGCGCTGCAAAAGGAGCGCTATGCCGGTGTGGTCGACGCGCTGGGCAGCCATGCCCTGGCCAATGCCTGCGCCCAGGTGAAACGCAACGGCGCGGTGGCCGCCTGCGGCCTTGCGATGGGCATGGATTTCCCGACCAGCGTGGCGCCCTTCATCCTGCGCGGCGTCACCCTCTATGGCATCGACTCGGTCTATGCCAACCAGGCACGCCGCAAGGCGGCCTGGGACCGGCTCGCCGACAATCTCGACAGTGCCCAACTGGGCGGCATTGCCAGGGAAATCTCCCTGGCGGAAACCATTCCTGCCGCTGAGGCCATGCTCGCGGGGCAGGTGGTCGGGCGTTATCTGGTGGATGTGAATCGCTAGACCTGTGCCCGCGCGTTCCGGCGCGCGCTTGCGGGTGTTATCCTGCGCCGCTCATCAAGAAAAATACGGGTTCATGTTCGCACTTCTGGCTCGCCTGCTTTGTCGTTTCCCCTGGTTGTTCGTCGCGGTCGCCACTGTAGTGGTGGGCTTGGCGGCGGGGTTTGGCGCAGACGTGGTTCGGCATCTGACCCTGGCGCCGGGTTGGGATGTGCCAAACAGCGGCTCCGAACTGGCGGTCAAACAACTGCGCGACCGTCTCGGAAAGGACGAAACACCGGTGATTGCCTTGTTTCGCGCCAAACCCGGCCTGGCGGCGAATGTCGATGACCCGGCCTTCCGTGACGTGGTGGAAGCCGCCCTGGCCAACATCGCCCAGAACCCGGATGTCGCCGGAGTGGACAGCTATTACAGCAGCGCCGATACCCGTCTGCGTTCCGCCAAGGGCGACATGACCTATGCCCTGATCAAGCTGAAACTCGCCGCCGACGAGGGCATGGGCGCTTACCAGCGACTGCGCTCGGAATTGCATAGCGAGCGTGTAGACATCGAATTGGGCGGCGAACTGGCCACTTATGTAGATGTGCGCGAGCAACTGGCGAAAGACATCTGGAACGCCGAGATCGTCAGTTTCATCCTGCTCGCCATCTTGCTGGTCTGGGTGTTCGGCTCGGCGGTAGCGGCGGCGCTGCCGTTGATCATCGGCGGCGTCACCATCGTGCTCTCCGCCGCACTGCTCAAGTTTTTCACCCTGTTCACCGACGTCAGTGTCTATTCCGCCAACGTGGTTTCCATGCTCGGCCTGGGGCTGGCCATCGACTACGGCCTGTTCATCGTCTCGCGCTACCGCGAAGAGCTGGAACGCGGCGGCAGCGCGCAAACCATTCTCTTCGCCACCCTCGCCACCGCCGGCCGAACCGTGGCCTACAGTGGCCTCACGGTGGCGGCGAGCCTGTTCTGTCTGTTGCTGATGCCACAGCGCTTTTTCCAGAACATGGGCTTGGCCGGTGGCATTTCGGTGGGCGCGGCGATGCTTACCTCGGTACTGCTGTTGCCCGCGCTGCTCGCGCTGCTAGGGCCACGCGTCAACCGCCTCGCCCTGCCGGTATTGGCCAAGCGCAACGCGCGTTCTGTGGACAGTGGTGGCTGGTATCGCTTCAGCCAGTTTGTGATGCGCCATGCCGTGCTGGTACTGATCGGCTCCTTCCTGCTGCTGGGTGCGATGGGCGTGCCGGTGCTGCATATGGAGGTCGGTCCTTCCGACAGCAAATCATTGCCGCTCAGCGCGGAAAGCCGTCGCGTGCAGGAAGCCCTGGATCGTGATTTCCGCCATGCCGAACTGAGCCCCCTGGTGCTCACCGTGCGCGCCACGGGACCGGCGCAATCAGCCGCCAGTCTGGCTGGTCTGCATGAATTGACCCAGCGTATTCAGGCACTACCCGGCGTCACCCGCGTGGCAGGCCTGGCCAGCCTGACCGAACCGAATAATCCGGCGGGCAACCTCACGCTCGCCGACTATCAACTGATGTACAAGTACTCGGATCAATTCCCCGCCGCCCAGTTGGGCCTGCGGGAGTACGCCAAGGGCCCGGACAGCCTGATATTCGTCTATTACCGGCCGGTTCCGACCTCGCCGGAAGCGCGCGCCCTGGTGCTCCAGGTGCGTGCCATCGCCCTGCCTCGGGGCTTGCGGGAAGTGCAGGTGGGCGGCTTCCCGGCTTTCCACCTGGACTATGTGGAATCCCTGCGCACCTGGGTGCCCTGGGTCATTCTCGCCATCATCTGCGTGATATTTGTGCTGCTGTTCCTGATGCTGGGCAGCGTGCTGTTGCCGGTGAAAGCCGTGATCACCAACCTGTTCTCGCTTTCCGCCACCTTCGGCATCCTGGTGTGGATCTTCCAGGACGGGAATCTGGCCGGCCTGCTCAACTTCACGCCGCAGGGCAGCATGGACGGCACCATACTGGTATTGATCTTCGCCAGCGCTTTCGGCCTCTCCATCGACTACGAGGTATTTCTGCTCTCGCGGGTCAAGGAAATGTGCGTCGCCAACCGCGACAACATGACCGCCGTGGCGGCCGGCATCCAGAAAAGCGGCCCCATCATCACCAGTGCCGCTTTGCTCATCGGTATCGTGCTCGGCACTTTCGCGATGGGCGAGGTGGTGTTCATGAAGGCGATGGGCCTGGGGCTGCTGCTCTCGGTCATCGTCGATGCCACCCTGGTGCGCATGCTGCTGGTTCCCGCCTCGCTGCGCCTGCTCGGACGCCTCAACTGGTGGGCGCCAAAGCCGCTGTTGCTGATCTACCAGCGCTTCAATCTGGGTGAAATAGACCCCCGCCAGCACCTCCCCAAGGACCAACAATGACCCCACACCACCTCGGCCTCGGCCTCATTGCCCTGCTCCTGCCCCTGGGTGCAGCCGCTGATCTCACTCTCAACGGCCGCAGCACGATCATGTCGATGAACATGCCCTCCACCAGCCAGGAGCGCGTCTACCTTAAGAAAGACTGGTTGCGCCGCGACCAGCTCGATCGCGGCAAGGCCTACACCTACATCTATGACCTCAACGGCCACGACATCAGCGCGCTCGACCACTCGCTGCGCCAGTTGCAGGTGTATGAAATGAATGCGCTCGCCAACACGCCGGAAGCCAAGGTCTCGCACAAGGATCTCAAACTGACTCTGGAAGCCACCGGACAGAAACACGCGCTGGGCACCTGGAATTGCGCGGAACACACTCTGGACGCCAGCATGCCGGCTGAACTGGGTCCGGAAAAAGTCCTCCTGCAACTTGATGGAAAAGTCTGGCTGGCGCGCAATACGCGTGAACAGAAAGACCTGCAACCCTTCTTCAAGGCCATGGATTCACCGGATTTCCTGATCGGTATCCCTGGCCTACAGAAAAGCTCGCCCGCGCACACCCGTGCATTGGGCGAAGTGCTGCGGCGCCTGTTCAGCCAGGGCATGGTTTGCGCCATCGAAGTGGAACTGAAATATGAGGGTGGCGGCCGCATGGCGGAACTCGCCCGGCGCATGGGTTCGCGCCTCAATCTGGTCTATGAAAGCGTCACAACCGACCCGGTACCGGATGAGTTCTTCCAGGTACCACCGGGTTATCAGCAGGTAAGGCGCTGACGCCCTAACCCGTCTGACGGCAACGGTTAAGCGCGCGTTGCCTGGGCGGCTTCCCGCCGGGCGCGGGAGGCCAATAAAAAAGGGGTGGAACTTACGTTCCACCCCTTTTTTTCCGCGGCTAAACCAATATTACTTCGCGGGAGCGGCGGCGGGAGCGGCCGGGAAGAAGCCAGCGAACGGGTTGCCAACGTTGCCGAAGGCGGCGGGGTTCATGAAACCACCCCAGGTGCCGTAGGTCTTGGGATCAGCAGCGGCACCGGCCCACTGGGTGTACAGGTTGGGGTTCAGGGGAGCCATCATCATGTTCAGGTTGGCCGGATTAACAGGAGCCAGCGCCCAGTTCATGTACATGTTGGGGTTCAGGGGAGCCATCGCCATCTGCAGAACGCGGGGATCCAGAGGAGCACCCAGCCACTTCATGTACATGTTGGGGTTCATCAGGGGAGCCATGGCGGCGGTGTAGAAGTTGGGGTCCATGGAAGCGGCCAGCCACTTCATGTACATGTTCGGGTCGATGAAAGCGGCGTAGGACTTCAGGATGTCGGGAGACATGCCGGCTTGCATCATCTTGGTGAAGGTGGCGGGATCCATGCCTTTCTGCATCAGGATCATGGCGGTGGCCGGGTCCATCAGGTTGGTCATGGTGGCGACGGCGGCCTTGGGATCAGCGGCGATATGGGCAACCTTGGCGGGATCCAGCAGGTTGGCGGCGGTTTGTTCCGGGGTCTCGGCGACAGCGGCGGTGGCGATCATGGCCAGGACCAGGGCAGAAATCATCTTCATGGGACTACTCCTAAAACGTTGATAAAAAAGAGAAATCGGTGAATCGAAACTTGAGCGCTCAGTATATTTGCGAATATTAGAACATTCGACTACTGGCACGACTGCCGCAGGTCCGTCTCATAATACCGTTGCGATATTGCAACAACTTATTTCGCGGCATTCTAAGCGGGGGGTGCTTCCTGCGCCTGTCCGGTTGAACGTACAAGCGCGGCCAGTGTAGCCCGCCATGTATTTCATTCACGCGCTTGCGCCATGTACGCTTGATAACCACCCAGGTGAAAGTAGCGACAGAACCACACTGTTTTACAGCAAGGATGCCTGCGGTAGACGTTCGACTCGCAGGCTGTGCACCCGACGGCTATCCGCGCGCAGCACCTGGAAGCGCAGGCCATTGATCTCGACGGCCTCACCCCGCTTTGGAACCCGGCCGAAGGCGTGGGTAACCAGGCCACCCACCGTGTCGAATTCGTCATCCGCGAAGCTCGCGCCCAGCGCCAGATTGAAATCTCCGACTTCCGTCTGCGCTTTGACACGGAATGCGCTGCTGTCCAGTTTGAGGATATTGTCCTCGTCCTCGTCATAATCGAATTCGTCTTCGATATCACCGACGATCTGTTCCAGCACATCCTCGATGGTCACCAGGCCAGCGACGCCGCCGTACTCGTCTACCACGATGGCGATGTGGTTGCGCGAGGCGCGGAACTCGCGCAGCAGCACATTCAGGCGTTTGGATTCCGGAATGAATACCGCGGGGCGCAACTGGTCACGCAGGTTGACATCTTCATCGGTGCAGAGCCGCAGCAAATCCTTGGCCAGCAGGATGCCCACCACGTTGTCACGTTCACCGTCCACGGCGGGGAAACGTGAATGCGCTGTTTCGATGACAAAGGGAAGGAGTTTTTCCGTGGGCTCGTTGATGTCGACCACATCGAGCTGCGCGCGCGGAATCATGATCTCACGCACCTGCATTTCCGAAACCTGCATGACGCCCTCGATCATCGAGAGCGCATCGGCATCCAGCAAATTCTTCTCATAGGCCCCGTGCAAAAGCTCAAGCAATTCATCGCGGTTTTCAGGTTCGCGGGATAGCCAGGAGGTGAGTCGTTCGATCAGCCCAGGTCGGTGATTACTGTCATCCATCTTGGTAGGGGTCGGGGAATCCCAGTCGCATCATGATAAAGCTTTCGATCGCTTCCATCGCAATCGCCTCGTTCTCGGCTAGATGGTCGTAGCCTTGCAGGTGCAGCATGCCATGAACCGTGAGATGGGCGTAATGCGCTTGCAGCGTCTTTTTCTGCTCCACAGCCTCGCGCTCGACCACGGCTGCGCACAGGACAATGTCGCCACATAGTGGACCATCATCCAGTTCAGAGCCGTAGGCGAAGGTAAGCACGTTTGTGGCGGCTGGCTTGTCGCGGTAGTCCTGATTCAACTGCGTGCCTTCGGCCTCATCCACCACACGCAGCGTGGCATCCACATCATGCAGGAGGGAGGCCTTGGCCCAGTGGCGGAACTCCGCGCGACTCGGCAGGTTGGCGGGTGTGGTCGCGAATTGAACAGCAAGAACAAGCTTGTTGAGTTGCTTCATGCCTTGCCTTTGGCATAGGCGTCGTAGGCGTCGACGATACGGGCAACCAGAGGATGCCGCACCACATCCTCGTTCTGAAAGTCGGTGAAGGCCAGCCCGCGCACGTTCTTCAGAATCTCGCGCGCCTCGATCAGGCCGCAGCGGTGGCCATGCGGCAGATCGATCTGGGTGACATCGCCGGTCACTACCGCGCGTGATCCGAAGCCGATGCGGGTGAGGAACATCTTCATCTGCTCCGGCGTGGTGTTCTGCGCTTCATCAAGAATGATGAAGGCGTTATTCAGTGTGCGCCCGCGCATGAAGGCGAGCGGCGCCACCTCGATCACCCCTTTCTCGAACTGACGCGTGGTCTTGTCGAAGCCCATCAGGTCATACAGCGCGTCATAGAGCGGTCGCAGGTAAGGATCGACCTTTTGCACCAGATCGCCGGGCAGGAAACCGAGCCGCTCACCCGCTTCAACCGCCGGCCGCACCAGGACGATGCGTTTGACCAGATCACGCTCCAGCGCATCCACCGCGCCGGCCACGGCCAGGTAGGTTTTACCGGTGCCGGCCGGGCCGATACCGAAGGTGATGTCATATTCCCGCATTTGCCGGATGTAGCTGTTCTGGCGCGGCGTGCGACCATGCAGCCCGACACGACGGGTCATCAGTACCGGGATGTCGCCGTCGTTGGCGTCGGGGAGGTGCGGCTTGTGCGCCACCTCGACCAGGGCCAGTTGGATCTCGTCGATGTCCAGCGGCTTGCGCGCGCGCTGGTAGAAGTCCTTGAGCAGCTTGATCGCGTGTTGCTGTTTGTCACTGTCTCCCGATACCTGAAACAGCTCGCCGCGCCGGGAGATCGTGACATTGAGCGCCGTTTCGATCTGGCGAAGATTCTCGTCGAGCACACCACACAGGTTGGCCAAACGGGCGTTATCCACCGGCGCGAAGTTGACCTGCATCAGGGTCTGACGACCACTTCGCCGCGCAAACTGTGTGGCATGGCCTGGGTAATCATCACATCGACAAACTGCCCGATCAAACGCGCGGGGGCGGGGAAATTGACGATACGGTTATTCTCGGTGCGGCCCATCAACTCATTGGGGTCTTTCTTCGAAGGCTTTTCCACCAAAACTCGCTGCACACCGCCGACCATGCTTGCACTGATGGCCGCGGCCTGTTTATTGATCAACTCCTGCAGCCGGTAGAGGCGTCGCAGCTTCACGTCATGTGGCGTGTCGTCCGTCATGCTGGCGGCCGGTGTGCCGGGGCGCGGGCTATAGACGAAGCTGAAGGAGGCATCGAAACCCACGTCTTCGATGAGTTTCAAGGTGGCCTCGAAATCTGTCTCGGTTTCGCCTGGGAAGCCGATGATGAAGTCCGAGGCGATGCTGATATCGGGGCGCGCCTCCTTGATGCGGCGGATGGTACTTTTGTATTCCAGCGTGGTGTAGCCACGCTTCATCGCGGCCAGAATCCGATCCGAGCCCGACTGCACCGGCAGGTGCAGGTAGGACACCAGTTTCGGGATGCGCGCATAGGCGTCGATCAGGCGCGGAGTGAATTCGCGCGGGTGGGACGTGGTAAATCGAATGCGCTCGATGCCCGGCACCTCGGCCACCAACTCCAGCAGCAAGGCAAAATCGGCGAGTTCACCTGCATCCATCTCGCCCCGGTATGCATTCACGTTCTGCCCGAGCAGGGTCACTTCCTTCACGCCCTCGCCGGCCAGGTGCGCCACTTCCGCCAGCACATCGGCCAGGGGACGCGATACCTCCTCGCCGCGGGTATAGGGCACGACACAGAACGTGCAGTATTTGCTGCATCCTTCCATGATCGAAACGAAGGCCGTTGCCCCCTCGACACGCGAAGGCGGCAGATGATCGAACTTCTCGATTTCCGGAAAGGAAATATCGACTTGCGGGCGGCCGCTGGCGCGCCGCTTTTCCATCATGGCCGGGAGGCGGTGCAGGGTCTGCGGTCCGAATACGAGATCGACATAGGGCGCGCGCCGCACGATGGCCGCGCCTTCCTGGCTGGCCACGCAGCCGCCGACACCGATGATCAGATTCGGATTGGCCTGTTTCAGGTGCCGCACCATGCCGAGATCGGTGAATACCTTCTCCTGCGCTTTTTCCCGCACCGAACAGGTATTGAACAGAATGATGTCGGCATCTTCCGCTTTGTCCGTGACGACATAGCCATCGTCAGCGGCGAGCACATCGGCCATCTTGTCCGAGTCGTACTCGTTCATCTGGCAACCGAAAGTGCGGATGTAGACCTTGCGTGGCATGCCTGGGTGAGCGGCCAGTTGCTTGCGAACCGGCGGGAGAGGAATGGGGGTTGGTGGTGATGGGCGGAATCGAACCGCCGACCTGTGGGTTATGAATCCACCGCTCTAACCGTCTGAGCTACATCACCGGGGTACAAAATGAGGCGCGGATTATCCCGGCCGGTCTTAGCTATGTCAATGATTAATCGAGAAAAACCGGCTTATGCGGTGGCCCGCGTCGGCCAGTCATCTCAATGTCCGACCTTGCGCAGTTTGGCAATTGCCGCCAGTTGCGCCACCGCCTCGGCGAGTTCCGCTTGAGCTTGTGCATAATCCATCGCGGAAGTCCGGTTGCGCATGACTTCCTCGGCCTTGGCCTTGGCTTCAAGAGCGCGAGCTTCGTCCAGATCGTGGCCGCGAATCGCGGTATCGGAAAGGATGGTGACCACGCCCGGTTGCACTTCGAGTATGCCGCCGGATACGTAGATCAGGTCTTCCTCGTCCTTGTCCGGTGACTTGATGCGCACCGAACCGGCCTTGATGCGAGTCAGCAAGGGCGTGTGGCGCGGGTAGATGCCGACCTCGCCCATTTCCGCGGGGATCACGACGAACTCGGCGAGTCCGCTGTAGATCGACGCTTCCGCGCTGACGATATCGACGTGTAGGGTCATGGCCATGATGGCGCGTCCTTACTGTAGGGTCTTGGCTTTTTCGACCGCTTCGTCGATGGTGCCGACCATGTAGAAGGCCTGCTCGGGGAGGTGGTCATATTCGCCGGCCACAATTGCCTTGAAGTTGGCGATGGTGTCTTTGAGTGTGACGTACTTGCCGGCGGCGCCAGTGAAGACTTCCGCGACGAAGAAGGGCTGCGACAGGAAACGCTGGATCTTGCGAGCTCGGCCCACAGCGAGTTTGTCCTCGGGAGAGAGTTCGTCCATGCCGAGAATCGCGATGATGTCGCGCAATTCCTTGTAGCGCTGCAAAGTCGCCTGTACGGAACGCGCGACGCTGTAGTGTTCCTCGCCCACAACCAGGGGGTCGAGTTGGCGCGAGGTGGAATCGAGCGGGTCGACGGCGGGATAGATGCCCAGTTCCGCGACCTGACGGCTCAGCACCAGCGTGGCGTCCAGGTGGGCGAAGGTGGTCGCCGGGGACGGATCGGTCAAGTCGTCGGCGGGGACATACACAGCCTGGAACGACGTGATGGAACCGGTGCGGGTGGAGGTGATGCGTTCCTGCAAGGCGCCCATTTCCGAGGCCAGGGTGGGCTGGTACCCCACGGCGGAGGGCATGCGGCCCAGCAACGCGGAGACTTCGGTACCGGCCAGGGTGTAGCGGTAGATGTTGTCGACAAAGAACAGCACGTCGCGGCCTTCGTCGCGGAAGTGCTCGGCCATGGTCAGGCCGGTCAGCGCGACGCGAAGACGGTTGCCCGGCGGCTCGCTCATCTGGCCGTAGACCAGGGCCACCTTGTCGAGAACACCGCCTTCCTTCATCTCGTGATAGAAGTCGTTGCCCTCACGAGTGCGCTCACCCACGCCGGCGAATACGGAGTAACCACTGTGCTCGACCGCGATGTTGCGGATCAGCTCCATCAGCGTCACGGTCTTGCCGACACCGGCGCCACCGAACAGGCCAACCTTGCCGCCCTTGGCGATGGGCATGATCAGGTCGATAACCTTGATGCCGGTTTCCAGAATTTCCACAGAGGCCGCCTGATCCGCGTAAGCGGGGGCCTTGCGATGGATCGGCATACGCGCTTCCGCGTCGACCGGACCCATTTCATCCACCGGCTCACCGAGTACGTCCATGATGCGACCCAGGGTCGCCTTGCCCACCGGAACGGAGATTGCCGCGCCCGTGTTGCGTGCAACCGCGCCGCGTCTCAGGCCATCGGTGGAACCCATCGCGATGGTACGGACGATGCCGTCGCCCAACTGCTGCTGCACCTCGAAGGTGAGGGGTGGGGTGTCCATCTTGATCGCGTCATAGACCTTGGGCAGAGCCCCCCGCGGGAACTCCATGTCTACCACCGCGCCGATGATCTGTACGATTTTTCCTTCGGTCATGGCATTCATTCCTAGCTAGTTCGAATCTGTTAAACGGCGGCTGCGCCCGCGACGATTTCGGAGATTTCCTGCGTGATCGCGGCCTGGCGTGTCTTGTTGTAGACCAGTTTGAGTTCGTCGACGACGGTCTTGGCGTTGTCCGAGGCGGCCTTCATGGCCACCATGCGGGCGGACTGCTCGCATGCCAGGTTTTCCGCCACCGCCTGGTAAATCAGCGCCTCGATGTAACGCACCATCAGGCTGTCCACCACGCTCTTGGCTTCCGGTTCGTAGATGTAATCCCAGTGGTGTTCGGCCTTCTCGCTGGCTTCTTCCGCCGTGAGCGGCAGTAGTTGCTTGAACGTGGGCTCCTGCTTCATGGTCGAGATGAAGCGGCTGTAGACCAGATAAAGCGCGTCGATGCGGCCTTCTTTGTAGGCGTCCAGCATCACCTGCACCGGGCCGATCAGACGCTCCATATGCGCCGTGTCGCCGAGGCCGGTGATCTGAGACGCGATATTGATGCCAAGCCGTTGCATGAAACCGAGGCCCTTGTTGCCGATAGCGCAAACATCCACTTCGACCTGCTGCTCGTCCCAGGTCTTCAGTTTGTTCAGCGACAGACGCAGCGCGTTGGTGTTGAGGCCACCGCACAGGCCCTTGTCGGTTGTGACCAGGATGACGCCAACACGTTTGACGGTTGCGCGTGAAACCACGAATGGGTGACGGTATTCCGGGTGCGCCTGGCTGAAGTGAGCGGCAACACGGCCGATCTTCTCGGCATAGGGGCGGGCATGACGCATCCGATCCTGGGCCTTGCGCATCTTCGCGGCGGCGACCATTTCCATGGCGCGGGTGATCTTGCGCGTGTTTTCAACGCTCTTGATCTTGCTGCGTATTTCCTTGCCGGCTGCCATGTCGTCTCCGTCCTCAGTAAGCCGCGCTGGCCTTGAAGTCTTCGATGGCGGCGGAAAGCTGCTTCTCGGTTTCACCGTCGAGATCGCCGCTACTCTGGATTTTGTCGATGATGGCGGCGTACTTGCCCTTCATGAAGGACTGCAGCGCGGCTTCAAAGGCCAGCGTGCGCTTCACCTCGACGTCATCCATGTAACCGCGGTTGACGGCAAACAGGGTAACGGCCATGTCGGCGACGTTCATCGGCGAATACTGGAACTGCTTCATCAGCTCGGTCACCATCTTGCCCCGCTCCAGTTGCTTGCGGGTGGCCTCATCGAGATCCGAGGCGAACTGCGCGAAAGCCGCGAGTTCACGATATTGCGCCAGCGCCAGGCGAATACCACCGCCCAGCTTCTTGATCACCTTGGTCTGCGCGGCGCCGCCGACGCGGGACACTGAGAGACCGGCGTTGATGGCGGGGCGGATACCGGCGTTGAACAGGTCAGATTCCAGAAAGATCTGGCCGTCGGTAATCGAAATCACGTTGGTCGGCACAAAGGCGGAGACGTCGCCGGCCTGAGTCTCGATGATCGGCAAGGCGGTCAGCGAGCCGGTCTGGCCCTTGACCCCGGACATCTTCTCGACGTAATCGGCGTTGACACGAGCGGCGCGCTCCAGCAGGCGGGAGTGTAGATAGAACACATCGCCAGGGTAGGCTTCGCGGCCCGGCGGGCGGCGCAGCAGCAGAGATATCTGGCGATAGGCCCAGGCCTGCTTGGTCAGGTCGTCATAGACGATCAGGGCATCGCGACCGGAGTCGCGGAAGAACTCGCCCATGGTGCAACCGGCATAGGGCGCCAGGAACTGCATCGCGGCCGGATCCGAGGCGGTGGCGGCGACGACGATGGTATGCGCCAAGGCGCCGTGCTCTTCCAGTTTGCGCACCACGTTGGCGATGGAGGAGGCCTTCTGGCCAACCGCCACGTAGATGCAGAGAACGCCGGTACCTTTCTGGTTGATGATGGCGTCGATGGCCACGGCGGTCTTGCCGGTCTGGCGGTCGCCGATGATCAGTTCGCGCTGACCGCGGCCGACGGGAACCATCGCGTCGATGGCCTTGAGGCCGGTCTGCATCGGCTGCGATACGGACTGGCGGGCGATCACGCCGGGGGCGATTCTTTCGATCGGCGCGCTGGATGGACAGTTGACCGGACCTTTGGCGTCGATCGGCTGACCCAGGGCGTTCACCACGCGGCCGAGCAATTCGTCGCCGACCGGCACTTCAAGAATGCGGCCGGTGCACTTGACGGTGTCACCTTCCGAAATATGCTCATACTCGCCCAGCACCACGGCGCCGACAGAGTCGCGTTCCAGGTTCAACGCCATGCCGAAGGTATTGCCGGGAAACTCCAGCATTTCACCCTGCATGACTTCGGCCAGGCCGTGCACACGCACTATGCCGTCGGTAACGGAGACCACGGTCCCCTGGGTACGCAGTTCGGAACCGGCTTCCAGGTTCTCGATGCGGCTCTTGATCAGCTCGCTGATTTCGGAAGGATTGAGTTGCATGTGAACTCCAGATAATTAAGCTTTCAGGGTGACGGCCAGGCTTGCCAGCCCGCCGCGCACCGAAGAATCCATGACTTCGTCGCCCACCTGGATCACCACGCCGCCGATCAGATCGGCATCCAGCGACTGGGTGGCGGTGATCTTGCGGCCTAATTTGGCCTCCAGTTTGGCGACCAGGCCGGCCAACTGTTCGTTGCTCAACTCGTAGGCGCTGGTGATGTGCGCGGTCAACTCGCCTTCCTGCGCGGCTTTGAGCACCTCGAACAGGGCGACGATTTCAGGCAGCAGCGCCAAACGCTTGTTCTCGACCAGCAGCTTGGCCAGATTGCCGCCTTCAGCGCCCAACTTATCGCCGCATACCGCCAGGATCACCTCGGCGACACGATCCGCGGGCACAGCCGGATTTCCGGCCAGGTCTCGCATCTGTGCGTCATCGGCGACAACGGCCAGCAGGGCGAGACGCTCGGACCATTGATCCCAGGCTTTGCCCTCGGCGGCCAATTTGCCCACGGCTTCAGCGTAAGGTCGGGCTAAGGTTGCGCGTTCCATCTCAGTATCATCCTGGCAGTTGGCTCACAGCTCGTTCTTGATTGCTTCGAGCAGGTCGGCGTGCGCCTTGGCATCGACTTCGCGGCGCAGCACCTTGGCGGCACCGGCGATGACCAGGGCGGCGACATCGCCGCGCAACGCCTCGCGGGCACGATGCGATTCCTGCTCGATCTCGGCCTTGGCTGCGGTGATCATGCGTTCGCCTTCACCTTTGGCCGCATTCTTCGACTCTTCGACGATCTGACTGGCGCGTTTATCGGCCTGCGCGATGATCTCTGATGCCTTGAGCTTGGCGTCGTGCATGGTTTCGCTGGCACGTTTGGCGGCCAGTTCCAGTTCATGCTTGCCGCGATCGGCGGCGGCCAGACCATCGGCGATCAGTTTCTTGCGGGCCTCAAGGGCACCGACGATCGGCGGCCACACGAACTTCATGCAGAACCACACGAAGATAGCGAATGTGATGGACTGTCCGATCAGGGTCATATTGATGTTCATGACCGCTCCTCTTGCGTGTTATCGCGTTGATTGATCAGGCCGCGACCGCGAAGAGAACGTACATGGCCAGACCGACGGCAATCATCGGCACGGCGTCGACCAGACCCATGACGATGAAGAACTGGGTACGCAGCATCGGGATCAGTTCCGGCTGGCGCGCCGCGCCTTCCAGGAAGCGGCCACCGAGGATACCGATACCCACGGATGCGCCGAGCGCGCCCAGACCCATCATGATGGCGCCGGCGATAAACAAGAGAGCTTGTACTTCAGTCATGGTTTTCTCCTAGAGACAATTCAGAAAGCATTTAATGTGAAAAATCAATGATGTTCCTGATGCGCCATGTCCAGATAGACGATGGTGAGCGTCATGAAGATGAATGCTTGCAGGGTGATGATCAGAATGTGGAACACGGCCCAGGCCCACTGCAACACACCGCCGGTCAAGGCCAGCACGGTGCCGCCGGAGAACATGATGGCAATCAGGATGAAGATCATTTCTCCCGCGTACATGTTGCCGAACAGTCGCAGCGCCAGGGAGACCGGCTTGGCGATCAGGTTGACGCCTTCCAGCAACAGGTTCGCGGGCATGCCCCACTTGCCGAAGGGCTGTAGCGTAAGCTCGCCGACGAAACCGCCGACACCCTTCATCTTGATGCTGTAGTAGATCACCAGGGCGAACACGGTCAGCGACATGCCGAAAGTGGCGTTGGGATCGGTGGACGGAACCACCTTCAGGAATGGCAAGCCCAACGCGCCGGAGAGGCGGGGAAGCCAGTCGATGGGCAGCAGATCCATCAGATTCATCAGGAATATCCAGATGAAGATGGTCAACGCCAGGGGCGCGACCATGGGGTTGCGCGCGGTGAAGGACCCCTTGACGCTGGAATCGATGAATTCGACCACCCATTCCACGAAGTTCACCAGTCCGCTGGGCGCGCCTGCGGCTGTCGACTTGGCGGCCGACCGGGCGACCTTGTGAAAAAGGAACAGGAAAAGCGCGCCCAGCGCGATGGAGAAACCCATGGTGTCCACGTTGATCGCCATGAAGCCCATGTCCTTGGCTTCTTGCGCCGTGTGGGCGAGAGTCCAGGTGCTTCCCTGGAGCACTTCGCCATCGCCGCGCTGATAGCCGGCGGGCAATTGCCCATAGGTCAGATTCTGGAGGTGGTGCTTGATGTATTCCGTCGAGGTGTGCGCTTCCGCGGACATGGCTCTAACTCGTCAAATTGCCCAAGGGCGTCAATCTGTCTTCAGGGTAGCCGCCGTGATGATCCATGCGGTCTGCCCCACTATAAAACCCAGCAACATCGCCAGCGGATCCAACTTCAATCCGTACATCCCCAGCGCCAGCACCAATCCGACAACAAAAAACCGTTCCAGACTGGAACGGTGAAACTGTCTCAAATGGCGCTCGCCATCGCAGTGGTAATCATACCGACCTCCGCGCCAACGCCATACCAGCAAACCAACATTCGCCAGCGCCGCCGAGCCGCCATACAAGGCCGCAACGGCTACTTCAGCGCCCTGCCACAGCCAGACCAGCACAGCCGTGGCCACGATCAGGCCTCCCTGCAGGGCGTATGCAAAAAACATTAGCCGATAATGATATAAGAATTAGGGGACCTAATGCAATCATCAAATGCTTTGATGATTGCTGCATCCGCACAAGCTACCTTATCCGCCGCAACAAGTCATCCAGTTGGTCCAAGCTGGAGAATGCTATGTTGAGGCGTCCGGAGCCCTTCCGGTTGGCGCTGATATGCACGCTGGCACCCAATTTCTCCGATAACTCTTCCTCCAGCCGAGCAACATCGCGATCCGGGCTGACCGCTTTTTTTTCCACGGGTTTGAGTACCCGCGCCACCAGGCGCTCCGCCTCCCGCACTGACAAGCCACGCTTGACTACCTCGTGCGCGGAATCAAGCTGCCTGGCGTGAGTAAGCGCCAACAAAGCCCGGGCATGGCCCATATCCAGATCGCCGTTCATGAGTAGCGATTGCACCGGCTTGGCTAGGTTGAGCAGGCGCAGAAGATTGGTCACCGCGACACGGGAACGCCCCACCGCTTCCGCCGCTGTCTGGTGAGTCATGGAGAATTCCTGAATCAGGCGATGGATGCCCTGTGCCTCTTCCAGCGGATTCAGATTTTCGCGCTGAATATTCTCGATCAGGGCCATCTTCAGCGCGGCCTCATCCGGCACATCGCGCACCAGAACGGATACCGCGCTGAGACCGGCCAACTGGCTGGCGCGCCAGCGCCGTTCGCCGGCGATGATTTCGTAACGTCCGCCCGGTATTGCGCGCGCCAGAATCGGCTGCATCAGACCCTGCGACTTGATCGAATCAGCCAATTCAGCCAGCGCCTCGCCATTCATGCGGGTGCGTGGCTGATATTTACCGGGTACCAGACTCTCCACCGGCAGGGTAAGCAATCGCTCACCCTCCGCGGTTTCACCTTCACCCAACAACGCGTCCAGCCCGCGCCCGAGCCCCTTGAGTTTAACCATGGTGGATTTTCTCCTGCTTCTCGATGAGTTCCCGCGCCATTTGCAGGTAGGATTGCGCGCCCTTGGAAGCACGGTCGTATTGCAGCGCCGCCAGGCCGTGGCTGGGTGCCTCCGCCAGGCGCACGTTGCGCGGCACCACGGTATCGAACACCTTGGCGCCAAAGTGCGCCTTGAGTTGATCCGAAACATTCTGTGCCAGGGTATTGCGGGTATCGAACATCACCCGCACCACGCCGTCGATGACCAGCCCGGGATTCAGACGCGCCTTGATTTTCTTGATGGTATTGACCAGATCGGCCAGACCCTCGATAGCGAAATATTCGCACTGCATCGGAATGATCACCGCATGCGCGCAAGTCAGCGCGTTGACGGTCAACAAGTTAAGCGCGGGTGGACAGTCGATCAGGATGAAATCATAGTCGCCGGTAGCCGCCTCCAGTCCCTGGCGCAGGCGAAACTCGCGCTCCTTCTCCTGCACCAACTCTACCTCCGCGCCGGCCAGATCACGGTTGGCCGGCAGCAGGTCATAGCCGCCCTGTGGCGACTTCACACGCACATCGACTGCCGCCTCGGTGCGCAGCAGCACGTGGTAAACCGTTTTTTTCAGGCCCTGCTTGTCGATACCGCTGGCCGTGGTGGCGTTGCCCTGTGGGTCCAGATCAATCAACAGTACACGCCGATCCAGGCTGGCCAAACTGGCCGCCAGATTGACGGCACTGGTGGTCTTGCCGACCCCCCCTTTTTGATTGGTAATTGCCAGGATACGTGCCATGAGTTCAATCCATTTCCATGATGATGAGGTGGCGGTCGGCATCCAGGCCGGGGATATGCAATTTGCTGTGACTCTTGACGTGGGCACCCTTGAGCTGGGCAATTTCCTCGTCCGGATAAAGCCCCTTCATCGCCAGCCACTCCCCGCCTTCGGCGAGTAGATGGTGAGTCGCCTTGACGAAGTCGGTGAGATCGGAAAAGGCGCGGGAAACGATCTGGGGATACTTCTCGGAAGGCTGAAAAACCTCCGCGCGAGCGTGCACCACCTTGACGTTGCCAAGCTTGAGTTCAATCGCCGCCTGCTGCATGAAGCCGCAGCGCTTCTGGCTGGAGTCGAGCAGCGTCACCCTCAGGTCGGGGCGCGCGATAGCCAGCGGAATACCAGGCAAACCCGCGCCGCTACCAACATCCAGCAAAGGCCCGGCCGTAACACCAGGCAGGATGGAAAGGCTATCGAGCAGATGGTGAGTGAGCATGCGCTCCGGCTCATGAATAGCCGTCAGATTATAGGTGCGGTTCCACTTGGCGATCAGCGCCTGGAAGTCCAGCATGCGCCCCTGCCGCGTTGCGTCTATATCGATGTCCATCTTGCATAACGCTTCGCTCAGAGACGCATTCAACGGCTCAGTTAAGTGGTTAGCCAGATTCATGCCTTGGGCTCCTTCCGCGCCAATTCGCCACGCTTGAGATAAACCATCAACACGGATACTGCCGCCGGTGTCACTCCAGATATGCGTGAAGCCTGGCCCAGGGTTGCCGGCCGCATCTGATTGAGTTTCTGGCGCACTTCAATGGACAGGCTGGTGAGCGCCATGTAGTCGAAATCGGCGGGCAAGGCTTGCTCTTCCTGACCACGCTGGCGTTCGATCTCGTCAAACTGACGGGCAACGTAGCCCGCATATTTGGCTTCAATTTCCACCTGCCCACTGACCTCGGGATCGGCGAAACCCCCGCCCGCGCCGGGCAACGACATGAGACTCGCGTAATCCACTTCGGGACGGCGCAACAGTTCAAACAGGCTGTACTCCCGCTCGATGTTCTTGCCGAGTACGCGCACTGCATCCTCTTCCGGAAGGTTGGCCGGATTGATCCAGGTGGACTTGAGGCGCTCCGCCTCGCGAGCCATAGCCTCGCGTTTGGCATCGAAACGTGCCCAGCGGGTGTCATCCACCAGGCCAAGTTGCCTGCCCATCTCGGTCAGCCGTTGGTCGGCATTGTCCTCGCGCAAGCTCAGGCGATACTCCGCGCGGCTGGTGAACATGCGGTAAGGCTCGACGACGCCGCGCGTCACCAGGTCATCGACCATCACGCCCAAGTATGCCTGGTCGCGGCGTGGCCACCACGGCGCCTCGTCCCGCACCCGCAAAGCGGCATTGAGACCTGCCTGTAGACCCTGCGCGGCGGCCTCCTCATAACCCGTGGTGCCATTGATCTGCCCGGCGAAGAACAGGCCGGCAATGACATTGGTCTCCAGACTGGGTTTCAGGCCGCGCGGATCGTAGTAATCGTATTCGATGGCATAACCGGGGCGCAGGATATGCGCGTTTTCCAGGCCGCTAATCGAGCGGATCAGGCCAAGCTGCACGTCGAATGGCAAGCTGGTTGATACCCCGTTGGGATAGAACTCATGCGTGGTGAGCCCTTCCGGCTCGAGAAACACGTTGTGTTCGGTCTTGTCGGCAAAACGACTGATCTTGTCCTCGATGGAAGGGCAGTAACGCGGCCCCACGCCCTCGATCACACCGGTATAGAGCGGTGAGCGATCCAGTCCCTGGCGGATGATCTCGTGGGTGCGCTCGTTGGTCTGGGTAATCCAGCAAGGCAATTGGCGCGGGTGCATCTCTTGCCGACCGATGAAGGAAAACACCGGCTCCGGCATATCGCCCGGCTGTTCCCGCATCGCGGAGAAATTGATGCTGCGGCCATCGATGCGCGGCGGTGTGCCTGTTTTCAGTCGGCCAACCGGCAAATTCAACTCGCGCAGTCGAGCCGCCAGGGAAACGGAGGGCGGATCACCCATGCGCCCAGCCTGGAAATTTTCCAGACCAACATGAATCAGGCCGGAAAGAAAAGTGCCGGTAGTCAAGACTACGCAGCGCGCATGGAACACGATGCCAAGTTGAGTGCTTACGCCGACGACGCGGTCGCCCTCCAGCACGAGGTCGTCCACAGCCTGCTGGAACAAAGTGAGATTGACCTGATTTTCCAGTCGTGAGCGTATCGCCTGCTTGTACAGCACCCGATCAGCCTGTGCACGGGTTGCGCGTACCGCCGGACCTTTCGATGAATTCAGTATTCGAAACTGGATGCCGGCCTCGTCGGTGGCCAACGCCATCGCCCCGCCCAGCGCATCCACTTCCTTGACCAGATGCCCCTTGCCGATACCGCCAATGGACGGATTGCAGGACATCGCCCCGAGGGTTTCGATATTGTGCGTCAGCAGCAGCGTGCGCGAACCCATACGCGCGGCCGCCAGGGCGGCCTCGGTGCCGGCGTGGCCGCCACCGACGACGATGACCTCGAAACGATCGGGAAATTGCATGATTTTCTGATTTTCTGGCGGTCGCCCAACTAGGCGACGGGCTCGCATTCTACGTCAGGCGCTCGGCATGTTTCACGTGAAACATCGTGGAGCGCGAGCGCGGCGAACCGCATCGCCCACGGATGCGTCGTTTGATGCGGTTCGCCGCGCTCGCCACATAACACGAGTTGCATCGTGGATGCCACATGCCCAACCTACGCATGCGCATAGAGCTTGTGATAAAGCCCGCCTTGCCGCATCAGGCTGACATGATCACCAGATTCCACAATCCGCCCGTTCTCGAAGACCAGAATCCGATCGGCCTGACGCACGGCGGAAAGACGGTGGGCGATGATCAGTGTGGTGCGATTACGCAGAAATCCGGCCAGTGCTTCATGCAGATGCCGCTCGGTGTCGCTGTCCAGCGCCGATGTCGCTTCGTCGAGTATCACCACACGCGGCCGCGCCAACACCATGCGTGCAATCGCCAGGCGTTGCCGCTGCCCACCTGAGAGACGCACGCCGTTCTTCCCCACGAGCGCTTCCAGTCCTTCGGGAAAATCCGCTATGTATTCCTTCAACTGCGCAATCTCCAGTGCCCGCCAAAGCTCGGCGTCATCCTGTTCGCGTCCGAGAGTCAGGTTCTCGCGCACGCTGGCATTGAACAGGACCGGGTGTTGCAGCACGACACCGACATGCTCCCGGATCAGCGGCCAACCGATTTCGCCCACCTCGGCGTCACCGTAACGAATCTCACCTGACTTCAGCGGGTAGAGCCCAAGCAGCGCCTGCACCAGGGTGGATTTCCCCCCTCCCGAGGCGCCGACCAACGCCACCTTCTCTCCGGGCGCCACCTCAAGATTGACGCCATCGAGAATGGTATCCCCCTCGCCATAGGCAAAACTCGCGTCGCGCAAAGCAATTCCCACAGAATCCCGGCCGCTGAAGGGATTCACACGCGACTCACCCTCATAGATCTCCTTCAGATCAAGCAGGCTATTGATGCGGGCCAGTGCCGCATTGGCCGCATACCAGGCGTACTGGATATTGATGATCTCCTGCACCGGCGACATCATGAACCAGAGGTAGCCGAACACCGCCAGCATCTGGCCAATCGTGAGGTCGGAATAGACCACCATCAACATCGCCCCGGCGCGAAAAGCGTCGAAGCCAGCCAGGAATACGAAGAAGGCCACCCGGCTCATGGCATCCGACTTCCAGGCGTAAGCGGCGGCGTGAGTACGGATATCCGCCGCCTTCTCGGTGACCCTTGCCAGGTAGTGCTTCTCCCGGTTCATGGCGCGAATCTGGTTGAGCGCATCCAGTGTCTCGATCAACGCTTCCTGGAATACCTCGAAAGCCGAGTTCTCGCGTCGCTTCAATTCCTTCACTTTCTTCCCGAGCCGAGTCGAGAAACCGATCACGACGGGATTCAGCAGCAGGATGAACAGGGCAAGCTGCCAATTCATCCAGAGCAGGACGATGGCTACACCTATCAGAGAGAGCACAGCCACCAGAAAGCCCGATATGGAAGCCCCGAGAAAACTGTCCACCGCATTCAGATCGGTAACGAAATGCGAGGCGACCCGGCCCGACCCCAGGGTTTCATATTCCGACAGCGCGATCTTCGACAGACCGTCCAGCATGCGTGCCCGGATACGGTAGACCACTTCCTTGGACACCAGCGAAAAGGTCCGTGTCTGCCATACATTGAGCAGGATGGCCGCCAGGCGCAAACCCACCGTAAACGATAAGGCTATCAGCACAAAAAGCACCGGCCCATGCCAGGCCGGTGGGAATAGGGGCCCGATATGGTTGATGAAAAAACCGGGCTGGCGCAGTAACACTTCATCCACCAGGATGGGCAAAAAAAGCGGGACCGGGACGGCACACGCCACCGCCAGTATGGCAATGAGATTGCCCTTGATCAGCGCGGCTCGATGTTCGAGCAGTTCAGAAAAAATACCGCGCCAGTCCAGAGGCGGGTTGGAAATGGGCGTCATGATTTCGTCACACGTGATGTAAATATGGGGGGAATTGTTGAATACGGCCTAGCGACAACACCTATTCTCTACTTAACTCATTGATAAGTAACGAGACTACAAAATCATCAAAAATGGCACGTGCCTTGCAATAGTAAAAGCAACCACTTTCTAGGATGCCTGCCATGTTCGCCAACGTCTTTGAATTCAAAGCCCGTCCCGCCAGGGTGAATCGCAGCCCCTGGAATGACCTGTCGGCCATCGAACGGCACTTTTCCCGAATTGCCCAGGAACTTGCAACACGCTGGAAACGAGGTGATATCAACGCTTATCTGGACAGTTTGCTGCTGGATGACCGTGGCGATCGCCAGGGATTTCCCACCGAAGTATTGGAGGAACTCATGTTCCTTTCCAACCTGCGCTGGCAACTGCAACATCCGCGCTACAGCCGTGCCGACGAGGGCCTGGTTGAACAGTTCACTTCCAGCCCGGTGTCACGTCTCGACTCCCGCTTTTGCCAACCCGCGCACGCCTGGGTCCTCATCTGAACAGCATATTCCCCATCCAGACAACCCGTCTGGGAGCCGGAAAACATCACTTTCCTATACAGAACTGGCTAAAGATCACACCAAGCAGATCGTCGGCGGTAAATTCTCCGGTGATTTCCGAGAGCGCTTCCTGACCCAGGCGCAGTTCTTCAGCCAGTAATTCCAGCTGTGTCCCGGTTGCCGCCGCCATTTCCAGGTGTTTGCGGGCACGACGCAACGCTGCGACATGGCGAGCGCGGGCGATGAAGGTGGTTTCGCCTGTCGCTTGCCAACCAGCCAGTTGCAAGAGCCGACTTTCCAGCAGATCGATACCCATCCCGGTCTTGGCCGAAAGCCAGAGTTCCAGTCCATCCGCCGAGGCATGCGGCATTTCGCCGCCTAGGTCGATCTTGTTGTGGACGGTGAGCACCGGAATCTCGCCCATACGCGCCAACATGGCGGCTTCCTGCGTGCCGACACCGTGCTGGGCGTCAATCAACAACACCGCTACATCCGCTTTTTCCAGCGCCGCCCAGGTACGCTCGATGCCCTTCATTTCCACCATATCTTGTGTTTCGCGCAGCCCGGCGGTGTCGATGACATGCAAAGGCACGCCCTGGATCTGGATGGCCTCGCGGACGGTATCGCGGGTGGTGCCGGCAATCTCGGTGACGATGGCGGCCTCGTAACCGGCCAGACAGTTGAGCAGGCTGGATTTTCCGACGTTGGGTTGCCCGATCAACACGACATTCAAACCCTCGCGCAACAAGGCACCCTGGCGTGCCTGCGCGAGCACCCCGTCTAGCTTATCGGTGATGTTGGCCAGCTTCCCCCAGGCATCTGCCCGCCGCAGGAAATCAACGTCTTCTTCCGGGAAATCGAGGGTGGCTTCCACCAGCATGCGCAATTGGATCAAAGCATCCTTGACGCTGTTGATTCGGCGCGAAAACTCGCCATCCAGCGAGCGCATGGCGGAGCGCGCCGCTTCACGGCTACCGGCGTCGATCAGGTCGGCGACTGCTTCCGCCTGCACCAAGTCCAACTTGCCGTTGAGGAAGGCGCGGCGACTGAATTCGCCTGGCTCGGCCAGGCGAGCTCCCAACTCCAGGCAACGCTCCAGCACACCCCGCAGTACCTGTGGGCCACCGTGGCCTTGCAGTTCAAGAACCGATTCACCGGTATAGGAATGGGGCGCCGGAAAATAAAGGGCGATGCCCTCATCAAGGGTATCGCCCACGGCATCGAAAAAATGCGTGAAGGTGGCGCGGCGCGCGCTGAGTGTTTTTCCGGTAAGCGGCTGGATGAAGCGCTCGATAGCGTCACCGGAAAGCCGCACCACGCCGATGCCGCCCCGACCGGGGGCGGTGGCGATGGCGGCAATGGGATCGCTATGCGCGGCCATACGGCCCCGCTTTAGCGTTTGCTGTCGTTGGCGGCGGCGCTATTGATCACGCTGTTGATGCGCCACTGCTGCAGGATGGACAGCACATTGTTGACCAGCCAATAGAGCACCAGGCCAGCGGGGAAGAACAGGAACATGACCGAGAAGGCGATCGGCATCATCATCATGACCTTGGCCTGAACCGGGTCTGCCGGGGCCGGCGACATCTTGACCTGGATAAACGAGCTGATGGCCATGATCACCGGCAGCACATAGAACGGGTCGGGCTTGGACAGATCTTGAATCCACAAGGCGAACGGCGCCTGGCGCAATTCCACTGTACCCAACAGAACCCAGTAGAGGGCGATGAACACTGGAATCTGGACCAGGATGGGCAAGCAGCCGCCGAGCGGATTGATTTTCTCTTCCGAGTAGATTTTCATCATCGCCTCATGCAGTTTCTGGCGGTCGTCACCATAACGCTGCTTAAGACTTTCCAGGCGCGGCGCCAGCTTCTTCATCTTTGCCATGGATTTATAGCTGGCGGCGGAGAGCGGGTAGAACGCCAGCTTGATCAGCACGGTGAGGAGGATGATGGCCGTGCCCCAGTTCTGCACCAGTTTATGCAACCAGTTCAGCATCATGAAGATGGGATAGGCGAGCACGGTGAGCCAGCCGAAATCCACCACCAGATCGAGCCCAGGCGCCAGGTGTTTGATCTTCTCCAAATCCTGCGGGCCAGCGTAAAGACTCATGATGGTGGTTTTTTCCTCGCCCGGCGCCAGCTTGACCGCCGGCATGATCATCCCGGCCGAGTACTCGCCATTGCCCAGGCTGCGCGTGTAGAACTCGCGCGAAGAAGTATCGGCGGGATCGCGCGTCAGCCAGGCGGAGAAGAAATGGTGCTGCGCCATGGCAATCCAGCCATCCTTGGCTTCCTTGGCATGATCCTGTTTACCTTTATCGATGTCGGCGAATTTCACCTTCTGGTACTTGCCGGCTTCGGTATAGATCGCCGGGCCGGTGAAAGTGTTGACCATCTTGGATTCGCCTTCCGGGGGCAGGCCATTGCGCAGGTACTGGTAATAGGGGAAGGCATCCAGCTCCGACTGACCCAGGTTCCTGATTTGTGTATCCACATCCACCACGTAGCTACCGCGCCTGAAAGTGTAGGTCTTGACCACTTCGGCATTCGCCGTGGTCGCCTTCATGCTCACCTTGAGCTCGTTCTGGCCATCCTTCAGGCGGTAATCGCCCGGCTCCAGAACAAACACCGTCTTGTGGTTGGGCAAGCCCTGGCCGATCAAACCGCTCTGCGCGAAGTAATTGCGGCCGGGCTTCTCTTCGAACAGGCGGAAGGGCGTATTTTCGCTTTCAAGGTATTTGCTGAGCACCAGATTGCGGATATCGCCGCCATTGGCGTCGATTTCGGCGGTCAGCACATCAGTCACCACCTTGGCGCGCGCGCCAACGGCAACCTGAGCTGAATCGGTAGGCTGCGGCACTCCTTTGAGGGCCTGACCAGGGGCCGGCGGCAAGGCATTGGCATTGGCATTGGCATTGGGCGAAGCCTCCGGTCCTTTCGCCGCGGGTACGCTGGCCACGACCGCATGTTTCGGATGCGTGTAGTCCTGCCATGCATTCCAGAGCATCAGAAGGGAGAAAGAAAATACAACGAAGGCGATAAGACGCTGGGTGTCCATGGGAGCTAATCAGGTAAGGGTAGAGGTGCGTGCCAGCACACAGGTCTTGCAGGTACCAAGGCCGGCGAAAAAATCCGATTTAAGCATCGACTCATTGCCGGGTGTTTTCAAACGGGCAATGACATCCAGCCCGGCAATGTCCGCCTGGTTCAGGCGGAACCATTCCCGCAACAGGCGTTTGATGCGATTGCGGCCCACTGCGGTACGAATCACTTTCTTGGGTACGATCATCCCGAGGCGGGGAATGTTGAGTCCGTTCGGACCGGCCAGCACATCAAGAGAAGCGCCGCGGTAAGCACAGCGAAAACGAAAAACGGATGAAAACTCATCCGTTTCGCGCATTTTTTTTAACCATCCAAAGCCATAAGCTTGATCTGGTTTCGCCGGCTCCAGCGTCAGCACACCTGGCTGAGCCGGATGCTCCGTAGACGGAGTCAAACGGCCAGACGCTTGCGGCCCTTGGCACGGCGAGCATTGATGACGGCGCGCCCGCCCACAGTCTTCATGCGCGCGCGGAAACCGTGTGTGCGCTTGCGGCGGACTACGGATGGTTGATATGTGCGTTTCATGGGAAAACCTCGGTCGCGAAAAAACGCCGTATTAGACGTGTAAGCCCCTAATTTGTCAATCTTTTCCGGGGACTCGGGAGGGGGTGCTAGAATGCTTCGCCTGCCCTTCATCACCTACCGAAACCCGCCAAATGGACGAATTCTGGAGTCATTGCCTCGCCCATTTCGAGCGAACTTTGAATACCCAGCAACTAAACACCTGGATCAGGCCACTTACGGCGGAAGCAACAATGGGCCTGGTCACCATCACCGCGCCCAATGCTTTCGTGGCGCAATGGGTGCGCGACAAATTCCTGCCGGAAATAGAGCTGTTGGCTCGCGATTATTTTTCCAGCTCCACCAAGGTAGCCTTGAAAATCACCGGAGGCCGCGCCGTTCGCCAGACCGAAGCGGCGCCCACGAAGGAAACGCTGGAAACCACACCGCTTCCCGCGCAGCCTCCGCGGGAAGCGGCCAAGCTGGCGAAGCCGGCCGCTGAAAAAAAAGCTCCCGCCAAACCCGAGAAAACCCTGGTTCCGGACGAAAGCCGAATTAATCCCTTGTTCAGCTTCGACACTTTTGTACCCGGCAAAGCCAACGATCTGGCCCGCGCCGCCGCGCTACAGGTAGCCGACAACCCGGGCTCCGGCTACAACCCCCTGTTCGTTTACGGCGGTGTCGGCCTGGGAAAAACACACTTGATGCACGCCATCGGCAATCGCATGTTGCAGATCAACGCCAAGGCCAAGCTGAAATACATCCATGCCGACCGCTATGTCTCCGACATGGTTCGCGCCGTGCGCTCCAATTCCTACGACGACTTCAAGCGCCGCTATGACTCGCTTGATCTGCTGATGATCGATGACATCCAGTTCTTCGCCGGCAAGGAAGGTACCCAGGAACAATTCTTCTATACCTTCAACACCCTGATCGAAGATCACAAGCAGGTCATCATCACCAGCGACACCTTCCCGAAAGACATGGCGGGCATTGAGGAACGTCTGAAATCCCGTTTCAGCTGGGGTCTGACCGTCATGCTGGAACCGCCGGAGCTGGAAATGCGTGTTGCCATCCTGCTCGACAAGGCTCGCCTGGAAAAGGCTCATCTGGATGAAGGCACCGCGTTCTTCATCGCCAAGCAGGTGCGCTCCAACGTGCGCGAGCTGGAAGGCGCCCTGAAACGAGTGATCGCGTTCGCCCGTTTCAACAAGCTGCCGATTTCCATCGAACTAGCCAAGGAAGCGCTGAAAGATCTGCTGGCAGTGCAGAACCGCCAGATTTCCATTGAGAACATTCAGAAGACCGTGGCGGACTACTTCAAGATCAAGGTCGCGGACATGTACTCGAAAAAACGTACCCGCAACCTGGCACGCCCGCGACAGATGGCCATGTATATCGCCCGCGAGCTGACTGATCTGTCCTACCCGGAGATCGGCCAGGCCTTCGGTGGCCGCGACCACACGACGGTACTGCACGCTTGCGGAAAAATAGAAGAATTGAAGGCCGCGGACCAGAACCTGCGCCGCGATTACAACCTGCTCATCCAAGTCCTGACCGGATGACGTCGCGCAACCACCCTGTGCATAAAGACGGGACAGTTTGTGTATGGATTGTGCATATAGCGACCAACGCCATCATACGAAAAACTTATCCACAATCTGTACCGGCTTCGTCAACAGGCTTGTGCACTGATTTTTCAACAGTTTAAGCCGATGATTTTGATACACTTTCACGGCTTATCCAGAGCTTAACCCCTCACCTATTATCACTATCAGGAAGAATTAAATGCTTGTACTGAAGACACCCAAGGACGCCTTGCTCAAGCCTCTGCAAGCCGTAGCAGGCGTGGTGGAACGCAAGCACACACTACCCATTCTTTCCAATGTACTGGTGGAAGTGGTGGGTGGTCGTGCTACCTTCGTCGCCACAGACCTGGAACTCCAGATCAGCACCACGGCGGAAGAACCAGGCGCGGCTGATGCCTCGTTCACCGTATCCGCGCGAAAATTGCTCGATATTTGCCGCTCGCTACCGGATGCCGAACCGATATCGCTGGAGCTCTCGGGTGAGCAACAAATCAAGATTCAGTCCGGGCGCAGCCGCTTCAACCTGCAAACATTGCCGGCGCGTGATTTTCCCAAGTTGCAGATTCCTGATGGTGAAGGCCTCTCCTTCAGCCTGCCGCAAGGCCTGGTAAAGCGATTGCTGGCCAGCGTGCAGTACGCGATGGCGGTACAGGACATCCGTTATTACCTCAACGGCATGTTGCTTTCGGTACAGGGAACGCGCCTGACTGTCGCCTCCACCGATGGCCACCGACTGGCTGTCGATGCAACCGATCTGGAAGTGGCCACCGCTGATGGAGTCGATGTCATCCTGCCGCGCAAGACCGTACTGGAACTCGGCAAGCTGCTCGGTGATGACGACGAGCCGGTGGATATCCAGATCAACCAGAGCCAGGTGGTGTTCCGCCGCCCAAATTTCGAACTACGCAGCAAGGTGGTGGATGGCAAGTTCCCGGATTGGCAGCGCGTGATTCCGGTAGGCCACGACAAAGTCTTTGTCATTGCCCGTCAGCGCCTGTCGCAATCCCTTACTCGCGCCGCCATTCTCACCAACGAGAAATATCGTGGCGCGCGCATCGCGCTCACCGCCGGGAGCCTGCGCATCGCCTGCAGCAACAACGAGCAGGAAGAAGCTCAGGAAGAACTCGACATCGACTACGATGGTGAGCCGCTCGACATCGGCTTCAATGTCCAGTACCTGCAGGACGCATTCAACAACCTTCCCAGTGACACTGTGCAGTGTTCATTTGGCGATGCCACCAGTTCAATGTTGATCACGATTCCGGGAGACGAAAACTTCCGCTACGTGGTCATGCCAATGCGTATTTGAAGCAGTCAGGAGTGAGCGGTGAGCAATCACCACTCACTCGGCTTCACCCCTATCTCAGTTAAAAAGGTTTCACGTGGAACATCCAATCGGCAACGGCGGTTACGACGAGGACAGCATTCAGCAACTGGAAGGCCTGGAGGCGGTGCGCAAACGTCCGGGCATGTACATCGGTGATACCTCGGATGGCTCCGGGCTGCATCACATGGTGTTCGAGGTGTTGGATAACGCCATCGATGAAGCCCTGGCCGGCTACTGTGATGACATCAAGGTCATCATCCACCCGGACAACTCCATATCCGTGTCCGACAACGGCCGTGGCATACCGGTCGGCGTGAAGCTGGATGACAAGCACGAACCGAAGCGTTCCGCCGCCGAGATCGTCATGGTGGTGCTGCACGCCGGCGGCAAATTCAACCAGAACAGCTACAAGGTGTCCGGCGGCCTGCATGGCGTCGGCGTGTCCTGCGTGAATGCCCTGTCCAAATGGTTGCGTCTGACCATCCACCGCGACGGCAAGAAACACTTCATGGAATTCCATCGTGGCGCACCGGTAAACCGCCTGGTCGAAGTCCACAACGGTATCGAAATCTCGCCGCTGAAAGTGATCGGCGACAGTGTGCGCCGCGGTACAGAAATCCACTTTTCCGCCGATGAGGAAATATTCGGCAACGTGATCGATTTTCACTACGACGTATTGTCGAAGCGCATCCGTGAACTCTCGTTCCTGAACAACGGCGTCAAGATCGAACTGATCGACGAACGCGATGGCCGCACCGAGAACTTCGCCTTCTCCGGCGGGGTGAAGGGTTTCGTCGAATACATCAACCGCGCCAAGACCGTGCTGCATCCCAACGTGTTCCACGCAACCGGCGAATCCAAGGTGGGCGATACCGGTGTCAGCATCAGCAGCGAAGTGGCGATGCAATGGAACAGCGGCTACCAGGAACAAGTGCTCTGCTTCACCAACAACATTCCGCAGTCCGATGGCGGTACCCACCTCACCGGTCTGCGCGCCGCGATGACCCGGGTGATGAACAAGTACATCGACGAGCACGAGATCGCCAAGAAGGCGAAGGTGGAAATCACCGGCGACGACATGCGCGAGGGTCTCGCCTGCGTGCTCTCGGTGAAAATGCCGGACCCCAAGTTCGGCTCCCAGACCAAGATGAAACTGGTCTCCTCCGAAGCGCGCCCGGCGGTGGAAGAAACTGTCTCGCAGAAACTCTCCGAATTTCTGCTGGAACACCCCGCTGACGCCAAGCTCATCTGCGCCAAGATCGTCGAGGCCGCGCGCGCCCGAGAGGCGGCGCGCAAGGCGCGGGACATGACCCGGCGCAAAGGCGTGCTGGATTCCGCCGGTCTGCCCGGAAAGCTGGCCGATTGCCAGGAAAAAGACCCCGCTCTGTGCGAACTTTATCTGGTCGAGGGTGATTCCGCCGGCGGTTCCGCCAAGCAGGGACGCGACCGCAAGTTCCAGGCCATCCTGCCGCTCAAGGGCAAGATACTCAACGTCGAGAAAGCTCGCTTCGACAAGATGCTGTCCTCGCAGGAAGTGGTCACCCTGATCACCGCGCTCGGCACCGGCATCGGCACAGGACTCGGCAAGGACGACTACAACCCGGCCAATCTCAGATACCACCGCATCATCATCATGACCGACGCGGACGTGGACGGCTCCCACATCCGAACCCTGCTGCTCACCTTCTTCTACCGGCAGATGCCGGAACTGGTCGAGCGCGGCCACATCTACATCGCCCAGCCGCCGCTCTACAAGGTCAAACAAGGTAAACGCGAGACCTATCTGAAAGACGATTACGAGTTCAAACAGTACCTCCTGCGCGAAGCCCTTAACGGCGCCGAACTGATCCCCGCCGCGGGCGCCGAACCATTGAGCAAGGAAAGCTTCGAACGCATCGCCCGCGAATTCCTGCTCGCCGAAGCCATGATCGAACGCCTGGCCCGACGCATGGACCCGGACGTGCTCTACACCCTGCTAAAAATCCCCACCATCAGCCTGAACAACGAAGGCGAAGCCGCAACGGCGGCACAACTGTTGACGGCGGAAATGAGCAAACTCGGCGCGGTGAAGATCAAGCCAATGCAATACGAAGACGACCTGGGTTGGCGCCTGGAAATCACCCGCAGCCGACACGGCATCGGCCATACCAGCTACCTCGACTACAACTTTATCGAAGGCGGCGACTACGACCAACTCCGCCGCACGGCGGAAATACTGGTCGGCCTCCTGCAAACCGGCGCCGAAATCCGCCGCGGCGAATCACGCGCCCCGGCCTACGACTTCAAGCAAGCCCTCGACTGGCTGCTCAACGAGGTCAAGCGGAACCTCGGTGTGCAACGCTACAAAGGCTTGGGCGAAATGAACCCGGAACAACTCTGGGAAACCACCATGGACCCGAAAGTCCGTCGCCTCCTGCGTGTCCAGATCGAAGACGCCATCGCCGCCGACGGCATCTTCACCACCCTGATGGGTGAGGAAGTGGAACCCAGACGGAAGTTCATCGAGACCAATGCGCTGGGGGTAAGGAACCTGGACGTGTAAGGTTTGCAATTTCGCGGCCATGAAGATAGTTGGCGCGATATCGGCTATAGAGACAATTGCGGAAGATCGTGGCATCCGTGAATTGGCGAGCCTTCGTGAACGTTTTGGTGGCGTCAACTGGAAGAAGAAAAAGGGTATGGCAACCCTGCTGCTTCCAGATGGGGCCACGGCATTGGCTGAGATTCACTGGTACGAGGCTCATGGCATAGGCAAGGTGAAAATGAAGGTGAAGCGATGGCTCTGAAATTCGTCGTATGCGTTCAAAAAGAGGGGCTCGGTGACTTTGATGGTGATGACCTGACCATCGGCCGACTGTATGAAGTTGTGGAAAAAGACGCGGGACACGGCATGGCCCGGGTAATCGACGACTCGGGGGAAGATTTCCTTTACCCCACTGCTTGTTTTGAAGCCGTATCGGTATCGGAGCCTACCGCGCATCGATTGCATGAAATGCTGGCGTTGGCGGCGTGATGCGAGCCTGGAACCTTTGATTGCGTGTCATGGCCACCAAAGAAGACATCCTCGAACAACTCGTTGAAGAGTACCTGCTGCACCAGGGCTACTTCGTTCGCCACAACGTGAAGTTTCTTCCGAGGCGCGATCATCCTGATTTCATCTCCAAGCAAGACTCTAACCATAGCGACATAGACGTCATAGGTTTCCATCCGTCGTTATCGGGGCCAAATCGCGTCTGGGTGGTCAGTTGCAAGAGTTGGCAAGATGGCTTTGATCCAGCCGCGGAGCTCAAGCACATCCAGCAGAACAACGTGGTGCGCGGCCGTGAAGCATGGAAGAGTTTTCGCGAACTCGTAGTCCCAAAGTGGTCCGAAGCCTTCCTCTCCGCCGTGGCTTCGGTGACAGGCCAGCGCGAGTTCACATACGTTCAAGCAGTTACCAAAGTGGTTGGCGGCAAGACGCTTTGGGAAACATACCCTGGCTTCGTTCAAGCACTCAATGGAAACCCAATCCGCGTCCTCGATCTTCGCGAGATGCTGAATGCAATATCGCCAACGCTAAGCACGACGCTAGCCGGGACTGAAGTTGGCCGTATGCTTCAATTGTTCAAGGCCGCGGGCATCAACATTACATCGCCAAAAGCTTCGTAGGATGGGTTGAGCGTAGCGATACCCATCATTTCTGAGCGCCCATGTTGATGGGTTTCATTCCTCAACCCATCCTACATGACTGGCGCTCGGTCCCGAGGACAATGGCCTATCCTTCACGGTCGGCGACCACAGGCCCGCCATGCGGCTCTATCAGGTCCGCCACGGCGAAATCGATGCCAATGTCGGCGGCTTCAGCAATGAGAATCCATCGAAGCGGGTGGCACAGGGCGGGTAGGCGGTCGAGGCTGCCGCGCGCGGCACTATCGCCAATTGCGAGTGGCTGTTTCTGGACTGGCCTGGTTAGTCCTCACTTACGCCGCAAATGGCTTATCTTCAGGGCCAATACCATACCGGCCAATGCCAGCGTGATGCTGTTGGCGAGGATGATCGGCCAGCTTTTCAGGGCGATGCCGTAGGCCAGCCACAGCGCCACACCCAGGGTGAACAGGCTGTACATCGACAGCGAAATCCCGGAAAGGTCGCGGCTGCTCCAGGATTTCAGCGCCTGCGGCACGAAGGCGGCGGTGGTGAATATGGCGGCTCCGTAGCCGATGAAATCGGGCGTCATCCAGTTTGCCCTAGCAAGCGCACCTCGCGTTGCGGGAAGGGGATGTGGATGCCATTCGCCCGGAAGTTCTCCAGTACGGCCTTGTTGATGTCGCTGGAGGCGGTGGGGAAGGCTTCAACCGAAACCCAGGGGCGGATAGTGATGTTGACCGAGGAATCCGCCAGGGTAGCGACCTGGACCAGGGGCGCCGGTTCGCGCAACACGTTGGGGTTGGCGGCCAGAATGGCATCGATGTTGGCCAGTGCCCCATTCAGATTGGTGTCGTAGGCGACGCCGACACGCACGTCCAGCTGTCGGACCTGGCCGTAGTTGTGCATGATTTCGCCGACGATCTTGCGGTTGGGAATGACGATATGGGAAAGGTCGTAGTGGCTGAGGATGGTGTTGAACAGACTGATGGATTCCACCTGGCCTTCCTCGCCGGCGATGGAAACGTATTCACCCACCCGGAACGGGCGCGTGAAGATGATGGTCAGGCCCGCCGCCAGATTGGACAGCACGCCCTGCATGGCCAGCGCGAAGCCGGCGCCGGCCACCCCGAGGCCGGCAACCAGGGGGAGCAATTCCACGCCCAGGTTCTGCAAGGCCATCACCACGAACAGGCCCAGCACCAGTACTCGCACCATGCGCACCAAAAGGACGCGCAGGGTGATATCCAGGTCGAGCTTGATCAAGATTCCTTCGATCATCTTGCCCACCCAGCGCCCGGCGAAGTGGCCGGCCAGGATGATCAGACAGGCCACCATCAACTTGGGGCCAAATTTCAGGCCCAGGTCGATGGCGGTGCTCTGCACCTGATCCAGCGCGGCGAGTTGGGTATTCATGGCGGTCTCCAGTCGAACGAACGCCTGGGATTCTATGTCCCGACTAGGCGGACAGGTGGCGCGAGGTAGAATTCGCGTCTCGCTTACCTATCCAGGTGGCGACCATCAAGCCTGATGCTTTGCCCCCATGTTGCGATTAACCGAAGTCAAACTTCCCCTCGACCACCCCGAGGCCGATCTTCCGGCCGCCATTCTCAAGAAACTGGGTATTTCGGCCGACCAGTTGCTGGGTTTCACCATCCATCGACGCGGCTACGACGCGCGCAAGCGTTCCGCGATCTTTCTCATCTACAGCCTGGATGTGGAAGTGAAGGACGAAGCGAGCGTGCTCAAACGCCTGCGCGGCGACAAGCAGGTTCAGCCGACACCGGACATGGCCTACCGCTTCGTTACCCGGGCGCCGGGGAGGCTGGCCTCGCGGCCGGTCATCATCGGTAGCGGCCCATGCGGCCTCCTGGCCGGACTGGTTCTGGCGCAGATGGGGTTCCGGCCCATCATCCTGGAGCGTGGCAAGGCGGTGCGCGAACGCACCAAGGACACCTGGGGTCTCTGGCGCCGCGGCGAGTTGAATCCGGAATCCAATGTGCAGTTCGGCGAGGGCGGCGCCGGCACTTTTTCCGACGGCAAGCTCTACAGCCAGATCAAGGACCCGCAACACCACGGCCGCAAGGTGCTGGAAGAGTTCGTCAAGGCCGGGGCGCCGGAGGAAATCCTTTACGTCAGCAAACCGCACATCGGCACTTTCCGCCTGGTGACGATGGTGGAGCACATGCGCGCCAACATCGAATCGCTGGGTGGCGAAGTCCGCTTCCAGAGCAGGGTGGTGGATGTGGAAATCGCGGAGGTCGAGCAGGGTCGGCAAATCAGCGCGGTGATTCTGGCCGATGGCGAGCGTATCGCCACTGACCATGTCATCCTGGCGCTGGGCCACAGCGCCCGCGACACCTTCCGGATGCTTCATGCGCGCGGCGTTTACATCGAACCCAAAGCGTTTTCGCTGGGCTTGCGCATCGAACATCCGCAAGCGCTGATAGACGTCTGCCGTTTTGGCAATTTTGCCGGCAACGCCACGCTCGGCGCCGCCGATTACAAGCTGGTCTACCATGCCGGCAATGGCCGCTCCGCCTACAGTTTCTGCATGTGTCCGGGCGGCACCGTGGTCGCCGCCACATCGGAAGCGGGACGGGTGGTCACCAACGGTATGAGCCAGTATTCCCGCAACGAACGCAACGCCAATGCCGCCATCGTTGTCGGTATCGATCCACGCGATTTCCCCGGTGACGTGAACAGCAATCCCCTCGCCGGCATGGACTTCCAGCGCCACTGGGAGGAAGCCGCTTTCGTCGCCGGTGGTGGCGACTATCGGGCGCCGGCGCAGAAAGTCGGCGATTTTCTCGCCGGCCGTCCCTCCACCGGGCCCGGCACGGTGACGCCCTCCTACACCCCCGGCGTGCGCTGGACCGATCTGTCCGCCTGCCTGCCGGATTACGTCATCGCCACCCTCCGCGAGGCATTGCCCGCTTTCGACAAGCAGATCCACGGTTTCGCCATGGACGACGCGGTACTGACCGGCGTGGAAACGCGCACCTCCTCACCCATCCGCCTGACCCGTGACGCCGGCTGCCGCAGCCTCAACACGCGGGGTCTCTACCCGGCCGGAGAAGGGGCGGGCTATGCCGGCGGCATTCTTTCCGCCGCCGTGGATGGCATCAAGGTCGCGGAAGCGGTGGCGTTGAGCATGGCGGCGGGAACAAGGCATGAGTCGTAGGGCACGCCACGCGCAGGTGGCGCGGGCATCCCCGCCCGCGGGTTCGCAAGACGCAGGCAGGGATGCCCGCGCTACATTCTCCTTTGCCGCCCGCGCCAGGAGCTTCGTCCATGCCTGGCGCGGTCTGGTTGTCCTGGTGGCTACCCAACATAACGTCTGGATACACCTGGCCGCGACTAGCGCGGTCATCGCCGCCGGGGTGGTTTTCGAGATCGCGCGTTGGGAATGGGCCTGGCTGATTCTGTCTATCGGCCTGGTGCTGGCGGCGGAAGCCATGAATACCGCAATCGAGGCGCTGGCCGATGTGGTCTCCCCGGAGTTCAACGCAAGCGTGGGGCGAGCGAAAGACCTGGCCGCCGGCGCCGTGCTGATCCTCGCCGTCGCCGCCGCCCTCATCGGCGCGTTGGTGTTTCTCCCGTATCTCTTTCCGCGGTGAAGCCGCCGGGAAAAACGTGTCCGAGGCGGCGCGAGCGGGTTGCGGCTTTTTCGCTACCTGATACCCTGATGGGCCAGGTCGCCTTCGTTACCTGATTTTTGTTGCAAATCTGCGTGCCCATGCCTTCCGATCTGCTGTCCAGCCTCAACCCCGACCAACTCGCCGCCGTCACCACGCCCGCTTCCGCGCTCGTTCTGGCCGGCGCCGGGTCCGGCAAGACGCGGGTGCTCACCACCCGCATCGCCTGGTTGATTCAGGAACATCACGTCTCCCCCATGGGCCTGATGGCGGTGACCTTCACCAACAAGGCGGCGAAGGAGATGCTGACGCGCCTGACCGCGATGCTGCCGATCAATACGCGCGGCATGTGGGTGGGGACCTTCCACGGCCTGTGCAACCGCCTGCTGCGCACGCATCACCGCGATGCCGGGCTGCCGCAGCTGTTCACCATCCTCGATTCCTCCGACCAGCTTTCCGCCGTCAAACGGACCTTGCGCGCGCTCAACGTCGATACCGAGAAATACGACCCGCGCAAAGTGCAAAGCTTCATCAACCAGAACAAGGAAATGGGTCTGCGCGCCGACAAGGTGGAAGCCTGGGACCCATTCAGCAGCCGTCTGGCCGAGTACTACGCCGCCTACGACGCGCAATGCCAACGCGAGGGCGCGGTGGATTTTGCCGAGCTGCTGCTGCGCGCCTTCGAGCTGCTCACGCGCAACGCCTTGTTGCGCGAGCATTACCAGGAACGTTTCCGCCACATCCTGGTTGACGAATTCCAGGACACCAGCCGCCTGCAATACGAGTGGCTGAAGCTGCTGAAAGGACCGGATTGCGCACTCTTCGCGGTGGGTGACGACGACCAGTCGATCTACGCCTTCCGTGGCGCCAACGTCGGCAACATGCAGCAACTGATGCGCGATTTCGCTATTCGCCAGCCGATCAAGCTGACCCGCAACTACCGCTCGTTGACGACCATCCTCGACGCCGCCAATGCCGTGATCAGCAACAATGAAGGCCGCCTCGGCAAAGACCTGTGGACCGACGCGGGCAAGGGCGAGCCGATCCGCCATTTCCAGGCCTACAACGACGGCGAGGAGGCACGCTTCATCGTCGAGGAAATCCAGAGCCGCAGGCTCGACGGCGAGCAGTATGTCGAAATGGCCGTGCTTTACCGCGCCAACGCCATGTCGCGCGGCATCGAACATGCCCTGTTCTCCGCCGGCATTCCCTACCGCGTCTATGGCGGTCAGCGCTTCTTCGAACGCGCCGAAATCAAGCATGCCCTGGCTTACCTGCGCATGGCCGCCAACCCGGAGGACGACAACGCCTTCCTGCGCGTGGTCAATTTCCCGGTGCGTGGTATCGGTAACCGCGGTGTCGAGTTGTTGAGCCAGGAGGCGACCGCAGCCGGTTCCAGCCTGTGGTCCGCGGCCTGTGCCGGAGGCAAGAAGTTCACCCCCTTCGTCCAGCTCATCGAAGCACTGCGCACGGAAATAGTCGGCCTGCCATTGTCCGAGCAGGTGGACCATGTCGTCGCCCGTTGCGGCCTGCTGGAGTTCTACAAGAACGAGAAGGACGGCGAGGATCGCGTGGAAAACCTCGGCGAACTGGCCAACGCCGCCGCCGCCTTCGCGCAGGAAAATGAAGACCAGAGCCTGGAAGGTTTTCTCGGCCACGCCGCCCTGGAAGCCGGCGAGCACGAAGCCGCGCAAGGCCAGGACGCGGTGCAATTGATGACCGTGCACGCCGCCAAGGGCCTGGAGTTCCACACCGTATTCATCACTGGCCTGGAAGAAGGCCTGTTCCCGCATGAGAACGCGTTGTCTGAAACCGACGGACTGGAAGAAGAACGTCGCCTCATGTACGTTGCAATCACGCGCGCGCGCAAACAGCTTTACCTCACCCACGCGCAATCCAGAATGCTGCACGGCCAAGTGCGCTATGGCCTGCCCTCCCGCTTTCTGGAAGAAATCCCGGAGAAACTAGTGGACTCATTATCAAACCGCGTTGCTCACACGGAGCCCGCGCCCCGCGCGCCGGCCACGAATTTCGTCACCCGCAAAATCACGCCCGCCGCCCCGCCGCCGCCCCGCCGCCTGGCCGATGTTCCCTTCAAGGTCGGTAGCCGGGTCAGCCACGTTCGCTATGGCGAGGGTGTGGTTTCCGGCTATCAGGGCCAGGCTCCGGACATGGAAATCAAGATCAACTTCCCCAAGATTGGCGAGAAGGCGTTTCTGCTGGAATACGCCAAGCTGGAGGCGGTGTAGTGTGTTTTGCGAGTGACAAATTCCGTTGGAATGGGCCGAATTGACAGTAAGCGTTGGGCCGCGCCAACTGCTTTATGGCCCGCGAGACGATAAGTCCTGGAATATCACCCTGAGAGGCGGACCTACTGGTCAAGTGGACAGACCTTTCGCGGTGCCGCCATCAACCCGGGAGTGTCTTGTGTCATGCGATTGCACGCTAACCAACCCTGCCGACAACCGTGGTGATGTCCTGGCGCTTGCTGGTTGCCCAGCCTCTGCTGCCACCACGTTGCTGCCAGCCAACCTGCCGCTGTTCGAGAAGTTGGGCACCCGCGTCAAGGCGGTCGAGTGAGGGCTGATCTGGCTTCGCCGCCTGGATTGGCAAGACGCTGGCTGCATCGGCTCTATGAATACGCCGCGCTGTGGTTCGGTCTGGGACTGCTCGGCACGCTGACCCTGACCTGGTCGCTGCTCTCCGTGCCCCTTTATTACCTCTTGCCGAAACGTTGGGCCGACCCGCTCGGACGCCGCGCCATCACGGCCATATTTCGTGTCTACCTGAATGCACTTTCCCTGGTCGGGGCCTGCCGTTTCGATCTCACGGCGCTCGACGCCCTGCGCGGCGAAGGCCCGCTGGTCATCGCCCCCAACCACCCCTGCCTGCTCGATGCCCTGATGGTCATCTCGCGCCTGCCCAATGTGGCCTGCATCATGAAGGCCTCCCTCGTCGATAACGTCTTCCTCGGCGCCGGCGCCCGCTTGGCCGGCTACATCCGCAACGACGCGCAGTTGAGCATGATCAAGCAATCCGTGGCCGAACTGAAAAACGGCAGCCAGCTGCTGCTTTTCCCCGAAGGCACCCGCACGACCCGCTGGCCGATCAATCCCTGCAAGGGCTCGACCGCGCTCATCGCCAGTCGGGCCAAGGCGCCGATCCAGACCGTGTTCATCGAGACCGACTCGGCCTACCTCAGCAAGGGCTGGCCTCTGTTTCGTCGCCCGGCCATGCCGATCACCTATCGTATCCGGCTCGGTCGCCGCTTCGAGCCTTTGGAAAAGGCCGGGACATTCAGCGAGGAACTGGAGCGCTACTTCATCGATGAACTGCGCGATGCGCCGTGTTTCCCGCCGCCCGGCGCGGCGCGGGCCGTGGAATCCGATGCGGGTCGACACCACTGTGGCACTTGATATGACCGTCTCGGTCAGTCACCTGGTGCTGATTCCCAGCTACAACCCGGGAGCCCGCGTGTATGACACGGTGCGCGAGGCCCGTCGGCAGTGGACGCCGGTGTGGGTGGTGGTGGATGGCAGCAACGACGGCAGTGGCGCCGGCCTCCAGGAAATGGCGGCGACCGATCCCGGCCTCAGGGTGGTGGTGTTGCCCGAAAACGTCGGCAAGGGCGCGGCGGTGTTGCATGGTATCGACCTCGCCGCGCGTGAAGGTTACACCCATGCCCTCACCATGGACTCGGACGGCCAACATCCGGCCGGCCTCATCCCGACTTTCATGGCGGCCTCCATGGCGGCCCCGGACCGCATGGTGCTGGGAGTGCCGGTGTTCGACACCAGCGCGCCCAATCTGCGCGTGCAGGGCCGCAAGCTATCCAACGCCTGGGCCAACCTGGAGACGCTGTGGATGGGTATCGGCGATTCCCTCTACGGCTTCCGCGTCTACCCCATCGAACCCTTGCGCCAGGTGATGCGCGGCCAGCGCTGGATGCGCCGCTTCGACTTCGACCCCGAGGCCGCGGTACGCCTGTGCTGGCGCGGCGTGCGCCCGATCAACCTGCCCTCGCCGGTAAAGTATCTGACTGCCGCGGAAGGGGGCGTCTCGCACTTCAATTACCTGCGTGACAACGTCCTGCTGACCTGGATGCACGCCCGCCTGCTGCTGGGGTTTCTGCTCAGGCTGCCGCTGCTGATCGGACGGCGGCTTACTGGAAACTGAGTGGTAACCGAGGGCGGCCTCAAATCATGCCACCGTTCACCGAGATGATTTGTCCGCTGATGTAGCTGGCCTGTTCCGAGACGAGGAAGCCCACCAGGTCCGCCACTTCTTCCGGTTTTCCGGCCCGCTTCATGGGCACCATGGCGGCGATGGCCTTCTCGTCGAAAACACCCTCGATCATGCCGGTCTGAATGATGCCCGGCGCCACGGCGTTCACCGTGATGCCGCGGCTGGCGAGTTCCAGGGACAAGGACTTGGTGGCGGCGTGCAGCCCCCCTTTGGCGGCGGCATAGTTGACCTGGCCGCGATTGCCGGTCAGTCCGGCGATGGAGGTGATGTTGATGATGCGGCCCCAGCGGCCGCGAATCATGGGCAGGGTCAAGGGCTGGGTGACATGGAAGAAGCCGTTGAGCGACACGTCCAGCACGCTGTGCCATTGCTCGGCGCGCATACCGGGGAAGACGGCGTCGTCATGCACGCCGGCATTGTTGACCAGGATCTGGATCGGCGCGTCCGCGACCAGGGTTTCCAGAGCGGCGCGGCTGGCTTCCGCGTCGGTGACATCGAAGGTGATGGCCTCGGCCGCGCCGCCGCTCGCGCGAATCTCTTCCACCAGGGCCGCCGCCTTGGCCAGGTTGCGGTTGGCGTGAACATAGACGTAACAGCCGTCAGCGGCCAGGCGCCTACAGATCGCCGCGCCGATACCGCCGCTGCCGCCGGTGACGAGGGCGCGTTTCATGTCTGGTTTCATCCTGGACTCCCCGGTTTTGCCGCATCCAGCACCACGATGGCGCGACCGTTCAACAGTACGCGCTCCCCGGCGGAAACGCTGAAGCCATAAAGGATGAGGTTGTCGTCGCCGGACAGGCGTTCCGCCGCCACGCTGAGATCGACCGCGATGTCGTCCAGGCGCGCAACATGCAGTTCGACCCCGCGCACGCTGGCCAGATAGCCGGACCTGGGTGCGCTGTCGGCCGCCGCCAGCAGCCCGCCATGCGCGGCCATGGCCTGGGCGGCGTACTCGATGCCGCAGGCGGCGCCCAGCCGACCGTGGGCGCGCAGGGGATTGTCCGGGGCGCGGTGGCTGCTGGCCGTGCAGCGGATGTGCTCGCCGTCCCAGGCATCGATCTGGTCCAGCAGGCACATGCCGCCCTGGTGCGGGATGTGGGCGAGCAGCCAGTCCCGGTCTAGCGGCATGGCTGTATCGTCACCGCCAGGCTGAGCGGTGCCAGGTATTCCAGTACCACCCGGTCCACCCGGCCGCTGGTCAGGGCTTGCAGCAGCGGCAGGCCGCGCGCAGAGGGAATCTGCCGGCGCAAAACCTCCAGATCCGGATTTGCCAGTTGGTCCGCGGGCGCCTCGACCAGTTCGACTTGCAGACGGGCCAGAGAATGCGGGCTTTGCCGCGGCAGCAACGCCAGGGCCAGGCCGAAGGCGGACGGATGCGGCCGCTTGGCGTGCAGCGGCTCCGGGTAGGGCGCCTCGTAGGTCACCAGCAAGGCGCCGGTAGCGTCCACGTTCACCTGCGCCAGCGCCTCCAGCAAACCCGCCGCGAAACTGCCGTCATAGGCGCACAGCACGGTAGCCGGGGTCATGGCGCCGGAGGCGATGCCCCAATAGCCGGCCGGGGCGTTATGCACCGAATTGTGGAAGCGGGTGGGGGAAAGGTGGCGATCCTCCGAGGCCAGGGTCCGACAGATGGCGTCGCAGGTATCGCCATCCGCGCTGGAGGAGGAAAACACGGTGGCCAGTTGTCTGGCATCCAGTTGCGCACTGGCGACAGCCTCCCGCGCCACGGCCAGGGCGATCTTGACGCCCAGACCGACGCGGCGCCGCTCGGCGGGGGGAAGCGCCATGGGCGGCGGCACGACGATGGGGCGCGGCGCGTAGTCGGCGGCACCGGCCAGGATGGGCCGCGCCGCGACCCAGTTGTCCAGGCCCGGCCCAAGCAGGCCAACGCCGTCGAGGTAAGCGGTCAGATTCATCCTGAATAGTCCATTAGCCGTGGCAGGTCTGTAGCGCCGGCGTCTCGCCGGCTTCGTCCTTCTGATTAGGCCCACGAAGCCGGCGAGACGCCGGCGCTACAGGTGGGGCCGCCTCCGTAGCCTTGGCTAATGAGCGACCTGGGTTCATATCAACCCGCCCTGCCCAGCACCAAGCTGCAATTGGTGCCGCCAAAACCGAAAGAATTGCTCAGCACCCGGCGCGGCGCGCTGTCCCGGTTCGCGGTCAGATATTGGATGGGAATGCCCGGATCGACCTGGCGGGTGTTGACGCCCCCGGGCAGGAAGCCATGGCGCAGCGCCAGGGCGCTGATGACGGCCTCCAGGCCGCCCGCCGCGCCCAGGGTGTGGCCGGTCGCGCCCTTGGTCGAACTGCATGGCACCGCCATGCCGAATATTGCCGCCACCGCCTTGCCCTCGGCGGCATCGTTGCTTGGCGTGGCGGTGCCGTGCAGGTTGATGTAGTCGATGTCTGTCGCTGGCAAACCCGCCGCTTGCAGGGCGGCGGCCATGGCCATGCGGGCGCCCAGGCCATCGGGATGGGGCGATGACATATGGTGCGCATCGCTCGATTCCCCCGTGCCCAAAAGCAGCACGTCGTCGGCATTCAGGTTGTCCGCCGGCCGTTCCAGCAGGATGAAGGCGGCGGCCTCGCCGATGGAGAGGCCCTTGCGCTCGGCATCGAACGGTCGGCAGGGTTCCGGCGAGAGCAGTTCCAGGGAATTGAAGCCGTACAGGGTGGTCAGGCACAAGGAATCCACCCCACCCACGACGGCGGCATCGATGAGCCCGGCCGCCAGCATGCGCGCGGCGGCCGCGAACACCTTGGCACTCGAAGAGCAGGCGGTGGAGATCACCACCGCCGGCCCTTCCAGGCGAAAGACATGGCGCACGAAATCCGCCAGCGAGTAGGTGTTGTGGGTCGCGCGGTAGATGAAGTCGTCCGGCAGGGCGCCGCTGGCCGGATCGCGGCGGCGATACGCCTGCTCCGCCTGAAGAATGCCGGCGGTGCTGGTACCGAGAAAGACGCCCACCCGGCGCCGGCCATATCGGGCAACGGCCGCTTCCACCGCGACGCTGAAGCCATCCTGTCGCAGCCCCAGGAACGCCAGGCGGTTGTTGCGACAATCGTATTCGGCGAGAGACGCGGGCAGGGAGACATCGTCTACCTTCGCCACCTCGCCAATGTGCGTGTCGAGATCCCGCACCGTCTCGAAATGGCAAGGCGCCAGGCCACCACGATGCCGCCGCAGCGCGCTCAGCGTGGCTTCCAGGCCGTGGCCGAGACAACTGCTGGCGGTGAAGTGGGAAAGGTGGAGAGGGGGCACGCGGGGGGCTCGGCTGTCTGGACTGACATTGCGCTGAATTCTAACTGACACCCCCACCTCGGCGGCGTCGGTCAGAAACGGGCACTATGCCCCTTGAGCAGACTCTGGCAATACAATGCGGCAACTCAAAGGGGGGCCTCTCTTGCGGCATGGCCTGTTCGACCAGAACAGCGACACCCAGCACACGACGGAGGTGAGTTTCCGGTTTTGAAGACCAGAAGCGGACAAACGCTTGCCAGTGGAAATAACCTTCGTGCGCGCTCTCACCCCCACACCTGGAGGCTGATCCATGAATAAATTGAGACAAATTTGGAGAGATCTGCGGTCGAGCTTCTGGTTTATACCTTTGCTGATCGTCGTGGGCAGTATTGTCTTCGCGGCAGCGTTGATCGAAGCAGACTCCGCCGGGAGCGACCGATGGCTGGCCCATTGGCCACGCCTGTTTGGTGCCGGGGCGGAAGGCGCGCGCCAGATGTTGTCCACGCTTGCCGGTTCGATGATGTCCGTCATGGGCATCACGTTCTCCATGACCCTGCTGGCGCTGGCGTTGGCTTCGAGCCAATACACCTCGCGCATCCTGCGCAACTTCATGCGCAGCCGCGTCACCCAGGTCACGCTGGGGATCTTCGCCGGTATTTTTGTCTATTGCCTGATTGTGTTGCGCACCATTCGCGGCGGCGAAGCGGAATTTGTGCCGAGCCTGGCGGTGTTTTTCGCATTTTTTATGGCGCTCGGCGGCGTAGGCGTCCTCATTTTCTTCATTCATCACATCGCCTCGTCGATCCAGGCTTCCAGCATCATCGCCTCGATTGCTCAGGAAACCATCGCGTCCATTGATCGGCTGTTTCCGGAAAAACTGGGACACGGACCCGATGAAGATGAGGGCCAGGAGCCGGTGCTTCAGTCTCTGGACAAGAGGACCTGGTACGCAGTGCCGGCAGCCGTGAGCGGCTACATACAGAGCGTGAATAATGATGCCCTCCTGGGCTTGGCGCGGGACAGGAAGACCATTGTGCGGATGGAACGCGGCACCGGCGCGTTCGTTGTGCAGAATACCGCGTTGGCATCGCTCGCCCTGACCTACCCGCCGGATCAAAAGATGATTGCCGCCCTGAATGGGGCTTACAGCATCAGCCGCCATCGCACGATTGAGCAGGACCCCACTTTCGGTATCAGGCAGATCGTCGATATAGCCTTGAAGGCACTTTCGCCCGGTGTCAATGACACTTCGACGGCCGTGATGTGCGTGGATTATCTGACGGCGATTCTGGCTCGGCTGGCCGTTCGGCAATTCCCGTCATCGCACCGCTACGATGGAGAATCGCTGCGTGTGATCACCATGGTGCCGACCTTTGAAGGTCTGCTGGCCGAGGCGTTCGACCAGATTCGGCGTAGCGCCGAGCTGGCCGATCGCAGCATCGAATCCACCCATGATCGCGCGCGGATCAAAAGGCGGCTGATGCGCGTACGCGAAGCGCTCGAAGCCGAACCTGCTTTGTGCGCAGGGGAAGAAAAAGACATGGTTTTGTGAAAGCGAACCGGGAAATGGAAATAGCCCCCCGTTTATCGAAATCCGAGCTAGAAGCAATGCCTTGAGTCGGCGGGTTTCGACCCATTGAGGCTTTGCATTATTGTCTGGGCGGAATTGCAGCGCGGGGTCTGCATGCTGGTCAACCCGGAATAGGAAAAGCAACGCATCAAGGGGGCATTCGGTAGCTGGCCACGTTTGCCATTTGATGATGCGGCGGCGGAGCGCTACGGCGAAATCCGGGCTCAACTGCAGCGCGCCGGGCGCTTGATAGGCGCCAACGACCTGCTGATCACCCTCAATACCGATGAGTTCAAGCGCATTGAAGGACTTGCCGTGGAAGATTGGGAAGCGAAATCGCGGTCCCGTGGATAACACGGCCTGCCGGGTGGGGTGCCGGCGGCAGGCGGCCTTGATCGCCTTCCCGCGAGCCGAATAGTCGGCGACATCGGGGTGGCGTCCAAATAGCAGGCATGTGTGCAGGCAGGCAAGCACGTCCGTGCGCTGGCGTACACGAGAAAACTCGGAATCCGATTACGCTGCGCGAGTCGGACACTGATCAACCCCTATTCACGACTATTCCAGGCTCTGCCGCCGCTGCGCGCGACGGAGAGTCGATTCATTCATGGCGAGTTCACTGCCCTGGAACCCCTCGAAAACGGGTACATCCCACCGGAAATACAATGAACCCAGATAGTCCATTAGCCGGAGGCCCACATGTAGCGCAGGCGTCCCGCCTGCTTCGTCCTTCCGATCACAGGCCTACGAAGCAGGCGGGACGCCTGCGCTACAGGCCTGCTTTGTGGCTAATGGACAATTTCGGATGAATCAAACGATCCATGACTAACGCACATTGGTTTTTACTCGTGGGCGGCCTGTTGCTCGCCAGGGGTTTGACTGCTTCGCTGCTCCAGCGCCTGCCGGTCACCCCGGCCATCATCTATCTGGCGGTGGGGCTGCTGGTTGGGCCGACGGTGTTGAATCTGTTTCACTTCAATCCGCTCAAGGAATCGGCGCTGCTGGAAGCGCTGACCGAAGTGGTTGTGCTGATTTCGCTGTTTTCCGCCGGCATCAAAATGCCTGTTCCGGTCAGCCTTGCCCGCTGGCGCACTCCGATTCTGTTGGCAACGGTCTCCATGGCGGTCAGCGTCGGGCTGGTTGCCGCCTTCGCCTATTACTTTCTCGGCCTGCCACTAGGCGCGGGCGTCTTGCTGGGCGCGATTCTGGCGCCCACCGATCCGGTGCTGGCGACCGATGTGCAGATCCGCCATCCCGGTGACCGCGACCAGCTCCGCTTCACCTTGACCTGCGAAGCGGGGATGAATGACGGCAGCGCTTTTCCGTTCGTGATGCTGGGGATGGGATTGCTCGGACTGCGCGAGATCGGTGAATTCGGCCTGCGCTGGGCGCTGGTCGATGTGCTGTGGGCCACGCTGGCGGGCATCGCCATCGGGGTCGTGTCGGGCGTCGCGCTGGGCCATCTGGTTTGGAAACTGCGCGGCGCGCCATCCGCGCACACGCTCATGGACGACTTCCTCGGACTCGGTCTGATCGGTGTGGTGTATGGCTTGACGGTGCAGGTCGACGCGTGGGGATTTCTGGCGGTATTTTTCACGGCCGTCGCGCTGCGCCAGACCGAGCTCAAACTGGTTGGCGCCAGTCAGGATTCCCCGAAGTGGACGCAAACCGAGCGCGGCGAAGCGGAAACCGCAAACGCAACGCCGGATAACGAACCAACGCCGACGGTCAGCGGCGGGTCGCTGGTATTCAAGGAACATATGGAACGGCTCTCGGAAGTGATGCTGGTCCTGCTCATCGGCGGCACGTTGTTTGTCGATTCCTGGAGCTGGCGGGCGGTGGGGCTGGCGCTATTTTTGTTCATGGTCGCGCGCCCGGTCAGCGTCCTCGCCAGCCTGTGGGCTACCCGCGCTTCGTGGCCGCTACGCGGTATGGTCGGCTGGTTCGGGGTACGCGGCATCGGTTCACTGTATTACCTGATGTACGCCATCCAGCACGGTCTCCCCGAAGATCTGGCTTTGGAACTTATCCAATTGACGCTCATTGCCGTGTCGCTTTCCATTCTCTTCCACGGAACCAGCGTCAAGCCGCTGATGAGCCGCTTTTGGCGATACCGCAAGCGTCTGTATGCGCCATAAATAACCGGCATTCACGCCGGATTTCGCGGCGGACGGTTGTTCATGACCTGGCGATGGCCAGCGCGGAACGCAGGGTGATGGGTTCGAGGCCGGCGGCGGCGGCGGCTTCCAGCAAGCGGGGAAGAACAGACAGGATCACCGCTTGGCCGGTGCCGGTTCGGGCGGCGTGGCCGTCGTGCAGGAGCAGGATGTCGCCGGCGGCGAGGTTGCGGGTCAGGCGCCGGGTCACGTCGTCGGCATCGCGGTTGCGGGTGTCGAAACCGCGCCGGGTCCAGCTCGCCAGATGCAGGCCGTGCCGGGCCAGGATGGGTTCCAGGAAGGCATTACGCAGGCCGGCGGTGGGGCGGAAGAAACACGGCCGCTGGCCGGTGACGGCGGCCAGACTGTCCTGGCCGGATTCGACCTCGCGGGCCATGCGGCGCGGCCCGAAGGTGGAGAAATGATGCTGATGATGCTGACTGTGGTTTTCCACGGCATGGCCGCGCCGGACGATCTCGCGGCACAACTCGGGATGGCGTTGCGCCCGCGCCCCGATGCAGAAAAAGCTGGCGCGGGCGGCATAGCGGTCGAGCAGGTCGAGCACCTGTGGTGTCACCTCGGGGTCGGGGCCGTCATCGATGGTGATGGCGATGTGCCCCGGCGCCGCGGCGGCCGGTAGCCGCGACCAGTTGGGGCCGAGACTCCGGCCGCGCGGCCAGAGGCCGGCGGCGCCAAGGATCAGGTGATTGGCGGCCAGAGCGCCCAGCCCCCAGGGCCACAGCCCCGGTTGCAGCGCCAGCAGCCCCAGGCTTCCGGCATGTAGGGAAAACGTGGCCCGCAAAAGCGGCGTCGGCCGCCACCGGCGGCAAGCATGGGGAGGAGGCAAAGGCGGCGGCGCCGTCATGTTCGCCGCGCCAGAATGGCGGAGAAGAGCAAGGCGAGGATGGCGCCCGGGCCGACCGTGGCGCCGATGGCGTTGAGCACCGGTACGCTGGAAAAAGCGAGGATGCCGAAGCCGACCACCGTGGTGCTGGTAGCCAGCAGCAGGGAGGCCAGGGTGCGCGGTGAGATGCCGCCTGCTTCAATGCCCCGGTCGAAGAACAGGGCGTAGTTGGAGCCGACCGCCACCACCAGCAGCATGCCCACCAGGTGCAGGAGGATGAGTTGCCGCCCGAGCAGAACCAGACCGGCGATGACCACGGCAACGGCCACGACCAGCGGGGCGACGATGCGAAATACCCTGGCCAGGGAACGGGTGGTGACGAACAGCAGGCCGAGGATGGCGGCCAGGCCGCCAAGCGAGAGCAGGATGGCCTCGCGCAGATAGCCTTGGTAAAGGCGATCGGACTCATCCTTGATATCGACGAAATGAACGCCCGCCAGGCCGGTCCGCGCGAGCGCGGCATGCACCCGCGCCGCGTCGAGGACGCGATCGCTCGCGGCGCCGACGCGCAACGGCAGCAGGGCCGTCCAGCCTCCCGCCGATGGCAACAGCAGGGCATCCACCCCTTGCGCCAGAGCACTTCCCTCCAGGTCTTGCCGGGTCAACGGCCTCTGGCTACGCGCCTTCGCCACGTCGGCAAAGAACGGCTCGAAGCGGTCCGGACGCACGGGCAGATCGGCAATGGCCGTCTTGAAGCGCCGCCGCAGCTCGGCATCGGGCGGCAGGCTCGCCAGGCGTTGGCGCTGGGTCGCCTGGCTGGGGAGGTAAAAGGCGGGGCTCTCGAAGCCGTCGATCACGCCCGCCGCTTCAAGTTGCTGGAGCGCCACGGACGCTTGTTCGCTGGCGGCGAGCGCCGCCTCCTGGCTGGCGGCGGTCACCACCACCAGATAGCGCACGTCCGGGGCGCCGAGGTCGGCGCGCATGCTCATGTCGAGGGCCTGATCGGCGGCGGACACCGGGCTCAGGGCCGCCAGTTCCCGGTTCCACATGGCGTCGCTCCTGCTAACGAGCACGGCGCATGCCGCCACGAACAAAATCAGAACCGGCGCGCGCAGTTGGCCCGCCCGTTCCACCCAGACCTGAAGGCGGCGGCCCAAGGCGCTGACATCACGCAAACGCAGGTTGACGGGCAAGAGATGTGGCAGCACGAAACGGGTGATCAGGGCGGCGGTGACCACGCCGGCGATGGCGTAGAGGCCCAATTGGGCCAGGCCGGGGAAGCCGGAAAAAAGCAGGGAGGCAAAGCCGAATACCGACGTGAGCACGCCGATGCGTATCGTCGGCCAGCTATTGGCAACCCAAGTGGCAATCCAGGTGGCGGTCCCACTGCCGTCTGGCTCGCCCGCCACCGCCCGCTCCGACTGCGTCAGGAGGTAGATGGAGTAATCGATCGCTTCACCCATCAGGGCGGTGCCGAAGCCGAGCGTGACGCCGTGAACGACGCCGAAGCCCAGGCTGACCGCGGCCACGCCGGCCAGGGCGCCGGACAGTACGGGTAGCAGCCCGAGCAGCAGGGCCGTGGGCGAACGGTAGACCAGCAACAGGATGCTGATGATGATCAGCCCGCCGAGCCCGGAGAGGGTGGCCACCTCGCCCTTGATGGTGGCGCGGGCCGCCACGGAAAAAGGTCCGGGGCCGGTCAGTGCCAGGTGCAACCCTGGCCCGGAAACCCCGTGAAAAGCAGCGTGGATGGCCGTGACGGCCGCTTCCTGTGCGTCCGTGTCCGCGCCATCGGCGCGGGTGCGGGCCAGTAGCAGCGCGCGCCGGCCGTCGCGGGAAACCCAGACGCCGTCGGCCATTTGTGGGCGTAGGTGGTTCCCCATGGCGTCCAGCAGTTGCATGAACTCGCCGCTGGGGTCGCGCGGCAACAGGGCCTTGCTGAACAATCCGAGCGAGGTGGCAAGCAGATCGATGCTATCCGCCACGCCGGCACGCAGCCCCGCCACCGTGAAGCGCTCGGCATTCATCGCCGGACTCAGCAGATAGCGGTTCTCCAAGAGAATCTGGCGGTCGCGCGCCAGCCCCGGCGTCTCGCCGTTGGCGATGTGCAAGAAGCGGGGATCGGCGCGCAGGCGGGCGGCCAGATTGCGGGAAGCGCTGGCTCGGGTGGCCGGGTCGCCGCCTTCGATGCCGATCAGGATCAGGCGCGAGGCGGCGCCGGATTTGATCTGGTCGACGAGGAGTTGCTGTTCCTGAGTCGGACTGCGCGGCAAAAAGGCCGACAGGTCAGCCGTGAAGCTGGCCCGGCTCACCAGCCAGACAGAGACGAGCAGAAAGGCCAGCCAGAGGGCGATGGCGACGCTTGCACGTCGGCTCATCCGAGATTGTCCATTAGCCAAAGTAGGCCTGTAGCGCAGGCGTCCCGCCTGCTTCGTAGGCCTGATCGGAAGGACGAGGCAGGCGAGACGCCTGCGCTACATGTGGGCCTCCGGCTAATGGACACTCGGCTCATGGCAAGGCGGTCTTCTGGATGCTCATCAGCGAGCGGTCGCCGTCCGCCTGTAGGATTTCCACCGCGCGGACCTCATCCTGCGAGCCATCCATGCGGATGCGGGCGACCAGCCCGCCCACCTTGGCATCCCGCGGGATCAGTACCAGGGTCCAACGCTCGCGGTCGCCCTGTAGAGTCAGGTGATAGACCCGTTCCAGCGCCTTGCGGTCGCCGGCCAGGGTGGCGCGCATGCTCTCGATCATGCCCGCCACCTCCGGGTAGTCCTTGAGTAGCAGGACATGTTTCTGGCGCCGCCGCTCGACGCTCAGCACATCGCCGTCCAGCACCAGGGTTTCGCGCTTCGGCTTGAAAGTGCGTTTCTCCAGGCGGGCGGGCGGAATGAACAGGAGTTCGCCCGACGACTCGACCGGCTGGTCCAGGATGGAAATGAATTTCTTCTCGGTGAAGCTGGCCGCCCCGTGTTTGTTGTTGGCCAACGCGCCCATGAGTTGGCTGACCGTGAATTGGGCCGCCTGGGCGGACAGGCTGAAACCGAGCAGGATACAGGCGAGAAAACGCGGTGCGGGCCGGGTCATGATGCGTTGCCCTTGTCTCCTGACGGCGGCCGCCAGAAATCGAAGAAGTTGAACCAGTTGAACGGCGTGGCGCGACAGTGGCGCTCCAGGCGGTCGGCATAGGAGGCGACCGCCTGGCGGACAGCGGCATCCCGCTCCTGGCGCTCGATGTGGGTGAAATCGGCCAGGGGCTCGAAATGGATGGCGTAGCGGTTGCCGCCCAGATACACGCCGCTCATGAACAACACCGGACGCTTGAGGATGGCCGCCAGACGCATGGGGCCGAGCGGAAACGCGGCAGTCTGGCCGAGGAACGGCAGCGGCAGCGTGGGGTCCCGCGCCAGGGTGCGATCAGCCAGCACGCCCAGCACCACGCCCTCGTCCAGCCGGGCCTGCACCTGGAGCATGGAATCGATCTGGCCCAGCGGAATGATGTCCAACACGGCGGTTGGGTTGATGGCGGCCAGGGCGGCGTTGATCTTGTGGGCGTTTTCCTCGTACATGACCATGGCCACCCTGAGGCCGGGCTGGCGCCGGCCGACGGCGCGCGCCACCTCGAAGCTGCCCAGGTGGGCGCCCATCAGAAAGGCGCCGCGTCCGGCGGCCAGCACCTCATTGATGGCGGCCTCCCCGACCACCTGGATATCGAAGAGATCGAAGCGGTCGTTGAGCAGATAGATCCGGTCATGGACGCAGGAGGCGAAACTGTGGAAGTGCCGGATCAGTTCGGCCAGACGCGGCGGCCGCCCCAGGGCACGCCGCAGATAGGCGCGCGAGGCCTGTCGGGAGGCCGTGGCGAAAAGCAGAAAGTAGAGACTGGCGCCGAATAGCACGACACGGGCCAGGCGACGCCCCAGCGCCAGGGATAGCCAGGTCATCAGGCGCAGCATGGCCACGCTGCCGCGTTCCGGTCGCTTGACCCATTCGGCCCGGCTGGAGAGATCGGGAGCGCTCACGACGGCTTCTCCTCGGGCGCGGTTGACGCAACCGATGTGAAGCTCAATACGCCACTGGCTACCACCCGCTCGTTGGCCATCTCTGTAACAACCACCTCGAACCGGAATACGCCGGCGGCTGTGACGGCATAGTCGAGGCGCAGTGCCTCGCCCGGGCTGACCGGGCTGAGAAACTTCGCCGACTTGATCCAGCCACTGGCGGCCTCCAGCCCTTGCCGCGCGGCCAGGGCATACAGGGCCGCGTCCAGCAGCACCACACCGGGCAGAATGGGATGACCCGGGAAATGGCCGGCATAGGCCGGGTGATCGGCCGCGATGGATAAGGACAAGGACGAAGGCGGGGACAGGTCGCTCATGCCGGGGGGTTGTTCGCGGTTTGCGACCGCAGGGTCGCCAGCAACGCCCGCGCCGCCTGGCTGGGGAGCTTGCCGGTGGCATTGCGTGGCAGGGCGGCGACGAACAGCAGCGGCCGCGGCAGGAAGAGGGGGTCGATGCGTTCGCGCAGGGCCCGCAGGAGGGCGGCGTGCGTCAACTCCGGCGCCACCACCAGGGCGGTGAGGCGGCGGACGCTTTCCGGGGCGTCACCCTCGGCTTCCAGCGGCGGGAGAAACACCCCGTCTTGCACGCCGGGGACGGCATTGAGCTGGTGATTGAGATAAGCCAGGGAGGTTCGTTTGCCGGCGATGTTGACGAGATCGGCATGACGGCCGTGGAGCAGGAAATAGGCAAAAGCGGTGGCAGAGGGGGTGGCCGAGTCGGTGGCCACCAGTTCGATGTCGTCGTTCAGCCGTGTCGCGGCCTCGATGTGCCCGCCCTCGGCCCAGACCGCCTCCCCGTCACGCCGCAGGCGGACCTCCGGCAAGGTCTGCCAGATTGCGCCGGCCGTGGTGCGGCGGGAAGCGAGCTGGCCGGTTTCGGTGCAGCCGTAGATCTCGAACAAGGGCGCGGCGAAACGGGTTTCCGCCGCGCCGGCCAGGTTTTGCGAAAGGGGGGCGGTGGCGGACAGCAGCAGATCCAGCGCCGGGAGGGAGGCCTGCTCGGCCAGCAGTGCCCGCAGGTGGTAAGGCGTGGTGACCAACATGCGCGGCCGCGGCAGATCCGCCAGCGCCGCGCAGATGTCTGCCGGGTAGAAGGGGTGTCCGGCATGCAGGGCGGCACCGATCTGCAAGGGCAGCAGCACGGTGAATTCCAGGCCGTACATGTGTTGCGGTGGCACGGTGCCGACGATGGCGTGCTCGGGGGTGACGCGCAACCGCTCCGCGCCCGCTTGCACGCCGCGCACCAGGCTGCCCCAGCGCTTGATATGAGCTATCGGCATGCCGGTGGAGCCGGAAGTGAATAGTTGGGCGATGATCTGGTCACTATCGATTTGCGGAATGACAAGGTCTGCCGGCGATTCAGGCAACGACTCCGGGTAGCGGAAGAGCGGCAGCTTGACGCCGCTGTCAGCCCGGTCGGTGACACAGAAGACATCCGCGGCGTAGCGCCGCATCTGCAGGATCATCTCGGGGGTGTGGCCGGCGGGCAGCAGGCTGACCCGGCCGCTGACGATGCTGGCCGCCAGAGCGACGGCAAAGCGGTAGCGGTCGCCGCACAGGTTGAGCACATGCCGCCCCGGGGGCAATTGGCCGGCGACCTGTTCAACTTCGCCGAGAAACTGCCTGACGCTGACCGGGGTGCCGCCGCGCCAGGCCATGACGGCATCAAGATGGCGATGGGCAAGCAGCGGCAGAGTCGGCATCGACGGCATGCCTATCGGATGTGAGAGGAACTGGCGGGGTGGGCCGAGGTTTTCCAGTAGGCGAGGATGCCGTCCATGATGCTGTGCTTCTCCAGTTGCGGCAGCTTGCGCAGGCGGACCAGATACTCGGCGGCGAACATCAGCAGAACCAGCGGCAAGGTGAGGAAATTGGCGAAAACCGACCAGGCCTCGATGGAAGCAAACAGAAACAGGAGCGTCGAAGCCAGGCTGACCGTCAGGAAAAACAGCGTCCAGGCCAGGGTGACCTGGCGTGTATAGCGCACTAATTCGGCGGTGAGCCCGCCGTGTACCACCTCGGCAAAGCGGGTGCAGATGGGCTGTCGTCCGCCTGCCAGAGTGGCGCCGAACACCGCCGCCAGCATGACATTGGTGCCGGCGTGCTGGAGAAAATAGACCCAGCTGAAATTCCGCTCCAGAGCGCCCCAGAATTCCCACAGCGGCAAGCCCACGCCGGCGCACAGCGGCAACATGGCCCATCGTCTGGGTGAGCGCCAGGCCAGCAACAGCAGGATGGCCAGAGACGGCGCCAGCGAGACGGCAACCCCCATGGCCGGGAAGCGGGTCGCGGCGGAAGTGGCCGCGCTGTAATGAGCCAGCACGGCATAGCCGATGAGCCCGGCGGCGATGACGGTCCAGCGAGCCGCGTGGACCACGGTGAAACTCATTTTGTTCTGTTCGCCGCGATGTGCCGAGTCAGGCTGGCGAGGGAACTGAAGACGCGGGCGTTATCCGCGTCGTCGGAGCGTAGCTGGAAGCCGAACCGCTTGGAGACGACCAGGGCCACTTCCAGAATGTCGATCGAGTCGAGCCCCAAGCCCTCGCCGTAAAGGGGCGCGTCGGGTTCAATTTCTTCCGGGCCGAGATCCAGGTTCAGCGCGGAGGTGATGAGCTCGGCGACCTCGTTTTGCAATTCCTGGTTGGCGTCAGACATGGTGGTTTCACTTAAATAAAGGATGGGTCGACCCGACGAAATCAGGCCGGCAACAATTGTAGTCGGTAAGCGTCCATACTGACGCCAGTGTTACCTGGCTTGCCGCGCGGCGTGAGGTCACGATAGGCAGGGCCGCGGATATCTCCGTGACTGTGCTTGCCCCAGACACCTGGATCGATTTGCTGTAAACCCAGGTTGTCCATTAGCCGGAGGCCTGCTTCGGCTAATGGACAATCTCGGGTAAACCTGGACAAGAGTGTCCGTAGCACTACCACGAGGTCGGATCAGGCCAATGTCAAAATCACTTGGAAATACCCGCTTTGTCATCGGCGCCCTCATCGGACTCCTCCTCCTCGTTGCGATCGCTGTGCGTCTGTTCTTCGATGTCAATGCCTACAAGCCCCGGATTGAAGCGGCCGCATCGAGAGCTATGGGGATGGAAGTCAGCGTCGCCGGCCGTTTGGGAATCGATGTCTTTCCCGGCCTGATCGTCACCCTGGATGACGTGAACATTCGCAACCGGGGGGCGGACGTCGCCAGCGCGAAAAAGGCCAGGCTTGAAATCGCTTTCCTGCCTCTGTTCCAGAGCGAAGTCCGGATCGGGATGATCGCGCTGGAACACCCAAAAATTTCCATCGAAAAGGGGCTGGACGGCAAGTTCAATTACGAGAAAGCGGAGGCGGCCGGCGGGACATTACCCGCCCTGAACCTGGCAAAAATAGTTCTTTCAGACGGGACGCTGCGCTACCTGGACAAGCAATCCGGGAAAGGATTCGAGGCCGTGGCGTGCAATTCGGAGGTGAGCCGCTTTCAGCTATCCGCCAGGGAAGGGCCGGGCATCATGAAGCACCTTTCCCTGGCGGCGGAACTCACCTGCGCGGAGGTCCGGGCCAAGGACTATGCCGCCTCCGACCTGAAGTTTTCGCTTGCCGGGAAGGACGGGGTGTTCGATTTCAAACCGCTCACGATGAAGGCCTTCGGCGGGCAGGGTTCGGGGAGCATTCGGGCGGACTTCGCCGGCACCGCCCCCCTATACCTGGTCAACTACACCCTTCCCCAGTTCCGCATCGAGGCGCTACTCAAGACCGAGCCGCCACACAAGGTTGCGGAAGGCGCGTTGGACTTCGCGGCACAGTTGTCGCTACAGGGCAAGACCGTGAACGAGCTGCGGCGGACCGCGCGGGGATGGATCACGCTGCGGGGCAAGAACATCACCCTCCACGGCCGCGATCTCGATCAGGCATTCGCCCGGTTTGAATCGAGTCAGAACTTCAACCTGGTTGATGTGGGCGCCTACCTCATTACCGGGCCATTGGGCCTGCTGCTCACCAAGGGGTACGACTTTGCCCGCGTCATTCAAGGAACAGGGGGCCAGAGCGAGATCCGGACCTTCGTTTCCGAATGGAAGGTCGAGCAGGGCGTGGCGCGGGCGCGGGACGTGGCCATGGCGACGAAGGAGAACCGGGTCGCTCTGCGGGGCGCGCTCGATTTGGCCAACGAGCGCTTCGACGATGTGACTCTGGCGTGGATCGACGCCCAGGGTTGCGTCAAGGTGCGGCAAAAAATTCGCGGCACCTTCCGGAACCCGTTAGTAGAGCGGCCGAGCACCCTCCAGTCTCTCGCCGGGCCTGTGCTCAAGTTGCTCAAGCAGGCAAGGGGCCTCATTCCCGGTGGAGCGTGCGAAATGTTTTATGCCGGTTCTGTGGCGCCGCCGAAAGGTTTGCAACGCAAACCATGAACGGGCGGGGCGCCATCCCCATCGAGCGAACCTGTATCGAGCGCTGCCTGTGTGTGCCAACGTACAGATGGCCTTCGAAAAGGCGGTGATGATCAACAACGTCCTTGGAACGGACGTAATGTCTATTCCGACTGTGGCGACCGGATCTTCTGTTGTCGGCCCCGCCTGTGCCGTCGCCTCCGGATCATCGTCCGCTTTTTATGGAACTCAACCATGTCTGAACCAGGAAACGCGCCCACCCTCGCCGACGCCGCCGGAAAGGCGGAAGGCAGTAGCGAAGCGCGGCGTCAGGTCACGTTGCTGAAAACCGGCGCCTTGCAGAATGCGATCCTCAACAGCGCCAATTTTTCGAGTATCGCCACCGACGAGAAGGGCGTCATTCAGATATTCAACGTCGGCGCGGAGTGCATGCTGGGCTACGCGGCCGCCGATGTCCTGAACAGGATCACCCCGGCCGACATTTCCGATCCGCAAGAAGTGATCGCGCGCGCCAAGGCCTTGAGCGTCGAACTCGGAACCCAGATCGAGCCGGGCTTCGAGGCATTGGTGTTCAAAGCCTCGCGCGGCATCGAGGACATCTACGAGCTGACCTACATCCGCAAGGACGGCAGCCGCTTTCCGGCCGTCGTGTCGGTCACCGCGCTGCGCGACGATCAACGCGCCATCATCGGTTATCTATTGATCGGCACGGACAACACCGCGCGCAAGCAGGTCGAGGCGGAGCGACAGCATTTACTCGAGGTTCAGGAGGAAACGAATAAACAACTGCAGCAGGCCAACGTCACCTTGCAGGTCAGCGAGGAAAGGCTCGCCGTGACGCTCAACTCCATTGGTGACGCGGTGATCGCCACCGATGCCGAAGGGCGTGTGACGCTCCTGAACCCCTTGGCGCAAAAGCTCACCGGTTGGACGCAGGCGGACGCCACCGGTCTCCCGGTGGACGAGATTTTTCACATCATCAACAAGGAAACCCGTCTCCCCGCCACCATCCCGGTAATCGATACTTTGGCGCATGGCACGATCCAGGGCCTGGCCAACCACACCGTACTGATTGCTCACGATGGTAGCGAGTGCGATATCGCCGACAGTTGCGCGCCGATTCGCGACCGCGACGGTCAGGTGATCGGCGCCGTATTGGTGTTCCGCGATGTCACCGGGGAATATGCCGCGCAGCAGGCCTTGCGCGACCTGCAGTTCTACACGCGCTCGCTCATCGAATCCAACATCGACGCGCTGATGACGACCGATCCGGCCGGCATCATTACCGACGTCAACCAACAGATGGAGGCGCTCACCGGCCGCGCGCGCGACGAGTTGATCGGCACCCCGTTCAAGCATTATTTCACCGATCCGGAGCGGGCCGAGGCGGGCATCAAGCGGGTACTGAGCGAAAAGAAAGTGACCGACTACGAACTCACCGCGAACCACAAGCGCAACGGGGAAACGGTGGTGTCCTACAACGCGGCCACCATCTACAGTGCTGACGGCAAGCTACAGGGCGTGTTCGCCGCCGCGCGCGATGTCACCGAGCGCAAACGCCTGGACCAGGTGCTGCTGGACAAGAACGCCGAATTGGAAAGCGCCAAATTGGTGGCGGAAAAAGCCAACCTCGCCAAATCGAATTTTCTTTCCAACATGAGCCATGAGTTGCGCACGCCGCTCAATGCCATCCTCGGCTTCGCTCAGTTGTTGGAGAGTGGTTCACCGCCGCCAACCGACGCTCAGGGGGTCAGGCTGCACCAGATCATCAAAGCGGGCTGGTATCTACTGGATCTGATCAACGAAATACTCGATCTCGCTGTGATCGAGTCCGGCAAGCTCTCGCTATCGCGAGAAGCGGTGTCGCTGAGCGAGGTCATGCGCGAGTGCCAGGCCATGATCGAACCGCAGGCGCAACAGCGCGGCATCCATATGAACTTTCTGCCATGCGACAACAGTTGGTTTATCAATGCCGATCAAATCCGGGTCAAGCAGGTGCTGATCAACCTGCTTTCCAATGCGATCAAATACAACCGCGCGCATGGAACCGTCATGGTGGCGTGCACCGCGAGCACGCCGGAACGCATACGTATCAGCATCAAGGACAGCGGCATGGGCTTGCCCGCGGAAAAAATGGCGCAGCTGTTTCAGCCGTTCAATCGCCTCGGACAAGAAGCGGGCAGCGAAGAAGGGACGGGTATCGGCCTGGTGGTCGCCAAGCAACTGGTTGAGCTGATGGGCGGCGGCATCGGTGTGGAAAGCACGGTCGGGGTGGGAAGCGAGTTCTGGATCGAAATGGGCAGGGACGTGATGCCACAACTTGCTCCCGGCAATACGATGCCCACTCAATTATCGCCGCAAGCCCAGGGAAACGCGGCGCTGCGCACCCTGCTCTATGTGGAAGACAATCCGGCCAACCTGATGCTGGTCGAGCAAATCATCGAGGACCACCCGCATATGTGCCTGCTGAGCGCGAATGATGGCAACCTCGGCATCGCGCTGACGCGCGCGCATCACCCGGATGTGATCCTCATGGACATCAATTTGCCTGGCATCAGCGGCTTTCAAGTGCTGCAAATTCTGCGTGAAGATCCGCTGACGGCACGCATTCCGGTGCTCGCCATCAGTGCCAATGCCATGCCGCGTGATATCGAGAAGGGCCTGGAAGCTGGGTTTTTCCGCTATCTCACCAAGCCGATCAAAGTCAACGAATTCCTGGCGGCGCTGGATGAGGCGCTGGCGCTCGCGGAAACCGAATCAGACGGCGCGGGGATGCCGGAACTCGCGTAATGATCAGTTCCGACGCTATTTTTGCCGCCAGCATCCTGATCGTGGATGACAAGGAAGCCAATGTGATATTGCTGGAGGAAATGCTGGGTGATGCCGGCTATCGCCGCATTGCGTCGACAATGGACCCCCATGCCGTTTGTGAACTGCATCGCGCCCATCACTACGATCTGATCGTGCTCGATCTGAAAATGCCTGGCATGGATGGCTTTCAGGTCATGGAAGGCCTGAAGGAAATCGAAGCCGATGGTTACCTTCCCGTGCTCGTGATGACGGCCGAGCCGGACCTCAAGCTGCGGGCGCTGGCCGCCGGCGCGAAGGACTTCATCAGCAAACCATTCGATTTGATGGAAGCCAGGATGCGCATTCACAACCTTCTGGAAGTGCGCTTGTTGTACACGCAACTGGAGGATTACAGCCGTGCGCTGGAATCCCTGGCGCTGCATGACTCGCTGACCGGGCTGCCGAATAGACGGCTGTTATTCGATCGGCTTGCGTTGGCCATCGCCCATGCGCACAGGAACAAGAGCACGATGGCGGTGATGTATCTGGATCTGGACGGGTTCAAGCAGGTCAATGACACCCTGGGGCACGATGCGGGTGACGCGCTGCTGAGGATGGTCGCCGTGCGTCTGGAGGCCACGGTACGGCAAGAGGACACGGTGGCGCGCATGGGGGGCGACGAATTCGTGATCGGCTTGTGGGAAATAAGCCATGCCGACGCCGTGGCCAAGCTGGCGTCAAAAGTAATCCAGGCCGTGTCACAACCCTATCGCATCCAAGACCGCGGCGTGAACGTGACCGCCAGCGTCGGTGTCGGCATCTATCCCCTGCATGGGGAGGATGTGGAAACGCTGATCAAGCGCGCGGATCTGGCCTTGTATGAGGCCAAGCACTCGGGCAAGAACGGCTACCGTATCGCAACGCGCGGCGGCCAGGCGGCGATGGCGCGAGGTTGACGTGAGTTGTCCTCACAGGATTGGGGTCTCAGCAAGTAAACGAACTCGGACAAACACAATGATTAGCGAACAAGAAATTCTGAACGCCAATGTCCTGATCGTGGACGACCAGGAAGCCAATGTGCAGTTGCTGGAAGATCTGCTGCGTGAAGCCGGCTACCAGAACGTGGACACGACCATGAATCCGAGCGAAGTCTGCGCGCTGCATCGCAATATCCACTACGACCTGATTCTGCTCGACCTGCAGATGCCCGGCATGGATGGATTCCAGGTGATGGAAGGCCTCAAGACCAACGAAGCGGATGGCTACCTGCCCGTGCTGGTGATCACCGCCCAACCCGGCCACAAGCTGCGCGCCCTGCAGGCCGGCGCGAGGGACTTCATCAGCAAGCCGTTCGATCTGGTTGAAGCCAGGACGCGCATCCACAACATGCTGGAAGTACGCCTGTTGTACAAAAAACTCGAGGACTACAACCAGGAACTGGAACAGACGGTGCGGGATCGGACCGCCGAACTGCGCGAGAGCGAAGCGCGCTATCGCAGCCTCACCGAACTGGCCTCCGACTGGTACTGGGAGCAGGACGAGAACATGCACTTCACCAAGGTTTCCGGCCCGGTCCTGGAAATGCTCGGCATCCAGGTGGACGGCCTGGCGGGAGATATCGGGGCGGTTCGGGCGGCGGGCTGGAATGAGGCGGAGCGGGAGATCCTGCAGGCGACCATCGCCACCCGCCAACCCTTCCTGGATTTCCTGTTCAGCCGCGTCAACGCCGATGGCTCGAAACAACAGTTCCGGGTGAGTGGCGAGCCGATGTTCACCCAATCCAGCCGCTTCATTGGTTATCGCGGGATCGGCGTGGAAGTCACCAGCAAGGAATTGACGCTCAGCGATGTCCACACCTCCTAGCCCGAATCACAACCATCTTCTCGCCGCCCTGCCCACGGCGGAATTCGAGTCCCTGGCCGCGCATCTGCAACTCGTCCCGTTGCCGCTCGGTGAAATGCTCTACGAACCCGGCGGCCAGATGCCGCACGCCTATTTCCCCACCACCGCCATCGTCTCGCTGCACTACGTCATGGCGGATGGCGCTTCGGCCGAATCCGCCGGAGTGGGTAATGAGGGCGTTGTCGGTGTTTCGCTGTTCATGGGTGGAAATACCACGTCCAGCGCGGCGGTGGTGCAGACCGCGGGCCACGCCTACCGGCTGGAAAGCCGCAAGCTGCTTGAGGAGTTCAACCGCGCCGGTCTGATGCAGCGCTTGTTGCTGCGCTACACCCAGGCGCTGATGACCCAGATGGCGCAGACCGCTGCCTGCAATCGGCACCATTCGGTGGAACAGCAACTCTGCCGCTGGTTGTTGCTGACGCTCGATCGCATGGCGACGAACGATTTGGTCATGACCCAGGAATTGATCGCCAGCATGCTCGGCGTGCGCCGAGAAGGCATCACCGAGGCCGCCGGGAATCTGCAGCGCGCGGGGGTGATCAGTTACCGCCGCGGCCACATCGCCGTGCTCGATCGCCGAGGCCTGGAGGGGCGCGTCTGCGAATGCTATGCGGTGGTCAAGACGGAACTGAAGCGACTGCTGTCCGACGTGCGCTATCGCCAGGACACAGATGCCAGCGCCCACTGAACGCGCCCGAGGGCGTGGCCTCCCCCTTTTCTAAAGGGGGAATGAGGGGGATTTATCCAGGGCTGGAGCCTGTGCAAGCGTCCGAAAATCCCCCCTGCCCCCCTTTGATAAAGGGGGGAACCACCGCGCCAACCGCATCACCAGCTAACGCGAAAAGCACCTTATCGAAGGCGCGAACGCGACTATCCATGAGGCTTCCCGAGGGTAAGCGAGCGGTCAGCTGCTGCCGTTTCCAGGGCTAATACTTGCCGCTGTTGTTGCCTTTGGCCGCGTCCTGGATATTTTCACCGGCTTGTTCAATCTTCTGCCCGGTCTTGTCCACCGCGTCGTCGACCTTCTTGCCGGCCACTTCCATCGGGCCTTCCTGCTTCTGGCAACCGGGTAGCGCGATCAGCAGCACGCTGGCGGCCAAGCCAGCGCCGAGGATTTTTCCGAATTTCGTCATGGTGCTCTCCTGTTGGTCCGCTCGCCGGTGGGCGAACGGTGGTGGTCCCGCGCCACGCCGACCAGGTGGGGCGGCGTGGCGCGGGGGTCATAGATCACTTCCCGACTTCGTGGCCGATCACACCGCCAACGGCGGCGCCGCCCACGGTTCCGACCGTGCTGCCGCCGGTCAGAATGGCACCGCCAACTGCGCCGACTCCGGCGCCGATGGCGGTGTTCTTGTCCTGCGCGGACATTCCGGCACAACCACCAAGCAGCATGGCCGCGACAGCGCCACCGAGCGCGAATTTATGCATGGATTTCATGTGATTACCTCTATCTTAATGTTGGCTGTGATCCGCCCGGTACGGTGTGCCGGGCGGTTCCGACTTACGATTTACCGAAGCGCGCTTTGGCTTGATTCACACAAACCTCCTTTGCACCACCGGCCAGGGCGTCGCACTTTTCCTTCGCCACCTTGTATTGGGCGTCCAGCGTGTCCGCCGCGGCGTCCTTCCGGGCCTCTTTGATCTCGGTCCTGGCGGTGGCTGTCGCGGCCGAGGTTTTCAGTTCAGCCTTGGCGCTGGCCTTGACGCTGGTTTGCGCGGCTTTCGCTTGCTTCACACAAACATCTTTCACGTTGCCGGCCACGTCGTCGCACTTTTCATTGGCCACCGCATAGTCGGCATCCGCCTTGGCGACGAGCGCCAGGTAGTGGTTCTTCCGGGTGGGCTTGTAGCTGGTTTCGAGTTCGGCGAGGGCGACTTTTTCCTGGCCCTTGGCCTCGGCCACGCAAATATCGTTCAGGTTGCCGGCCAAGGGCGCGCAGTTCGCCTTGCTTGCCTTGTACTCGAGCGCAATCTTGTCCTTGCCGGCCTTGTAGTCGGGTTTGGAAATTCCTTCCGCCATCGCGCCGGCGTTTACCGTCATGCCGAGTGCCAGCAGGAGGATGTTGATATTGAAAGTTTTCATTTTTGATCCTGAGGTAACGAGATTGGGTGTGAGGTTCGGCAGCTCATGCCGGACCCTCTTCTCTTCGCCGGGAACGCGTCGCCCGCGACCTTCGCGGGTCGCCGCGCGGCGGACATTGCTTTGGCTCCGATGGTTCGATATTGGGGAGCGCGTTCGGCGCCGTCTGTCTGCTGACGCACATAAGTGATCAAAACTCCTCGCGGCCGCCATCGGGAATCGGCGGGATTCGACGAATTCCTCGCGCTTGGCCTTCCCGCCCTGGCCTACGTAGCGGCGCAACTTGGCTAAATAAATCCCCTACGTGGAATGTATTGGCGCCGGTCTATGATCGATGTGCTAATTCATGTGATATGAGCCCGCCGGAAAGGTCATTGCCCGTCCGATACTTCGAGATCATTCATGCTCAGCAACGACGCACCCCCGCGGAACCACCTACCTGCCGCCCTGCCCCCCGAGGAATACGCGCACCTCTCGGCGCATCTGGAACTGGTTCCGCTGCCGCTCGGCGAGACGGTTTGCGAACCTGGCAAGCCGATGCACCACGTCTATTTCCCCACTACCTGCATCGTCTCCCTGCTTTACGTGATGGAGGATGGCGCCTCGGCCGAGATTGCCGTGGTCGGCAACGAAGGCCTCGTCGGCGTTGCCCTGTTCATGGGTGGAGAAACCACCACCAGCCAGGCCGTGGTGCAAAGTGCCGGCCACGCCTACCGCTTGAAGGGTCCGCTGTTGAAGGCGGAGTTCTTTCGCGCCGGCCCGATGCAGCGTCTTCTGCTTCGCTACACCCAGGCATTGCTGACCCAGATGGCGCAGACGGCGGTATGCAACCGGCATCATTCCCTGGACCAGCAACTCTGCCGCTGGCTGCTCCTCAGCCTCGACCGCCTCCCATCGAACGAATTGGTCATGACTCAGGAACTGATCGCCAACATGCTCGGGGTGCGCCGCGAGGGAGTCACCGAGGCAGCCGGCAATCTTCATCGGGCCGGCCTGATCGATTACCACCGCGGCCACATCACCGTGCTCGACCGCAAGGGCCTGGAGGCTCGGGTGTGCGAGTGCTATGCGGTGGTCAAGAAGGAGAATGATCGTTTGCTCTCGGGTTCACGGCTTCACTGATTCATATGAGGTCCCCCCCCTTTTTCAAAGGGGGGTTAGGGGGGATTTCTGAGACGGCCGCACAGGCAAACGTCGCTAAATCTGATGAAGCCCCTGATTAAGCCCCTAAGCGAAGGACTAAGCCGCCAAAAGACGGCGGCCAAGTCCCTGCTTATACCCTTCGGTACCCCTTATTCTCCCTTTGAAAAAGGGGGAGACCACTCCCTCTGGCGCTTGTTCGGCGTTGGCCGCGTGCCTCAACCGTCATGTGCGTTATGTGCGCCAGCGTCCAGACGAGTGGTGGATATCGCCGCAGCCTGTGAACCGCCCATCTCGGGGCAGCCTTCGCCCCCACCCGGAGAGTCCACATGCCACGCGCCCAGCCAGCCCCGATTGCCAATCGTCTTCTTGCCGGCTTGCCGCGCAAGGACCGCCAGCGTTTCCTGGCGGGTTGCGCGGAAGTCGAACTGGTGTTCGCCGAAGTCCTGGCCGAACCCGGTGAACGCATTCGCCATGTCTACTTCCCAACGCAAAGCTTCATTTCCCTGGTCGCGTCTATTGAGGGCCGTCCCGGCCTGGAGGTGGGCATGGTCGGCGACGAGGGCATGCTCGGAATATCGCTCATCCTAGGCGTGGACTCTTCCCCGTTGCACGCCCTGGTGCAGGGCGCCGGACCGGCGCTGCGGATGAACGCCACGCCGTTTCGCCACGAGCTCGAAATGAGCCCGGCATTGCAACGCCTGCTGCGGCGCTACCTTCATGTCTTGATCGCACAACTCGCGCAAACAGCCGCCTGTACCCGCTTCCATCTGGTGGAGGCGCGCCTCGCCCGCTGGCTCCTGATGACGCGGGATCGGGCGCATTCGGACGAGTTTCGTCTCACCCATGAATTCCTGGCCTACATGCTGGGTGTGCGCCGCGTTGGCGTCACCAAAGCGGCGGCCGCGCTGCAACAGCGCAAATTGATCGGTTATCACCGTGGCGAGATCACGATTCTCGACCGCGCCGGCCTGGAGGTTGTTTCCTGCGGGTGCTATGCGGCTGATAAGGCGACTTACACCAGGATGCTGGGGTAATCGTGTTCCGCCTCGCGCCATATTTTTGTTTCGTATTGTTCGCCAGCGCACAGAGCGTGTCCGCAAAGAGGCGGATCGTCACGCTGGACGAAACGCCGTTTTTTTCTCCCAGGCGGGCGTCATGACTCGAATTGTTGCCACGGCTGATTTACAGGCCATCGGTTGATTACAGGTCTTTCGCGGAATCACGGATCGGCTTTTAACCAGCCTTCTCAGGAGTAAAAAAATGCTCGGAACCATTGCGGTTGTGTTGATTGTCCTATGGCTGCTCGGCCTGGTTTCCTCATACACCATGGGCGGGTTCATCCACATTCTCCTGGTCATTGCGGTCATCATGATCTTGCTGCGGGTCGTTCAGGGTCGCCGTCTGTGACGAGCCGGGAAAGTTGTCCAGCCGCTCAGAAAGCCCTAAACACCGAATCCCGCCATGCCAATGGCGGGGCTTGTGTAATCGTGTAAAGGAGATGGAAATGATGAAACTCGGAAAAATGGTCGGCGCGGTCATGGTCACGAGCGCGTTGCTGGCGGTGCTGCCTGGATGCCAGAAGAAGGAAGGTCCGGCGGAGCGCGCCGGCAAGCAACTCGATCTGGCGGTAGAGAAAGCGGGCAACGAAGCCGACAAGGCGGCGGAGAAGATCGGGGAGCAGATGGAAAAAACCGGTGACAAGATCCAGGACACGGCCAAGGGCAATCAGTAGCGCCCGTTCCATTGAACCCAAATTGTCCATTAGCCGGAGGCCCGTGCTACAGGCCTACTTTGGCTAATGGACACTCTCTGTTGAACGCCAAGGTATAGCGCGCGATGCCCACGGAACAACGTCTACGCCAAATCGTGCAGCTGGCCGCCCTCGGCATCGTTGTCGTCGGTTGCTATCAGGTTCTACTCCCGTTCATACCCGCCATCCTGTTCGCGGTGGTGGTGTGCATTTCGACCTGGCCACTTTATGAGCGGCTACGGCGGGCCTTACGGGGCGGATCCACCCTGGCGGCCCTGGTGATGGTGTTGCTGTTGATGTTACTGGTGATCGGACCGTCGGCCTTGCTTGCCGCCCGGCTCACGAACAATGTGACGACCATCGTCGAGGCGGCCAGGACTTTGCTGGACAATGGGCCTATCCAGGCGCCTGCCTGGCTCAAGGGCATCCCCATCGTCGGCACGCAACTCGACGACTACTGGCAAGGGCTGGTCGGCGGCCGGGAAGACGCGGTGGCGCTGTTCCACGGTCTGCTGGAACCGGCCAAGGATTTCCTCCTGATTGCCGGTAAAGCCATCGGCCAGAGCCTGCTGCAGATGACCTTCGCCGTATTCATCGGTTTCTTTTTCTTTCGTGACGGTGACGCCCTGGTGGAGACACTGCGAGTCGGGCTGGAAAAGCTTGCCGGGCGTATTGGCGTGGAGATGCTGGCAACCATCCGCGGCACCGTGGCAGGCGTCGTACACGGCATATTCGGCACGGCGCTGGCCCAGGCGCTGGTCGCCTGGATCGGGTTTCTCATCGCCGGCGTGCCGGGTGCCTTCCTGCTTGCCGTCGCCACCTTTTTCCTTTCCATGGTTCCAGTCGGCCCACCGCTGATCTGGGGCGGCGCGACTTTCTGGCTGTTCAATCAGGGCAACACGGGCTGGGCGATATTCATGGCCCTGTGGGGACTCTTGGTGGTCAGCAGCATCGACAATTTCGTCAAACCCTACCTGATCAGCCTGGGTAGTGGTTTGCCCCTGCTCCTGATCGTGCTGGGCGTGTTCGGGGGTGTTGTCGCCTTCGGCTTCATCGGTATCTTCATCGGCCCGCCGTTGCTCGCGCTTGGCCTGACCCTTGTGCGATTGTGGACGACAGCGCCAGCAACGCCCCGCTAAGTGGGCTGCCGCACAGACTTTCCCGCCTATGCTCGGATAGCCTGCTTGGTGACGACCTGGGGTCAGTGCCGTATCGGTTGATAGTCATTGGCTCCAGCGCTCGTTATCGAACTGGAGAGCAATCATGCGTAATCGACTTGTTGTGCTGTGCCTGATGCTGGGCACGGTGGTTCCGGCTTCGGCGCAGGTAAGCATCAGCATCGGGTTTCCCAACATGAGCATCGGGATCAACCTGCCGCTCTATCCGGAACTCGAACCGATACCGGGCTACCCGGTTTATTACGCGCCACGCCTGGATTCCAACTACTTCTTCTACGATGGCATGTACTGGGTCTATCAGCGGGATAGCTGGTATGCGAGTTCCTGGTACAACGGGCCATGGGCGCGGGTGGATCCGGAGGCCGTGCCACTGTTTGTCCTGCGCATCCCGGTCCGCTATTACCGGCAACCACCCGTGTACTTCCGCGACTGGCAGTTGGATGCGCCGCCACGCTGGGGAAATTTTTGGGGATATGGATGGGCGCAACGTCGAAGCGGATGGGACCACTGGGACCACCGCTCGGCCCCCGCGCCCGCGCCGCTACCGATCTATCAGCGGCAATATTCAGGCGACCGATACCCCCGAGGTGAGCAGCAACAGAGACTGCATGAGCAGAGTTACCGTTACCAACCGCAAGACCCCGTGGTACGCCAACAGTATCAGGGGCAGCGAGTACAACGCGCGCCCGAGTCTTCTCAGCGCGGAACGCCGGCAGCGCAGCCTGAGAGGCATTCCGCGCCACAGGGTGACCAGCGTCACAACCCATACCTGCCACAAGCACCGGAGCAGCGGCGCGAGCCGAGGGAGAGACATTCTGGAGCGCGCGAGGAGCTGCGTTTCAACCCCTACCTGGCACCCCCATCGGTGCAGCAGCGCGCGTCCGCCCCTCCTGTTCAATCACCGCAAGAACGCGAAAAAACCCCGCAGCGGCCAGCGCCGAACCCGGCCCCGCCGCAAAGGAGTGGCCCGCCTGTCCAGCAGCAAAGTCAGCCGCGCCAGCAAGACGCCGCCCAGCATCAGCCGCCGGAACGCGATGCACACGGCCAAGGGCCGGCGCCACAGGGCAAAGGGGCTCCGCGCTCATCGGAGAAGGAACAGCGGTCTGGACAGGAAAAAGGTCGCGACCGGGATGATGACCGGGGCCAGGGCCAGCAGCGCTAACGCCACGACGACCAAAGTCCGACAGGCTGCTAGCGTCATGACAGCCGCTTGACCATTTAGACGCCCTGGCCCGCGAGGGGCAGGGTCTTGTTAGCCAAATGAAAGGAATCATCATGAAACGTTTGTTCTTCGCCTTAGCTCTAGCCGCCTCCGCCGCGCCGGTACTCGCCGCCGACGTTGGCGTATCCATCAACATCGGCCAACCCGGCTTTTATGGTCGTATCGATATCGGTGACTTTCCGCAGCCGCAAGTTGTCTATCGGCAACCGGTGGTAATCGAACAAGTCGTGGTTGCCCGCCCGCCGGTCTACCTGCACGTCCGCCCTGGCCATGAGAAGAATTGGCGCAAACACTGCCGTGAGTACAACGCCTGTGGCGAGCGGGTCTACTTCGTGCGGGACAACTGGTACCAACAAGACTACGTGCCGCGTTACCAGGAGCGTCATGGTGACCGCCGTGACAAGCACGAGGACAAACATCGTGGGAATGGCGATGACCGCCATCACGACAATCGCGACCATGATCGCAATCGCTGAGTCATGGGCTTGACCGCTCTCTTTGCACAAGCCCCTCCGCAATATCGCGTTGGTGGATGTGCCGATCCCTCTGTGGATCATTAATTTACAAAGGATGTGTCATGAAAAAACTATTGCTGATTGCAAGTTTGATGATGGTGGGTTTGAGTGGCTGTTATGTCGTGCCACACGATCGGGGTCACGATGACGGCTATCGGAATGACCGGGATCATCATCGAGATGACGATAGAAAAGGCCACGATGACCGTGAGGACCGTCGCGGAGGCGGTTATGGCGGCCATGACGGGTATCACTGAGTCGCTCCGGGGTCGATGAGCAACGATTAGGGAGAAACGAAGTTGGCATGGCTGACGCGGTGGTTGTTTTTCTTGGTAGCGCTTTCCGGCGCCGGGGGGATATTTGCCTCCGTGCCGGACACGCAATCCGCCGCATCACTCCACGCGCAATACGCGTCCTTGGGTAAACGGCTCCATCACAACCCGTTTCTACGAACGCTTTCCCTCGACTCTTTCGAATCCGCCCACGACCTGAAAGGCGACATCTACGCCGTGGTCGATTACCCGTTTGCCACCGTCAGTGCGGCACTGATCGGGTCCGAGCAATGGTGTGAGGTACTCATCCTGCATCTCAATACCAAGTACTGCCATGCCATGAGCGAAGGGGCCGGCACCATACTGGCGGTCAGCATCGGCAAGAAATCCCCGCAATCCCTCGACGATGCCTATTCCATGGAATTTTCCTATCGTGTCGCCGCGGCGACACCGAGCTACCTGGATATCCGGCTCGACGCGGAGAAGGGGCCACTGAGCACCAGCGACTATCGCATCCAGCTGGAAGCCACTTCGGTCGAAAACGGTCGGACCTTTCTGCATTTCACCTACTCTTATGCTTACGGCTTCGCCGGGCGGCTCGCCATGAAGGCTTATCTGGCCACAATCGGAAGCGACAAGGTGGGATTCACTGTAATCGGCAGGCAATCCAACGGGCAGCCCGAATATATCGGTGGCGTACGGGGCGTGGTGGAACGCAACACCATGCGCTACTACCTTGCAATCGATGCCTTTCTCGGTGCTTATTCCGCACCGCCTTCTTTGCGGCTCGAAAAACGTCTGCAAAGCTGGTTCGCCGCCACGGAGCAATATCCCGTCCAATTGCGTGAATTGGACAAAACCGATTATCTGAATATGAAACGCAGTGAATATCTGCGGCAACAACAATTACATTGATGCGTAGCGCAATGCTCCATGGCGGTGCGGGATGATCGACAGAGGCACTACCCACCACATGGACCACGGAGAGAAGTTCAACGCGGTTACTCACCTCGTCGGGGCTGTGCTGGCGCTTGTCGGAAGCGTCGTTCTCATCGTGCTGGCCGCGCGGAACGGTGATCCGTGGCAGGTGGTGAGCGTCTCGATCTACGGCGTGACGCTGGTGCTGCTGTACAGCATCTCCACGCTCTACCACAGCAACCACGGGCACGCCAAAATCATCCTGCGCAAGCTGGACCACCTCAGCATCTATCTGCTCATCGCCGGCAGCTACACCCCGTTCTGCCTGGTGACGCTGCGCGGTCCCTGGGGCTGGTCGCTGCTCGGGGTCGTGTGGGGGCTCGCCGTGCTCGGTTGCCTACAGGAGTTGAGGCCGCGCGGCGGCGCGCGAATACTATCCGTGGTGCTCTATGTCGTGATGGGATGGGTGGTCCTGGTGGCCTTGGTTCCACTCCTGCATGCGTTGGGGTCGGCCGGGTTCGCCTGGCTCGCCGCCGGCGGAGCGTTCTACACGGTGGGCATCGTCTTCTATGCGCTCGGCAGCCGTCAAGCAGCCTGTCGGACTTTGGTCGTCGCGGTCGATTTGCAGCCGACGATTCCAAAGTCCGACAGGCTGCTAGCCCACTCGCACGGCATCTGGCACCTATTCGTCATCGCCGGCAGCGCAGCCCATTACTTCGTGATCCTGCGCTATGTGCTGGGCGGGGCATAGCCGCGCCCGTCGGGTTACTGCGGGCCTTGTGTACGGCAACGCACAGACCAATCCGGCATGTCGGCGCATGTTTGAAACCGGTGGTGCTCAAGACGGCGTTTGCTTCTTGCGCACCGATTTTTGATCCGGTTTTTGTAAAGGATTCATCATGCTCAAACGAGTTTTCATGACACTGCTCACTTTGCTATCCATAGTCGGCGCTGCCGCGACAGTTACTGGCTGCAACACGATGGAAGGCGCGGGAAAGGATGTTCAACAGGCTGGACAAGCCATCAAGAACGAGGCGAATGAGCACAGGTAATTTTCCAACCTGACCCGTTTGCCATTCACCCGAGACAGCGGGAATGGCCGAAAACCTTCGGCCATTCCGCTGACAGACAAGGATCAGACGCATGAACGACGCTACCAAGGCCTGTCCGATTTGCGGCGAAACCATCAAGGCAGCCGCCATCAAGTGCCGCTTCTGCAACTCTGATCTGGCGGCTATCGTTGCGTTGCGCGAGTCCGAGCATGAAAAGCTGTTGTTCTCCGGCCATCCCGCCGTCCTCTATAGCGCCTGGCAGTGGTTTGCCGTGGCCCTGACGCTCGGCATTGCGCTGGCCTTCTTCTGGCTGAAAAGCCTCGCCACGACCTACGAGATCACCACGCAGCGGGTAAGGATCGAGCGCGGCATCCTGTCGAAAATAAAGAACAGCATCGAGCTGTTCCGCATCGATCACTTCGATTTGCACAGCCCGCTAGGAATGCGGCTCGCGGGTTATTGCCTGCTGCATCTGAGCTCATCGGACGCCAGCTTTGCAACCGTGATTCTCTATGGCATCCCGAATCTGGAGCGGCTTGCCGATACCTTGCGTGAGGATGCGCTGCGCGAACGCACCAGGCAGCGCGTGACCACCTACGTGCAGGCGTAGCCGGGCATCCGGAATCCGCGCCGCCGGTGGCCTTCGCTTACAGCCAGTACTCCCAGATTCGGGCGAACAACTCCTTGAAGCGCAGCTTGAGCGGGCGGCGCTCCCACTCCTCCAGCGTGATCGCGTCGGATGCCGCCAGATCCTGGTCGAACATGGTCTGCACCTGTTTTCCGAATGCCGAACCCAGCACCACCGCATTCAGCTCCTGGTTGTGCAGGAAGCTGCGCCAGTCCAGGTTGGTCGAGCCTACCGTGGCCCAGACGCCGTCGATCAGCGCCGTCTTGGAATGCAGGATGACCCCGCGCCGCTCGTAAATCTTCACCCCCGCGCGCAGCAGCCGTTCGTAGTAGCCGCGCCCGGCGTGGAACACCAGCCAGGAGTCGGTGCTGCTGGGCAGGATCAGGACCACGCTGACGCCACGCCGGGCGGCGGCTTCGAGCGCCTCCAGCAGTTGCGGGTCGGGGGCGAAATAGGCGTTGGTCAGGTGCACACTGGTCTCGGCGCTGGTGATGGCCGAGAGCAGGGTGGCATAGATCAGGCTGAAGGGCTCGTCGGGCGAACTGCCGATCGCGCGCACCACCTCCCGGCCGGCGTTCACGGGGGGCGGGAAGTAGTTCTTCTCGCGCAGCGGCACGCCCTTCTGGCTTTCCCAGGTGGCGAGGAACAGTTTCTGGAACTCGGCCACGACCGGACCTTGCAATTGCAGGTCGGTGTCGCGCCACGCCAGGTCGACCTCGGTTCCGCTGTCGGGCGCTTTTTTGGGTTTGCTGCGCGACCCCGTTTTGAAAGAGCCGCCGGAGTAGACGCTGCTGATGTTGATGCCGCCGAGAAACGCCGTGCGTCCGTCGACGACCAGCAGCTTGCGGTGGTCACGCTGGTTCAACGCCCATTCCTTGCGTGTCGCCAAGGGGTTGATGGGATTGAATTCGAGCACCTCGATGCCGCTGTCCGTCAATTGCTGGAAAAAGGCCGTGGGCGTGTTCAGGGTGCCCACGCTGTCGCGGATGAGGTTGACCTGCACGCCTTGCCGCTGCTTGTCCATCAGTGCCTGGGCAAAGCGTTGGCCGACCTCGTCGTCTTCGAGGATGTAGGTCTCCATGTTGATGTGGTCGCTGGCCGCCAGGATGGCCGCGAACATCGCCCGGTAGGTGGCCGGGCCGTCCTGGAGCAGCCGCACCTGGTTGCCGGTGGTCAGCGGGCTGCCGACGATGGCTTCTTCGACGGCCAGATGGCGCTCGAAAATGTCGGTGTCCTGTCCGCGCTTGGCCAGGCGGTCGAGGATTGCCTTGCTCTGCGCGGCCGATAGCGGGCCGCGCGCCCCTTCCAGTTGCACGGGAGGGCCGGGGCGTCGCGCCAGATCGGGCACGATGGTCGGCAGGCTGCTGCAACCCGCCAGGCCGAACAGGCACACGAACAAGCCAAGATGTAGCAGTCGGCTTACCGGTCTTGGTATCGATGCAAACATCAGCACTCCTTCAACCCAAATTGTCCATTAGCCGGAGGCCCACAAGTAGCGCGGGCGTCCCGCCTGCTTCATCCTTCCGATCAGACCTACAAAGCAGGCGGGACGCCCGCGCTACAGGTCTGCTTTGGCTAATGGGAAATCTCGGTTCAACACGCACTCGCATGGTCGTGGCAGCCTGATAGCGGTGACGGTTCCCGTCACAGCCGTCCCATCAACAGCAGGACGATGACGATGATTACCACCAAACCCAATCCGCCACTGGGCCCGTAACCCCAGTTCCTGCTGTGCGGCCAACTCGGAATGGCGCCGATCAGCAGCAGGATCAGAACGATCAACAGTATGGTTCCCAACATGGTGTTCTCCTCGGGGTGGTTTCAGTTTGCCGGTGCGGCGGGCGGTGCCACGATGACCGTGGTGGCACCGCCGTTCTTGCCGGCTTCGCCCTGGCTGCCCATGTTGCCCTGGTAACCCTGCGTGCCCCGATTGCCTTGCATACCCTGCTCACCTTGGTTACCCATCATGCCCTGGCTACCCGTTTCGCCCTGTGGGCCCGCGGGGCCGGGGACCGCGATGGTCGTGGCGGGCACCGTGACCACGGTGGGTCGGTCACAAGCGGGCAGGCTCAGCACAGTAACCAGCGCGGCTGACAGCGTCACAAAAAGTATTGAACGGTTCATGGGGAATCCTTTGAAAATAAAAAATTGGGCGCGAATTGCACTGCAACATTCGCGAAACGAGCCGGCTCGGCTGAAATATCGCCCTCGGCATATGAGTAAATTAGGTGAATCCCGGACGGTGTTCAGTGCGCTGGCGAACACAGGTGAAAACTTTCGCGGCGCACAGCCCCGGTGATGGCCGATGCGCTCGCCATGCTTGGAATCGCCCGGCCCCGGTCTTGATAACTCAAGGCTAAGCGGAAGTTGTAGGTCGGACTGCGGGTTTATCGCTACCTGACGATCCACTGATTTCCTTGCTCTGTACGGCAGCGTACCGAAGCCGTCGGATCATGCGACTAGCCTCAAACCCGCATCCGGAATTTCCCCGTAATCAGACCAGACGCTCATCCCGCGCTTCCCGCCACGGCCCGCCACGGCGCGAGGCGCGCGGATGGCGACAAGTCGGCACGGAGGAAGGGTGCTCGATTGGCAATTCCGCCAGGCGGGTTACGAATAAAAGGAGTTGGAAATGAACTGGGATATCGCTAAAGGCAACTGGAAGCAGTTCAGGGGCAAAGTGCAAACACAGTGGGGCAAGCTGACCGACGATCACCTCGATGTGATTGCCGGCAAGCGTGACGAACTGGTGGGCAAGATCCAGGAGAGCTACGGCATCACCAAGGACGAAGCTGAGCGGCAGATCAAGGATTTTGAAGCGCGCAACAAGGACTGACGGCTAGCGTTCTCTGAAGGTCCATTCCACGGACAAGTAGCGCTGGCGTCTCGCCGGCTTCGTCCTTCTGATCAGGCCCACGAAGCCGGCGGGACGCCAGCGCTACATGTGGGCCTGTCTCTGTAGCCCTTTCCTGAAAAACACACATTCATGACCAGTCCGGAACCAGGCGATCGCCCCCGTTCGTTACATTCGTGGCACCTGGGATGGCGCAAGTGCTCACTATGTTCGGGTCCGCACAGACCGCGACTGGATGACGCTCCAACATGACTGCCTGACTGCTTCGAACGGCGGGATCGGATTCCCGCCCACCTTGGCTTCGGTAGTTGTCCCTTCCAACAGGAGAAATTCATGAATGCAATTTTGAGAAACGCACTGGCGGTGGCCGGTGTGATATTCGCCACACAGGCGGTCGCGGACGTCACCTTCTATGAACGTGAAGACTTCAGAGGCAAGTCCTTCAACACCGAGCAACCAATCGCCAACTTCAAGCACTTCGGCTTCAATGACCGCGCTTCCTCGGTCGTGGTCGATCGCGACTGGTGGCAGGTTTGCGAAGATGCCCAGTTCGCCGGCCGCTGCGCCATCCTGCGTCCGGGCCGGTATCCGTCACTGGCCGCGATGGGTTTGAACGACCGTATTTCATCGGTCCGGGTCATGGGCGGTAACGCGCTAGGCGATGACCACCGCTATATGGCTCCTCCTGTCGCGGACGAAGATCGCCATCGCCCCCACGACGAGCGCGGCAATCGCAATCCCTATCTGCCCACGCCCGCCGATGACCACCATTGGCGCCACGACGAGCGCGGCTATGTCAATCCCTACCTGCCCGCGCCTGTCGCGTCCTACGACTACCAGCGGCGCTACAACGAGCGGATCTACGAGGCGAACGTCACTTCGGTACGCGCGGTGGTCGGGCCGCCCGAGCAGCGCTGCTGGGTCGAGCGCGAAAAGGTTGTGGAAGAACGTAAATCCAACGCGCCAGGTGCGATTGTCGGCGCCTTGATCGGCGGCATCCTTGGCCATCAGATCGGCGATGGCAACGGCAAGGATCTCGCCACGGCGGGTGGCGCCGTGGCGGGAGCCGTGGTGGGCGCCAATATCAATCGCAACCGCAATGAACAGCGGGTGTCCACCCAGGACGTCCAGCATTGCGCAAACACCGCGCGCCATGCCCGACCCGAATACTGGGATGTCACCTACAACTTCCGGGGCCAGGAGCATCGCATCCAGACCACCGACCGGCCGGGATCAACCGTGACCGTCAACGAGCGGGGCGAGCCTCGGGTGTAACACCTACACGTAAGCGATACGGCGGCCCTTCGGGGCCGTTTTGCCGCGCCCGGCGAGGCGCTGATTCACCCGTTCCGGGCTTGACGATGGAACGAGGAAGCTGACAGGACAGCCTCGAATACCAGCGGGACGAAGAAATAGAGCACGCAGCCATCGTGCTGGAATGGATACGGCGTAAAGCCCCAGGATTTTTGTCTCAGTTGAAACTGGAAACAGCGGTTGGCCATTCATAAGCCATCGAGACGCCGCCGTTTTTAGTACAGCAGAGTAAGCTGCGCGACGGCCTAAGGAACGTAACGCGTTGAGCGAAGCGTGGAAGCGGAAGGTGCATGCTCCCGAATTCAAGGTGAAGGTCGGTCTGGACGCCTTATGCGGGGAGAAAACGATCAATGAGATTGGCCAAGCGTATGAGGTTCACCTGGTGCGGGTTGGGTTATGGAAGAAGGAAATCCAGGCGCAAGCCTGATCGTTTCATATCATTTGTTTTTCCGAGGGAGGTCCGCATGAATAACGTATCCGGGCATGCAAGAGGTGCGCGCAATGCCAACTCACATAAATTGTTGTCGCTTCCGGCATTGGCGGTGATGGGTGTGTTTTACAGCACCTCATCGGCATGGGCCACGCCAATTCTGGGTTCGAATTTGGCGACTTTCGCGGTACTGGGCGCCGCCGGGGTAACCAATGTCGCCACAAGCACCATAGGCGGAAATCTGGGTTCCGCTCCCATTGGCGCTGTTGGCGGAGGGTACGTTTTCACATCTGGATCGTTGCAAGCAAACACCCCGATCGCGCAGGACGCTCAGATTGAGCTCGACGCCGCGATCCTCGCGGTGAATGCCTTTGCGTTAACCGACACAATCGGCAATGGAGATCTGGACGCGTACCAGATTGCCCAAGGCGGCGTGATCGCTCCGGGCACTTATGACGTTGCCTACGCGATAACGAATTTGGTGGGAGACCTGATACTCGATGGGGGAGGCGACAATTCTGCTGTGTGGGCTTTTCGGTTTGCGAGTTCACTCATCACAGGGAGCAACTCCAGGGTTCTTGTGCAAAACGTAGGTGACGGTGCAAATGTCGGAATCTATTGGACGGTCGCCAGCGCCGCGACCCTAAACGGACCGGAGTTTGTAGGAAACGTCCTCGCCCATGATCTCATCAGCAGTGACGGCGATCTAACAGTGAGTTGTGGCCGACTCTTGTCGGCCGAGACACAAGTGACGTTGATTAAGGACGCCGTCTCCATCACCGGCTGTGGTGACAGCGGCGGCTATGACCAAGGTGCCGATATTGGGCCGGGGGGCACCGGCGGATCAGGTGGCCAAGTCGTCCCGGAACCCGCCACGCTGGCGCTGCTGGGACTCGGATTCGCGGGGCTGGGATTTACTCGTCGCCGTCAAGGCTGACTACAACAGTTCTCCACGACAGACCCCGCCGTGGCGGGGTCTGTTTATTTGTGGGGACAAAATAACGCCCTGACAGGAGGCAGAACTGGCCGGCCAGGCGGATGAAGTGGACGGAATGCCCGCGGTGCGATTTATGGCCGCGAGCCGATTACTTCGCTCTGTTCGTGTTTACTGGTGATGCGGTTGGAACAGTGGTTCCCCCTTTGATAAAGCGGGAAGCCGCATTTCCCTCCAATTTTTTTCTCTATGTGCGGCAGCGAACCGACTACTTCGGTGACGGTGACTATCCTGTTACTCAGGCTTCAAACCGAATGGGTAGAACGGGAAACGGAAGCCCCTTTATTACAACCAACTGGAGAATCAACCATGAAACAAATCAGCAAATATCTTTCCGCGGTTTTCCTGGCCGCCACTTTGGTGTCCGTCGTGGGTTGTGCGTCCACGTCGCGGACGGAAGGTACCGGCCAGTATTTCGACGACAGCGTCATTACCGCCAAGGTGAAAGCGGCCATCCTCGATGAACCCACCCTGAAGGTCGCCGATATCAAGGTCGAGACATTCAAGGGCGTGGTGCAACTGAGTGGCTTCGTGAATTCAGTGGAGACGGCATACAAAGCGGTCGCGGTGGCGCGCGGCGTCAGCGGCGTACATGACGTGACGAATGACATGCGGCTGAAATAAGCGGGTGATCGCGCGCCCCCCTGGCCGTATCGCGCCGGAGGTGGCCGCGAAGTCGCTCTTGCCCAACATCAGCCATGCCCAGCACGGCCAAGCCGTCCCGCATCACTTACCTCTGGAGTATCAAAATGAAACAAATCAGCAAATATCTTTCCGCGGTTTTTCTGGCCGCCACCCTGGTGTCCGTTGTGGGTTGTTCCTCCACACCACAGCAACAGGGGACCGGCGAATACATCGACGACAGTGTCATCACCACCAAGGTGAAGGCGGCCATCTTTGATGACCCCATCACGAAGGCCACCGAGGTCAACGTCAAGACTTTCAAGGGCGTGGTGCAACTTAGCGGCTTTGTCAGTTCGATGGCGTCGGCAAACCGGGCGGTCGAACTGGCGCGTGGCGTCAGCGGCGTGCAAGGCGTCACCAACGATATGCGCCTGAAATAAAGAAGGCTATCCCAGGGCCATTTCCGAACATAAGCTCCGGCCCTGGGGATGTTTATTAAGGTTCTTTTCTCGTTAGCTGGTGATATGCGCGAAAGCCGATGGGAATATGGCTTCCCCCTTTTTCAAAGGGGGACTGAGGGAGATTTCTCCAAGGGTGGTGCCCGTTCAATCGTCCGAAAATCCCCCCTAACCCCCCTTTGCAAAGGGGGGAACTTTACTGGTCCGCGTCACGAGCTAACGAGAAAAGAGCCGTTATTAGTCGTGCTACGACTGGATTACCTAGAGCAAGCCGAGAGGCGCCAGGGGTCATCATGCCGCCCATGAGGCACAGTGCTGGAACAGACTGGGTAACACGGCTGAAGGTCGTCCTGATCGAGTCGCTGAAATCCTGGATAGATCATCGGGGGGCCAGCAAGGGCGCGGCACTGGCCTTCTATACCTTGTTCTCCATGACGCCCATCCTGGTGTTGGCGATCGCGGTCGCCGGCTATTTTTTCGGTGCCAAGGCGGCTCAGGGCGAGATTGTTGCCCAGATGCAAGGGCTGGTCGGGCCGAATGGCGCGCGGGCGATCCAGGCCTTGCTGGCCGCCGCGCGCGATCCAACCTCCGGCCTGGTGGCGACCCTGGCGGCGAGCGTGCTGCTGCTGCTGGGGGCCACCAGCGTTTTTGCCGAGTTGAAGAGCAGCCTGGATGAGCTGTGGGGCAGCGACAAACCGCCTCGGTCGGCTATTCATATGCTTTTGCGGACGCGCCTCCTGTCCCTGGGCCTGGTACTGGCGCTGGCTTTCCTGTTGCTGGTCTCCCTTGTCGTCAGCGCCGGGCTGGCCATGCTTGGGAGCTATGCCGACGCGGTCCTGGGCAGTCCCGCCGTGGTGCTCGCGACGATCTCCTCCCTCATTTCGTTTGCCGTCATCGCCTGCCTGTTCGCGGTCATCTACAAGACCTTGCCGGATGCGCCGCTGTCCTGGCGCGATACCTGGATCGGCGCGGCTTTCACGGCGGGGCTGTTCAGCCTGGGGAAATACGTGATCGGCCTGTATCTCGGCAACAGCGGCGTGGCATCGAGCTTTGGCGCCGCCGGATCGCTGATCGCGTTGCTTCTGTGGGTGTACTACTCGTCACTGATTTTCTTTCTCGGGGCCGAATTCACGCGGCAGTTCGCGCTCGAGTTCGGCCGCCCGCGGCATGAGCCACAGCGCGCCGAGCAGCCTGTCTTAACCAGCGAGGGCCGGCCTGATGGCAGCCATCACAACCCCTGAACCGGAAGTTCCGGACAGCGATCGATCTCCCGACGTGTCGGCTTCGACCGCGTCGTTGTCCACCGTTCGCTTACCCAAGGTCGGGCACGGTCTGGCCGTGATCATCCTGGCCACGATCGCGGTGATCTTCGCCCTGGACTGGGCGCAGAGCTTTGTCATTTCCCTGCTGCTCGGGGTTTTGTTCGCCTACACCCTGAACCCCCTGGTCGCGTGGCTCCAGCGCCTCCACATCCCGCGCGTGGTGGGCGCCGCTATCGTGATGGCGGGAGTCGTGTGCGCGCTTGTCGTGGGGAGCTACGCTTTGCGTGGGCAGGTGCAGGGGATACTCGAGCAGTTGCCTGAAGCGATCAGCAAGGTGTCGACCGGTCTCGCCAGTCTGCGCGAGGGCCAGACCAGCACCATGCGGAAGGTGCAAACCGCCGCGATTGAGATCGAGAAAGCGACGAGCCAGGCAATGGAGATGACCGTGAAGAGCAAACGACGGCCGACGCAGGTCGCCATCGACCCGCCCGGCTTCAAACTCGGAAACTTCATTTGGGCGGGTTCCATGGGCGCGGCGGGGCTGATCGGCCAGGCCGCCATGGTGCTGTTCCTGACCTTCTTTCTCCTGCTGTCCGGCGATACCTACAAGAGAAAGCTGGTGCGACTCACGGGACCCACGCTGTCGGACAAGAAGATCACCGTGCACATCCTCGATGACATCAACCAATCCATCCAGCGCTACATGTTCATGCTGTTGGCGACCAACGTGCTGGTGGGGCTGCTTACCTGGGTCGCGTTGCGCTGGATCGGCCTGGAGAACGCCGGCGCCTGGGCCGTGGCGGCGGGACTGCTCCACGTCATCCCGTACTTCGGTCCGGCCGTCACCGCCAGCGGTATCGGCATGGCGGCCTTCCTGCAGTTCAATGCCCTGCCGCCGGTGCTGCTGGTCTCCGGCGCTTCGCTGGCGATCGCCACGGTCGTCGGGATCTTCGTTACCACCTGGATGACCGGCAGGATCGCCAGAATGAACACGGCGGCGGTGTTCGTCTCGCTGCTGTTCTGGACCTGGCTATGGGGCGTCTGGGGCATGCTGCTGAGCATGCCGATCACCGTCCTGGTGAAAGTGGTGGCTCAGCACGTGGAACAACTTGAGCCGGTGGCTGAGTTGCTGGGGGACTAGCAGCCTGTCGGAGTGCGCCGTGCAAAGGCGTTTGTTTTCCAGCGGGTGCGA